>JBBQCD010000005.1:0-104065 GCA_038318385.1 Burkholderiales bacterium | reverse complement strand
TCGACCACGGCCTGATGGTGCCGCTGCACTTCCTGACGCCGGCCTGGGACCTGCCGGTGATCCCCGTGAACATCAACTGCCAGGGCCCGCCGCTGACGCCGCTGGCGCGCGCCTGGGCCTTCGGCGAGGCGCTGCGCGAGGCCTTCGACGGCGTCCCGGAGCGGATCGCGCTGGTCGGCACCGGTGGCATCTCGCACTGGCCGGCGACGCCGGATTCCGGCAAGGTGAACGAGCCTTGGGACCGCGAGTTCCTCGAGCGCTGGTCGCGCAACGACCGCGAGGCCCTGCTGTCGTACAGCGACGAAGCAACGTACCGAGAGGCTGGCCAGGGCGGCTTCGAGATCCGCACCTTCATCGCCGTCGCCGCCGCGGCACGCGGCCAGGGCAGCGTCCGTTTCTACGCTCCGATCCCGATCTTCTCGGTCGGCTGCACCGCGGCCGTGATGACGGTTGCCTGAAGGCCGGTACCTTACCCACGAGCGTGGCACGGCCGAGGCCACGACCGATACTTGCCCTACAACCGGTCGAATCGCCGAAAGGAAACTGCCATGAACGCACCCATCCGTGAATTGCCGCAAGTTGCCCGGCCCGCAGGCATCGGCGCCGAGGAATGGGCGCTGCGGCTGGAGCTCGCCGCCTGCTACCGCCTGTTCGCGCACCTCGGCTGGGCCGAGATGATCTTCAACCACATCACGTTGCGCGTGCCGGGCGACGAGCCGCAATTCCTGATCAATCCCTACGGGCTGCACTACACCGAGGTGACGGCACGCAACCTGGTGAAGATCGACCTCGCCGGCAACGTGATCGGCGAATCGGCCTACCCGATCAACCCGGCCGGCTTCGTCATCCATTCGGCGATCCACGCGAACCGTCACGACGCCCACTGCATCGTCCATACCCACACCACCGCCGGCATCGCCGTCGCCAGCAAGCAGCAGGGCCTGACCTACGACAACTTCTACGCGGCGCAGTTCTGGGGCCGGGTGGCCTACCACGACTTCGAGGGCATCACCACCGATGTCGCCGAGCAGCAGCGTCTGGTGGCGAGCCTCGGCGAGAAGGATGTGCTGATCCTGCGGAACCACGGCCTGCTGGTCGTCGGCGCCAGCGTGCCTGAAACCTTCATCGAGAGCTGGTCGCTGCAGCGCGCCTGCGAGGTCCAGGTCGCCGCCGCAGCGATGCCCGGCCCGAACGTGCCGATTCCCGAAGCGGTGCTGCGCGCGATCCCGGCGCAGAGGAAGCCGATGCAGAAGGGCCACAGCCGGCCCTACCAGCCGGTCTTCGACGCGATGCTGCGCGTCGCCGGCATCCGCCTGGAAGACCTCGCCGGATAGTCTCCGGGCGATTGCGGCAGGCGCACCGATGCAGACCCTGCAAGCGCTCTTCGGCATCGAACTGCCGATCGTCCAGGCGCCGATGGCCGGGGTCCAGCTGGGTGCGCTCGCGGTCGCCGTCTGCGAAGCCGGCGGCCTCGGCTCGCTGCCGTGCGCGCTCCTCGCGCCCGAGACGCTCGGCCGGGAACTCGCCGCCATTCGCGCCGGCACGACCAAGCCGTTCAACGTCAACTTCTTCTGCCATGAGGCGACGCAGCCGGATCCGAGGCGAGAGGAGGTCTGGCGCGCCGCGCTGCAGCCGTACTACGCGGAACTCGGCCTCGACATTGAGGATGTGACCCCAGGGTCTGGACGCGCCCCGTTCAGCGCCGCCGTCGCCGACGTGCTCGAGGCCGAGCCGCCGGCGATCGTCAGCTTTCATTTCGGCCTGCCGGCGCCCGACCTTCTGGAGCGTGTGCGCGCCTGGGGTTCGACGGTGATCGCTTCGGCGACGACGGTCGAAGAGGCTCGCTGGCTCGAGGCGCGAGGCGTGGACGCGGTCATTGCTCAGGGCGTGGAGGCCGGCGGCCATCGCGGCATGTTCCTGGGCGACGACGTCGCCACGCAGATCGGCACCTTCGCGCTGCTGCCGCAGGTGGTGGCCGCGGTGCGCGTGCCGGTCATCGCTGCCGGCGGCATCGCCGATGCCCGTGGCGTCGCTGCGGCGCTCGCGCTCGGTGCGGCCGGCGTCCAGGTCGGCACCGCTTATCTGCTGTGCCCGGAGGCGACGACGAGCGCGGTGCACCGGCGCGCGCTGGCCAGCGAGGCGGCGAGCCGCACCGCGTTGACGAACCTCTTCACCGGCCGCCCGGCGCGGAGCATCGTCAACCGCCTGATGCGCGAGCTCGGCCCGATGGGCTCGGCGCCACCGGCGTTCCCGCTGGCGACCGCGGCGATCGCGCCGTTGCGGGCCCGCGCCGAGGCTGCGGGCAGCGGCGACTTCTCGCCACTCTGGGCGGGGCAGAACGTCAGCGGCTGCAAGGCCGTGCCCGCCGGGCAGTTGACGCGCGAGCTGGCGTCGGTGTGAGGCGATCGATGAATCCCGTATCAGCCGCCGCAGCCCAAGCCGAGCCCGACCTGCGCGCCTGGATCGGGCGCAGCGAGACCGTGCGCGATCGGGTCTCGCCGACGCCGGCCGTCGCGCTCAATGCCACGCTCGACCACCCGCCGGTAGCGTTCGAGCCCGGTAGCGTGCTGCCGCCGCTCTGGCACTGGCTCTACTTCCTGCCGTTGCACCGCCAGTCGGAGATCGGCGCCGACGGCCATCCGCGCCGCGGGGGTTTCCTGCCGCCGGTGGCGCTGCCGCGGCGCATGTGGGCCGGCAGCCAGTTCGAGTTCCGCGGCCCGATCCGCATCGGCGACCGCGTCGAGCGCACCTCGACCATCGCCGACGTCACCTCGAAGGAGGGCCGCAGCGGCCGGCTCGTCTTCGTCAAGGTGCGCCACGAGGTGCGCTGCAACGATGCCGCCGACGCCGCTCTGGTCGAGTACCACGACATCGTCTACCGCGACGCCCAGCGCCCGGGCGACGTCGTGCCGCCGCCGCACCCGGCGCCCGAAGGCGCGGTCTGGCGGCGCCGACTCGAGCCCGACCCGGTGCTGTTGTTCCGCTATTCGGCACTGACGTTCAACGGCCATCGCATCCATTACGATCGACGTTATGTGACGGAGGTCGAGGGCTACCCCGGCCTCGTCGTCCACGGGCCGCTGATCGCCACGCTGCTGCTGGACCTGCTGCGGCGCGAGCGCCCCGAGGCGGAACTCGCGACCTTCAGCTTCAAGGCCCTGCGGCCGACCTTCGACGGCGCGCCGATGCACGTGCAGGGCGCGCCGACGGAAGCCGGCGGGTCGGTGCGACTCTGGGCATCGGACCACGAGGGCTGGCTGACGATGGACGCGAGCGCGCACCTGCGCTGAGCGGTCCTGCCGGCAACCGCCGTCGACGAGCAACGACGCGCCGCGTCGCCTCACCCCTGAACCAAGGATCGATCGTGACGTTTCCCCGCAGCTACCTGTTCGTCCCGGGCGACCGCCCGGACCGCTTCGACAAGGCCCTGGCCTCGGGCGCGGACCGCGTCATCCTCGACCTCGAGGATGCGGTCTCGCCCGATGCCAAGGAGACCGCCCGCGCCGCTGTCGGCGCGCGCATTGCCGGCGCCGACGCGGCCGAGCTGGAGCGCCTGGTGGTGCGCATCAACGACGACACGACCGAGTGGTACGACGCCGACATGACGGTCCTGCAGGGCTCGGGCCTGCGCGCGCTGCTGCTGCCGAAGGCCGAGCGGGCGGTGACGGTCGCCCGCGTGCGCAGCCGCCGGCCGGGTATCGAGATCCTGGCGCTGATCGAGTCCGCGCGCGGGGTGCTGAACGCGGTCGAGCTCGCAGGGGCGCCGGGCGTCAGCCGCCTGGTCTTCGGCACGCTCGACTTCGCGCTCGATCTCGGGCTTTCCGGAGATCCGGCCGGCTTCGACCCCGCGGCCAGCCACCTCGCGCTGGCGTCGCGCGCGGCGGGACTGGCACCGCCGGTGGCGGGCGTGACCACGGCGATCGACGACGCCGCTGCGGTGCGCGCCGACATGGCCCGCGCCCGCGCCCACGGCTTCGGCGCCAAGCTGTGCATCCATCCGCGCCAGGTCGCGGTGGTGCACTCGGCGCTGCGTCCGGATCCCGCCGAGATCGAGTGGGCGCACGGGGTCCTGGCCGCCGCCGAAGGCGGCGCCGGCGCCGTGCAGTTCGAGGGTCGGATGGTCGATCGTCCGGTGCTCGAGCGTGCCCGCATGCTGCTGGCACGCGCCGAGCCGTAGTCCCGAAGCCGCCGCCGAAGCAGTCGCCCCCAGGACGACGGTTTCCCGATCACGCCGCCCTCTGCAATCCTCAAGGAGCTCGCATGTCCGACCCCCTGCATGTAGGCATCGTCGGTCTCGGCGTCATGGGCCTGCGGATGCTCGAGCGCCTCGATCCCCACCCGCGGCTCGATGCCGTCGTCGGCTGGGACGCCGATGCGACTGCCATCGCGCGGGCGCGCCAGCGCCACCCGAAACTGCGCGTGGCAGGGAGCGCTGATGCGGTGGTCCGGACTCCCGGTCTGCACAGCCTCTACATCGCGACGCCGCCGGCGGCGCACCTGGCGCTGACGGAGGCCGCGCTCGATGCCGGCCTGGCCGTGCTGTGCGAGAAGCCGCTGACCGTCGACTTCGACGCCGCCCGCCGCACCATCGCGCGCATCGAGGGCGACGGCTGCCGGGCGGCGGTCAATTTCTCGCTCGCTTCCTCGCCGGGGCTGGCCGCGCTGGTAAACGCCTTCGGCGGCGTCGAGCGGCCGCTCGGCGAACTCGCCCGCATCGAGGTCGAACTCGCCTTCGCGGCGTGGCCGCGGCCCTGGCAGGCGGCCGCCGGACCCTGGCTGTCGGAGCGCATCGAAGGCGGTTTCACGCGCGAGGTGCTGTCGCATTTCGTTTTCGTGTTGCAGCGCGTGCTGGGCCGGGCCCGTGTCCTCGACGCGCAGGCCGACCGTCCGGCCGACGGCCTTGGCGCCGAGACTGCGTTGCGCGCCCGGTTGCACGCCGGCCCCGTCGAGGTGCGGATCGATGGCCGTGTCGATCCCGCCGTGGCGGTGGCCGATCGCAACCGCATGCGCTGGGAAGCCGCCGCCGGCGAGATCGAACTGCGCGAATGGTTCAGCGTCATCCAGCAGCGTAGAGCGGGCGTCGCCTGGCAGCCGGTCGGGCCGACCGGTGACCTGCGTGCGGCCACGCAGGTGAAGCAGCTCGATCAGTGGGCGGACCTCGTCGAAGGCCGGCCGCATGGCCTGCCGGGGTTCGCAGAGGCGCTGGCCGTGCAGGAGACGATCGAGGCGCTGCTGCGCGGTTGAAGCGGCGCACCGCGCCGACGCCGCGCGTGATCCCGCCGCGCCGCCGGCAACGGTGTCAGGGCTCGTCGTTGGCGCACACCGCGGCCATGACGCTGGCCGCCTCTCGCGCATCGTCGCCGCGCCAGGCCACGATCTGGTCCGGGCGGATCAGCGCCAGTGCAGCGCCGTACAGCTCGCGCGCCGCGGGGTCGGGCAGGTCCAGCAGCGTCAGCGGGATGCCTCGACGCGTGGCCGCGGCACTGAACGGCTGCGCGTCCGGCGCGCCGTTTCCCAGGCGCAGCAGCGTCCATTCGAAGCCGAAGCGGTCGTAGAGCGAGGCGCCGTCGGCGAGCCACAGGTGGGGTGCGCGGCCGCCGGGGCAGCCGCTCGGCTCGTAGCGGTTGGCGGCGTCGGGTGGTGGGGTGCTGCCGTCGGCCACGATGGCCGTCGAGCCGTCGTAGCGACCGCCGAAGGTGATGCCGGGGATGTCGAATTCGGCGCGCCCGTGGGCCGCGAGGTACACGCCGGCGGCCGCCCGCGCGGCCGCGCCGGCGGGGGACTCGTCCTCGATTTCGGCAGCGGGCTCGAAGCGGCCGAGCGATTCGGCGAAGCCCTTGGCGTAGGCGGTGTTGCGCACGGCCAGCGGCAGGCGCTCGCGCTCGTAGCTCGCCAGCAGCGCCGGGCCGGCATGCCCGCGGGCCACTGCGGCGAGCTTCCAGCCGAGGTTCACGGCATCCTCGATCGCGGTGTTGTAGCCGAGGCCGCCGGTTGGCGTGAAGAGGTGGGCCGCGTCTCCGCCGAGGAACACACGGCCGGCGGCGAACCGCTCGGCGACGAGGCAATGGCCGGCGGTCCAGGTGCCGCGCGACAGGATCTCGACCGGCAATTCGAGGCCCACGGCGGCCTGGAACAGCGCGCGGGCGTCGTCGTCGCCGAGCCGGGCTTCGTCTTCGTGGTCGCGCAACTGCGTGTGGAAGGCGAACTCGCCACGACCGTCGACGGCGGCCATGAAGGCCCGTCGTTCGCGGTTGAAGCTGACGTTCATCCAGGCCGGCGGATGCGGTACGACGTCGTAGAACGCCGGACAACGGGCGTAGACCGCGTACATCCGGCCGCCCATGAAGTCGCGCTGGACGCCGGTCTCGCCGCGATAGCGCCAGCCGAGTTGCTGGCGCACCGTGCTGCGCGGGCCGTCGGCACCGACCAGCCATGCGGCGGTGATCCGCGCGCGTCGTCCGTCCTCGACGCGCTCGATCTCGGCCGTCACCGCGTCGCCGTCGTCGATGAAGGTCAGCAGGCGCCAGCCGTAGTGCAGCGCGACGCCGGGCAAAGCCTCGGCGTGGCGGCGCAGGACGACTTCAACCTTCTTCTGCGAGACCCGGTGCGGCAGTTCCGCCGCGCTCCACGATCCGGCGAGGCCGCTGATGGCGGCCCGGGCCTGTCGCGCCGACGGCAGGTGCAGTCGTGCCAGCTCGTGCCGCGCGTAGCGGGTGAAGTAGGCGACGTCGGTCGGAAAGTCCGGCGGCAGGCCGAGGGCACGGATCTCCCCGGCGAAGCCGAGGCGCCGGAAGTGCTCCATCGTCCGCGCCTGGGTGGCGTTGGCCTGCGGGTTGAAGGCGGTGCCGGGCTTGGCATCTACCAGCACCGCAGCGACGCCGCGCCGGCCGAGCTCGTTGGCCAGCATCAGGCCGCAGGGGCCGCCGCCGACGATCAGGACGCAGGTGCGGTCGGGTGGCTCGGCGCGCATCGCCATCAGTCTATCCGTCGCCGGAGGCGGTTCCGGCACCGGGTCGCCGGACTGGCGCGCGTCTTGCAACGCAAATTCGGGTCAACGCGTCGCAAGGAATTTGCGTTGAGTGGGGCACTGCCCGGAAGCCCGCCGGGTGGGTGATCCGACCTTTCACGTGAGAGCGGAGCATAAAGATCATGAAAAAGGTGGAGTACTGGCGCTGGCGCTATCGCGATCCGCGCACCGGCGACGTCAAGCGGACCATGTTCCAGCTCACGGCGGAGGAAGCGGCCACGTACCCCGAAGCCGAGCGCATTGCCGGCAGCATGCTGCTGCGGGAGGTCGAGGATTCGGGCTTTGCCGATACGACGCCCCGCGTCTTCCATTCCTCGGATCCGGAGTGAAGCCCCGCAACACCTGGGGTCGCCGGGGTTGATACAGTCGCGGCAGTGCCTGGAGACTGCCTTTGTTCGTTGACCTGATGCGGCGGCTGCGTGAAAGCCTCTCCGGAGTATTTTCGGCGCGAACCGATTCCGACCTCCTCGAGCGCCGCGATCCGGCTGCGCTGCGCCGCCCGGAAGTGGAGAGCGATCGCATGCTGATGCCGGCGACGCTGAAGTGGCTCGAACTGCTGCCCGAGTACGCCCGCCCCACGCTGTTCTGCGAACGCTTCCCGCGCATCGTCAACCAGTTCGCCCACGTCTGGGCGGACCGCCGCATGTGCAAGCTGTACTTCGAGACCCTGATGGGCGACGATCGCGGCGGCCGCGCCGGGTTCGGGCCGGAGGTGCGCAAGGAGATCGTCCGCCTGCGGGTCTTCTACGAGACCTCCATGGCCGACGCGAGCGCCGAACACGACTTCCGGATACGGCTGGCCGCCGCCCAGGCGCGGCCGACGGTCGAGCAGGCCCCGCAGCCCCGCAGCTAGCGCGCCTTTGCGCGCGCCAGCCACTGCAAGGCCGGGCAATCGCCGAAACTGGCGTCTTTGCCGAGAAAGAGAGCCCGCGATGGCCACCCTCCCCGGACTTCCCCAGACCGACGAGCCCGAGCCCGATGCCCTGCCGGTGGAACCGGACGACGGCACCGGCATCCCCGGGCTTCCCGAGGAGCCGAGCGGCGTTCCCGGCGTGCCTCCGCCGGTCTGACGACGCACCACACCCGATGACGCCTGCCCGGCCGATCCCTGGCCCCGTCGCCGGTGGCGGCGAATTCGAGAGGGTCGGCCTCGCGTCGGGCGGAGCTGGCGCTGCGGGAGCCACCGCTTCGGCGCCGTTGCCGTTCGTGCGCGAGGAGTTGGCCTCGAAGTCGCTGTACTTCTCGCTCGAGGACGTGCAGAGCCGGATGCAGCTGCGGCACCCGGACGTGCTCGACCTGGCCTACACCCGCACGATGATGGGTTTCCTCCTGTTCGTCCCGGAACCGGCACGGATTCTCATGGTCGGCCTGGGGGGCGGCTCGCTCGCCAAATTCTGCTTCCGTCACCTGCCGCACCTCGCGATCGACGTCGTCGAGATCAATCCGCACGTGATCGCGCTGCGCGACGAATTCCGGGTCCCGCCGGAGGGCCCCCGCTTCCACGTGATCGAGGCCGACGCCGCGACCTTCATGGAGACCACGGCGCATCGCTACGACGTCGTTCTGCTCGATGCCTTCGGGCCGCAGGGCCTGCCAGTGGCGCTGGGCCGACAGCGTTTCTACGACGACTGCGCGGACACGCTCCTGCCGGGGGGCGTCCTGGTGGCCAACCTGCACAGCGCCGCTCCGGACTGCGCCGCCTGCGCAGGGCGCATCGGACGCAGCTTCGATGGAGAGGCGCTCATCGTCGAGGACCGCGGCCGCGTCAACAGCATCGTCTTCGCGCGCAAGGGCGCGGCGCTGACTCCCGCGGCGGGCATGCGCGTGGGGCCGCCGGCCGGGATCGACGGCGCCGCCTGGGAGCAGCTCGAGAGCGCCTTCGGGCGCGTCACCGCCACGCTGGCACGGCGCGACGGAGGGCTCCGTGACGACGGCTGAGACAGCTGCGCGTCCGGCGTACCAGAAGTTCGCGGTCGTGGTGCAGGCGAGCGCAATCGACGGACTCGGCGTCTTTGCCGCGGAGCCGATCACCGCGGCACGAAAGATCGGCGAGATCCGCGGCGAATCGATCAGCGTCGACACCGCCCGCATTCGCGCGACCCGGCACGAGCGCATCATGATCGTCGAGGTCTCGCCGCGCCGCGCCATCGACTTCGCGAAGTCGTCCGACCCGATGCGCTACACCAACCATTCCTGCGCACCGAACGCGCGCCTGTCGATTCGCGGTGGTCGGGTCGAGTTCTACGCGCTGCGTCCGATCGCCCCTGGCGAGGAGATCACCGTCGACTACGGGTCGAGCCACCACGCCGGCAAGCTCGCCTGCCGCTGCGGTGCCCCGGCTTGCGTCGGCCGGCTCTGAACGCCACGGCGCCGCGTTGCCGGGGAGGCCGCGGAGCCTGGGAATGCCGGGATTGCAAGGGGGCGGCGCTGTTGCAGCGTCTTGAAGTCGGCCTCCTCGCCCAAAACTGGGTGTCAGAGAGAACCCTGGCCCCAGGGCACCGAAAGCAGTTCATGACCCAACCGCACCTCGAATCCGTCAAGACCCGCCTCGAAAACGTCATTGCCCTCGCGCGCCTGCTCGAGCGCATCGAGCGCAGCACCACCGCGCCCGATCCGGAGCAATATCGCGCCCTCGTGCGCCAGCTCGGCGATGCGCTCGATGCCGACCTGCCGCAGCCGGCGCTCGAAGCGATTCTCGGTGCGTCGCCGGCCACCGCCGAGCTCTACGAGAACCTCCACTACGCCCGTTCGGGCCTCTCGCGCACGCCCCTGGAGCGTTCCATCGAGGCGGAGATGCAGGCCGGCCAGGTGCTGCAGCGCCTCAGTCGCGGGACCGCGCGGTAATCCGGTCGCCGCCGCGGGATCCCGCCGCAGCGCGGCTGCGGACAACGCGGTAGCCGGGTTGCCGCCAGCTCAGAGCTTCGGGATGCGCAGCGTCTTGCTGATCATCAGCGTCCCGGAGAGGGCGAAAAGCAGCACCAGCGGGTGCAGCTCCCAGGGCCCGAGCGTGAACGCGCCGCCGTAGAGGTCGGCTTCGAGCCGCCCCTGCCACGCCGCGAAGGCGAGCAGGGCGGTCAGCACCACGCTGGTCGGAATCGGCGTGCCTTCGAAGTAGGCAACCTTGTTGCTGCCTTCGGACAGCGACTCGGCGGTGACGTTGTAGCGTGCCAGGCGCGAGACCCCGCAGCAGACGAAATAGATCAGGATCAGCGCATCCCAGCCGCCGTTCATGCCGGCCGCAAAGGCGAGTGTCGCCGGAGCCACGCCGAACGAGATCACGTCGGCGAGCGAATCGAGCTCGCGGCCGAGTGCCGACGAGGTGTTGCGCCAGCGCGCCACCCTGCCGTCGAGGACGTCGAAGATGAAGGCCGCCGGCGCCAGCGCGGCGGCCATGAGGAAATGCGCGGTCGAATGGCTGTTGATGTAGAGCATGGCCATGAACACCGTGCCGACACCGCAGGCGGCGTTGCCGAGGGTGAAGAAGTCGGCCAGATGGAACTCCCGGATCATCGAGAAATGCCGGCGCGTCCGGGCTTCCGGGGGCTGCGTCATCGCGGGTTCTTGCTTCTTGTTTGCGTTCATGCGGACAGGATACGATGCTTCGCTCGCGTCGCGGGCCCGAGCGAGCTTCGGCACCGATGACAACGGGGAGAGGGACACATGACGGGCATGAAACAGGTGCGCAGCGCCGTATTGACGACGGCGGGTCTCGTGTTCGTCGGGGTTGCTGCCGCGCAGGGACAAGTCAATGTGATCTGCTCGGTCCAGGCCGACTGGTGCAACATGATCCAGACGGTGTTCGCGAAGTCGACCGGCATCAAGGTCAACATGTCGCTCAAGGGTTCGGGCGAGGCGCTCGCCCAGCTGATCGCCGAGAAGGCGAATCCGAAGACCGACGTCTGGTTCGGCGGCACCGGCGACCCGCACCTGCAGGCCGCCGAGAGCGACCTGACCCTCGAGTACAAGTCGGCTTCGCTGCCGCAGCTCCACGGCTGGGCGCAGCAGCAGGCGAAGCAGTCGGGCTACAAGACCGTCGGCATCTACTCCGGGCCGCTCGGCTTCGGCTACAACACCGAGCTGATCGCGAAGAAGAAGCTCGCGGTGCCCAGGAGCTGGGCCGACCTGCTCAAGCCCGAATACAAGGGCGAGATCCAGGTCGCGAACCCGGCGTCCAGCGGCACCGCCTACACGATGGTCGCCACGCTGGTGCAGCTGATGGGCGAGGACAAGGCCTTCGACTATCTCAAGGCGCTGCACAAGAACGTCAGCCAGTACACGCGCTCCGGAACCGGACCGATCAAGGCGGTGGCGCGCGGCGAGACCGCGGTTTCGATCAGCTTCGTCCATGACGGCCCGGGCGAGAAGCTGCAGGGCTTTCCGGTCGAGACGGTGACGCCCTCGGAGGGCACCGGTGCCGAGATCGGCTCGATGAGCATCATCAAGGGCGCCCGCAACCTCGAGCAGGCGAAGAAGTTCTACGAGTGGGCGCTGACGCCGCAGGCGCAGCAGTTCGGCGCGGCGACGCGGCAGTACCAGCTGCCGTCGAACAAGGCCACGCCGGTCGATCCGCGCGTGCCGGACTTCAAGAAGATCCGCTTCATCGACTACGACTACGCGAAGTACGGCTCCAGCGCCGAGCGTCGCCGCCTGATCGCGAAGTGGGAAAGGGACGTCAACTCGCTGCCGCGTTGAGCCGGCGATGAAGGCGGTGTGCGCCTCGCCACGATGAGCCGGCGATGAAGCGCGTCGATCGGCGCGCGGCGTTGCACGGCTGGCTCGCCGTCGGTCTCGCGGCCTTCGTGCTGCTGCCGTGGTATTTCCAGCCCGACAAGAGCCTGTGGGAGGCCTGGCCGGGCATCTTCGGCGGCGCCGACACCGCCAGCGGTGTCGTCCAGGCGGTGCGCCACGCCCGGTGGTGGCTCTGGATCGCGCCTCTCGGGCCCGTGCTCGCCGCGATTGCGGCGCGCTTGCACGGAGGCCGGCGCGAGGGCGCGGGGGTGACGGCCGGCGCCTTGCTCGGTGCCGGTGGAATCCTCATCTCGGGCTTTGCCGTCGGCGCCAAGGGCTGGTCGTTCGAGAGCCTTTCGGGCCTGTTCGGCGCGCTTGCGGACGGGCAGGCAGGCCTGGGCCTCGGCGGCGCGCTGACGCTGCTGGCGCTGCTGGCGCTGCTCGGCGTGGGCGTCGCCCGGCTGGGCGCGTTCCGCGGCGACGTCTTCACGGCCTGCACGGTCGTGCTGTGCAGCGCGCTGCTCGCGCTCTTCGTCGCCTTGCCCGTGACCCGGGCGCTCGCGGGGGCTTTCGTCGACGATGCCGGGCAGTTCTCCCTGGCCGCGCTCGCCCAGCGGATCTTCAACGAGCGCACCTGGGGCCTGGGCTGCGTGGCCGGCGGCGTGCGCTGCGGCGTTGCCTGGAACACGCTCTTCCTCGCACTGCTGACGGCCATCGGAACGACAGTGCTCGGCACGATGATCGCGCTCGTCGCCGAGCGCGGCGGCGCGCGTCTCAAGCGACCGCTGAACGCGCTCGCGCTGTTGCCGATCATCACGCCGCCGTTCGTCGTCGGGCTCGGCCTGATCCTGCTGTTCGGTCGCGCCGGCCTCGTCAACCAGATGCTCGAGAGCGCCTTCGGCATCACCCCGTCGCGCTGGTTCTACGGCCTCTTCGGCCTCTGGCTGGCCCAGCTGTTCGCGTTCACACCGATCGCCTTCATGATCGTGCGCGGCGGCATCGCCGCCATCGGTCCGTCGCTGGAAGAGGCCGCGCAGACCCTGCGCGCGAACCGGCGGACGACGTTTCGCACCATCACGTTGCCGCTGCTCAAGCCCGGCCTGGCGAACGCGTTCCTCGTCGGGTTCATCGAGAGCATCGCCGACTTCGGCAACCCGATCGTCGTCGGCGGCCAATACTCGGTGCTGTCGACCGACATCTTCTTCGCCATCGTCGGTGCCCAGTACGACCAGGGCCGGGCGGCTTCCCTGGCGCTGATTCTCAGCGCCTTTGCCCTGGCGGTGTTCTGGGCACAGCGCCGCCTGCTCGGCCGTTCGAGCTTCGCCACCCTCACCGGCAAGGGCGACAGCGGCCTGCCGATGGCGCTGCCCGACGGCATGCGCCGCGTCCTCCTCGGCATCGTCCTGCCGTGGCTGACGTTCACGCTCGTCGTCTACGGCTTTGCCATCGTCGGCGGTTTCGTCCAGACCTGGGGACGCGACTACACGCCGACGCTGCGCCACTTCGTCACCGCCTTCGACCTGCAGCGCGGCAATGCCGACGTCGGCGGCGGCCTGGTGTTCGCCGGCACCGCCTGGAACTCGCTCTTCACGACACTCAAGCTCTCGGCGATCGCCGCGCCGATCTGTGCGGCGCTCGGCCTGGCGGTGGCCTGGCTGCTGGCGCGCACCACTTTCCGCGGCCAGCGCGTGTTCGAGTTCGGCGCCCTGGTCGCCTTCGCGATTCCGGGCACGGTGCTGGGCGTGAGCTACATCCTCGCCTTCAACGTGCCGCCGTTCGAGCTCACCGGCACCGGCCTCATCATCGTGCTGTGCTTCGTCTTTCGGAACCTGCCGGTGGGCGTTCGCGCCGGCAGCGCGGCCTTCCAGCAGATCGACCGCTCGCTCGACGAGGCCTCGACGATGCTGCGCGCCAGCACCGCCACCACGTTGCGCCGGGTGGTCCTGCCGCTGCTCAAGCCCGCGCTCGTCGCCGCGCTGGTCTACAGCTTCGTGCGCTCGATGACGACGGTCTCGGCGGTGGTCTTCCTCGTCACCGCGGAGAACGAACTCGCCACCACCTACATCATCGGCCGCGTCGGCAACGGCGACTACGGCGTCGCGCTGGCGTACTGCACGGTGCTGATCGTGCTGATGTCGCTCGCGGTCGCGGCGATCCAGTGGCTGGTCGGCGAGCGCAAGCTCGGGCGGCGGGGTGCCGCCCCGCGCCTTGCGGTCGCGCCAAGGGCCTGAGGGCACGGCGATGAACGATGCAAGCAGGGATCGATGAACGACATGAGCAGCGAACTATGAACGACGCAGGCGAACCATGACGACGCGAGCACGAGGCAGGAGCGAGGCGGGAATCGAGCCATGAGCGACGCCGGCATCGAGTTCCGAGCGGTTTCCAAGCGCTACGGCGCAGGATCGCCGCTGGCCGTCGACGCGATCGACTTCAGCGTGCCGAAGGGAACGCTGACGACGATCCTCGGCCCGAGCGGCTGCGGCAAGACGACGACGCTGCGGATGATCGCCGGCCTCGAGACGCCGACGTCGGGGCGCATCGCCATCGCCGGTCGCGACGTCACCGAGCTGTCGGCCTCCGAACGAGACGTCAGCATGGTGTTCCAGAGCTACGCGCTCTTCCCGCACATGGACGTGCTCGCCAACGTCGGCTACGGCCTGGCCGTGGCGGGCGTGCCGCGCGCCGAGGCACGAGAGCGGGCGCAGGCAGCGATGGCATCGGTCGGGCTGGTCGGCATGGACCGAAGGATGACGAGCGAGCTCTCCGGTGGCCAGCAGCAGCGCGTTGCCCTGGCCCGGGCGCTGGTGCTCGAGCCGGCGGTGCTGCTCTTCGACGAGCCGCTGTCCAACCTCGACGCCCGGCTGCGTCGATCGATGCGCGAGGAGATCCGTGGCCTGCAGCAGCGCCTCGGGCTGACCGTGGCCTACGTCACCCACGACCAGGCCGAGGCCATGGCCGTCAGCGACCAGATCATCGTCATGGACCGCGGCCGCATCGCCCAGGCCGGCACGCCGCGTGAGCTCTACGAGCGCCCGCAGAGCGAGTTTGTTGCCGGCTTCATGGGTGAGGCGGTGCTGTTCGCGGCCACCGCGCTCGCCGACGGCCGGGTCCAGCTTGGGCCGCTGCTGCTGCCGCGCTCGGCCGCGCTGACGCCGGGACCGGTGCGCGTCGCCGTGCGGCCCGAGGCCTGGCAGATCCGTCCCGCGGGGCAGGGCGGCCTGGCCGCGACGCTGCAGAAGTTCGCCTACCTCGGCAACGTCCATGAATACACCTTCGAGACCGCGCTCGGTCCGGTCTTCGTGACGTCCGCCGATGTCGGCGCGGCGTGGCAGGTCGGCCAGGCCGTCAGCCTCGGCCTGGCCGACCACGGCTACTCGGTCGTCGCCGGCTGAATCGAGCCGCACGCCGCGCCCGCGGAGTGCGATCATCGCGGCATGAAAGGCAACGACGCGCGATGACGCCCACCCGACGCGTGCTGCTGGTCGCGCTGGTGCTGGGCGGCACCGCCACGGGCACGACAGCGCAGGTGCCAGCCGGCGTGCCGCGGGTCGGCATCCTCTTCCTGGGGGTGACGGGGGCCGAGGCGGTCCGCGCCGGCGGGACGGCCGATGAAGGAAACAGCTTGGAGTCGGGAATGCGCGCGCTCGGCTACGTCGAAGGGCGTAATGTGATCTTCGAGCGGCGCGACGCACAGGGCCGCCCGGAGCGGCTCGACGGCCTGGCGGCCGAGCTCGTGCGGGCGAAGGTCGATGTGATCGTGGCCGGCGGTCCGGGGCCGCTGGCGGCGGCGCGCAGGGCCTCCACGACCCTTCCAATCGTCACGGTCGGCGGCAGCGACCCGGTCCAGGAGGGCTGGGCTGGCAGCCTGGCACGGCCCGGGGGCAACGTCACCGGCCTGACGGTCACGTACCCGGAACTCAGCCCGAAGCGGCTCGAGCTGATCAAGGAACTCGCCCCGGCGAGCGTGCGCATCGGCCTGCTGCTGAACCCGGCCGAGGTGTCGCGCGCGGAGATGACGGGCCTGCTCGAGGAGCCGGCTCGGCGCCTGGGGATGGAGATCCATGTGCTCGAGGTACACAGCCTGGCCGACATGGAGCCCGTCCTGAACGCCGCGCGGCGCGACCGGATCGAGGCGGTCCTGTCGCTCGACACGCCGCTGATCCTCTCCAACCAGCGACGGCTCGGCGACCTGATGCTGAAGCTGCGCCTGCCGTGGATGGGTGAATTCACGACTTTCGGGACCCACGGACTGTTGCTCGCCTATGGAGCGGACATTCGCGACCTCCTGCGGCGCAGTGCCGCTCATGTCGACCGCATCCTCAAGGGCACCCGTCCCGGCGACCTGCCGATCGAGCGGCCGACCAAGCTCGACCTGACGATCAACCTGCAGACCGCCCGCGCGCTCGGCATCGTCGTGCCGCCGTCGCTAGTGCGGCGGGCCGACCGCATGATCGAATGAGGTGCCGATCCGAGGCGCACAGACGAACCGCGTCCGCAGCACACCCGTCGTCAAGGAGGTCGGAAATCCGCTGCCCGGCGCTTGCCGCGGTGCGATCATTCGTGGCATGAATGCCACCGAACCTAAACCCCAGCGCTGCGACCGCACCGAGGCCTGGGCGGCCCTCGACGGCCACTACGAGGCCCACGGCCGTGACCTCGACCTGCGCGAGGCCTTCGCCCGCGACCCGGGCCGCTTCGACGCCCTCGGCTTCGAGGCCCCGGAGGTCTTCGCCGACCTGTCGAAGAACCTCGTCGACACCGCCACGCTGCATTTCCTCCTCGATCTCGCCCGCGAGACCGGTGTCGCCGCGCGGCGCGACGCCATGTTCGCCGGTGGCGTGGTCAACGCGACCGAGGGTCGGGCGGTGCTGCACACCGCGCTGCGCGCGCCGCGCGGCACGGCCCCGTTCGGCGACGAGGTGCACACGGTGCTCGACGCCATGCTCGACTACGCCGAGGCGGTCCGCGATACCGCCGCGAGCGGCATCCGCGACGTCGTCAACATCGGCATCGGCGGCAGCGATCTCGGCCCGCAAATGGTCGTTCCAGCCCTGGCGGCGTTCGCGCACCCATCGCTGCGCCTGCACTTCGTCTCCAACGTCGACGGCCACGACATCGCCGCGGTGCTGCGAAAGGTCAAGCCGGCCGAGACGCTCTTCATCGTCGCCAGCAAGACCTTCACGACCCAGGAGACGATCGCCAACGCGCACGCGGCGCGTGCCTGGTTCCTCGCCCAGGGTGGCAGCGACATCGCCCGCCACTTCGCCGCCACCACCACCAACGTCGCCGCCGCGGCCGAATTCGGCATCTCGACCACCTTCGGCTTCTGGGACTGGGTCGGCGGGCGCTATTCGCTGTGGTCGGCGATCGGCCTGCCGATCGCGATCGCCATCGGCGCCGCGAATTTTCGCGCGCTGCTCGACGGGGCTCACGCGATGGACCGGCACTTCGCGACGGCGCCACCGGCGAAGAACCTGCCGCTCGTGCTCGGTCTTCTCGACGTCTGGTACCGCAACTTCCACGGCTACACCAGCCGCAGCGTCGCCCCCTACCACCAGGGTCTCGCGCGCCTGCCGGCCTACCTGCAACAGCTCGAGATGGAGAGCAACGGCAAGCGCGTCGACGAAGCCGGCGAGGCCCTGCCGTTCGGCACCAGCCCGGTGGTCTGGGGCGAGCCCGGCACCAACGCGCAGCACGCCTACTTCCAGATGCTGCACCAGGGCACCGACACCATCCCGGTCGAGTTCATCCTGGTCCGCGATCCCGGACACGCCGCCGGGCAGGGCGCCTTGGGCGAGCAGCTCGAGCGCCAGCACCGCATGCTGCTGGCCAACGGCCTGGCGCAGTCGCAGGCGCTGATGCTCGGCAAGAGCAGCGCCGAGGCGCTCGCCGAGAAGGCGCCGACGGCGTCGTCGACGATGTCACCCGAAACGCTGGCGCTCCACCGCACCTTTCCGGGCAACCGCCCGAGTACGACCTTGCTGCTCGATGCCCTGACGCCGCGTTCGCTCGGAGCGCTGATCGCGCTCTACGAGCATCGGGTCTTCACCAGCGGCGCGGTCTGGCACATCGACAGCTTCGACCAGTGGGGTGTCGAGCTCGGCAAGGCCTTGAGCGCCAGGCTGCTGCCGCTGCTGCAGCCGGGTGCGGCGCCACCCGCAGGCGATGTCGACGCGTCGACCGCCGGTCTGCTGCGGCGACTGCGCGCTTCTGAACCCGGGTGATGAGCGGCCCGACTTCGCCGGCGCCGCGTCCGAAGCTCGTCTTCGATCTCGGCGGCGTCGTCTTCCGCTGGCGTCCCGACGAGTTCCTGCCGCGCCTGATGCCGGCGCATGCATCGACGCCCGAGGCGGCTCGCGCCTTCGCCGCCGATTTCTTCGAGGGTTTCGGCGGCGACTGGGGCGAGTTCGACCGCGGCCGCCTCGAAGTGGCCACGTTGGCCGCCCGGATCGCCGACCGCATGGGGCTCGACGCGGCCGAGGCACGTCGCCTGATCGATGCGATACCCGACGAGCTTCAGCCGCTGCCCGGCACGGTCGACCTCGTCGGTCGGCTCATGCCGCGGGGCAGCCGCTCTACTTCCTCTCGAATATGCCGCTGCCGTACGTCGAGCACCTCGAGGCCCGCCACGACGTGTTCGGCTGCTTCGAGCGCGGCGTGTTCTCGTCGCGCGTGGGCCTGATCAAGCCCGAGGCGGCGATGTTCGCGCACGCGGCCGAGGCCTTCGGCGCGGCGCCGGCGGAGCTGCTGCTGATCGACGACGTCGCCGCCAACATCCAAGCCGCGAGACGTGCGGGTTGGCGCAGCTTGCAGTTCTTCGACGCGGCGCGCTGCGCGACGGATCTTGCCGGGATCGGCGCGCTGTCTGACGTGAACACCCGGCCTTCTTCGGACTGATCGGCCGCGCACCGAGCCGCTCGTCTACCATCCCTCTGTCCAGGCGCGGGCGCAGGGACCGGATGACCGGATGACAGTTCGGGAGATATTCCACGCGGCCGAAGAGAGGTCGGGCAAAGGTGCCCGGCCAACGCGGCTGCGCTCCGACCGGATCGTCGAATGACGCCGCGCTGGCGCCTCTTCCCGAAGTACGCGCTGCTGATCATCGCCCTGGTCGGCGGCCTGCTGGTCGCGAGCGGGGCGATCAGCATCTACTTCTCGTGGCGGGAGAACGAGCAGGCCCTGATCGCGCTGCAGGACGAGAAGGCGCAGGCTGCGGCGACGCGGATCGAGCAATACATCCTCGACCTCGAACACCAGATCGGCTGGACCGCGCTGCCGGCGCTCGAGGCCAGCGGCGGCCCGCTCGAGCAGCGCCGGATCGAGTACCTGAAGCTGCTGCGCCAGGTACAACCCATCACCGAGGTCGCCTGGATCGACCCGAGCGGCCACGAGCAGTTGCGCATCTCGCGCCTGCCGATGGACGTGATCGGCAGCGGCGCCGACCTTTCGGCCGATCCCGGGTTCAAGGCCGTCAAGGCGGGAGGCACGTACTACGGTCCGGTCTACTTCCGCAAGCAGACCGAGCCGTACTTGACCATCGCCCGCCCCGCCGGCAGCGGCGGCGGTGTCACCGCGGTCGAGGTGAACCTGAAGTTCGTCTGGGATGTCGTCTCGAAGATCCGGATCGGCGAGAAGGGCCTGGCCTACGTCGTCGATGCCGGGGGCACGTTGATCGCCCATCCCGACATCAGCCTGGTGCTGAAGAAGACCGACCTGCAGACATTGCCGCAGGTCGCCGCGCTGGCGGCCTCGGCGGGGCAGGGGAACGTCGTCGCTCGCGACGCTCGCGGCGAACCGGTGCTGTCGGCACACGCCGCGATCCCGACGCTGCGCTGGACCGTCTTCGTCGAATCGCCCGAAGCCGAGGCCTTCGCGCCGCTCTACGCCTCGATCGGCCGGGCAGCTCTGCTGCTCGGTGCCGGCCTGCTGGTCTCGATCGTGGCCAGCTTCTTCGTCGCCCGCGCCCTGGTGCGGCCACTGCGGGCGCTGCAGGAAGGGGCGGCACAGATCGGCGCCGGCGAACTCGACCGGCGCATCGAGGTGCGCACCGGCGACGAACTCGAAGGCCTCGCCGAGCAGTTCAACAAGATGGCGGGCGACCTCAAGGCCTCCTATGCCGGCCTGGAGCGCAAGGTCGAGGAGCGGACGGCCGCGCTGACCCTTTCGCTGACGCAGCAGACGGCGACGGCCGAGATCCTCAAGGTCATCAGCGAGTCGGTCGCCGACACCGGGCCTGTCTTCGCGAAGATTCTCGCGAGCTGCAACCACCTCTTCGACAGCACCGAGCAAGGGATCCTGATCGTCGGCGACGACGGCCAACTCCGCCTCGGCGCCCATCGCGGCACCGCCGGGGCTCGTCTGGCGGCGCTGTTCCCGGTGCAGGTCGGTGCGCTCGCACCGTCGATCCGCGAGCATCGCGTGCTGCACTACCAGGACGTGCTCCGCGACGCCGACGTGCCGCACCTCATCCGCTCGATCGCCGTGCAGCTGGAGATCGGAAGCTTCTCGCAGGTGTTCGCCCCGATGGTCTGGGAAGGCCGGGCGGTCGGCTCGCTCTACGTGACGCGGCAGCCGCCGACCGGCTTCACCGCCGGCGAGGTCGGCCTGCTGAAGACCTTCGCCGACCAGGCCGTCATCGCGATCCAGAACTCGCGGCTGTTCAACGAGATCCAGGACAAGAGCCGCCAGCTCGAGCTCGCGAACCAGCACAAGTCGGAGTTCCTCGCCAACATGTCGCACGAGCTGCGCACGCCGCTCAACGCCATCATCGGCTTCTCCGAGGTGCTGAGCGAGAAGATGTTCGGCGACGTCAACGACAAGCAGCTCGAGTACCTGCTCGACATCCACTCCTCGGGGCACCACCTGCTGTCGCTCATCAACGACATCCTCGACCTGTCGAAGATCGAGGCCGGCCGGATGGAGCTCGAGCTGTCGAGCTTCGATCTCGGCATGCTGCTCGACAACGCGTTGACGCTGGTGCGCGAGCGCGCCACCCGCCACGGCCTGACGCTCGCACTCGACGTCGCCGACGACATCGAGGATTGGGTCGCCGATGCGCGCAAGGTCAAGCAGGTGGTCATCAACCTGCTGTCCAATGCCGTCAAGTTCACGCCAACCGGGGGCAACGTCAGCCTGCGGGCACGCCGCGTCGAAGGCGGCGTCGAGGTGGCGGTGAAAGACACCGGCATCGGAATCGCACCCGACCAGCAGGCCCTTGTCTTCGAGGAGTTCCGCCAGGCGAGCGGCGACTACCTGCGCAAGGCCGAAGGCACGGGCCTCGGACTTTCGCTGGCGCGGCGCTTCGTCGAGCTGCATGGCGGCACCATCCGGCTCGAGAGTGCGCTCGGTCACGGCTCGACGTTTGCGTTTATGCTGCCGCGGCGGGAATTGCCGGCGGCATGACAGGCGGGACATCATGAGCACGATCCTGATCGTCGAGGACAACGCCAAGAACATGAAGCTCGTCCGCGACATCCTCCGCCACAAGGGTCACGAGACGCTGGAGGCCTTGACCGGCGAGGACGGCGTGCGCCTCGCGCTCGAAAGCCGGCCCGACCTGGTGCTGATGGACATCCAGCTGCCCGACATCGACGGCATCACCGCGCTGCGGCGCATCCGCGCCGATGCCGCGCTCGACGCGATGCCGGTGCTGGCCGTGTCGGCATCGGTGATGCCCGACGAGCAGCAGAAGATCGTGACGTCCGGGTTCGATGCCTACGTCACCAAGCCGATCAACCTGAAGCAGTTCGTCGAGACCGTGCAGCGCTTCCTCGAGCACGGCCGCGGCAAGCGATGAATCCGGGCGACGGCGCGCCGCCTGCGACGATCCTCGTCGTCGACGACGTCCCGAAGAACGTCAAGCTGCTCGCCGATCTGCTCGGCGTCAGGGGTTACCGCACCCTCACCGCGGACTCGGGTGCGCAGGCGCTGGCGCAGATCGAGAGCGGACACCCGGACCTGGTGCTGCTCGACGTGATGATGCCGGGCATGAGCGGCTACGAGGTCTGCCAGGCGGTCCGCGCCGACCCGCGCCACGCGATGCTGCCGATCGTGCTCGTCACCGCGCTCGACCCCGCCGAGGAACGCGCCCGGGGCCTCGAAGCCGGCGCCGACGATTTCCTCAGCAAGCCGGTCAGCCAGGCCGAGCTGCTGGCACGGGTGCGCTCGCTGCTGCGCATCAAGACGCTGTACGACCAGGTCGACCGGCAGCGCGCCGAGCTGGCGCAATGGAACCGGACGCTGGAGGCGCGTGTCGCCGAAGGCGTGCACGAACTCGAGAACGTCGGCCGGCTGAAGCGCTTCTTCTCGCCGCAGCTCGCCGAGCTGATCGTCGCCGGCGGCGCCGACGATCCGCTGAAGAGCCACCGCCGCGAGATCACCGTCGTCTTCCTCGACCTGCGCGGTTTCACCGCCTTCACCGAGACCGCCGATCCGGAGGAGGTGATGGGCGTGCTCGGCGAGTACCACGCGGCGATGGGTCGGCTGGTGCTGGAGCACGAGGGCACGCTGGAGCGCTTCTCCGGCGACGGCATCATGATCTTCTTCAACGACCCGGTGCCGATCCCCGATCCGGCGCCACGCGCCGCGCGGATGGCGCTGGCGATGCAGCGCGCGGTCGGCGAGCTCTGCCGAGGCTGGAGGAAGCGCGGCTACGACCTGCTGATGGGCGTCGGCATCGCCCAGGGCTTCGCGACGATCGGTGGCATCGGATTCCCGGGCCGGATCGACTACGGCGCCATCGGCACCGTCACCAACCTCGCGGCGCGGCTCTGCGGCGAGGCCGCCGGCGGCGAGATCCTGGTGTCGCAGCGGGTCTGCGCGCTGCTCGAAGGTGGATTTCGCACCGAGCCGGTCGGCGAGCTGGCGCTGAAGGGTTTCCATCGGCCGGTGCCGGCGTTCCGCGTGCTCGAAGGCTGACGCCGCCGCTGCCGGAGCGTATCGTCGGCCTGGAAGCCGTTGCGGAGGGCACGCCATGAACCGACGCCACTTACTCGCCAGTGCGCTCGCCTGCGCCGCGCCGCTGCCTGGCGCGCGGGCCCAGAGCCCACCCAGGACTCTGCGCCTCGGCTGGCTGAGCGCGCAGGGCGAACCCAGCCTGGCGCCCTATGTGCGCGTGTTCCGCGCGGCCCTGGCCGAACTGGGCTATGTCGAAGGCCGCAACCTGCTGATCGAGTTCCGCTACGGCGACGATCACCTCGAAAGAGTGCCGCAGCTCGTCGACGAGCTCGTCCGAACGCCGGTCGACCTGATCGTCGCCCAGGGCGCTGCCGTTCCGGTGATCGCCCGGGCAGGCCTGAGGGTGCCGCTGGTGTACGCCTTCAGCGGCGACCCGGTCGCCGCCGGGCTGGCCGAAAGCCTGGCCCGGCCGCGCGGCAACATGACCGGGCTGACGTTCATGTCGGTGGAGTTCAACGGCAAACGCATGGAACTGCTGCGCGAGATCGTCCCGAAGCTGCGCCACGTCGCCATCCTCTCCAATCCAGAGCATGCCGGCGAGCCGCGTGAGCGCAGGGATGCCGAGGAGCGCGGCCGCCAGCTCGGGCTGGACGTGCGCTACTGGCCGACGCGCAGCGTCGACGAGCTCGCCGCGACGCTGGCGACCATGGCCGCCGACGCGCCGCAGGCGATCTCGGTGTTCGCCGACGGCTTCGCCGTGCAGAACCGCGCCACCATCATCGACTTCGGCATGCGCCATCGAGCCCCGGTGATCTCCGGCTGGCCGGTGTTCGCGAACAGCGGCGCACTCGCCAGCTACGGCCCGAAGCTCACGGAGTCGTACCGCCGCCTGGCCTATTTCGTCGACCGCGTGGTCCGCGGCGCAAGGCCCGAGGACCTGCCGATCGAGCAGCCGACGCAGTTCGAACTGGTGATCAACCTGAAGTCGGCCGCAGCCCTCGGACTGACGATTCCGCCGGCGGTGCTGGTGCGAGCGGACAGCGTGATTGGGTGATCACGATCGCACGGCGCACTTGGCCGACCTTGCCCCTTTTTCGGCTTGCCGTGAAAGCGCGTGGGGTGGTACATCGGTGTCCGGCCGTGCCCCTTGCCCCTGGCTCCGTCGAATATTTCATGGAGCCGCAAACAGTCGTCCCCCTGCCGGCGATCGGCTGTCCAGCCCCGCCACCCGCATCATGTCCCAGAAGCCCGCGGGCGAGCTCGACACCACGGGAATGCCCAGCTTCGCCTCGACGGCGCTGATCGCGTCGAGCGTCAGCAACCCTCCGCAGGAAATCAGGATGCCGTCGGCGCCCGGCCCGGCTGCCTGGACCGACTCGCACAACCGCACCAGCGCCGAGGTCGGGACCTTGCCGACCTCGTCCACACCGGTGATTGACAGTCCCTCGATGGCCGTGACGGACAAGTCGTTCGCGGCCAGGTAGCGGACGAGGCGCTCGTTGACGTCGTCGATGTACGCGGTCGCGACGGCGACCCTCGCGACGTCCAGCGTGCGCAAGGCGCGGATGATCGCGTTACTCATCGTCGTGCACGGCAGGCCGGTGCGCCGCGTCATCTCGGCTTCGAGCTCGGCATTGAACGCCGCGCCTCGGAAGAAGCTGAGCGAGGTCCCCATCAGCGACACGGCGCGGGCGCCGTCTCGTGCCAGGTCCTCGGCCAGGCCCACGACGCGGTCGATCACGCCTTCGTAGCCGCGCGTCGAGATCTCGCCGAGCGCCAGCCCTCGGGCGATGAAGCGCACGCGGTCCGGGCCGTAGAGGGCGGCGCCATCGGATGGCACCTGTCCATGTGCGGGCGGGACGATCAGGCCGAGGATGGGAACGTCGGAATTGCTCATGGGCACGGTTCAGATCGGATCGGTGGTCACAGTATCGCTGGCGATGCTCACCTGGCGAGCCTCCATTTCAAGGCCCTCGCCGACGGCCTCTGCCAAAGCGCGGAATCGTTGCACCCGGAAGCCCGCTGCTACGATGGACGAAGTCCCACAGGCAGCGTCCGGCAACGACTTCGTCCGACGCATCCCGCAAGTGCCGCAACAGACCCCATCGAAGAACCTGTCTCCGAGTGCGCCGATCCCTTCGGTTGCGACCGTTCCTTTCCTGGCGGGTGGTGGCCACGTGGCCGGGCGCATCGCTGCGTTCGACTGGCAGGCCACCGACCTGCCAGCCCTGGCCGACTGGCCGGCCGGCATGCAGGCGGCGACAGCGCTGATGTTGCGCTGCAATCTCCCGATCGTCATGCTGTGGGGCGAGCACGGCGTCATGGTCTACAACGATGCGTATGCGGAGTTCGCCGGCTCCCGCCACCCTGGACTGCTGGGCAGCCGCGTGCGCGAAGGCTGGCCCGAGGTCGCGGCCTTCAACGACCACGTCATGACCGAGGGCCTGGCCGGCAGAAATCTGAGCTACCAGGATCAGGAGCTGACGTTGCATCGCAACGGCAGTGCGGAGCAGGTCTGGCTCAATCTGGACTACTCGCCGCTCCTCGACGCCGGCGGATCACCCACGGGCGTGATGGCCATCGTCGTCGACAACACGGCCAAAGTCAGGGCGGAGCAGCGGCTGGGCAACGAGCGTGAAGGCCTGGCGCGTCTGTTCGAGCAATCGCCGAGTTTCATGGCCATGCTCGACGGGCCGTCGCATGTCTTCACCTTGGCCAACCCCAGCTACCTGAAGCTGGTCGGCTATCGAGCCATTCTCGGCCGCACGGTCGCCGAGGCGCTGCCCGAGGCCGTCGGGCAGGGTTACCTCGCTCTCCTCGATCAGGTCTACACGACCGACAAGGCTTTCGTTGCCTACGGCTCCAGGTTCGCGACCGCGGCCCGGCCGGGAGAACCGGAGCGCGAACGCTACGTGGACTTCGTCTACCAGCCGATTCGCTCACCCTTGGGCGAGGTGACCGGCATCTTCGTCGAGGGCACCGATGTCACCGACAAGACGTTGGCCGAACGGCGTCGCGAAGCTCTGGTTCATCTGAGCGAAGCGTTTCGCGGACTCGACAGTCCGAGCGACATCGGCTACGAAGCGTCCAGGTTGCTGGGCGAGACCTTGCAGGTCAGCCGTGTCGGTTACGGAACCATCGACCGCGTCACCGACAGCCTGCGGGTGCAGAAGGACTGGACAGCTTGCGGTGTCGAGTCGCTGCGCGGCGTGACGCCCTTGCGTGACTACGGTACCTTCATCGACAGCTTGAAGCGTGACGAGTTCATCGCCATTTCCGACGTCCGCCTCGACCCCCGCACGGCTGCGGCGGCCGGCGCACTCGAGGGCAAGAGTTCACGCGCCTTCGTCAACCTGCCGGTGGTCGAACGGGGCGAATTGGTCGCCCTCCTGTTCGTCAACGATGCTCAGGTCCGCGATTGGACGACCGAGGAACAGGCGTTCATCCGCGAGGCCGGGGTGCGGACGCGCAATGCAGTCGCCCGGTCCCTCGTGGAACTGGAGCTGCGCGCCAGCGAGGCGCGCCTGCGCGAGGCCAACGAGAATCTGGAAGCGAAAGTGGCCTTGCGCACCCGCGAATTGGTCGACATCGAGGAGCGTTTCCGCCAGGCGCAGAAGATGGAGGCGATCGGACAGCTCACGGGTGGCATCGCCCATGACTTCAACAACCTGCTGGCGACGATGAGCACCAGCCTGCAGGTGCTCAAACGACGCCTCCAGAAGGGCCTGGTCGACGACGTCGACCGCTACCTCGACATGGCGGAAGGATCGATCCGCCGTGCCGCCTCGTTGACGCAGCGCCTGCTGGCCTTCTCGAGGCGCCAGACGCTCGATCCCAAGCCGACCGATGTCAACCGGCTGATCGGCGGCCTGGAGGAGTTGATCCGCCGCACCGTCGGCACCGCGGTGCGCCTGGAAGTGATAGGCGCCGGCGGACTCTGGTCGACGAAGGTCGATCCGCCGCAGCTCGAGAGTGCGCTGCTCAACCTGTGCATCAACGCGCGTGATGCCATGACGCCCGACGGCGGCCGGTTGACGATCGAGACGGCGAACAAGTGGCTCGACGATCGGGCGGCGGCCGAACGCGAGTTGCCGCCCGGGCAGTACATCGCCCTGAACGTCACCGATACCGGCAGCGGCATGACGCCCGACGTCATCGCCCGGGCCTTCGATCCGTTCTTCACGACCAAGCCGATCGGAGCCGGGACGGGGCTGGGCCTGTCGATGGTGTACGGCTTCGTGCGCCAGTCGGGTGGCCAGGTGCGTGTCTATTCCGAGCCCGGCATGGGCACGACGATGACCCTTTATCTGCCGCGATATGAGGGCGACATGCCGGCCGATGCCGAATCGAAGGTCGCCGACCTCGAGCAGAGCCCGTCGGGCGAATGCGTGCTGGTGGTGGAGGACGAAGCGACGCTGCGCGAGTTGTTCACCGAGCAGCTGGCGGGCCTCGGCTACCAGGTCATCGCCGTCGCGGACGGCGCGGCCGCGCTCGACATCCTGCGGTCGGAGCGGCAGATCGACCTGCTGTTGACCGACGTCGGCCTGCCCGGCGGCATGAACGGCCAGCAGGTGGCCGAGGCCGGCAGGGCCACGCGACCGGATCTGAAGGTGCTGTTCGTGACCGGCTACGCGCAGAACGCCGCCATCGGCAACGGCCTGCTCGGTCGTGGCATGAAGGTCCTGACCAAGCCGTTCGACATCGACACGCTCGCGGCCCGGGTGCGCAAGATGGTCGAGCAATAGTCTCACCTGCGCGGCAGCGCCGCGGCGGTGTTCGGGGCGGCGCCTCTATTCCAGCGTGTCCTCGGCCGGCGGCCGCCACAGCCCGGCGTGCTTGAGCATGCCGAGCGTGCGCGCCAGCACGTCGGCGCGGTAGGCGCCGACATCGCGACCTTCGTAGTCGTAGAACCCGCTGCCGGTCTTCAGGCCGAGACGGCCCTCGGCCACCATGCGCTCTACGATGGCCGGCGCTTGGTAGCGGGCCGCGTCGATCGACGCCGACATTTCGCGGCTGGCGTGGTGCAGGATGTCGCTGCCGCCGAAGTCGATGAACTCGACCACGCCGAGCGCGGCGAAGCGCAGGCCCAGGCCGTAGCGCGTGGCCTTGTCGATCTCCTCGGCCGTAGCCGCACCTTCCTCGACCATGCGAGCGGCCTCGTTCATCACCAGGGCCTGCAGACGCGGCACGATGTAGCCGGGTGTCGGCCCGCAGACCACCGGCAGCTTGCCGATCGATTCGAGCAGCGCCTTGGCGCGCGCCAGCACGGCGGGTGACGTCCCGGCATGCGTGCTGAGTTCGACGATCGGGATCACGTAGGCAGGATTGAGCCAGTGGATGTTGAGGAAGCGTTCCGGCCGGTGCACCAGCGCCGCGAGATCGGTGACGAGGATGCTGCTCGTCGTCGAGGTCAGGATGGCGTCGTCGCGGCACAGGCGGTTCAGCTGCTCGAAGGCCTCGCCCTTGGCGTCGAGGCGCTCGGACACGCCTTCGAAGACCAGCTCCGCGGCGCCGAGCGCCGCGGGTGCGCCGGCGGCGGGAATCAGCTCGACGCGCGCGGCGACCGCATCGATGCTTTCGGCGTCGAGCACGCCGAGTTGCGCCAGGCTCGCCAGGCTGGCGCGGATCTCGCCCATCGCTTCGTCGCGCAGGCGCTGCCAGTCGGATGGGGCGCGCGGACGCAGGTCGACGACGGCGATGCGGTGGCCGGCATAGGCGAAGGCAATGGCGATGCCGCGGCCCATGCGACCGGCACCGACGGCGACGATGCGGGCTGCAGCGCGCGCGGCGCGGATGCGGGGTTCAGCGCGTGCATCGGGGGCATCGGGTGTCGGGGTCGCGCCTTGCGCTTCCGGCCGCGGCTTGCCTTGCGGATGCGGATCAGGCGCCGTCATGCAACCGCCTGCGCAAGGCTTCGGGCCTGAGCTGCGCCAGGCCGAGCGCCTCGAGGGTCCGCGGCCCTTGCCGCAGGTCGCGTCCGAGGAAGCCACCGACGATGGCGAGCAGCCCATGGGCCACCGGCGCGTCGACGCCGGCATAGCGCGCCACCGAGGCCAGGAACGCGAGGCCGAGCTCGGTGTCCTCGGTGATGTAGCGATGCGTGTGCAGGTCGATGTGTTCGCGCCAGTCGCCCGACTTGACCAGCTGCTTGTGCGCATCGCCGTACATCCAGCGGTCGTTGTCGTAGTGGTCGGCCAGCGGATAGTGGGGCTCGCGCCAGCCGAGCGCCTCGCGCACGGCGATGCGCTCCCGGTCGAGTCGGTCGGTGACGGCGCGCACCGCCGGTTGGGTGCCCTCGTCGTGGATGTCCCAGCGCTCGAAGTGCTGCAGCGGCGCCGCGTTCATCACCATCAGCGGCGGGTGGATGATCGGGCCGGCGTTCATCAGCGCCCCTGAGAGCGCGTCGCCGCAGGGGTGGACGGCGGGAAAGGCACGGCGGATCACGGCGAGCGCTCGCTCCTCGCTGCGCGCCGGATACACCCCCGTGGGCAGGCGCACCGCGCGCACGGTGATGTTCACCTCGCGCGCGCCGTGCTTGCGGGCCAGGTACGGCAGCGTGCCGGTCTCGGCCCACGCGACCTTTGCCGAATTGCCGCTGGCGCGGACGATCTCGGCCATCGCGTAGCTGCCGAACGTGCCGGGCGCGAGGAACACGACCTGACCGTCCACGAGATGCGGCGCCATCGCCCGGGCGATGTCTTCCTGCGCCGTGGCCGGCGTCGGCAGGACGATCAGCTCGGCGCCACGAAGCGCGGCGCCGATGTCGGCGCCGGCGCTGGCGATCGCCACCTCGCGGCTGCCGGCGGCGTCCTTGAGGACGATGCGGTCGTGGCCCACGAGCGTCGCCGCGTCGCGGCGCCAGAGGCGCACGGTGTGGCCGGCCTCGGCCAGGTCGGCGGCGGCGGCGTAGGCGCCGTTGCCGCCACCCAGGATCGCAATGTTCATCGGGGAGTCTTCAAGGTGGGGGCGCGGCTCGCGGGCGCTTCGGATGTCGGCATCGACGCCGGAGGACACACATTACTTTTCACTGGTTTAGTTGTCAACCTTTTCAACCCTGACGCGAGCGGTCCGGGTCGTGGACGCGATCTCGTCTCGCCGGCTGCGCGCGCACAATGTTCGCACCCGATCATCACTCCAGCCGAGGTGCACGCATGAACGATCTCTTCTCGCTCGAAGGCCGCAGCGCCCTCGTCACCGGCGGCTCGCGCGGCATCGGCCGCATGATCGCCGCCGGCTTCCTGAAGGCCGGCGCCCGCGTCTACATCTCGGCGCGCAAGGCCGCGGCTTGCGACAAGACCGCGGCCGAACTGTCGCCGCTCGGCACCTGCGTGTCGCTGCCCGCGGACGTGTCGACCAGCGCCGGCATCGCCGCCCTGGTGGCCGCCTACGCGAAGCACGAACCGGAACTCGACATCCTCGTCAACAATGCCGGAGCAGCGTGGGGCGAAACCTTCGACACCTTTCCGGAAAGCGGCTGGGACAAGGTCGTCGACCTCAACCTGAAGACGCCGTTCTTCCTGACGCAGGCGTTGATCGACCCGCTGCGCAAGGCCGCCGCGAAGCGACCTGCCAAGGTGATCAACATCGCCTCGATCGACGGCATCTCGGTCAACCCTCAGGAGACCTACTCGTATGCCGCCAGCAAGGCCGGCCTGATCCAGCTCACCCGGCGGATGGCGCTGCGCCTGGCGCAGGACAACATCGTCGTCAGCGCCATCGCGCCGGGGGCGTTCGCCTCCGACATGAACCGAGTCGCCCGCGACCATGCCGATGAGACCGCCAAGCGCATCCCGGCCCGGCGCATCGGCGTCGACGACGACATGGCCGGCGCGGCGATCTACCTCGCGTCGCGCGCCGGCGACTATGTCATGGGCTCGACGCTGGTCGTCGACGGCGGCGTGACCCACGCACGCTGAGCTGCCTCTGGAGGCGGTGATCGCGGCCGCGCTTCGCGGCCGCCACGGCACATGCGCCGTGCCGTGGTGACGGGCGCAAGCTGCGGCATGGGAGTGCCGTGCCCGCGCCGCCAAGGGTCGCCCCCAGCAGTCGGGCCCTTGTCTGCAAGTGAACAGTAACTTGATTATTGTTCAAGTGTGGACTAACATTCCCCGCATGTTGCAGCCTCATCCGGTTTCATGAGTGCACTCCTCAAGCCCGAACGCGGCACGGTCGACCTGGCCACGCCGGCCGCGGCCGCAGCGGCCCTCCGCACGTTCTGGAACCTGGCCGATTCCTGGGCGCTCAGCCCCGCAGAGCAGGCGACGCTGCTGGGCGTCGGCCGCACCACGCTCTACCAGTGGAAGCAGGGCAAGGTGGGCGCGCTCGACCGGCATCTTCTGGAGCGGCTGTCGTACCTGTTCGGCATCTACGCCGCCTTGCAGATCCTGTTTCCGCTCGCGCGCCGCGCCGACGAGTGGGTGCGAAAGCCGAACGCTGCACCGCTTTTCGGCGGACGCTCCGCGCTCGACCGCATGCTCGGCGGGCAGGTTGCCGATCTCTACGTGGTCCGCGAGTACCTCGACGCGCAGCGCGGGGGCAAGGCTTGATCGATCCGGCGAAGATCCCGCTCGACCACACCGTCTGGCGCCCGTCGTATCGGTTGATTCCGTCGCGCTACCCGACCGTCGCGCTCTACGACTCGATCGCCGACCCCGCCGATCTCGACGTGGTGTACGCGATCGAGGCGCTGACGAATCCGCGCATCCGCGACGAGCTCGGCGAGCTCGAGCGGGTGCCACGTGAGGAACGGGTGGTCGGCGTCGGCAGCACGCCGATCATGGCGGCGTTCACGCACCTCAACCCCGAAGGCTCGCGCTTTTCTGACGGCAGCTACGGCGTCTACTACGCGGCGCATGCGCTCGAGACTGCGATCGCCGAGGTCGGACATCACCGCGCGGTGTTCCTCGCCCGCACCGCCGAACCGGCGCTCGACATCGACCTGCGGCTCATCAGCGCCAACCTCGACGCCGAATTGCACGACCTGCGCCAGCTCGGCGCGGCGGGCGCGAAGCTGCTGCACCCCGAGCACTACGCCGCTCCGCAGGCACTCGGTCGGCGTCTGCGGGCGGCCGGTAGCTGGGGCGTGCAGTTTCCGAGCGTGCGCCACGCCGGAGGCCTGTGCGTCGGCATCTTCCGGCCGCGCGCGCTGAGCCGCGCCCGCGCCGGCGCGCACATCGCCCTGCATTGGGACGGCGAGCGCATCACCCACTGGTACGAGAAGCGCGCGCCGCAGGCGCTGGAGCCGCGATCCGGCTAGCATGCGGCGGATCGACAGGAGTCACCGCATGGCCAGCTTGAACGTCAACGGCAGCGCGCGCGCGTTCGATGCCGAACCGGATACGCCTCTGCTCTGGGTCTTGCGCGAGCAGCTGGGATTGACGGGCACCAAGTACGGCTGCGGCATCGCCCAGTGCGGCGCCTGCACCGTGCACATCGACGGCGTGCCGACCCGCTCCTGCGTGCGTCCGGTGTCCAGCGTCGGCGCCACCGAGAAGATCGTGACGATCGAGGGCCTGGCGCCGAACGCGTCGAGCGCGCTGCAGCGCAGCTGGGTCGCGCTCGACGTGCCGCAATGCGGCTTTTGCCAGTCGGGGATGCTGATGGCGGCGGCCGCGCTGCTCGCCGCCAAGCCGAAGCCGACCGATGCCGACATCGACGCGGCGATGACCAACATCTGCCGCTGCGGCACCTACAACCGCGTGCGCGCGGCCATCAAGCTCGCCGCGGCCGGTGGCCCGGCCCAGGCGTGAAGGACCTGCCCATGAACACCCAGGAAGTCGGATCGACCGAGGTCTCGCGACGCGGATTCCTCGGCAGCTCGGTGGCGGCGGGCGGTCTGGTGGTCGCCTTCCACGTGCCGTTCCTGGGTTCCGCGTCGGCGCAGGGGACGACGGTGCCCACCGAGATGAACTGCTGGGTCGTCGTCCGGCCAGATGAGACGGTGGTGATCCGGGTGGCCCGTTCCGAGATGGGGCAGGGCACGCTCACCGGCTTGGCGCAGCTCGTGGCCGAGGAGCTCGACTGCGACTGGGCCCGCGTCACGACCGAGTACCCGACCCCCGGGCAGAACCTCGCGCGCAATCGCGTCTGGGGCAGCTTTTCGACCGGCGGCAGCCGCGGCGTGCGCGAATCGCACGACTACGTGCGCAAGGGCGGCGCGGCGGCTCGCATGATGCTGGTGCAGGCCGCGGCCGATGGCTGGAAGGCACCGGTCGGTGAATGCAGCGCGGCGCGCGGCGTCATCACGCACCGTCCGAGCGGACGCACCACCACCTATGGCAAGGTCAGCGAGGCGGCGGCGAAGCTCGCCGCGCCGACCGACGTGGCGTTGAAGGACCCGAAGGACTGGAAGATCGCCGGCCAGCGGGTGGCCCGCCTCGACACCGCCGGCAAGGTCGACGGTTCCCAGGTCTACGGGATGGACCTGAAGCTGCCGGGCATGCTGAACGCGGCCATCCGCGACTGCCCGGTGTTCGGCGGCAAGGTGAAGAGCTTCGACGCCGCCGCGATCGCTGCCCGGCCCGGCGTCCGCAGGGTCGTTCCGGTGGGTGACAGCGCGGTGGCGGTCGTTGCCGACACCTGGTGGCGCGCGAAGAGCGCACTCGATGCGCTGCCGATCGTCTGGGACGAAGGTCCGCATCGGGCGGCCTCCAGCGCGAGCATCGCGACGTTGCTGAAGGCCGGGCTCGACGCGCCGGAAGCGATCGTCGGCAACCAGGCGGGAGACGCGCGCCAGGCGCTCGGCGCCGCGGCGCGCACGGTGACGGCCGACTATTCGTATCCGTACCAGAACCACGCGACGATGGAGACGATGAACGCCACCGCGCGCTGGACGCCGGAGCGTTGCGAAGTCTGGGCGCCGACGCAGAACGGCGAGGCGGCGCTCGCGGCGACGGCCGAGGCCGCCGGATTGCCGATCTCGAAGTGCGACGTCCACAAGCTCAATCTCGGCGGCGGCTTCGGCCGGCGCGGCGCCCACGACTGGGTGCACCAGGCGGTAGCCATCGCGAAGCAGTTCCCGGGCACGCCGGTCAAGCTGATCTGGTCGCGCGAGGAAGACATGACGCACGGCCGCTACCACCCGATCACGCAGTGCCGGATGACGGCGGGGCTCGATCGCGACGGCAATGTCTCCGGCCTGCACATGCGCATCTCGGGCCAGTCGATCCTCGCCGGTCTCTTCCCGCAGAACCTGCAGAACGGCAGGGATCCGGTGGTCTTCCAGGGCCTCAACGGCGGCGGCAACGAGGGCGCCTTCGGCTACGCGATCCCGAACCTGCTGATCGACCACGCGATGCGCAACCCGCACGTGCCGCCAGGCTTCTGGCGCGGCGTGAACCTGAACCACAACGCGATCTATGTCGAGAGCTTCATCGACGAACTCGCCCATGCGATGGGACAGGACCCGCTCGCCCTGCGGCGCAAGCTGCTGGCGAAGTCGCCCAAGCACCTGGCGGTGCTGAACGCGGTGGCCGAGCGGGTCGGCTGGGATCGGCCCGCGCCGAAGGGCGTCGGTCGCGGACTTGCCCAGGTCATGGGCTTCGGCAGCTATGTCGCGGCCTGCGCCGAGGTCTCGGTGGCCGACGACGGCGCGCTGACGGTCCACCGCATCGTCGCCGCCACGGATCCGGGGCACGCCGTGAACCCGCAGCAGATCGAGGCCCAGGTCGAGGGGTCTTTCGCATACGGTCTCTCCGCGGCGCTCTACGGCGAATGCACCGTCAAGGACGGGCGCATCGAGCAGGACAACTTCAGCACCTATCCGGTCCTGCAGATGGAACAGATGCCGAAGGTCGAGACGATCGTGATGCCGTCGGGCGGCTTCTGGGGCGGTGTCGGCGAACCGACGATCGCGGTGGCCGCGCCGGCGGTGCTGAACGCGATCTTCGCCGCCACCGGTCGGCGCATCCGCGACCTGCCGCTGAAGAACCACAGCCTGAAGAAGGCTTGAGATGGCGACGGGCTCGAGCCCTCGTGGTGCCCATGCCGCTCGGTGGAGGCAACCCGCGCTCCGTCCCGTCACTGCCCTCTTGCTCGCGCTCTTGGCCGCGGCACCGGGTCGAGCCGATGCCGAGGAGAGCGCGGTCGCGTCCGCAGTCGCAGTCGCCGAAAGTCCGGGCGTGGCGCGCTACAGCGTCGTCGGCGATGCGATCCCGAACGCACTGACCGGCGTGCCCGGCGATGCCCAGCGCGGCCGCGCGATCGTCGCCAGCCGGCAGACGGGCCTGTGCCTGCTGTGCCACGGTGCGCCGATAGCCGAGGAGCGCTTCCAGGGCAACCTCGCACCCGATCTGCGCGGCGCGGGGTCGCGCTGGACGCCGGGCCAGTTGCGGCTGAGGATCGTCGACGGCAAGCGCCTCGACCCTGGATCGATCATGCCGTCGTACCACCGAACCGACGGACTGGTGCAGGTCGGCAGGCCTTGGCAAAGGCGGCCGGTGCTCGATGCCCAGCAGGTTGAGGACGTCGTCGCCTACCTGGCGACGCTGCGCCCATGAGCGCACCGCGCGGGCACACACCGGTCGCGTCGGCGCCGTCGGCGACGCGCCGGCAGGTGCTGGGCTCGGCCCTCGTTGCCGGCATGGCCATCGCGGTGCGGCCGGCGGCCGTGGCCGCCGAGGGGGATCTGGCCGCGGCCATCCGGACCTTCGCCTCGGGCGCGCCGGTGGCGAGCGGGCGGGTTCACCTCGAGATCGCCGCCCTGGTCGAGAACGGCAACGCGGTGCCGATCAGCGTCAGCGTCGACAGCCCGATGACAGCCGACGATCATGTCCGCGCCATCGCCGTCTTCAACGAGCGCAACCCGCAACGCGATGTCGTCGTCTTCTCGCTCGGTCCGCGCGCCGGCCGTGCCCGGGTCGCCACGCGCATCCGCCTGGCGACCTCGCAGAAGCTCGTCGCGGTCGCGCAGATGAGCGACAGCAGTTTCTGGCAGGAGAGCGTCGACGTCATCGTCACGCTCGCCGCCTGCGTCGAGTCGTAGCGCCGCCGGCAGCGACGACACGAACGGGCCCGAGGTCGAGACGCCATGGCACGCACCCTGATCGATGTGACGCGCGGCGCCCGGCGCGGCGACATCGTCGAGATCCGCACGTTGATCGCGCATCCGATGGAAACCGGCTACCGCGCCGGCGACGACGGCAAGGTCCTGCCGCGCAACCTGATTCGGCGCTTCAGCTGCCGCTACGACGACGAGCTCGTGTTCGCGGCCGAGCTCCATCCGGCGATCGCGGCGAATCCGCTGATCGTCTTCCACACGCTCGCGACCGTCAGCGGCACGCTCACGTTCGCCTGGGAAGGCGACAACGGCTTCGCCCAGACCGAGCGCGTCGCGATCACCGTCGCATGAAGCCGGGGCTGCGGGCGGCCTTGCGGGTTGTCGTGGCGGGCGCAGTGGCCGCTTGGGGCGCGAGCGGTGCTGCCGACGCGCCCGCCGACGCGCGCCGCTCGGGATTCGATTTCATGAGCCCGCAGACCCGGGCGATGCAGGAAGACGACACCCTCAACCCGGCGATGTTGTGGGTGCGCGATGGTGCTGCCCTGTGGGGCCGCGCCGAGCGTCCATCCGGGCGTTCGTGCGCGGACTGCCACGGCGCCGCAGAGGAGACGATGCGGGGCGTGGCAGCGCGCTATCCCGCCTACGACGAGCCGACGCGACATGCCGTGACGCTCGCCGGCCGCATCAACCTCTGTCGTGAACGCCACCAGGGCACCGACGGCTGGCGCGCCGAAGGCGACGAGCTTCTGGCACTCCAGGCCTTCGTGGCGCTGCAGTCGCGCGGCCTGCCGATCGCGCCGCCTCTCGACCCGCGGCTCGACCCCGACCGCGCCCGCGGCGCCGCGCGCTATCGCCAGCGCATCGGCCAGCTCGACCTCGCCTGCGCGCAGTGTCATGACGGGCAGGCGGGCCGGCGGCTGGGCGGCAGCGCGATCCCGCAGGCGCATCCGACCGGCTATCCGCTCTACCGCCTCGAGTGGCAGGGGCTCGGCTCGCTGCAGCGGCGCCTGCGCGGCTGCATGAGCGGCGTGCGCGCCGAGCCGTTCGCCTATGGCGCACCGGAGCTCGTCGAACTCGAGCTGTATCTCGCCCAGCGTGCGGCGGGGATGCGCATGGAGGCGCCGGCGGTGCGGCCCTGAGGCCGACGGCGCCGGAACGCGCACAAAGCCGGGCTCGCAGCGCGCTCCGCCGCCAGCCTCGACAATCGCTCGTCATCAAGGAGAGATCGGCCATGCGCGCAGCCTTCTACGAACGCACCGGCGCCGCCCGCGACGTGCTGAAACTCGGCGACTTGCCGGATCCGCAACCGTCGGCCGGTGAAGTCCGTGTGCGCCTGCAATGGTCCGGCGTCAACCCGTCGGACGTGAAATCGCGCGCCGGCCTGCGCAGCGCGGTGATGCCGTTCCCGCGCATCGTCCCGCACAGCGACGGCATGGGCGTCGTCGACGCGGTCGGTGGCGGCGTCGATGCCGGCCGCGTCGGTGAGCGGGTCTGGGTCTGGAACGGCGCCTGGGGCCGACCGAACGGAACGGCGGCGCAATTCATCGTCGTGCCGCAACGCCAGGCGGTGGCGCTACCGGCCGGGGTCGACGATGCCGCCGCCGCCTGCTTCGGCATCCCGGCGCTGACCGCCGCCCACGCGGTGCTGATCGACGGTGGCGTCGCCGGCAAGACCGTGCTCGTCGCCGGCGGCGCCGGCGCGGTCGGCCACTACGCGGTGCAGTTCGCGCGCCGCCTCGGCGCCCGCCACGTCGCCGCCACGGTCAGCAGCGAGGAGAAGGCGGCGCTCGCACACGCCGCCGGAGCCGATACCGTCATCGATTACCGCCGCGAGAACGTCGCCGAGCGGCTGCGCGCAGCCACCGGCGAGAGCGGCGTGGATCGCATCGTCGAGGTCGATTTCGCCGCCAACGCGGCGCTCGATCTGGAACTGCTGAAGCCGGGTGGAGACTGCGTCGTCTACGGCAGCGGTGCGGCGCAGTTCAGCCTGCCGTTCTTCCCGTTGATCTCGAGGAACGTGCGGCTGCGCTTTTTCATCGTCTACAACCTCGCCGACGACGAACGCCGGCTGGCCGAAGCCACCCTGCGCGGCTTCCTCGAACGCGGCGAACTGCAACACAACGTCGTCGCCCGGCTGCCACTGGCGCGCATCGCCGAAGCCCACGAGCTCGTCGAGCAGGGCGCCGGCGGCAATGTCGTGCTGTCAGTCGATGCCTAGCGGCGCTGCGGCAGCCCTTGGAGGTACGCCGCAACGTCGATGACGTTCTCGCGGGTCATCTCGTGCGCGACCAGCTTCATGACGCTGCCTTCCGGACGGTCGTCCGTTCGCTGGAACACGCGCAGCTGCTTGACGATGTAGTCGGCGTGCTGTCCGGCGATGCGTGGTGCCTCGGGCGTGCCTTCGCCGTTCGCGCCATGGCAGGTCTTGCAGGGCGTGACGCCCTTCGCCGCGACGCCGGCATCGAAGATCGCCTGCCCTGCGGCCAGGCGGAGCGGATCGCCCTTGATCGCCGGAGCCTGCAGGGGACGCGCTGCGTAATAGGCGGCCAGGCCCTTGATCTGCTCGTCGGTCAGATTGCGGCTGATGCCCCACATGTACTCGAAGCCCGCCGGGTCGTGCCGCCCATGGCTCCTGAACGCCGTGAGCTGGGCGACCAGGTACGTTTCCACCTGGGCGGCGAGATTCGGGAAGTTCGGTGACACGGAGTTGCCGGTGATGCCGTGACAGTTCGAGCAGACCTGTTGCGCCAGCGTCGTCGCGGGGACCCGGGCGTCGGCGAGGTTCCTCGAGCGCTCGAGGTTCGAGCATCCGGCCATCGCCAGCGCTGTCGCCAGCAGGAAAAGGGGTACGGATCTCATGGGAACGGCTCCGCGGCGGGCCGGCTCAGTAGGCCAGCCAGGCATAGATGAACAGCGAGTTGTTGTCGCTGGCGTTGCGGCCGAAGCCGTCGTAGTTCGTCGAGGCACCGTTGAAGCGGCTGTAGGCCGTGTACTGGGCGCCGATCCGCAGGTACTGGATCGGCGTCCAGAAGGCCTCGAGCGTGATCCCGCGGGTGGCCGGGCTGCCGGTGCGGTTGCCGTCGACGGCACGGGTCGATGGCGCCGCGGCGGCCGGATCGGTCACGATGGTGAGCGTGCCGGGATCGAGGCCGGCCGTGAGATTGGCAGTGTTGGTGCTGCCGGTGAGATTGAAGGCGCCGATGCTGCCGCCGTACCGGGCCTGGTACACATACGTCAGCTTGGCACGCAGCAGGTGGTTGGTGTCCGCCTGGTTGGTATTGGGCAAGGCGTTTCCGGAGGCATCGACGAAAGCGACCGGCTGGTTCGCGATCGAGGCAGGGTAGCGGTGCTCGTTGCGCATGTAGACCAGCTGGGCCGTCACCGAATGCGGGTCGAGCAGGTACTGGTACTGCATGTCCAGCGCCATGTCGTTGAAGCGATGCGTGGTCGCGGGGTCCGAGGTGTCGAGAGGGTCGTCGTAGACGCGCGCGACCATGCCCGAAGCGCCCACCATCAGGCTGTGCGCACCCCACTCGCGGTTGTAGGCCAGACGCCAGTACGGGTTGATGCCCCGCAGCTTCGTCTTGTCGGCGTCGGCCAGGCCGGCGCTCATGAACGAGGCGACGCCCCTGGACGTGCCGTAGCCACCGAGCTCCGCGTAGATCGTCCGGTTCCAGAAGGCATAGGCGGTGACGCCCGCGATGTTGCCGCCGGCTCCGTACCCGGGATACGGCGAATTGCCGTCGATGAAACGGCTGCTGGTGGGGCTGGGCACCGGCACGTACTGCATCCAGGCGGCGGCGGTGTTCCAGGGGTCGGAGATCGAGGGGTTGTTGTTCGCGCTGATGCCGACGATCAGGTCGCGCTGGTCGTTGATGAACCGGTCGGCGTAGCGAATGTCGATGTTGTCGGCGTTGCTGTGGCCGTGGAAGTTTCCGCTGGCGTCCTGGGTCGCATACGGGTCGTATGTCACCTGTGCGAACGCACCGATGTTGTCGGTCACCTTGCCCCCGATCAGCAGGCTGGCCGTGGCCAGGATGGCGCGATTGTTCTTCTGGAAGTCAGCCGCCGGATCGTCGCTCTTGGACGTGTTTGCGACCCTCGACAGGCTGGTCACCACCATCCCGGAGACCGGGGCAACGCGCTCGCCGATGGTGTAGCCGGTCATCTTGAACAGGCGTCCGTACGGCGTCAGCTCGGGGAACTGTCCGCCGGCGTGGCAGGCGACGCAGTTCTGGCCGGTCTGGCGGTTGAATGCCGGTATCGCGTGTGCGGGATTCGCCCATCCGGCCGCTCCGACGATGGTCAGTGCAACTGCGAACTTCAGCAGCGCGACCTGGCGCGACCCTGCGCGAGCCTGGGATGTTGGCATCGGCGACCTCCGTGACGAAGGCGGTCATCTGGCGCGCAGGGCGGCCTCGGGCGCTTGATGCAGATCAAGGCAACGAGCGAAGGCGATCCGTGGGCTCTCGCGGACGGACCCGCACAGACGGGCGCCTGTGCATCGCCCTACCAACGCTCGTTCCAGGGCCTCAGGTCGAGCTCGAAGGTCCAGGCGTCGCGCGGCTGGGCGTGCAGGTGCCAGTAGTTGTCGGCGATGTGGGCGGGATCGAGGATGCCGTCGTCGGCCTTGGTCGCGTAGCGTTCGGGGAAGTTGCTGCGGATGAACTCGGTGTCGATCGCGCCGTCGACGACGACATGCGCCACGTGGATACCCCTGGGTCCGAGCTCGCGCGCCATGCTCTGCGCCAGCGCCCGCAGCGCGTGCTTGGCGCCGGCGAAGGCCGCGAAGTTGGCGGCGCCGCGCAGCGAGGCGGTCGCGCCGGTGAAGAGGATGGTGCCGTGGCCGCGTCCGACCATGCGGCGCGCGACCTCGCGTCCGTTGAGGAAGCCGCCGAGGCACGCCATCTCCCAGATCTTGAAGTACTTGCGTGCGGTCTCGTCGAGGATGCTGCTCGGCACGTTGGCGCCGATGTTGAAGACCAGCACCTCGATCGGGCCGATCTCGCCTTCGACGCGCTCGACCAGTGCGATCACTTCGTCTTCCTTGCGCGCATCCGAGCCGAAGGCGTGCGCGCGTCCGCCGGCGGCCTCGATCGAGGCAACCAGCGGTTGCAGTTTCGCGGCGTCGCGCCGGGTCACGCAGGCGACGAGGCCGCCGGCGGCGAAGCGTCGGGCGATCGCGCCGCCGGTGGCGTCGCCGGCACCGATGACCAGCGCCACCGGCCTGGGGTCTTGATTGCTCATGCGGCTTTCCTGCAAATCGATGGTGCGCCCTGCGGAATGGCGCGTCGTGCTATCGGCTCGCCTCGCGCCCGGTTGTCGGGGCTACCAGCTCACCTCGCGGTCCGGCGTCGCGCCGATCTTGTGGATCGACAGATCCGCGCCGACGAATTCGTCTTCCTGCGACAGTCGCAAGCCCATGGTCGCCCGCAGCAGGCCGTAGACGACGAGGCCGCAGGCGAAGGCCCAGGCCACGCCCAGCCCGGTGCCGATCAGTTGCGCCGGGAAGCTGACACCGCCGCGACCGCCGAGCGCGGTGGCGCCGAAGATTCCGGCGGCGATCCCGCCCCAGGCGCCGCACAAGCCGTGCAGCGGCCAGACGCCGAGGACGTCGTCGATCTTCCAGCGGTTCTGCGTCAGCGTGAACATCCAGACGAAGATCGCACCGGCGACCCCGCCGGTGACGAGTGCGCCCATCGGGTGCATGACATCGGACCCGGCACAGACGGCCACGAGGCCCGCGAGCGGCCCGTTGTGGACGAAGCCCGGGTCGTTGCGGCCGACGAGCGTCGCGACCAGGGTGCCGCCGACCATCGCCATCAGCGAGTTCACGGCGACGAGGCCGGAGATCTTCTCGAGCGTCTGCGCGCTCATCACGTTGAAGCCGAACCAGCCGACCGTCAGCATCCAGGCACCGAGTGCCAGGAAAGGGATGCTCGACGGCGGGTGCGCGCTCATCGCGCCGTCCTTGCGGTAGCGGTTGCTCCGGGCGCCGAGCAGGATCACGGCCGCCAGCCCAATCCAGCCGCCGACCGCATGCACGACGACGCTGCCGGCGAAGTCGTGGAACTCGGCGCCGGTGACGCGCGCGATCCAGGCCTGGATGCCGAGATTCTGGTTCCAGGCGATGCCCTCGAAGACCGGGTAGACCAGGCCGACAAGCACCGCGGTGGCCATCAATTGCGTGCCGAAGCGCGAGCGTTCGGCGATGCCGCCGGAGACGATCGCGGGGATCGCCGCGGCGAAGGTCAGGAGGAAGAAGAACTTGACCAGCTCGTAGCCGTTGTTGGCCGAGAGCGCCTCGGCGCCGGTGAAGAAGTGAGTGCCGTAGGCCACGCCGTAGCCGACGAAGAAATAGGCGATCGTCGAGACTCCGAAGTCGACGAGGATCTTGACCAATGCGTTGACCTGGTTCTTCTGGCGCACGGTGCCGAGTTCCAGGAACGCGAAACCGCCGTGCATCGCCAGCACCATGATGGCGCCGAGGAGGATGAAGAGCGCGTCGCCGCCGGCCTTCATGCCGCGTCTCCCGGGCCGGTGCGCGGAACCCGGCCGGTCACCGGATACTGCGGATCGGTGTAGTGCGGCGTCGAGGCGTGCCCGGCGGCCACGAGCGTGGCCACGAAGGCCTCGTCCTCGGCATCGAACGGCTTGCCGACCGCGTCGACATAGCCCTGCCACTGCTCGAGGGTTCGCGGTCCGGCGATGACGCCGTGGACCAGGCGGTTGTTCCAGACCCAGCCGAGCGCGTACTCGGTCGGCGTGCGGCCGCGCTCGCGCGCATGTTCGACCATGCGCTGGGCCAGTGCCACCGATTCGGCGCGGAACTCGGTCTGCATGATGCGGGTGTCGTTGCGGGCTGCGCGCGAGCCTTCCGGCGGCGTCGCGCCCGGCGCGTACTTGCCGCTCAGCACGCCGCGGGCGAGCGGGCTGTAGGCCACGACGCCGATGCCGTAGTGCGCGCAGCATGGCAGCAGCTCGGTCTCGATCGCCCGCGACATCGCGTTGTACGGCGGCTGGCAGACGATCGGCGGTGCGATGCCCATCGACCTGCAGATCTCGGCGACGCGGGCGACGCGCCAGGCGCGGTAGTTCGAAAGGCCGAAGTGATGGACCTTGCCGCGTTCGATGAGGTGCGCCACGGCGGCCAGCGTCTCCTCGAGCGGCGTGGTCGGGTCCTCGCGGTGCAGGTAGAGCACGTCGAGCCAGTCGGTACCCAGGCGTGCCAGGCTGGCGTCGACGGCCTGGAGTACGTGGCGGCGCGAGAGCCCGCGGTCGTTCGGGCCCGGACCCGTCGGGTTGGCGACCTTGCTCGCCAGCACCCAGTGCTCGCGATCGGCCTTGATGAGCCGCCCGGTGATGCGCTCGGACTCGCCCCCTGCGTAGACGTTGGCGGTGTCGATCGCGTTGACACCCGCTTCGCGCGCCGCGGCGACGATGCGCGCAGCCTCGGGCTCGTCGGTCTGGTCGCCGAACATCATCGTGCCGAGCCACAGAGGCGTGACCTTCAGGCCGCTGGCGCCCAGCGGTGCGGTGGACAGGGTGGGGGTGCTCGACATCGGATTCCTTCCGGCAGTGGGCGACAACGGCGCGACGACCCGGACCGGTTCGGCGCGGGTGCATTTTGGTGCAATCCGCCGTGGTCCTCGCCGCCCTGCGGGTTCCGGGACGCAAACCGTCGGTGGCGACGGACAATCGGCGGGTACGGCGTCGCCGCTTGAGGTGCACCACTCCGGCCGCACCGCGACTCACCGTCAGTGAAAGGAACTCCCGTGCAGCCGCTGCAAGGCCTGACCGTCGTCACCCTCGAGCACGCAATCGCCGCGCCGTTCGCGACCCGCCACCTCGCCGACCTCGGCGCCCGCGTCATCAAGATCGAGCGCCCGGGGACCGGCGATTTCGCCCGTCATTACGACGAGCGGGTCCGCGGCCTGGCCTCGCATTTCGTCTGGACGAACCGCTCCAAGGAGAGCCTGACCCTGGACGTCAAGCATCCGCTGGCGGCCGAGATCCTGGAGCGGCTGGTGCTGGAGAAGGCCGACGTGGTGGTGCAGAACCTCGCGCCGGGCGCGGCCGCGCGCTTGGGGCTGGGCTACGAACGCCTGGCCGGCCTCAAGCAATCGTTGATCGTCTGCGACATCTCCGGCTACGGCGACGACGCGTTGCGCCCCGGACCGTATCGTGACAAGAAGGCCTACGACCTGCTGATCCAGAGCGAGGCCGGCTTCGTGTCCGTCACCGGTACGCCCGAGGAGCCGTGCAAGGCGGGCGCGTCCATCGCCGACATCGCCGCCGGCATGTATGCCTACTCCAGCATCCTCGCCGCCCTGCTGCAGCGCGATCGCACCGGACGCGGCCAGCGCATCGACATCTCGATGCTCGAGGCGCTGGCCGAGTGGACCAGCTACCCGATGTACTACGCCTTCGATGGCGCACCGCCGCCGCCGCGCACCGGCGCCGCCCACGCCACGATCTACCCGTACGGTCCGTTCCCCACCGGCGACGGCGGCAGCGTCATGCTGGGCCTGCAGAACGAGCGCGAATGGGTCAGTTTCTGCGCCAGGGTGCTGCTGCAGCCGGCGCTCGCCGAGGATGCCCGCTTCGCCGGAAATGCCCGGCGCGTCGCGGCGATCGATGCGCTGCGGCCGATCATCGTCGCGGCCTTCGCCGGCCTGTCGGCCGCGGAGCTTGCCGCGCGACTCGATGCCGCGCAGATCGCCAATGCCCGCGTCAACACGATGCACGAGGTCTGGGAGCATCCGCAGCTCAAGGCCCGGGATCGCTGGCGCGAAGTCGGCTCCTCGGTCGGGCCGCTGCCGGCGATGCTGCCGCCCGGAACCTGGGACAGCGGGCCGCGGATGGACCCGATCCCGGCGCTCGGCGAGCACACCGATGCGATCCTCGTCGAGCTGGGCTACGACGCGGCGGCGGTGGCGGCGCTGCGCGAGGCCGGGGCGGTCTGACCGACACCCTTGAGCAGCCGGACGGTCAGCCGTCAGCGATCAGCCCACCCGGCCTCCGGTGACTGGGCGATCAATCGATCAATCGATCAAGCCTCTGCGCGATACGCATCGCGAAGTTCGCGCTTGAGCACCTTGCCGATCGCGCTGCGGGGCAGTTCGGCGACACAACGCAGGTCTGCGAGCCGCTGCGTCTTGCCGACGCGCTCGTTGGCCCAGCGCAGCAGTTCAGCGGGCTCGGTCGCGTGGGCCGGCTGCCGGACGACGAAGGCGACGGGCGTTTCGCCCCATTGCACCGATGGCACGCCGACGACCGCGACATCGGCCACCGCCGGGTGCTCGCGCAGAACCCCCTCGAGGTCGCTCGGATAGATGTTGAAGCCGCCGCTGATGACGAGATCCTTCTTTCGATCCATCAGCGTCAGGAAGCCTTCGGCATCGAAGTGGCCGACGTCGCCGGTGCGGATGAAGCGCTTGCCGCTCGGGTCGAACCATTCGGCCTCGGCGGTCTTCTCCGGCCGACCGTGGTAGCCGATCATCATGCCGCGCGAGTGGCCGACGACCTCGCCGGTGGCGCCCGGAGGAAGCTCGCGGCCGTCGTCGTCGATCAGGCGGATGTCGTGGCCGAGCGCAGGCTGGCCGACGGTGTGCAACTTGGTCGGATGCTCGTGCGCGGCGAGGATGCAGGTGCCGCCGCCTTCGGTCATGCCGTAGAACTCGATCAGGCCGCCCGGCCAGCGCCGCACCACGTCGGCCTTCAGTGCGGCCGCGAACGGCGCGCTCGTGCAGAACTTGAAGCGGAACGAGGTCAGATCATGGCGATCGAAATCGGCCAGCGCCATGATGCGCTGGTACTGCACCGGAACCAGCATCGTGTGGGTGACACGGCACTGCTCGGCCAGCACCAGGTAGCCGGCTGCGTCGAACTTCGGCATCAGCAGGACGCTGCCGCCGAAGGCCAGCGTCGGGAAGAACACGACCAGCGTGGTGTTCGAGTACAGCGGTGTGGCCAGCAGCGTCACCGTGTCGGGACTGTAGGCGTAGGTGGCGCCGCGCTCGACGTGCGACCAGCGCATGCCGTGCGACTGGACGATGCCCTTCGGCGTGCCGGTCGTACCCGACGAATAGATGATGTTGAACGGCCACTGCGGCCGGGCTTCGACCGCCGTCGGCGTGGTTCCGGGCGGGGCGAGCCAGTCCTGCAGTGCACCGCCCGGCGAGCGGTCGTCCAGGGCGATGCACTCGACCGCAGGCGGCGCATCGCCGAGCGCGCCGAGGGCTTCCGAATCCGCGAACAGGAACCGCGGCGCGGCGTCCGCGAGCATCGAGGCGAAGCTCTGCGGCGTCACCGACGGGGCCAGCGGCGCCACCGCGACACCGGCGCGCAGCGCGCCGAGAAAAAGCGCCGCGTAGGTCGGCGACGAGCGGGCGCAGATGGCGATCGTGTCGTGGCCGGGACGCAGGCCGTCGCGCTGCAACGCTGCGGCAACGCGATCCATCAGGGCGTCGAGCGCGGCGTAGTCGAGACGCTCCTCGCCTTGCGCCACGGCGAGTTGTCGCGGGCGGGCCCGGGCATGTTCGCGGATCAGCTCGGCGATCGCCCGGAACGGGGCCGCATCGACGACGGGGTCGGGGGCTTTCATCGCAAGATTTTCCCACGCAGCGTGCACGGCGCTAGTCGCGGCGTCGCTGTGTCCCAGGTTCGCAATCCAAAGCGACCGGGCTCACTTTCCACACGCCCTTTCGTCGCCTCCTCACGGGGCCGTCCGGACCATGCGGTCGAGGAGCTGTTCGAGCGTGGCGGCGAGATCGTCGCAGCGGCCGGTGTGCACCGCCGAGGTCTGGATCATCGTGCTGCGCGGCGCGACCAGCCAGTGGAATCGCTCGCGCAGCGGCAGGCGGCCGATGGCTCCGGCGGCCGCGCCGCCCGTGCAGATGGCGGAGATCGCGGCGAGCGCGGCGTTCACGGCGGCCAAGTCGATCGCGGGGTCGAGCGCGCGCAGCCTCGCCGCGTCGACGGCGAAGCCCGCGGCGAGATGGCCGACGGCGTCGGATGAGACGATCGCGCCGACGTTGACGAACTCGCCACGCTCGACGCGCGGCACGACACGCACGATCGCGTAGTCATACGTGCAGCGATCGGGCACGGGCCGCCTCCTGGACGAAGGCGCGCGGTGCCTGAAGGCGGCGCGCGAAGTAGGCCGTGTAGGCGTCCCGTTGCGACACCTTGCTCGCCACCTGCGGGTCGCCGTCGAGCCAGGCGTCGGGGATCAGCTCGACGATCTCCGCGACGACCGCGGGCGTGAGCAGGGCGGTCATCGCGAGATCGGCGTCGTCGAGGCGGCTTGCCAACGGCAGCAGCACGTGATCCTTGATCGCCTCGAAGGGCGCCGCCGCGCGCTCGACGAAATCGCGCGGCGAATGGTGGAAGTAGAGCGCGGCGCCGTGGTCGATGAGCCAGAGCTTGCCATGCCAGACCAGCATGTTGGCGTTGCGCGCCGTGCGGTCGATGTTGCTCGTGAAGGCGTCGAACCAGACGATCCGCGAAGCGAGCTCGGCGTCGGGTTTGAACGAGAGCGGGTCGAAGGTGATCGATCCGGGCAAGTAGTCGAGCGCGAGGTTGAGGCCGGCGCTGCCGTCCACGAGGTCGGCGCTGGCGCGGATCAGGTCCTGGATCTCCGGGTCCGGCTCGGTGCGGGCGAGATCGGCGTCCAGCAGGGCGAAGACGATCTCCGGCACCGGGAGACCGCAGGCGCGCGCGAGCTCACCGGCCACGAGTTCGGCGATCAGCGCGCGCGGTCCCTGGCCGGCGCCGCGGAACTTGAGGACGTAGAGACCGTCGTCATCGGCCTCGACGATCGCCGGCAGCGAACCGCCCTCGCGCAGCGGCGTGACGTAGCGGGTGGCGCGGATCGTTCTCATGCCCTTGGAAACTGCCTACGTATCATCCGGTCCCCGCCTGAGTGCGCATCGATTCTAGGAGCGCGAGGGCTTGAAAGTCGTCGATCCGGCGCCATGTCGGCCGCTACGGTCGCGCTTCGGCCGGCATTGTGCCGCGAGTCGCCGCCACCCTTTCGAAACCGTCGAGAACACCGCCATGGACAAGCAAACCCTTTCCTTCCAGGCCGAGGTCAAGCAGATCCTGCACCTCGTCACCCATTCGCTGTACTCGAACAAGGAGATCTTCCTGCGCGAGTTGGTCTCGAACGCGTCCGATGCCTGCGACAAGCTGCGCTTCGAGGCCCTCGACCACTCCGATTACTACGAGGACGCGCCCAATCTCGAGGTTCGCGTGAGCTTCGACAAGGCGGCGCGGACGGTGACGATCGCCGACAACGGCATCGGCCTGTCGGCCGAGGAAGCGGTCGCCAACCTCGGCACGATCGCCAAGAGCGGGACGCGCGAGTTCATGTCGGCCCTCGAGGGCGACCAGAAGAAGGATGCGCAGCTGATCGGCCAGTTCGGCGTCGGCTTCTACAGCGGCTTCATCGTGGCCGACCGCATCACGGTCGAGTCGCGCCGTGCCGGCCTCGCGCCCGAGGAAGGCGTGCGCTGGACGTCCGAGGGCGCGGGCGACTTCGAGGTCGAGACCATCACCCGCCCGGCGCGCGGCACGAGCGTCACCTTGCACCTGCGCGAGGGCGAGGACGAATTCCTCTCGACCTGGAAGCTCAAGGCCATCATCGGCAAGTACTCCGACCACATCTCGCTGCCCATCCTGATGCAGAAGGAGGAGTGGGACCCCGAGGCCAAGGAGCAGGTGGTGAAGGACGAGTGGGCTCCCGTCAACAAGGCGGCGGCTATCTGGACCCGCAGCAAGAGCGACATCACCGAGGAGCAGTACGTCGAGTTCTACAAGCAGATCAGCTACGACACCGAGGCCCCGCTCAGCTACACCCACAACAGGGTCGAGGGGCGCACCGAGTACACCCAGCTCCTCTACATCCCGGCGAAGGCGCCGTTCGACCTATGGAACCGCGACAAGCGTGGCGGCGTCAAGCTGTACGTCAAGCGCGTCTTCGTCATGGACGATGCCGAGGCGCTGATGCCGGTCTACCTGCGCTTCGTCAAGGGCGTCATCGACAGTGCCGACCTGCCGCTCAATGTCTCGCGCGAGCTGCTGCAGGAAAGCCGCGACGTCAAGGCGATCCGCGAGGGCTCGACCAAGCGCGTGCTGTCGATGCTCGAGGCGCTGGCCGAGCACGAGAACGAGGCCGAGCGGGCCAAGTACGCGGCGTTCTGGAAGGAGTTCGGCCCGGTGCTCAAGGAGGGCATCGGCGAGGATCATGCGAACCATGAGCGACTCGCCAAGCTGCTGCGCTTCGCCTCGACCCACGCCGACGAAGGCGTTTCCTTCACCGATTACGTCGGCCGCATGAAGGAGGGGCAGGAAGCGATCTACTACATCACCGCCGACAGCCTGGCGACTGCGCGCAACAGCCCGCAGCTCGAGATCTTCCGCAAGAAGGGAATCGAGGTGCTGCTGCTGATCGACCGGGTCGACGAGTGGCTGCTGAGCCACCTCTACGAGTTCGACGGCAAGCCCTTGCAGAGCGTGGCCAAGGGCGGAGTCGATCTCGGCAAGCTGCAGGACGAGGCCGAGAAGAAGCAGGTCGAGGAGGCGAGCGCGGCCTGGAAGCCGACGCTCGACCGGCTCCAGGAAGCGCTGAAAGAGCGCGTCAAGGACGTGCGCGTGACGACCCGCCTCGTCGATTCGCCGGCCTGCCTGGTGGTCGAGGAGGGCGATGTCAGCGGCCACCTGGCGCGGCTGCTGAAGCAGGCCGGGCAGAGCACGCCGAAGAGCCTTCCCACCCTCGAGGTCAATGTCGAGCACGCCCTCGTCAAGCGGCTGGAATCGAGTGAGCACTTCGACGCCCTCGCCCATATCCTCTTCGACCAGGCGTTGCTTGCCGAGGGTGGGCAGCTGGAGGACCCGGCGGCCTACGTCCGGCGCGTCAACTCGCTCCTGGCGGCCTGACCGACACCGCTGCCTGACCGGCAAGGCTGCAGGCGTCCGAGCGTACCCGGGCGGTTTCCATGCCCGGCGCTCGTGTTGCGCAGCCCTCGGCGCGCGACGGCGGCTACAGGTCGGAGACGAGCGGCGGCTCGGCCATGGCGACGAGTTGCTCGCGCAATCGCGTCGTCTGCTCGGCCCAGTAGGCGGGGCTCTCGAACCACGGAAAGGCGATCGGGAACGCCGGGTCGCTCCAGCGCCTGGCGATCCAGGCGCTGTGATGGATGATGCGCAGCGTGCGCAGCGGTTCGACCAGGCGCAGCTCGAGCGCGTCGAAGTCCATGAAGCCGCGGTAACCTTCGAGCACTGCAGAGAGCTGCCGCGTCTGCGCACCGCGATCGCCCGACAACAGCATCCACAGGTCCTGCACCGCCGGTCCGTTGACGGCGTCGTCGAGGTCGACGAAGTGCGGTCCTTCGCCGTTCCACAAGATGTTTCCGAGATGGCAGTCCCCATGCAGGCGTACGTTGCGAGGGGCTTCGCCCTGGGCGAACGCGGCCTCCACCGCCTCGATTGCCTGCGCGGTGACGTCGCGCCAGTCGGGCAGGGCATCGGGCGGAATCAGGTCGGTGGCGAGCAGCCAGTCCCGATTGGCGCGCCCGAAGGTCTCGGGGTCGAGCGTCTGGCGATGCGAAAACGGCGCACGCGCACCGACAGCGTGGATCCTGCCGACGAAGCGACCGATCCATTCCAGCGTGTCGGGATCCTCGAGCTCCGGCGCGCGACCGGTGATGCGGTCGCAGACACCGAACCGATAGGTGCCGGTTTCCGCCGTGAAGCGCCCTAGGGTCGGTCCGGTCAGTATGGTCCGGTCAGCATGGATCGAAGGGGCCGTGGATTCAAGTCGAAGAGGCGCCGCGACAGGGATCTCCGCTTCGGCGAGCTCGATGGCGAAGGCATGCTCTTCGAGGATCTGCGCATCGGTCCAGCGACCGGGCCGGTAGAACTTGGCCACGACGACGCGACCCTCTTCCAGGAAGACCTGGAACACGCGGTTCTCGTACGAGTTCAGCTGGATCAGTCGACCGTCGCCCCGCATGCCGACGCTGTCGAGGGCGTCGAGTACGACGGCGGGATTCAGGTCCGCGTAGGGTCGGGAGTCTTCCGGCAAGTCGCTGGGCATGCGCCGATGCTACGCGCCGGGGCTGTCGCGGCGCGCCTCGACCCCGTCGTCAATGACGCGAGCGGGAAGAGTACTTCGAGGCTTCCACCACGACCCCGCCCGTCTCGTCGCCAGGCCTTTCGGCAGACCGATGGGCTCCCGCATGGCCGTTGGAGGAGAGCGCCCCGCGCTGGGAAGGCGTGCCCTGCAGGGGCGAGAAATCGCTGCTGCCAAATCCGTCCGTGCGATTGTCGGGAGCGAAGAACGAGTCCTGGAACAAGGTCGAGTCGTGCCAGAGAGCCGAGCGCTCGGCGCGCCGGGTCGCGACCGTGGTCGAGAGGATGTCGCGCGCCGCATGGATGTCGTGGGGGGGCGCTGCCGGAGGCTGAGGGCCGCGCGCCGGCCCGGCACTGCTGGGCACCAGCAACTGCAATTCGGCGACGGTTGGCAGGTTGTCGACGGGGCAGCGCAGGTAACGCACGCGACAGGCGCCCAGCACCGACTGCTTGATCTGCAGGATCCTGCGTGAGTTGTTCCGGTCGGTGTCGAGGTCGAGTGCGGCCAGGACTCGACCGTTGGCGCTGCAAATGGCGAAGGTGACGTGATGGGCGCCGAGCAACTCGAACCAGTAGCGGACTTCCGTCGGTTCGTTGGGTTGGCAAAACCGCACCAGAGGCAGTTTCGACAGGACGATGTGATGCGGCAGGGCCTCACGCAGAAGACGGTAGACGCGCCGCTCGTCGGTCGAGAAGACGGGGCGGGCTGTAAGTGCCCACTCAGTCGGCAACGGAGGTGGTTTCTTTGGGCCGCGCGACCTGATAGCCCATGCAATCAGCACTGCACCGAGCAGCACCAAGGCGATGAGGGCGACGATCCACGGAAGGCTCTGCATGTTTCCGAACGGCGCCCGAGGTCGCAAGTCACGACCCTGTCATCGAACGCGGAATCAGAATGTACCGGATGTTCCGGCGCGCTCGCATCCGGTTACACCGGACTTCGGCTCAGTTCGAGGAAAGGTGACGGACGGCATGGTGTCGGTTCCGCGCCTACTTCAGGGCTGACCTTCGCGGCCCTCGACAGCGACGCTGGCCCGCCGGCGCTCGAGGAGGCCTCTCATGCGGCGCAGGTGGGCCTTGACCCGGTAGTCGAATTCCGCTGCCTGCGCGACCATGATCTCGTCGAGATGGGAGGCGAAGGAATCCGGCGTCAATTCGAGCCAGGCCTCGCTTTCGGAGCCGTCGCGCCGCACCGTGGCACCGGCGTCCCGCGCGATCTTGAGCATCGGGGTGTTCTCGCTCAGGGCATGGATGAACATCGCGCCGACGCCACGATTGCGCGCGTGCAGCATCGCGTGCTCGAAGAGGCGCCGTCCGAAGCCGCGGCGGCGTCCCTTCGGCAGCACGGAGACACCGAACTCGGCCATGAGCCGCCGCCCGTTCGCCGGCGGCTCCGCTGGATTGGCCAGGTGCGCCATCGCGATCAGGTCGAGCCTGCGGTTGAAGATGCCGAAGACCTCGTCACGCTCGAAATCGAGCCGATCGACGTAGCTCGCCATCTGCGCGTCGGTGGCGGCATAGCCGAAACGCAGGTACCGCGAATGGTCGTCGAGCGCCTGCAGGTGCGTGATGATGCGGTCGCGGTGGCGTGGGCCCAGCGAGCGTATCGGCACCCAGGACCAGGGGCGGTCGGCCTGCGTCGGCGCATTGGCGGATGCGGGGTCAGTCGGAGCGCGGACAGCGGTTGGGATGTTCGCGCCTTCCAGAAGGTGGGCGCAGTCGGTCGGGGGCAAGGGCTCGGTGATGTTCATGGCGATACTAAGGGTAAACCCGACTCTACGCCTTTTGAGGAGGGGTGAAGCCCGAAGGGATGTCGGATCTCACGCCGCGGGGATGCGCTCCGGCTCGCAGGGCGTCGCTCCCCAGCCACCGTCAGCATGACAGACCCGCTTCGGGTCGCTACGGGCTGCCGGATGAACCCCTCTGCTACAATTGAAGGCTGTCCCGCGGTTGCCCCGGTGGGATGCTCGATGACCCATGACCTGCCAGCGAGAGCCGCCGACATCAGAAGCGGACCGAGTGGTGCAGTCGGCCATCGTTGATCAGGGGCTCGACAAACTACGAACACCATGAAAACCTTCAGTGCCAAGCCGGCCGAGGTGACGCATGAGTGGTTTGTGATTGACGCAACCGACAAGGTTCTCGGAAGGGTGGCCAGTGAAGTCGCCCTCCGTCTGCGCGGCAAGCACAAGGCCATCTACACGCCTCACGTCGATACCGGTGACTTCATCGTCGTCGTTAATGCCGACAAGATCCGGGTGACCGGAAACAAGGCCAACGACAAGGTCTATTACAGCCACTCCGGCTACCCGGGCGGCATCCACGCCATCAAGTTCAAGGACATGCAGGCCAAGCATCCGGGCCGTGCGCTCGAGAAGGCCGTCAAGGGCATGCTTCCGAAAGGCCCGCTCGGCTACGCGATGGTCAAGAAGCTGAAGGTCTACGCCGGTGCCTCGCATCCGCACACGGCCCAACAGCCCAAAGTGCTGGAACTCTGAGGAACACCGCGATGATTGGAAACTGGAATTACGGAACCGGCCGTCGCAAGTCGTCGGTGGCGCGCGTGTTCATGAAGAAGGGCACTGGCCAGATCCTCGTGAACGGCAAGTCGGTCGAAGACTACTTCGGGCGGCAGACCTCGATCATGGTCGTGCGTCAGCCCCTGGTGCTGACCGCCAACGACGCGACTTTCGATGTCAAGGTCAACGTCCATGGCGGCGGCGAATCGGGTCAGGCTGGGGCGGTGCGCCACGGCATCACCCGGGCGCTGATCGACTACGACGCGGCCCTCAAGCCCGATCTGAGTCGCGCAGGCTTCGTGACCCGCGACGCCCGCGAGGTGGAACGCAAGAAGGTCGGTCTGCATGGAGCGCGTCGCCGGAAGCAGTTCAGCAAGCGCTGATCGACTTCTCGACGTTGCGAGCAAGGCCGCCTCCGGGCGGCCTTGTCGTTTCGACCCTCGGCGTCCCTCCTTGAAAGGGGAACCTCTGCCGCAAACTGGTTGGAATGCGGGGGTGTGGCCAAGGCCCAAGGGGGCACATCGCCGCCGTGAATCACCGATAATTGGCCATCGACGCATCGCCGTGGGAGTTTCGAATGAACGCAGCAGCCGAACAGCAGATCATGAGCCAGCCCGCCAACGACGAGCCGCCGGTGCCGCTCGTCTTCACCGACAGTGCGGCCGCCAAGGTCAAGGAACTCGTCGACGAGGAAGGCAACCCGGACCTCAAGTTGCGCGTCTTCGTGCAAGGGGGAGGGTGCTCGGGCTTCCAGTACGGATTCACGTTCGACGAGTTGATCAACGACGACGACACCCAGATGTCGAAGAACGGCGTGACGCTCCTGATCGACGCGATGAGTCTGCAGTACCTTGCCGGCGCCGAGATCGACTACAAGGACGACCTCCAGGGCGCCCAGTTCGTGATCAAGAATCCGAATGCGACCACGACCTGCGGTTGCGGCTCCAGCTTCTCCGCCTGATCGAGCGCTGCTTTCGAAGAGGCCGCCTCCGGGCGGCTTTTTTGTGCCCGGCACGAAGGGCGGTTCGGCCCCCAGCGAGCGTCAAGCCGCGGTATAGAGCGCGCCCAGCACGCGAGGGCCGCGGGCGCCGGTGACGGCCGGCAGATTGCCGGGGTGGCGCTCGATGCATGCCCGCGCCAGCCAGGCGAAGGCGCACGCCTCGACCTGATCGATGGGCAGACCGTGAGCGGCTGTCGACTCCAGCGTCACCTCCGGCAATTGCGCGGCGATACGGCGCATCAGTTCCGCGTTCTGCGCGCCGCCGCCGCATACCAGCAGCCGACGCGCATGCGGAGCGTGGCGACGCATCTCCTCGGCACAGCTTCGCGCGGTGAGCTCGCACAGCGTTGCCTGCACGTCCACCGGTCGGGGCGTCTCGACGGAAGAAGCGGCGAGGTGGCGTTCGAGCCACGGCGGATTGAAAAGGTCGCGGCCGGTGCTCTTCGGCGCCGGAGCGGCGAAGAACGGTTCGGCAAGCATCTCACCCAGCAACGGTTCGAGCACCTGCCCGCGGGCAGCCCATGCACCGGCGGCGTCGAACGGCTGGCCGAGATGGGTTTCGCTCCAGTGATCCATCAGCGCGTTCGCCGGGCCGCAGTCGAAGCCGACGGTGCGTCCGTCCGCACACAACACCGTGAGGTTGCTGATACCCCCGAGGTTCAGGACTCCGAGGTCGTTGTCCGCGCTGCCGAACGCCGCGCGGTGGAAGGCCGGCACCAACGGGGCCCCGACCCCACCGGCAGCCAGATCTCGACTGCGGAAATCGGCGACAACATCGATGCCGGTCAGTTCGGCAAGCAGCGCCGGCGAATTCAGCTGAAGGGTATAGCCGACGCCGTCGTACTCGCGGGGTCGATGGCGAACCGTCTGGCCGTGCGACCCGATCGCACGCACGTCTTGTGCCGCGAGCGCCGTGCTGTCCAGCAGTGCAACGACCACCTCTGCCGAGATGCGGGACAGCGCATTGCCGGCGAGCGCTGCGCGGTGCAGTTCATCGGCGCCGCTGCTGTTCAAAGCCAGGAATTCGGCCCTGAGGCCGGCGCTGAAAGGCCGGTGGGCGTGTGCGACCACGTCGATCGCTGCGCCCGGTCCGAACTGGGCGATCACCCCGTCGACGCCGTCGAGGGATGTGCCGGACATCAGACCGATGTAGAACGTCATCGCCCGGATTGTGCCCCGACCTCCGCGGGGCGACGTCTACAGCGTCAAGGTGCGACCGACGTAGAGGATGGGTCCGGTCGGTCGTCCCGTCGGCGACCCTTGCAGTGGCTCGACCGTGATCTCGAACAATTGCTCGACGCCCACGGCCGGCAAACGCGACACCGGCAGGCGCAATGTCTGTCCCGCCTGTACCAGGCCGAGCGAGGTCGGCGCGGCCGCATCCTTCGGCTTGGTCCAGAACTGCATCGACCGACCGGCAGGTGCGGCCGTGGGCGCTCCCACCGGAACCAGACGCATCTCGCCGTTGCTCTCGATCTCGACGATCCAGCCTGTCGAACGGTCCTGCGGGCTCTGCAGCAGCGCCAGGTAACGGGTCGTGGGCGCATCCAGAGGTCGCACGACCAGCAGGACGGCGAGGAACAACGTTGCCGCCAGCGCGAGGCCGCTGACGAACTGCCACGGCGCCGCCGGGCGCCGCCACCAGCGCGCGACGGCCGGCGCCGGCCTGGCCGCGCGGGGAGCGACGGATTCGGGTTCGGCACCGGACCTCGCGGTGGGTGCGACCCGCGTCGGAGTCGATTCGACCGCGCGGGCGACCCGGGCCCAGAGTTGCGGCGTCGGACGCACCGAGGGCGCGCGCACGCTGAGTGCGAGGAGGCGGTCCTGCCACGCGTACACCGCGGCGTTCAGCGTGGCGTCGTGCGCCAGCGCCGACTCGAAGGCATCACGATCGGCGTTGCCGAGCGTGCCGAGCACGTACTCTCCGGCAGCCGTGTCGCGGTCCTCGGGCGAGGTCAGTTCGATCACGCCATGCATTCCCGAAGGCTGGCGAGGCTGCGCCGGATCCACGACTTCACCGTGCCGAGGGGGGCCTGCAGCCGCTCGGCGATCTGCTCGTGCGTGTAGCCGTCGACAAACGCATGGACGACGCAGGCGCGGCGCGCGGCGTCGAGTTGCTCCAGGCAGTGTTCGAGCCCATCGGCATCGAACCCGCGATCCGTGGTCGTGCTCTCCGCCGCTTGCCGCGCATCGGCAAGCGTCGCCAGGTCCTCGGGCGGGTGGCTCTGTGTCCGACCTCGATCGCGCAGGTCCCGAAGGGCGCGGTGACGCACGATGGTGTAGAGCCAGCCGCGGGCCGAGCCGAGTTCCGGCTGGTAGGTGCCGGCGCGCTGCCAGACCTGCAGGAAAGCGTCTTGCAGGACGTCTTCGGCACGCTCGCGGACTCCGAGGATGCGCATCGCCACGCCGAGCAGCCAGCGCGCCTCGCGCTCGTACAGCGCCCGCAGCGCATAGCGCTCACCACGCGCGCAGGCCAGCACGGCGGCTTCGTAGTCGAAGGGGGTGAGGTCGGCAGGCATCGTGCAACCGGCGTCGGCAGGCCCGGCCGATGCCGACTCTACGGCAAGGCGGGCCGGTGCCGGCGGGAGATCAGGCGGCCTTCCAGAAGATGTAGTCGGCCTGGTACTTCACGATCTGCTTGCGGCCAACGGCGCTGCCGTCGCACGCGCTTGCGGGGGCGACGCCGCCGCGCGTGGCAACGCGCTGCACGTAGGTCACGCCGTTCATCGCGCCCGCACCCGTGGCCGGATTGGCCTTGACGAGCTGCATCGGAATGTTGCCGCTTCCGCCCGGGGCCGTGGCCAGCTGCGCGCCGGTGATGGCCGAGCCATCGCCCGATGCCCACGTCGCGGGCGGGCCGTAGTAGGTGCCGATCTTCGCGCCGCCGCGGCTGTTGAGGTCGGCCTTGGGACCGACGAAGGTCCACTCGAAGGCGTCCGCGGCGTTGGCCTTCGCGCGGCACTCGTAGGTGATCTCACCGACACCCACAGTCTCGACCGCGACCCGGTGGCCGGCCGGGACCTTGACGGCATCGGGCAGGGCGCTCTGATCGTAGGACTTCATCATCGCGGGGGACGACATGCCCGCACAGGCGGTGAGCAGGGCGATCGGGGCGAGGGACAGCAGGGCGGGGGTGCGCAGGTTCATGGCAGGACTCCGAAGTGGGGGAGCCGTGGAATCACGGCCCTACCACCTACTAGCCCGCAGCCACCGATCCGGATGCAGCCGCCGCAAAAGAATTTCCGCGACCGAGCCCGCGGCCAGAAGGGTGATGTGAAATCCGGGGGCGGTTGCCAAGCGGGTGCGCAACGCCGCGGAAGGTGGGGATCGCTGCCCCCGACACCACCGCGCGGTCGCGCGGCAGCGACCTACTCGCCGTATCCGACCGAGCGTCCGACGGATTCGGCGACTTCGAGCTGACTGCGCAGGCCGCGCGTCACCTGGGCAAACTGCACCTTGCCGGCCGCCGTGATCGGGATGGTCTCGGAACTCTTGGCGACGATGAGGGGGTCCTGCTGGACGCCCGCGAACTTGACTTCGAAGTGAAGGTGCGGGCCGGTGGCCCATCCGGTCGAACCGACGGCGCCGATGTGCGCGCCCTGCTCGACGTGCTGACCCTTGACGACGTTGAGGTGGCTCAGGTGGGCATAGACCGTCGATCGCTGGGCGCTGTGCTTGATCTCGACCACGTTGCCGTAGCCGTTCTGCCAGCCGGCGAACTCGACCACGCCGTCACCGACCGCACGGACCGGTGTTCCGTTGGGCGCGCCGTAGTCGACACCCTTGTGCTGCTTCCAGGTGTTGAGGATCGGGTGCATGCGCATCGCGAAGCCCGACGTCACCCGTGAAAACTCGAGCGGACTGGCGAGGAACGCGCGCCGCTTGCTCTGGCCGTCGAGGCCGTAGTAGCTTCCCTTGGCTCCCGGCTCCTGGAACCAGATGGCCGAATACATGCGGCCCGCATTCGTGAACTCGGCCGCGAGGACACGGCCGACGCCGGCGTTCCAGGTGATCGGTTCGCCATCGGCGGTGAGCGTCTCGTAGACCACCGAGAATGTCGCGCCCTTGCGCAGGTCGCGGTGGAAGTCGATGTCGGTGGCGAACACTTCCGCCAGCTGTGTCGCGATCGCGTCCGGCAGGCCGGCGTCGTCGGTGGCGGCGAACAGCGAGGAGCGGATCGTGCCGGTGCCCATCCGGACCTGCACGGCCAGCGGCGCCGTTTCCGTGGTGGCCTGGAGCCGGCCGGCGATCCGCATGATCCGCAGGCGCGTGAAGCGCGAACCGACCTGATCCGCCCCCGGAGCGGCGTAGCGCGCGACCAATTCTTCGAGCTGGCCGGTGGAGTCGGTCCGGACCCGGACCATCTTGCCGCTGCGGCCTTCGAGGACCTTGCGCCCGGTCGCGTCGTTGCGCAGGAAGGCAGCGGCCGACGGATCGTTCACGCCCAGGCGGCGCAGCAACGTGTCGGCAGTGTCGCTCGAGCGTGTCAGGTCGTTGCGGAAGAGTTCAAGCTCGTGCTCGGCGAGAGCCTCGAGCTGGGTGTCGAATCCCTGCGGAGCGACGTCGACGACGATCGTGCGCTTCGGCAGGTCGGCGGCATCGGGGACGAGGGGAGCCACGCCGAAGGCGGTGACACCGAAGCCAGCGAGCACCACGGTCACGCCAGCCGTGAGCTTGCGGGGGTGTTGCGACACAAAGCGGCCGGTGCGCGCCACGGCCATTGCGAGGGCGCGTTCGAGTGTATCCAGCGATTTCAAATTGATGCGGAGCGTATCGCTCGGTCTGATCGATGCGCTGCCGAAGCATGCATCGGTTGATCTTCGCCACCAGGGGCGTCCACTAGAATCTGTGGGCTTGGCCGGCCTTGGATGGATCGGTCTCGAAGCGGTCCCTCAACCGCAGCGCAGTATACCGGCCCGGCTGGGTGCGCAACTCCGGAAAAGCCCCTCATGTCCCTGCTTCCTACTGCGACTTCGGCTCCGCCGCCCCCCAACTTGAGCGAATCGGTACATCACGCGTTGAGCATCTCCCTTCGAGGCTGCGACGAACTGTTACCGGAAACCGAGTGGATTTCGAAGCTTGTCCGGTCTGAAGCAACAGGCGTGCCACTGCGTATCAAGCTCGGGCTGGACCCGACCGCGCCCGACATCCACATCGGCCACACCGTCGTCCTGAACAAGATGCGCCAGCTCCAGGACCTGGGCCACACCGTCATCTTCCTGATCGGCGATTTCACCTCGATGATCGGCGATCCGTCCGGCCGAAACGCCACCCGGCCGCCGCTGACGCGCGAGCAGATCGAGGCCAATGCCAGGACCTACTACGCCCAGGCCAGCCTCGTCCTCGACCCGGCCCGCACCGAGGTTCGCTACAACTCCGAATGGAGCGACGCGCTCGGCGCCCGCGGCATGATCGAGCTGGCGGCGCGCTATACCGTCGCTCGGATCCTCGAGCGCGACGACTTCGCCAAGCGCCTCAAGTCCGGGGCGCCGATCAGCGTCCATGAACTGCTCTACCCCTTGATGCAGGGCTACGACTCGGTGGCGCTCAAGAGCGACCTCGAACTCGGCGGGACGGACCAGAAGTTCAATCTGCTGGTCGGTCGTGCGCTGCAGTCCGAGTACGGGCAGGCACCGCAGTGCATCCTGACGATGCCGCTGCTCGAAGGGCTCGACGGCGTCGAGAAGATGTCCAAGAGCAAGGGCAACACGATCGGCATCACCGACCCGGCCAACGAGATGTACGCCAAGCTGCTGTCGATCAGCGACACGCTGATGTGGAAGTACTACACGCTGCTGAGCTTTCGCCCCGAGGCAGAGATCGCGCGCTTGCGCGCCGAGGTCGAGGGCGGTCGCAATCCGAAGGACGCGAAGGTCCTCCTCGCGCGCGAGATCACGACGCGCTTTCACGACGCGCCTGCGGCCGAAGCCGCCGCGCTCGATTTCGAACACCGGGCCCGCGGTGGCGTGCCGGACGAGATCGCGGCGCTGACGCTGCCGGGGGCGCCGCTGGGCATCGGTGCGCTGCTGAAGCAGGCCGGGCTGGCGCCGTCGACGAGCGAAGCCCTGAGGCTGGTCGACGGTGGCGGTGTCCGCATCGACGGCACGCCGGTTGCGGACCGCGGGCTGCGCCTGCCGCAGGGGGTCTACGTCGTTCAGGTCGGCAAGCGCAAGTTCGCCCGCGTGACGTTGACCTGACGGCGGCGCGATGCAGGTCGCAACGCTCCTGAAACTGTCGGTCGCGACGGCGGTCGTCACCATCTTCGTCAAGGGTCTGGCCTGGTGGATCACCGGGTCGGTGGGTTTGCTGTCGGACGCGATGGAGTCGTTCGTGAACCTCGCCTCGGCGCTCTTCGCCCTCGCGATGGTGGCGATCGCGCGGCGTCCTGCCGATGCCGACCACCCCTTCGGCCACACCAAGGCCGAGTATTTCTCGAGCGGGTTCGAGGGCCTGCTGATCGCCGGTGCCGCCGCCGCGATCATCTGGGCGGCCGTGCTGCGCCTCGTCACCCCGCAGCCGCTGGAGCAGCTCGGCTGGGGCGTGGCGCTGACCGTCGCGAGCTCGGCGCTGAACTGGGCCCTGGCGCGACGCCTGATGGCGGGTTCGCGCGAGCATCGTTCGATCGTCCTCGAAGCCGATGCGCGCCATCTCTACACCGATGTCTGGACCTCCGGCGGCGTCGTCGTCGGCCTCGGCCTGGTCCACGTGACCGGGTGGCTCTGGATCGATCCGTTGATCGCCATCGGCGTGGCTCTCAACATCCTGCGCGAAGGCGGGCACCTTGCCTGGCGCGCCGTCGAGGGGCTGATGGACACCGCCGTCGAGCCCGAGGTGCGGGCCCAGATCGACCGCACGCTCGCAGGTTTCGCCCACGAGGCGATCCGCTTCGACCATGTCGTCACCCGGCGGGCCGGCCAGCGGCGTTTCATCGACATGCACATGCACCTGCCGGGCAGTTGGTCGCTCGGTCGCGCAGCGACCCTGCGCCACGAGGTCGAGCAAGCCCTGATGAGCGACGTGCGCGGCCTGCGCACCTCGATCCAGCTGCTGCCGACCGACGTCGAGGCTCACCTCGAGGGCGACGAGGCGCCGCCGTGATCGCGCTGCTGCAGCGCGTGAGCCGCGCCCGCGTCGAGGTCGAAGGCGCCACCGTGGGCGCGATCGACGCCGGTCTGCTGGTGTTCGTCTGCGCCGAGCCGTCGGACAGCGAAGCGGTGGCTGACCGCCTGGTGGAGAAGATCCTCAAGCTGCGCGTCTTCGCCGACGAGGCCGGCAAGATGAACCGTTCGGTGGCAGACGTTGGCGGCGGCCTGCTCGTCGTCAGCCAGTTCACGCTCGCCGCCGACGTTTCAGGCGGCAACCGGCCGAGCTTCACCGCGGCCGCGGCGCCGGAACAGGGGCGGCGACTCTACGACCGCGTCGTCGCGGCGGCGCGCTCGCACCACCCGTTGGTCGCCAGCGGGGTTTTCGGCGCCCACATGCACGTCGAGTTGGTCAACGACGGCCCGGTGACGATTCCGCTGACGCTGCGCGGCTGACCCCGCGGCGCCGGCGCCCCTTCATCGCCCGGACGCACGGCGCGCGTTGGCGAGTCGCCGCGGGCTACGCGGCGCGCTCGTCGGCCGCGCCGACGAGGTGGTCCGCCATCACCCGGGCGACGTGGATCGCGGCGCGGCCGGTGCCGTCGGCAATCTGGTGCCGGCAACTGGTTCCGTCGGCGACGATCGTCGCGTCGGGCGCCGTGCGGATCGCCGGCAGCAGGCTCATCTCGGCCATCTGCATCGAGACCTCGTAGTGAGCGGCCTCGTAGCCAAAGCTGCCGGCCATGCCGCAGCAGGTGGTTTCGATCATCGTCGGCTCTGCGCCCGGGATCAATCGCAATGCCTCCAGCACCGGTGGCATGGCCCCGAACGCCTTCTGGTGGCAATGGCCATGGACCAGCAGCGGCGCCGTCGCCGGCCGGAAGCGCGCGCCGAACCGCCCGGACCGGGCCTCGCGGGCGACGAACTCCTCGAACAGCAGCGCCTGACCGGCGAGGACTTCGGCCCGGGGGCCGAGGCCCATCACCAGCATCTCGTCCCGCAGGGTGAGCAGGCAGGACGGCTCCAGCCCGACGATGGCGATGCCGCGCTCGGCGAACGGCGCCAGCGTCTCGAGCAGCTCCCGGGCCTTGGCGCGGGCCCGCTCCGGCATCCCGGCGGCGAGGTGGGTGCGGCCGCAGCACAGTGCGCCGTTCGCGCCACGGGCGACATGCACGGCGTAGCCTGCGGCCTGCAGCACGCGGACCGCGGCGACGCCGTTCTCGGTTTCGAAGTTGGCGTTGAAGGTGTCGACGAAGAGCACCGCCGCCAGCGGCGCGGCCATCGCTTCCTCGCGGCTGGCCAGGCCCAGGGTCGGGGCGACCTGGGCGAAGGTGTCGCGACGCCATGCCGGCAGCGTGCGTCGGGCCGAGATGCCGAGCCAGCGCTCGCCGAGCCGAGCCAGTGCCGGGACGCGGTTGCGCAGGTTCGGCAGCCACGGCATGCGGCGCCAGTGGCGCGCATGATCGGGCAACCCGCCGAGCAGACGATCCATCAGCGTGTGCCCGTGGCGGGCCTTGCGGCGCGCGGTGGCCTCGAGCTTCATCTTGGCCATGTCGACGCCGGTCGGGCACTCGCGCCGGCAGCCCTTGCAGCCGACGCACAGCGCGAGCGCGTCGTGCACCACGTCGCTGGCGAGCGGATCGTCGCCGCCAGCGTCCGGCAACTGGCCGGACAGCGCCAGGCGCAGCGTGTTGGCGCGTCCGCGCGTCAGGTGCTGCTCGTCGCGGGTCACGCGGTAGCTCGGGCACATCGTGCCGGCGTCGAACTTGCGACAGTGGCCGTTGTTGTTGCACATCTCCACGGCCTTGGCCAGGCCGCCGGACGGATCGCCGCCGCTGCCGGGGACGCTCGTCGCCTCGGTCCGCGGGTCGTTCTGGACGTTCCAGGCCGACCAGTCGAAGACAGGACGCAAGGCGATGGTCCGGTAGGCGGGCGGAAAGCGGAAGAGGGACGCGTCGTCCATCTTCGGCGGATCGACGATACGGTTCGGCGACAGCAGGCCGATCGGGTCGAGCCGCTGCTTGATGGCCGCGAACGCCGCGTCGATTTCGGGCCCGAACTGCCATGCGATCCATTCGCCGCGGCACAGGCCGTCGCCGTGCTCGCCGCTGTAGGCGCCCTTGAAGCGACGCACCAGCGCGCTCGCCTCGTCGGCGATGGCCCGCATCCGCACTGCGCCGTCGCGGCGCATGTCCAGGATCGGGCGCACATGCAGCGTGCCGACCGATGCGTGCGCGTACCAGGTGCCGCGGGTGCCGTGCCGGGTGAAGACCTCGGTCAGGGCGTCGGTGTAGTCGGCCAGATGTTCGAGGGGAACGGCGCAGTCCTCGATGAAGCTGACCGGCTTGCCGTCGCCCTTGAGGCTCATCATGATGTTGAGGCCCGCCTTGCGCACCTCCCACAGGGCCTTCTGTGCGGTCTCGTCCGCCATCTCGACCACCGCGCCGGGCAGGCCGAGATCGGCGACCAGTTCCACGAGCGCAGCGAGGCGGCGCAGCAGCGGCGTGCGCGCGTCGCCGCTGAATTCCACCAGCAGGATCGCCGCCGGCGTCGGCGCCGAGGCATCGACCAGTGCCGCTTCGATCGTGGCGCGAAACGCCGGGTTCGTGCGCGCGAGGTCGATCATCGTGCGGTCGACCAGCTCGACCGCGGTCGGCTCGAGCTTCACCAGGTGCTGGGCCGCCGCCATCGCGGCGCGGAAGGTCGGGAAGTTGACGACGCCCAGGACCTTGGCACGCGGCAGCGGCGCGAGCTTCAGGCGCAGCCGCCGCGTGAACGCCAACGTGCCCTCGCTGCCGACCAGCAGGTGGGCGAGGTTGACGCTGCCGTCGGCGGTGTAGGGACGTTCGCTGCGCGGCTCGAAGATGTCGAGGTTGTAGCCGCCGACGCGGCGCAGGACCTGCGGCCAGCGCGCGTCGATCTCCCGGCGCCGGGAGAGCGCCAGGTCGCGGACGAAGTCGGCGATGGCGCTTTCCTTGGCCCCGAGCGCGGCCACGGGGCCGAAGGAGACTTCGCTGCCGTCGCTCAGCCAGGCGTCGATGCCCAGGACGTTGTGGACCATGTTGCCGTAGGCGATGCTGCGCGAGCCGCACGAGTTGTTGCCGGCCATCCCGCCGAGCGTCGCCTGCGCGCTGGTCGAGACGTCGACCGGGAACCAGAGGCCGTAAGGCTTGAGACGGGCATTCAGTGCATCGAGCACCAGCCCGGGCTCGACGTCGACGGTGCGGGCTTCCTTGTCGAAGGCGAGGACCTTGCGCAGGTGCTTGGTGGTGTCGATCACCAGACCGGCGCCCACTGTCTGGCCGCATTGCGAGGTGCCGGCGCCGCGCGGCACCACCGGTGTCTGTAGGGAACGTGCGATGTCGATGGCCGCGACGGCGTCCTGCGCCGTGCGCGGCACGAAGACGCCCACCGGCATGACCTGGTAGATCGACGCATCGGTGGCGTAGCGACCGCGCGCGGCGCTGTCGAACGCGACTTCACCGCCGGTCTCCGTGCCGAGACGGCGGGCGAGCTCCGTGGCCTGCTGCTGCGTCTGACGCGTGCCCGACCGTGGCGCGCGATGCGCCCACAGGGGCAACCCCGCGTTCATCGACCGGCCTCGGGCGCGTCGCCGCCGGCCGCGCTGCGCATCAGGTCGATCACCGCGTCGCGCTTGTGTTCGAGGTGCGCGATCAGCACCGTGCGCAGGCCCGGGCCGTCGCGCGCGGCCAGCCGCTCGATCATCTGCTGGTGCTCGGCCACCGCATGCGCCCACTTCGCGGTGTCGAAGTTGGAGCGGAAGCGCAGCGCCTGCAGACGCGCGTTGATCGTGCGGTAGGTCTGTGTCAGCACCGGGTTGCGCGCCGCCGCGTTGATGAGGTTGTGGATCTGGGCATTCATGCGGTAGTACGCCGGCAGGTCGCGGCGGGTGTGCGCCGCCAGCATCTCGTAGTGCAGCGCGCGGATCTCCGCCTGCTCGGGCGCGGTGATGCGCTCGGCCGCCAGTTCCCCCGACTGGCCTTCGAGTCCGGCGATGACCTCGAAGGTGTCGACGACGTCCTGCACCGTCATCTGAGCGGCGACGGCGCCGCGATTCGCGAGCAGCTCGACGAGGCCCTCGGCGGCGAGCATCTTGATGGCTTCGCGCAGCGGTGTGCGCGAGATGGCGAGCTGCTCGCACAGCGCGCGCTCGTTGAGTTTCGCGCCCGGCGCCACACGTCCCTCGACGATCAGTTCGCGCAGCCGTGAAACGACGTGCTGGTGCAGCGTCTGGCGCGGGATCGTCATGGGGCTCTCACCCGGTGTCATTGGCGTTTGCCGCGTGATCGTCAGTGCATCGTCCAAGGCGGGCCCCGAGAGCGTGTGCCGGACCGAATACCGGCCCTTGCGTTGAAGAATTGAATTTTGTATGCAAAACTAGCCGGGTTCAAGGAGTTCCGATGATTGCGCTCGATTCCCATCCCAGCGGACGCCACTTCCTGCAGATTCCGGGGCCCAGCCCCGTGCCGGACCGCATCCTGAGGGCGATCAGCCTGCCGACGATCGACCATCGCGGACCGGAGTTCGCAGTCCTCGGCAAGAAGGTGCTGGCGGGTATGCAGGAGGTGTTCCGCACGCGTCATCCGGTGGTGATCTACCCGTCATCCGGCACTGGCGCGTGGGAAGCGGCGCTCGTCAACGTCACCAGCCCCGGCGACAAGGTGCTGATGTACCAGACAGGCCACTTCGCGACGCTCTGGCAGAAGATGGCGACGCGCCTGGGCCTGGCGCCCGAATTCCTGGCGATGCCCGGCGTCGACGAGGCCACCGGGCTGCCGATTGCCTGGCGTCACGGCGTCCAGGCCGATCTCATCGGCAAGCGCCTGCGCGAGGATCCGGGGCACTCGATTCGGGCGGTCTGCGTGGTCCACAACGAAACGTCGACCGGCGTCACCTCCGACATCGCCGCGGTCCGCATGGCGATCGACGCGGCCGGCCATCCGGCCCTGCTGATGGTGGACACGATCTCCGGCCTCGGCAGCGCCGACTACCGTCACGACGAGTGGGGGGTCGACGTCGGCATCAGCGGCTCGCAGAAGGGGTTGATGCTGCCCCCCGGCCTGGGCTTCAACGCGCTCTCGCCGAAGGCGATCGAGGTCAGCAAGGGGGCGCGGATGCCGAAGGCCTACTGGGCCTGGGACGAGATGCTGCAGATGAACCCGGCCGGCTACTGGCCGAGCACGCCAGCGACGAACCTGCTCTACGGCCTCAGCGAAGCGCTCGACATGTTGCTCGCCGAGGGGCTCGATCAGGTGCTGGCGCGGCACCAGCGCTGGGGCGAGGGCGTGCGCGCTGCCGTGCGCGCATGGGGCCTGCCGATCCAGTGCGCCGACGAGCGCGTGCATTCTCCAGTGCTGACCGGCGTCGTCACGCCGTCGGGCATCGACGCCGATGAACTGCGCCAGTTGATCCATGCGCGCTTCGACCTGTCGCTGGGCACCGGTCTCGGCAAGCTGCGCGGCCGGATGTTTCGCATCGGCCATCTCGGCGACAGCAACGACCTGACCTTGCTGGCCACGCTGACCGGTGTCGAGATGGGCCTGAAGCTGACCGGCGTGCCGCTGGCGCGCAGCGGGGTGCTGGCGGCGATGGACTATTTCTCCGGGCATCCGGCGGCGAGAGGTGCCGAGGTTGCGGTGAGTTCCGCGAGTCCAGCGAAGCCGGCGCTGCCGGTTCCCGCCGCGGCTTAGGCGCGGGACGCTGGTTCTGGACGTAGGACGCCGGACGGGGAAATCGCGCTCGAGGGCCTAGGCGGACCGGGCCGCGGCCGGCGTCGAACGATCCTCGACCACGCGTTCGGCGACGAGCGCGTCGATCTCCGCCTCGGCGTAGCCGTGTTCGCGCAGCACCTCCCGTGTGTGCTCGCCGAGCAGCGGCGCCGGGCGGTCGATGCGCGTCGGCGTCTTCGAGAAGTGAACCGGGCTGCCGAGGGCCCGGGTGCGTCCCGCTTCGGCGTGCACGGTCTCGACAACGTTGCCGCGAGCGAGGGTCTGCGGGTGGCTCAGGGCCTCGCCGATCGTGTGCACCGGTCCCACCGGGACGCCGGCAGCTTCGAAGGCGGCGATCCATTCGGTGCGGGTGCGTCCCGCCAGCTCGGCGGTCATCGCCGCGGTCAGCGCATCGAGGTTCTCCATCCGCGCCGAGTTGGTCTCGAAGCGCGGGTCGACACGCCACTGCGGTTGGCCGAGGACGTCGGTGATGCGTTCCCAGTTTGCCTGGTTGGCACCGCCGATGTTGATCCAGCCGTCACTGGTGGCGAACGCCTGGTACGGCGCGGCCAGCAAGTGCGCCGACCCGGTCGGTCCGGGCGACTCGCCGGTGGCGAAATACACCGAGGCGTGCCAGCCGGTCTGCTGCAGCGCGGCTTCCATCAACGAGGTGTCGACCATCTGCCCTTCGCCGGTCTTCAGGCGGTGGGCGTAGGCGGCGAGGATGCCGATCGTGCCGAGCAGCCCGGCGTTGATGTCGGCGACCGAGTTGCCGGTCTTCACCGGCGGACCGCCCGGCTCGCCGGTGATCGACATCAGGCCAGCGAAGCCCTGGGCGATCAGGTCGAAACCGCCGCGGTCGGCGTACGGTCCGTCCCGGCCGAACCCCGAGATCGCGCAGTAGATGAGGCGCGGGTTTGCCTTGGCAAGCACATCGGCGTAGCCTAGGCCGAGCTTTTCCAGCGTGCCGCGGCGGTAGTTCTCGGTGAGGACGTCGGCCTTCGCGACCATCCGCAGCAGGATCTCCTTGCCCTTGGGGTTCTTCAGGTCGAGCGCCATCCCGCGCTTGTTGCGGTTGAGCACCAGGAACGGCGCCGAGACGCCGTTGACGCGCGGCTCGCGATAGGCGCGCGCGTCGTCGCCACCGGGGAGCTTCTCGACCTTCAGCACGTCCGCGCCCATGTCGGCGAGCATCATTCCGCACGTCGGCCCGGCCATGATCTGCGCCAGTTCGAGCACCCGCATGCCGGCGAGGGGGCCGGGGTGAGGCGTGGCCGTCATGCGCCGCGTCCCCTCAGCGCCCGACGAAGCCGGGCTTGCGCTTGGCGAGGAAGGCGGCGTAGCCGATGCGGAAGTCCTCGGTGTCGAAACAGTCGAAGCATTCGTCCATCTCCGCGGCCGTGAGGTCGCCGCCTTCGGCGAGGCGACGTGCGAAACGCTTGTGCCACCGGGCGACCAGCGGTGCACCTTCGGCGATGCGCTCGGCGCTCGCCCGCGCCTCGGCGCCGATCTGGTCGTCGGCGACGACCCGAGTCACCAGGCCCTTGTCCCGGGCCTCCGCGGCGTCGAAGATCCGCCCCTCGAGCAGGATCTCGAGGGCCACTGGGGCGCCGACCAGGCGCACCAGCGGGGCCATTTCCGGATAGGCCATCACCAGGCCGAGGTTCTTGATCGGCGCGCCGAAGCGGCTCGAGACGCCGCAGATGCGCAGGTCGCAGAGCGCCGCGATCTCGAGCCCGCCGCCGACGCAGATGCCGTGAATCTGGGCGACGAGCGGATGGCGGCAGGCTGTCAGCGCGGTTGCCGTGGCGTGCATCACGCGGCCGTACTCGATCGCCTGCGCCTTGTTCGCCCGCTCGGTGGCGAACTCGCCGATGTCGTTGCCGGGCGAGAACGCCTTCTCGCCGGCGCCGCGCAGGACGATGCAGCGCACGTCGTCGTCGGCCGAGAGGCGGTCGATCGCGGCACCGAGATCGCGCCACATCGGTTTCGTCAGGGCGTTCAGCTTCTCGGGGCGGTTCAGCACCACGGTGGCGATCGCGCCGTCGCGCTCGACCTGGATCAGTTCGGACAGGGCGGCCATGCAAAGGCTCGATTCAACGGTAGAAGAGATTGACCAGGGCCAGGCCGGTGATCGGCACGTAGGTGACCAGCATCAGCACCGCGACCAGCACGCCGATGAACCAGACATTGACCTTTGAGACTTCCCACACGCTCGCCTTGGCGATGGAGCTCGCGACCATCAGCACGCTGGCGACGGGGGGCGTCTGCTGGCCGATGCCGAGGTTGATGGTGACGATCAGTCCGAAGTGAACGGGGTCGATGCCGACCGCGCGCACCAGTGGCATGACGATCGGGATGACGAGAATGATCGCTGCCGCCGAATGCAGGAACATGCCGAGGAAGAGGAAGAGCACATTGAGCAGCGCCAGCACCACCCACTTGTTGGAGGTGAAGTCCGAGACCATGCGCGCGAGTTCCTGCGGCGCCTGGATCTCCGTCAAGTAGGTGCCGAGGAGGGCGCTCGTGGCGACGAGCAGCATGACGATGGCGGTCTGCACGCCGCCGTCGATGACTGCCTTGCGGAGCTGCGCCAGGTCGAGCTCGCGGTAGATCAACAGGCCGATGACGAGCGCGGCGATCACCGCCAGCGCCGCGCCCTCGGTCGCCGTGACGACGCCGCCGAAGATGCCACCGAGGATGATGATCGGCAGCAGGAACGCCCAGAGCGCGTCCTTGAACGTCGACCAGACGAGCGAAGCGCGGAACGCGGCCTCGCGCGGCAGGTTGTAGCGCCGCGCCAGGAAGTAGGCCACGCCCATGAGGCCGGCGGCGCCGATGATGCCGGGGATGATGCCGGCGACGAACATCTGCACCACCGAGGTCTCGGCCATGACCGCGTAGAGGATCATCGGGATCGACGGCGGGATGATGACCGCCAGCGTGGCCGCGGATGACATCGTCGCCGCGGCGTAGGCCTTCGGGTAGCCCTTGCTCGTCATGCCCGGAATGAGGATCGAGCCCAGGGCGGCGACGTCGGCCACGGCCGAGCCGGAGATCTCGGCGAAGAACAGCGAGGCGCCGATCGAGACCTGCGCCAGCCCGCCGCGGATCCAGCCGAAGAGGGAGGATGCGAACGCGATCAGCCGGCGCGAGATGCCCGACGCGTTCATGATCGCGCCGGCGAGGATGAAGAGCGGGATCGCCAGCAGCGGGAAATTGGTCGCGCCGTTGTAGGCGACGATGGGGATGTTCGGCAGGGTCTCGAGGCCATGGCTGGAGACCATGGCCACGACCGCGACGATGCCGAGGGAGACCGCGATCGGCACGTTCAGCAGCACCAGCGCGAGCACCGCGACGAAGAGCAGCAGCATCGTCATGGTCGGTGCCTCAATGCAGGCCGTCGAGCGTCGCGGCGCTGGCGCGCTCCGACCCTGCCGGCCGCAGCAGGATCAACAGCTGGATCACCTCGGCGACGAGGATCAGCACGCAGGAAATGGGGATCACCGACTGGACGACGCTCATCGGCACCCACGGCACGCTGACGAGCGAATCGCCGGCGATGATCGGCAGGATCGAGGCGCCGACCCAGCCGAGAAGCGCGAAGAAGGCGATCACCAGCAGCTGGGCGCCGATGTGAAGCGCGCGCTGGATTCGCGGCGTCGCCTGCTCGACCACTTCCGGGCAGCTGATGTGGGCACGCTTGACCGATGCCAGCGCCGAGCCGTAGAAGGTGAGCCAGGCCAGCATCACCGAGGCGATCTCGTCGTACCACGCGAGGGATCGACCGATCGACCGGAAGACGACACCCAGCGTCACCTCGATGGCCAGGGCGATGACGAGCACCATCACCAGCACTTCGAGCATCTGCCCGTAGTGGTGGCGAAAGCGTTCGAGCCCGCCGCTCGGCGCGGCAGCGGCAACCGTCGACATGAGGGGGGCGGCTACTTGCGCAGCGCCGCGGCCTGGTCGAGCAGCGCCTTGGCGCCCGAGACCTCGGTCGAGAACTCTTCGTAGATCGGCTTGCTGGCCGCGACGAAGGCGTCCTTGTCGACCTCGTTGACCTGCATGCCGGCCTGCTTCAGCTTGGCGAGCAGCTCGGTCTCTTCCCGGGCGGCCTGCTCGTAGACGAAGGCCTGCGTCTCCCGGGCCGTGTCCTCGAGCACCTTGCGCACGTCGGCCGGCAGCGTCGCCCACTTGCGCGAGCCGACCGTCAGGTAGGCGGGGGTGTAGACGTGGCCGGACAGCGACAGGAACTTCTGCACCTCCTGCAGCTTGGCCGAGTAGATCTGCGTCAGCGGGTTCTCCTGGCCGTCCATCACGCCGGTCTGCAAGGCGGTGAACAGCTCCGAGAACTTCATCGGGCTCGGATTCGCGCCGTAGGTCTGGAACATCTTGACGCGCCACTTGCCCTCGGGAACGCGCAGTTTGATGCCCTTCAGATCGGCCGGTGCCTTGATTGGCTGCTTGTTGTTGGTGATGTGGCGATAGCCGTTCTCCCAGACCGCGATGATCTTCAGGCCCTTCTTCTCGGCCTCGGGCTCGAGCTTGGGCCAGAACACAGCGTGCTCGATCCGCTTCATGTGCTCGCGGTCCTTGACCAGGTACGGCATCTCGAACATGCCGAAGAGATCGACCTCGGAGCTCATCACGGTCGACGGCAGCGCCATGTCGAGCGTGCCGAGCTTGACCTTCTGCAGCATTTCCTTGTCGCCGCCGAGCTGGCTCGAGCCGAACACCACGACCTTGACCTTGCCGGCGAGCTTGGCATTGACGCGCTTGGCGTATTCCTCGGAACTCGCGGCGAACAGCGAGCCGGGCTCGCCGACGTGGCCGAGCTTGAGCTCGGTCTGCGCCAAAGTCGCACCGGAGGCGCAGAGCGCCGCCACGGCGACCGCGGCGAGCAGGGCACGGCGCGGCAGACGCAATGCCGGGCGGAAGGAATGGTCAGTCATGCGGAAATCCTTGGTCTATCGGGTCGAAGGGCAAACCGGCAAAGCGGCAACCGGGCAAATCGAAGCGTGGCCTCAATTTGCATTTTGCATACATTATTCGCTGACGGCCGGTCCGGCAAGTAGGCGTTTTCCGTAGGTCGCCGGCGCGACCCCTCAGGCGAGGCTGCGACTGTCCTCGATGACCTTGCCGTCGTTCGGCAGGCTCGCCGGTGCGCAGACCTCGACCTCGCCGCGCAGCTTCGTGACCTCCCGGATCGAATCGGCCAGGCGTTCGACGAGGCCTTGCGACGGTGCCGCGACCTCGACTCGCAAGGTCATCCGGTCGTTCGCCATCTCGCCGCTGACGACCAGCCTCGCCCGCGCGACTTCGGCGTGCCGGCGCACGATCTCGGCGACCTGGCCTGGATGCACGAACATGCCGCGCACCTTGGTGGTCTGGTCGGCGCGTCCCAGCCAGCCACGGATGCGGACGTTGGTCCGACCCGTCGGACAGGGCCCCGGCGACACGGCCGAGAGGTCGCCGGTGCCGAAGCGGATCAGCGGATACCCGGGGTTCAGCGTCGTCACGACGACTTCGCCCACCTCGCCCTCGGGCACCGGATCGCCGGTCCCCGGGCGGACGATCTCGAGGATGACGTCCTCGTCGAGCACGAGGCCCTGGCGCGCCGACGTCTCGTAGGCGACGAGACCGAGGTCGGCCGTGCCGTAGCTCTGGTAGGCATCGATGCCATGTGCCGCGAACCAGTCACGCAGGCTGGGTGGAAACGCTTCGCCGCCGACGGACGCCTTGGTCAGCGATGGCAGCGCCGTGTCCATCTCGGCAGCCTTGTCGACGATGAGTTTCAGGAAGCTCGGGGTGCCGATGTAGCCATCGGGTCGGAGCTCGGCGATCGCCTGGACCTGCTGCTCGGTCATGCCGGTGCCGCCCGGAAACACCGTGCAGCCGAGCGCGTGGGCGCCGGTCTCCATCATCGAGCCGGCGGGCGTGAAGTGATAGCTGAAGCAGTTGTGGGCGAGATGGCCCGGCCGGAAGCCGGCGGCAAATAGCGCACGGCCCATCCGCCAGTAGTCGGCGGCAGGCCCTTCGGGTTCGTAGATGGGCCCGGGCGATGAGAAGACGCGCAGTGCGCGGCGAGGCGTCGCCACCGCCGGGCCCCAGGCGAGGGTCGAGTAGCCGCCGAAGACGTCCCGGGCTCGCTCGGCCTTCTGACGCGCGAGCAGTTCGTGCTTGCGCGTGACCGGCAGGTTGGCGAGCGCCGCGCGCGAACGGATACCGCGCGCATCGATCCCCTGGAGCAGCGCGGTAAAGGCGGGCGCATGCGCCTGGGCGTGCGCGACCTGTGCAGGCAGCCGCGTCATCAGGTCGGCCTCGCGGGCCGCGGGATCGCGCGCCTCACGCTCGTCGTAGTGTTCGCGGTGCGGGGCAGCCATCGGGTCGGGTTTCTCCGTCATTCGTCGTCGAGGCGGCCGGCGCGCAATCGCGCATCCTCGACGAGCTTGCGCTGGCGTGGCGGAGTGTCGAGCGGGTAGCGGTCGAAGCCGCTGCCGCCGGGTTTGCGCAGATCGGCATGGGCGATCCCGCTCTCGGTGCGAATCTGTGCAAAGGGGGCGCCGCGCACCTGGAACACGCCCGGCCGGATCTCGCGCACGCCCTTGATCTCGCGCAACTGCCGCAACACGGGCTGGAGGGTCTCGAGGGTCACGGCATCGGAGTCGGCCATCGTCGTTCTTCCGGGTCAGGCGAGCCAGCGCTTGCGGCGCTTGTAGCTCTTGACGTCGCGAAAGCTCCGGCGCTCGCCGCTGCCGGTGCCGCCGGTGCCGAGGTAGAACTCCTTGACGTCCTCGTTCTCGCGCAGCGCGGCGGCTTCGCCGTCCATCACGATGCGCCCGTTCTCGAGGATGTAGCCGAAGTCCGAATACTTCAACGCCATGTTGGTGTTCTGTTCGGCCAGCAGCACCGTCACGCCTTCGCGCGTGTTGAGGTCCTTCACGATCTCGAAGACTTCCTCGACGATCTGCGGCGCCAGGCCCATCGAGGGCTCGTCGAGCAGAACCATCGTCGGGTTGGCCATCAGCGCCCGGCCGATGGCGCACATCTGCTGCTCGCCGCCGGAGGTGTAGGCCGCCTGCGAGCTGCGGCGCTCCTTCAGGCGCGGGAAGTAGCGGTAGACCTTTTCGAGCGTGGTCGCGATCGCGGCCTTGCCGTCGCGCCGGGTGTAGGCGCCGGTGAGCAGGTTCTCCTCGATCGTCAGGTGGGCGAAGCAATGCCGGCCCTCCATCACCTGGATCACCCCGCGCTCGACCATCTGGGAGGTGGAGAGGCGCTCGATGCGCTCGCCGCGCAGTTCGATCGAGCCCTTGGTCACCTCGCCGCGCTCGCCGCGCAGCAGGTTGCTGACGGCGCGCAGCGTCGTCGTCTTGCCGGCGCCGTTGCCGCCGAGCAGCGCCACCACCTTGCCTTGCGGCACCTGCAGCGACACGCCCTTCAACACCAGGATGACGTGGTTGTAGATCACCTCGATGCCGTTGACGTCGAGCAGGATCGACGGCACCGCCGCGGACAGTGCGGTCGTCGCGGCGGCAGGGTACGAGCCGTTGGAGGCGGCGGCGGGCAAGGCGCTCAAGGATTCCTCATGTTGATGGGGCATGCGTCGTCTGGTTTCATTGACCTTCGAGAAGCGCCGCGTGCGACGCTTCTCGAAGGGCCCCTCCGGGGGCCCGCCCTTCCCGTTCGAGAAGGGTTCGAAAAGAGGCGGCCGTGCGATCGGTCGAACGGAGGCCGCCTCGAGGCTCAGGTCTGGCAATCCGCCGGCGTGCGGCGCTCGATCTTCTTCTCGGCCGCGTACTTGTCCGCCGAGGCCCTGACCATCGGCTTGATGATCGAGTCGTCGGCCTGGTACCAGTCGGAGGTGAAGTTCCACTTCGAGCCGTCCCAGGTCTGGATGCGCGCCCAGGCCGAGCCCATGTGATCGGCGCACGAGGTGCTCACCGGCCGCATCACGCCGGCAAAGCCGAGCGCATCGAGTTTCTTCTGGTCGAGCGCGAGGTTCTCGAGGCCCCAGCGAACTTCCGAGCCGGTCATGACCTTGCCCTTGCCGTAGCGATCCTGGGCTCGCCGCACGCCCTCGACGCCGAGCATCGCCGCCAGCACGCCGCGCATGTAGAGCACCTGTCCGACCTGCTCCTTGGGCCCCGTGCCGTTGCCCTTGTCGTAGATCTTCGCGAGCATCTCCTTCGTGACCGCGGCATTCGGCTCGGCGCCGTGCTGCATCGCCAGTGCGTGGTAGCCCTTCGCACCGTCCGCGACGTCCTTGACGTCAGGCTCGGCACCCGCCCACCACACCCCGTACATCTTGTCGCGCGGGTAGCCCGTCGCGACCGCCTCCTTCAGTGCCGTGGAGTTCATCACCCCCCAGCCCCACAGGAAAACGTAGTCGGGTCGGTTCTGGCGGATCTGCAGCCAGGTCGACTTCTGCTCGACGCCGGGATGCGTGACCGGCAGCAACTGCAGGTCGAAGCCGTACATCTTCGACAGCTCCTGGAGCATCGGGATCGGCTCCTTGCCGTACGGGCTGTCGTGGTAGACCAGGGCGATCTTCTTGCCCTTGAGCTTGTCGAAGCCGCCATTGATCTTCGCCAGGTGCTCGACCAGGATGTCCGCTGCCACCCAGTAGGTCCCGATCAGCGGGAAGTTCCACTTGAAGACGTTGCCGTCGGCGCTGTCGGCACGGCCGTAGCCGGAAGTGATCAGCGGGATCTTGTCGCCAGGCGCCTTCTCGGTGAGCGCGAACGTGATGCCAGTCGACAACGGCTGGAACACCGTGGCGCCGCCGTTCTTGCCCTTCAGCCGCTCGTAGCACTCGACGCCCTTGTCGGTGGCGTAGCCGGTCTCGCACTCCTCCCAGCTCACCTTCACGCCGTTGATGCCGCCGCGGGCGTTCGTGAGCTTGAGGTAGTCGACGTAGCCGTCGGCGAACGGCACGCCGTTCGGCGCGTAGGCGCCGGTGCGATACACGAGGACCGGGAAGAACTGCTCCTTGTTGGATTGCGCGACGGCCGAGGCCGGTGCCAGGGCGCTGGCCGCCGCGGCTGCGGCGATGCTGGCCGCCAGGACGATGTTTCGAAATCTCATGTGTGCCTCCGTGGGTGGTGAAAGAGCACTGCGTGGTCTCAGCGCGGGTTGGAACCGGTTGGGGAATCGAGGTTCAATGCGGGAACGGCCAGAGCCTGAGCTTTTCCTTGCCGATCGACCACAGCCTGGCGAGGCCGTGCGGCTCGACGATCAGGAAAAAGACGATCAGCGAGCCGAAGATCATGAAAGTGAGGTGCGAGGCCAGCGCGGTGTCGATCGGGATGCCGGCCCAACGCGGCAGGTTGTCGAGGATGATCGGCGTGACGACGATGAAGGCCGCGCCGAAGAAGCTGCCCATGATGGAACCGAGGCCGCCGATGATCACCATGAAGAGCAACTGGAAGGACCGGTCGATGTTGAAGGCGGCCGGCTCCCACGAACCCAGGTGGACGAAGCCCCACAGCCCGCCGGCCACGCCGACGATGAAGCTCGACACTGCGAAAGCGGTGAGCTTGGCGTAGACCGGCCGGATGCCGATGACGGCGGCGGCGACGTCCATGTCGCGGATGGCCATCCATTCGCGGCCGATGTGTCCGCGGACCAGGTTCTTGGCGAGGATGCCGAAGACGACGAGGAAGGCGAGACAGAAGAGGTATTTCTGCGCCGGGGTCTCGACGGCGAAGCCAAGGACGCTCAGGCCGGCCACGCTGACCGAGCCCGAGGGAGAGTTGTGAGTGAACCAGCCGATGCGCAGGAACGCCCAGTCGGTGAAGAATTGCGCGGCGAGGGTGGCGACCGAGAGGTAGAGGCCGCGGATCCGTAGGCTCGGGATGCCGAAGACGACTCCGACGGCGGTCGCGCACAGGCCACCGAGCAGCAGCGCCACCACGAGCGGCATGCCCGGGATGCGGACGATGAAGTTGTACGCCGCGTAGGCGCCGACGGCCATGAATGCACCCGTGCCCAGCGAGATCTGGCCGCAGTAGCCGACCAGGATATTGAGGCCGAGTGCGGCGAGCGCGAGGATGAGAAACGGAATCAGGATCGCCCGCAGCATGTATTCCGAGGCGAACAGCGGCACCGCGATGGCGGCGAGCGCCAGCAGCAAGCCGATGGCGATCCGGTCCTGCAGGATCGGGAAGACCTGCTGGTCGGCGCGATAGCTGGTCTTGAACTGGCCGTTTTCCCGGTACAGCATGGTCAGACCCGATCAATGATCTTTTCGCCGAACAGACCCTGCGGGCGAACCAGCAGGAAGCCGAGCGCGAGCACGTAGGCGAACCAGATCTCGATGCCACCGCCGAAGTAGGGACCGATGTAGATCTCGGAGAGCTTCTCGCCGACGCCGATGATCAGCCCGCCGATGATCGCCCCCGGCACCGAGGTCAGGCCGCCGAGGATGACCACGGGCAGTGCCTTCAGGGCGACGAGCGAGAGCGAGAACTGGACGCCGAGCTTGCTGCCCCAGATCACGCCGGCGACGAGGGCGACGAAACCGGCCACGCTCCAGACGATGATCCAGATCCTGCCCAGCGGTATGCCGATCGACTGCGCCGCCTGATGGTCGTCGGCGACGGCCCGCAGGGCCCTGCCGGTGGCGGTCTTCTGGAAGAAGAGCGAGAGCAGTGCGACCAGGGCGGCGGCCACCAGCGCGGCATAGAGGTCCTCCTTGCTGATCAGCAGCCCGCCGGGAAAGATGTTGTCGAGGATGAACGTCGGCTCCTTCGGCATGCCGACGTCGATCTTGTAGATGTCGTTGCCGAAGAGGGTCTGGCCGAAGCCTTCGAGGAAATAGGAGATGCCGAGTGTGGCCATCAGCAGGGTGATGCCCTCCTGGTTGACCAGCTTGGCGAGGACGAAGCGCTCGACTACCCAGGCGAGCGCCACCATGATCGCGGCCGCGATGACGAACGCCAGCAGGTTCACGAGCCACTTGGTCTCGAGCCCCGACGCCTCCGCGATCCATTCGGCGAAGCGCGCCATGGCGAGCGCCGCGAAGAGCACCATCGTTCCCTGGGCGAAGTTGAAGACGCCCGAGGCCTTGAAGATCAGGACGAGGCCCAGCGCGATCAGCGAATAGAGCATCCCGGCCATCAGGCCGCCGAGCAGGGTTTCGAGGAAGAACGCCATCGCGAAGCCCGGCTCAGTGGCTCGTGCCGAGGTAGGCGCGGATGACGTCGGGGTCGGAGCGCACCTGGGCCGGTGAACCGTCGCCGATCTTCTTGCCGTAGTCGAGGACGACGACCCGATCGCTGATGTCCATCACCACGCCCATGTCGTGCTCGATCAGCACGATGGTGGTCCCGAACTCGTCGTTCACGTCGAGGATGAAGCGGCTCATGTCCTGCTTCTCCTCCAGGTTCATGCCGGCCATCGGCTCGTCGAGCAGCAGGATCTGCGGTTCCATCGCGAGCGCGCGGCCGAGGTCCACTCGCTTCTGCAGGCCGTACGGCAGGCGCCCGACCGGCGTCTTGCGATACGCCTGGATCTCGAGGAAGTCGATGATCCGTTCGACCGCGCGGCGCTGCTCGATCTCCTCGCGCTCGGCGGCGCCCCAGTGGATCGCCTGGAGGAAGATGCCGGTCTTCATCTTCAGGTTGCGGCCGGTCATGATGTTGTCGAGCACGCTCATGCCCTTGAAGAGCGCCAGGTTCTGGAACGTGCGCGCCACGCCCATCTCCGCGACCTGGCGCGAGTTCATGTGGCTGAACGTGCGGCCGCGCAGGCTGATCGAGCCTTGCTGCGGCTGGTAGACGCCATTGATGCAGTTGAGCATCGAGCTCTTGCCGGCGCCGTTCGGGCCGATGATCGCGCGGATCTCGTGTTCCTTCACGTCGAAGCTGATGTCGGTCAGCGCCTTGACGCCGCCGAAGGCCAGACTGATGTCCTTCACCTCGAGGATCACTTCGCCGAAGCGGCGTTCGACGACCGCATTCATGCCGCGCTCCGCACGGCGGGATAGACGTCGACGTCGACGATCCGCAGGTCCGCGGACACCTTGCCCTGGCGACCGTCCTCGAACCGCATCTCGGTCTCGACGTACTGGTGGTCGCGACCGTCGTAGAGGGCGTCGACCAGCACCTGGTAGCGCTCGCCGATGTAGCCGCGCTTGACCTTGCGGGTCCGGGTGAGCTCGCCGTCGTCGGCGTCGAGTTCCTTGTGCAGGACGAGGAAGCGGCTGATCTGGCTGCCGGCCAGGCGCGCGTCCGCGGCCAGGTCGGCGTTGACCTTCTGCACGCAGTCGCGGATCAGCTCGGCCACCTCGGGCTTTTGCGACAGCTCGGCGTAGCCGCCGTACGGCAGGTTGCGCTTCTCGGCCCAGTTGCCGACCGCGGCCATGTCGATGTTGATGAAGGCGCAGACCCGGTCGCGCCGGTCGCCGAAGGCGACTGCCTCCTTGATGTACGGAAAGAACTTCAGCTTGTTCTCGACGTACTTGGGAGCGAACAGCGCGCCGTCGTTCGCCCCGCCGACGATGCGCCCCACGTCCTTGGCGCGGTCGATGATCTTCAGGTGGCCGCCGGCGTCGATGAAGCCCGCATCGCCGGTGGAGTACCAGCCGTCGGCGCTCAGGACCTCGGCGGTGGCCGCCGGGTTCTTGTAGTACTCCTTCAGCAGCCCGGGCGACTTGACGAGGACCTCGCCGGCGTCGGTGAGACGGATCTCGACACCCTCGATCGGCACGCCGACGGTGTCGGCGCGCGCCTCGTGGTCGGGTTGCAGGCAGACGAACACCGCGGTCTCGGTCGAGCCGTAGAGCTGCTTCAGGTTGATGCCGATGGAGCGGTAGAACGTGAACAGATCCGGCCCGATCGCCTCCCCCGCGGTGTAGGCGACGCGGACCCGCGAGAAGCCGAGCGTGTTGCGCAGCGGCGCGTAGATCAGCAGGTTGCCGAGGGCGTAGGCGAGCCGGTCGAAGGCGCCGACCGGCTTGCCGTCCATGCGCGCCGGGCCGACGCGGCGGGCGAGCGCCATGGCGCGGTCGAAGAGCCACTTCTTGATCCGTCCCGCGTCTTCCATCCGGATCATCACGCTGGTCAGGAGGCCCTCGAAGACGCGCGGCGGAGCGAAGTAGTACGTCGGCCCGACTTCGTTCAGGTCGATCGAGACGGTCTCCGCCGACTCGGGGCAGTTGACGACGTAGCCGCACACCAGCCACTGGGCGAAGGAAAAGATGTTCTGGCCGATCCAGGCCGGCGGCAGGTAGGCGAGGACTTCGTCGTCCGCGGTGAGCTTGTCGAAGCGGGCCCCGGCGGCGGCGCGATCGATCAAGGTCGCATGGGTGTGGACCACGCCCTTGGGGTTGCCGGTGGTGCCCGACGTGAAGAACATCGCGGCGACGTCGTCGGGACGAGTCTGCGCGACTTCGCGCTCGTAGAAGCCGGCGTGGGCGGCGTCGTAGGCGCGACCGAAGTCGACCAGGGCGTCGAGCGCATCGAGACCGTCCTCCTGGTAGTCGCGCAACCCGCGCGGATCGTCGAACCAGATGCGCACGAGAGCGGGGCAGTCGCCGCGGACCTCGAGCATCTTGTCGACCTGCTCCTGGTCCTCGACGATCGCGAAGGCGACTTCGGCGTTGACGATCGGGAAGGCGTATTCGGCGGCGCCAGAGTCCTGGTAAAGCGGCACCGGCACCGCGCCGAGCGCCTGCGCCGCGAGCATCGAGGCATAGAGGCGCGGCCGGTTCTCGCCGACGATGACGATGTGCTGGCCGCGCTGCAGGCCGGCTTCCGCCAGGCCGCAGGCGAGGGCCCGGACGAGCGTGGCCAGCGCGCTCCAGGTCTGGGACTGCCAGATGCCGAATTCCTTCTCGCGCAGCGCCGGCGCATCCGGACGTTGCGCGGCATGGTCGAGCAGCAGCTGTGGAAAGGTGGTCCGCACCCGGTCACTGTAGGAACATTTTGACGTCGAGTTGTCGTTCTGACGACAATCTACGGGACACTCCCCTCGGGTCTATCCCTTGGCTTTCGGCGGACTTTCCGGACGCAGGCCAGCGCTGCCGGGGCCTCAGCCTTTCACGTAGACGGTTCCGGTGAAGCCGGAGACGAGGCTGTCTCCCCCGTCGTCCCCTTCGGCTGCACGACGAATCACCTCGATCCGGTAGACGCCGATGCGGCGGCCTCGCTGGACCTCGCTCGCGCGAGCGACGAGGGTGTCGCCGGGACGCACCCCAGCCTGGAAGGTGATGTGGGCGTCGATGCCGACCGCAACCGGGCCGTGGGAGTTCGACGCCAGCCCGAAGGCTGTGTCGGCGAGCGCGAAGATCGCGCCGCCGTGACAGGCGCCGTTGAAGTTGAGATGGCGCGCGTCGACCGGCATCTCGACCTCGGCCCGGCCGGCGCCGCCACTGACGAGCCGGATGCCCAGCGTCGTGCAGAGGCCGTCGCGCGCCACCCGTTCAGCCAGTCGCTCGGCGCCATCCCGCCCGGAGGCCGTGGTGACGGGCAGCGGCGTTGCGGATGGCGCCGCACGTGCCGAGGCATGGGCCGGTGGCGCGGCCGGTGCCGGCGCCGCACGCCGCCGACCCACGCCGCATGCCGAGCGATGGGCATCCAGGGCGGCGAGCAGTTCCTCCAGGCCGTGCGCCGTCAGCGCGCTGACCACCTGGACCCGTGGTTGCCATTCGCCGGCTGCGCCCGAGCGGCGCAGGCCCAGCATCTCGCGCATCTCGCGTGCGGTCTGCTCGGCCAGCGGCAGGTCGCCCTTGCTGATCGCCAGCACGTCGGCAATCTCGAGCGTGCCGGCCTTGATCGCCTGGACGTCGTCGCCGAGCCCCGGCGGGCAGACGACGACACGGGTGTCGGCCAGCGCCACGATCGCGGTTTCCGACTGGCCGGTGCCGACGGTCTCGACGACGATGCGGTCGAACCCCGCCGCATCGAAGGTGTCGACCGCGGCGCGCGTCGCGCGCGAGAGCCCACCGAGTTCACCGCGTGCCGAGAACGAGCGGATGAACGCGTTCGGATGCGCGGCGTGCGCCCCCATCCGGATCCGGTCGCCGAGGACCGCGCCGCCGGTGATCGGACTCGAGGGGTCTATCGCGATCACGGCGACCGAAAGTCCCTTGCCCAGCCAGTCGCCGAGGAGCGCATCGACGAGCGTCGACTTGCCGCTCCCCGGCACGCCGGTGATGCCGACGACCCAGGCCCGCGCCGCGAGACCCGCCAGTTGCGCTGCTGCAGCGCGCGCCCCGGGCGCATCGTCGTCGATCCAGGTCAGCAGCCGGGCGAGCGCACCCCGGTCGCCCGCCACCGCGCGTTCGGCGAGTCGCGTCGCCGGCGTCGGGGTGGCCACCGTCACACCACCAGAAGCGGCTGGCCGAAGCCGAGATCGCGTCGCAGGCGTCCGCAGATCTCCTCGTTCGTCAGGCCGGCGCGCGCGGCATCGACCACGGCGCCGAAGACGTTGCCGTCGGCGCTCTCCGCACAGCGCGTCAGGGCGTCGAGCGCGCTCGCAACCGCGGCACCGGAGCGGGCGCGCTTCATCGCCGCAAAGTCTTCGAGATGGCGGCTCATCGCGGCGGCGTCCGGACGCTCGACCGCCGGGCGTGAAGTGCGGTCGTCTTCGGCCTGGTACTTGTTGACGCCGACGATCACCTTCTCGCCGGCGTCGGCCTGCGTCTGGCTGCGCATGGCCGAAGCCCCGATCATGCGCTGCACCAGCCCGGACTCGACCGCCTTGTACATGCCGCCGGCGTCGTCGACGATCCGCATGATGGCGACGATCTTGCGCTCCATCTCGTCGGTCAGGGCCTCGACGTAGAAGGACCCGCCGAGCGGGTCGATGACGTCGGTGAGGTGGGCCTCCTCGCGCAGGATGTTCTGTGTCGCCACCGCGATGCGCGCCCCGGCTTCGCTCGGTGTGGAGTAGACCTCGTCGTAGGAATCGGTGTGCAGCGACTGCAGCCCGCCGAAGATGCCCGCCATCGCCTGCGCCGTGACACGGGCGATGTTGTTCAGCGGCTGCTGGCGCGTCAGGTCGACGCCCGAGGTCTGGCCGTGGAACTTGAAGCGCCAGGCGCGCGGGTCCTTGGCGCCGAGGCGCTCGCGCGCCAGCCGCGCCCACAGCCGGCGACCCGCGCGGAACTTGGCGACCTCCTCGAAGAAGCTCATCGAGATGTCGAAGAAGAACGTGAAGCGCGGCAGGAACTCGTCCGGATCCATGCCGCGCGCCAGGCAATCCTCGGCGTTCTGCACCGCGCTCGACAGGGTGAAGGCCATGGCTTCGGCCGGTGTCGCGCCGGCCTGCTGCATGTGCTGGCCGACGACCGACATCGGGTTCCAGCGGGGTGCGAACTCGCGGCACCAGGCGATGTGGTCCATCAGCACGCGCCGGGCGCCCGGCAGCGAGAGCCGGTAGAACATGTGGTTGGCGACGTAGTGCGACAAGTAGTCGCTCTGGTTCGACGTGCCGGACACCGTCTTCCAGTCGACGCCCCGACGCTCCGCCGCGACCAGCATGAAGGCGAGCAAGGTGAAGGGCGAGGGATCGTTCAGGGCGCACGACACCTTGCCGACGTCCACGCCCTCCAGGCAGCGGTCCATGTGCTCGACGTTGTTGACGACGACGCCGCAGGTGCCGAGCAGCTCGGGCTCGACCGAGTCCATGTCGAAGCCGCGGTAGACCGAGTTGCACGGGATGAGCGAGACCGCGGTGGCGCCGCGATCGAGCAGGCCGAGCAGGCGCTCGTTGTAGTCGGCCGGCGTGCCCAGGCCGATGAGCTGGCGCTGCGTCCAGGTGCGGCCGCGGTGCATCGTCGCGTAGATGCCTCGGGTGTAGTCGGCCTGGCCCGGATAGCCGAGCGGATCGGGCGAGCCGTAGGCGCTCCAGTCCTGCGGCGTGTAGAGCGGGCGGACGGGAATTCCGGAGACGTTCTCGATGGGTCGATCGGTGCCGACGCTCGCGCGATAGTCGCGCTCCCACAGGGATCGTGCGGAATCGTCGGCGGTGGCGGCCAGCAGGTTGTCGGACATCGGCTTGTTCATCGTTCCTGCTCCTGCGCCGCGCCTGCACGGCGCGCTTCGCTCGCATAGGCGTGCAGTCGCGTGGTGATCGCATCCATGGTGCTGCCCGGATGAAACACCTCGCGCACGCCGGCCGCCAGCAGTTGCGCTTCCTCGTTGTCGGGCACGATGCCGCCGACGACGACGCGGACGTTGCCGAGCCCCGCCTCCTGCAGCGCGGTCATCAATTTCGGGACGATGAGGTGATCGGTGGCGAGCGAGGAGATCCCGATGACGTCGACATCCTCCTCGAGCGCGAGCTTGACGACCGCCGCGACACTCTGCCAGGGCGGCGTGTAGATCACCTCCATGCCGGCATCGCGGCACGCCGCGGCGACGATGCGGCTGCCGCGGTCGTGGCCGTCCAGGCCGATCTTCGTCACCAGCACCCGGGGGCGAAAGCTGTCGTCTGCGCTCATGCGGATTTCCTTCTCGATGCGGCCGCTTTCGGTGCAGCGGCCAGACTGGTCTTCAGCAGCCCGACGAAGCGCCGTGCAATGCGCTCCGGCCCCGATCCGGGGCGCTGTCGATACCAGGTCTGGCTCCAGTTGAGCCCGCCCAGCAGCATCAGGCGCAGCGCGCTGCGATCGGTGGGCCGGGCGAGCGGCAGGGCGGCCACCAGGCGGGCGTAGCGCTTTTCGTAGGAGTTGCGCAGGCGCACCAGCTCGGCTTCGGCAGCCGGCGCATCGCTCGGGCGCACCCGGATCACGACCTGGGAGTAGTCGCTCTGGTCGAGCAGGGTGTCGAGATGGGCCACGCACGCGGCTTCGAGGCGCTGCCACGGATCGTCGAAGGGGGCGACGGCCGCGTCGACCGCCACGCCGATGCGATCGACGCCTTCACGGTACACCGCCACCAGCAGGGCCTCCTTGGTGGCGAAGTGGCAGTAGAGCGAACCCGGCAGCATGCCGACCGGCGCGACGATCTCGCGCACCGACGCGGCCGCGTAGCCGCGCTGCGCGAACGCGTGCGCGGCCTCGTCGAGCAGGCGCGGCAATCGACTCGACGAGCGCTTCGCGGCGCGCGCGGGAGCGATCACGGTGTCGACGACGGCTGAAACGGGCATGGGGAAGGACAGGGAAGACGGTGGCAAGACGGCAGGGGGCGCAGGCGGGGGCGGAGAGAAGAGGAAGTTGAAGGCGGCCAGGGTGCCTCGGCACGAGCTGGCAGGATCATTAGAAAGACAAACAGTTGTTTGGTCAAGTACGGCTGCAGAATGGACTCCCCCATGTCGACGGTCGCTTCCAAGCCCTACCTGCACGAGCGCGCGCGACCGGCGGGCCCGCTCGAACTGGCCGACATCCCCTGGCTGGAGCGTCTCGAGCCCCATGAACGAGTCCGCGCCCAGGCGGACCTCAAGGTCGTGCAGGTCGACGTCGGCGAGCGGCTCTGCCGCGTAGGACGGCCCGTCACCTACTGGTTCGGCGTGATCGAGGGGCTGCTGAAGATGAGCAACGACACCGCTTCGGGCGTGCCGATCACCTTCACCGGACTGCCGCCGGGTGGCTGGTTCGGCGAAGGCACCGTCATCAAGCGGGAGGCCTACCGCTACAACATCGAGGCCCTGCGGCCGAGCGTGGTCGCAGGTCTGAGCGTGGAGACCTTCCACTGGCTGCTCGACCGGAGCATTCCCTTCAACCGCTTCATCGTCCAGCAGTTCAACGAGCGCCTCGGGCAGTTCATCGCCGCGCGCGAGATCGACCGCCTGACCGATCCCGATGCCCGCGTGGCCCGCAGCCTCTCCGCGCTGTTCCACCCGGTGCTGTTTCCGGGCGTCGGCACGTTGCTGAGGATCACGCAGAAGGAACTCGGTTACCTCGTCGGCTTGTCGCGCCAGCGGGTCAACGAAGCGCTGCAGGCGTTGCAGCGGGCAGGGTTGATCCGGGTCGAGTACGGCGGCGTGATCGTGACGGATCTCGAAGGGCTGCGCCGGGTCGGGTAAAGCACGCCGCAGCCGTCGGCTGCGCCCTAGCGGGAAAGGTTGCTGACCCCAGAAGCCACGTGCCCCGACGGCACGTGCGCGGCGGCGTTCTCGATGTGGCCGGTCTGGTCGTCGAAGAAGAAGTCGGGCCGGAACTCGCGCAGGAATTCGCCCTTCGCCAGGCCGCCGAGAAACATCGCCTGGTCGACCTCGATGTTCCACTCCATCAGCGTGCGGATCGCGCGCTCGTGCGCGGGGGCACTGCGTGCGGTGACGAGCGCGGTGCGGATGCGCATGGCCGGGGCCGGTTCGTGTTGCAGCCGTTGCAGGGCGAGCAGCAGCGGCTTGAAGGGTCCGGCGGCCAGCGGCGTCGCGGCGCGTTCCAGTTCATGCGCCTGGAACGCGTCCAGGCCGCCACTCTGGAAGACGCGTTCGGCTTCGTCCGAGAACAGCACGGCGTCGCCGTCGAAGGCGATCCGGACCTCGTTCGGATGGGCGTCGGACGCGCGCGCCGAATGCGGGAAGACACGCGCCGCCGGGACGCCGGCCTCGAGGGCAGAACGGACATCGGCTTCGTTGGCCGACAGGAAAAGATTGGCCGCGAGCGGTTGGAGATAGCGCCACGGCGACTCGCCCCGCGTGAACACGCCGCGCTGGATCATCAGGCCGTAGTGCTTGGCCGAGCGGAAGACGCGCATCCCGGAGACCGGATCGTTGCGCGACAGGATCACGACCTCGACCTTGGGTTCGCGGACATTGAAAGCCAGAAGCTTTTGCACCAGCGAGAAGGCGACACCGGGCTTGGCGGCCCGATCCAGCCGCTCGAGCTGGAGTTGCATGTAGGCGCGGTCGTCGTTCGCCTCGAAATGCTGGTTCTCTTCCTCGAAGTCGAACAGCGCCCGCGACGAGATCGCGACGACGAGCTGGCCATCGAGGGAGGCGGGCATGGGCTGCGATGATAGTTCGCGCGTCTGTGGCGACGCCGGTTCACGGCACGACGGAATGGGCTGGCCCGGGCTCTGTGTCGGAATGCTCAGGCACTGCGCCCGGGCCAGCATCAGTCTTCCACGCTGTCCCCATTTGCAGGGCGGGTCATCGTCGCCCTGAATGCCGGCGGCCTGGTCTCGACCGCATGGACGCTGTCGGGGCGAGGCATTCGGAACAGAGGCCCCCGACAAGACAGTGCGGCTGCCATCGCCAGCTTGCGGCTGGAAAATTGCGCGGCGTGGTCGGGCCGCTCGCCGTCCCAGGCAAACCAGTCGGATGTGCTGACCAGGTAGGTTTCCTGGCCAGCCACGCCCCTGTTGGAGCCGTTGTCCGCAATGATGCCCACCGCGACATACCGTCCCACGAAAGCTTCCGACACATTCATCACTGGTTCCATGAATCACGTGGCCGACGCGAAGAGAAGAGGCCCGTGGGAAGTATGGGGCTCCATGCGGGTGACCGCAAGATTGCCGGGTAGCAGGAGCGAGACCGGCCAGGTCTTTGGTCAAAGACCGATCTGAATTCGCACCCATCGCTTCTCAGAGCCGATGTCACCGACACAGCGGGAGACGACGGTCCGCCAGGCCACGTGTCGGGATACTCCGCAAGGAGGCCGATCGTCGATCAGCGGGCCGCGGAAGCGGCCGGCTCACGCGGACGCAGTGCCTGGGCATTTTCGAAACGGAGTCCGCGTGGGCCGGCCGCTTCCGCGTGCGGGGACATCGCGGCCCCTGCCGCTGCGGGCGACGAACCCCGATCACTTCACCCAGGTGTTGAGCTGGATGATCGGCAGCAGCACCGCCAGCACGATCAGCATCACGACCACGCCCATCACCACGATCAGCAGCGGCTCCAGGATCGTGGCCATCTGCAGCGCGCGGCGCTGGACCTCGGTCGACAGCTGGCGCGCGGCACGCTCGAGCATCAGCGGCAGCTGGCCGGTCTGTTCGCCCAGGCGCGAGAACATCGCGAGGATGCCGGGGAAGCGCTTCTTGCCGGCGAGCGCCGAGGCGAGCGGCGCGCCTTCGCGGACCTGGACCAGCGCATCCATGGCATCGGCGCGCATCGCCCGGTTTGAAAGCGTCTCGGCCGCGGCCTGCAGCGCCTTCAAGATCGGAACGCCGGCGCCGGCGAGCATCGACAGGGTGCCGGCGAAGCGCGCCGCGTTGTAGCCGCGGGCGAGGCGTCCGACCAGCGGCAAGGTCAGCCAGGCCGAGTCGAAGCGTTCGCGAAAGGCTTCGTTGCGCAGCATCGCGGTCAGCATCGCAAAGCCCGCGATCAGCAGCAGCGCCAGCAGCCAGCCCCACTCGCGCAGGAAGGCACTGATGCCGAGCATCGCCACGGTCAGGGTCGGCAGGGCGCGCTTGGAGCTGGTGAAGACCGAGGCGACCTGCGGCACCACGTAGGTGACGAGGAAGATGACGATGACGATGGCGATCAGCGAGACGATCGCCGGGTACAGCGTCGCCCCGATGAGCTTGCCCTTGAGTTCCTGGCGCTCCTCCAGGTCGTCGGCCAGGCGCTCCAGCACGGCGCCAAGTGCCCCGCTCTGCTCGCCTGCGGCGACGACACCGCGGTAGACCTCGTCGAATTCACGTGGCGCACTGCCGAGTGCGCGCGCGAACGGCGCGCCGGCGTTGACCTCGCTGCGCAGATGGGCGAGCAGTTCGCGCTGGCGTGGTTGCTCGGCTTCATCGGCCAGCGCAGTCAGTGCGCGCTCGAGGGGCAGGCCGGAGCCCACGAGTCCGGCGAGCTGGCGCGTCCAGACGGCCAGGCCGGTGGTGCCGAAGACGCGCCGCGTCAGGCGCAGGCCGCCTTCGGCCTGTGTGCCGGCCGCGGCCACCTGCTCCACCGCCAGCGGCACCAGCGACTGCGCGCGCAGCTGGGCGCGTGCCGCGCGGGCGTTGTCGGCGTCGAGCAGGCCGGTGGAGGACTTGCCCGCAGCGTCTAGAGCTTCGAACTTGTAGGCTGGCATCGGCGGCGCGCTTCAGCCGGGGCGGGCAGGTGTCATTCGCGCGTCACCCGCATGACTTCCTCGGGCGAGGTGATGCCCTCGTCGACGAGCCGCTCGCCGTCCTCGCGCATCGAGCGCAGGCCGCCGGCCTCGGCGGCGACGAAGAGCTGCGACTCGGCGGCGCGGCCGTGGATGAGCGCGCGCACCTTGTCGTCGGCGACCATCAGCTCGTAGACGCCGGTGCGGCCCTTGTAGCCGGTCGTGCTGCATGCGGCGCAGCCGACCGGGTGATAGCGGCCGCGGGCGTCGGCCTGCTTGCAGGCAGGGCAGAGCCGACGCACCAGGCGCTGCGCGAGCACGCCGAGCAGGCTCGAGCTCAGCAGGAAGGGCTCGACGCCCATGTCGGTCAGGCGGGTCACCGCCGACGGTGCATCGTTGGTGTGAAGCGTCGCCAGTACCAGGTGGCCGGTCAGCGACGCCTGGATCGCGATCTGCGCGGTCTCGAAGTCACGGATCTCGCCGATCATGATGACGTCGGGGTCCTGGCGCAGGATCGCACGCAGCGCCTTGGCGAAGGTCAGGTCGATCTTCGGGTTCACCTGCGTCTGGCCGATGCCGGCGAGCTCGTACTCGACCGGATCCTCGACCGTCAGCACGTTCGTGCCGGCGGTGTCGATACGGCCCAGCGAGGCGTACAGCGTGGTCGTCTTGCCCGAGCCGGTCGGCCCGGTGACGAGGACGATGCCGTGCGGTTGGTGGACGAGGCGGTCGAAGCTCGTCAGCACGTCGCCGCTCATGCCGAGACCTTCGAGCGTGAACTTCGATTCGCTCTTGTCGAGCAGTCGCAGCACGGCGCGCTCGCCATACGAGGAGGGCAAGGTCGAGACGCGGACATCGACGGCGCGCCCGCCGATGCGCAGCGAAATGCGTCCGTCCTGCGGCAGGCGGCGCTCGGCGATGTCGAGCTCGGCCATGATCTTCAGGCGCGAGATCAGCGCGGCGTGCAGGGCCTTGTTCGGCTGCACCACCTCGCGCAGTGTGCCGTCGACGCGAAAGCGCACCGAGCTCGAGCGCTCGTACGGTTCGATGTGGATGTCGCTCGCGCCGTCCTTGGCGGCCTGCGTCAGCAGGGCGTTCAGCATGCGGATGATCGGCGCGTCGTTGGAGGCTTCGAGGAGGTCCTCGATCGCCGGCAGCTCTTGCATCATGCGCGACAGGTCGACAGCGCTCTCGACCTCGCCGATGACCACCGCAGCGCTCGACTCGCCGCCGGCATAGACCGCCGAGATGCGATCGGCGAGCGTCGTCGCCGACTCGCGTTCGAGGGCATCGACCTCGTAGAGCCGCAGCACCTCGCTCAGCGCCGTCAGGCTGATGTCCTCGGGCGCCCACAGCACGAGTTGCGTGCCGTCGTCCTCGAGCAGCAGCGTGTGCGCCTTGGCGTAGGCGTAGGGAAGGGGGTGGCGCGCGCCCATGGTCGCCTCGCGGTCAGTTCACGTAGGGTCGGGTGACCGGCGGACGGGCGAGCGGATTGGGGTCGGTACCGGGTGAGCTCGGCGGGACCGCGAGCGGCGCCGGGGCGACCTCTGGCGGCCGCGTTGGCGGGGAGATCACGAGCGGCAGCTGCAGCGGCGGAATCACCGGCGCGTCGTTGATCGGCACGACCACGCTCGGTATCGGCTGGCTGTCCTTCTGCTGGGCACGGATGAGTTCGTAGCGGTCGAGCGAGAGCTTGTTGGTGCTTTCCGCGTCGCGCATCACCACCGGCCGCAGGAAGACCATCAGGTTGGTGCGGGTCTTGGTACGGCTCTCGCTGCGGAAGAGGCCGCCGACGTACGGCAGGTCGCCGAGTAGCGGCACCTTCGACTTGTTCTCGTTGTAGCGGTCCTCGATCAGCCCGCCGAGGACGATGATCTGACCGTCGTCGACGACGACGTTCGATTCGATCGAGCGCTTGTTCGTCGACGGCCCGGCGTTCGACGTTCCTGGCGCGACCTTGTCCGACAGGCTCGACGACTCCTGGAAGATGGTCATGCGGACGACGCCGTTCTCGCCAATCTGCGGCTTGATCCGCAGCGTGATGCCGACGTCCTTGCGCTCGATCGTCTGGAACGGGCTCGTCGTCGCCGTGCCGGTGTTGGTGAACTGTCCGGTGACGAACGGGACGTTGCTGCCGACGATGATCTTGGCCTCCTCGTTGTCGAGCGTGATGAGGTTCGGCGTGGAGACGATGTTGGTGTTGGTCTGGCTCTGCAGCAGGCGCGCGATCGCGGCCAGGCTGTAGATCCCGCCGTAGTTGCGGATGATGCCCACGTTCAGCCCTTCGGATATGCCCGCGGCGGCCGCCGCCGCGGCGGCGGTGCCGCCGACGAGTCCGCCGGTCAGGCCGATGATGTTGTTGCCGGAGCTGCCGCCGGTGTTGAAGTTGGTGCCGCCTATCGGAATGACGGTGTCGCCCTTCTTGCCGAGCAGCCCCTGCCACTGGAAGCCGAAGTCGGCGGCGTTGTCGCCCGAGACCTCGACGATCATGCTCTCGATGTAGACCTGGGCACGGCGCGAGTCGAGCTGGTCGATCATCGCCCGCACCTGGCGGTAGAGCGGTTCGGGCGCGGTGATGACGAGCGAATTCGTCGCCGGATCGGCCTGGATGAAGCCGCCTGTCGAGGGCGCGGCGGCCGGATTGATCGGCGCGGTGGCCGCCGTCGGTGCACCGGCGGCATTGGCTCCCGGCGCCGTGGCCGTCTGGGTCAGGCCCGGGTTCGCCAAGGTGCCGCCACCCCCGCCGCCTGTCGACGGCCCGGCGGCCGAAGCGAACGCTGCCCGCAGGACCGCGGCGAGCCGCGTCGCGTCGGCATTTTTCAGGTGCACGACCCAGATGTTGCCGACCGCGCTGGAGCCTTGCAGCGGCTGGTCGAGCTTGCCGATCAGGGCGCGGACGCCGGCCATGCGCGCGGCGTTCGGCGTGCGCACGATCAGCGAGTTGCTGCGCGCGTCGACAAGGATGGACGGCGCGGCGCCGCCGCCCGGGACCCCGGGCACCCCGGGAGTCGCGCCGGCACTGTCGGTCAACCTCTGGACCAGCGCCGCGACGTCCGCCGCGACTGCGTACTGCAACGGCACCACCTCGACGTCGCCGCCTGAAGGCGTGTCCATCGCGGCGATGATCTTGCCGAGGCGCTGCAGGTTGTCGGCGTAGTCGGTGATGACGAGCGAGTTGCTGCTCGGGTTGGCGTTGATCGTGTTGTTCGGGCTGATCAGCGGACGCAGCACCGGCACGAGGTTGTTCGCGTTCTCGTAAGACAGCTTGAAGATCTGCGTGATGATCTGGTCGCCGCGGCGCGAGACCTCGCCGACCGAGACCGTTCCCGTCTGCAGCTTGGCATCGGCTTCCGGCACGATCTTCTGCAGTCCACCGACCTCGACGACCGCGAAGCCCAGGCCGCGCAGCGCCGCGAGGAAGCTTCGATACGCCTCGCGCGGGGTCAGCGGCTCCTCGCTGTACAGCGTGATGTTGCCGCGCACGCGCGGGTCGACGACGAACTGCTGCTTGAGGATCGCACCCATCGCTCGCGCCACGCCCTCGATGTCGGCGTTGACGAAGTTCAGCGTGACCGCGTCCGCGCTGCGGGCCTTGGCATTGCGGGCCTGGGCCTGGACCGCCGGAGCCGGCAGCAGCGTCGATGCGGCGAGGGCGACGGCCAGCGTCGACGCCACGGTCTTCCGCAGGGCTCGCGCGACAGGAGGAAAGGGGGCGCGTGGCTTCATGCTCATCCGATCGAAATGACGGACTTGGCGCCATCGCGCCGCCCGATGATGTTCAGCAGGTTCGACAGCGCCGCTTCGTCGACAGCGGCCGAACGGGCCTCGCCTCGAAAGCGCACGCCGCCGGGGCCCCAGGTGCCGCTGCCGGTGAGTTGCAGCGGCCCGTCCTGCGTCGACAGCGTCAGCCGTGTCGGGCCGTTCTCGCCACCACCGGCCAGGGTGAGGCGGTAGCTGCCGAGGGTCTCGAGCGTGGTGACGCGCGAGGAGACGTTGAGGAGTTCGATGTCGGCGCTGCCGTCGAGGCGCCAGCGCCCCTGCACCGACTCGATGCTCAGGCCCGGCGTGACGACGCGTACGGTGCCGCCGAGCTGCATCGTGTTCCACGGCGTTCCTAGGCCGCCGAGCCAGGCGCTGGGCCACTGGCCGACCCAGCCGCCGGGGGGAGGGTTCAAGGTCGCGCTGATGCGGCCCAGGCCGGGGCGCACACGCGCGGTCACCGTACCGTTGAGGCAGCATTCATGGCGGGCGCGGAGCTCGAAGCCGAGGCCGGTGGGCACCAGCGACCATTCCAGACGCCCGGGCAGGGCACTGGCGTCGCGGCTGTCGCGCCCGCCGGTGAGGATCAATTCGGCGCTGCCGGACCAGATGGTTCCGCGCGCGTTCGCCAGCAACACCTTCTGCTCGGTCTGGGTCGCGACCCAGTCGGCCAGCCAGACAGCCGGTGCGAAGGCGATGAAGGCGACCAGCAGTCCGACGATTGCGCCGGCGATGGCCCAGCGCACGCCGGCGCCCCGTGACTTGTCCCAGGCCTGCTCGGCGAACGTCGACTCGCCCCAATGCGTCGAGGCGACCGTCGGGTTCCACAGCGGGCGCTTGCGGCGGCCGAGGATCATGGGACCCCCCCGAGGGTGACGCTGACCGTGCCGCTGTAGCCCTGGGCGACGCGGGCGAGGCTCGCCTCGGTCGGTCGGGCACGGGCGGCGCTGCGCGCCTCGTTGAGCCAACTCGCCAGGTCTTCGGCGGCGACGCCGGTGAATGTCGCGGTCGCGCGCTCACCCTGCAGCGTCAGACGGGCGCGATCTCCGAGGCGGTCGGTGGCCGCTTTCAGCGCTGCCGTCGCCTGTGTCAGCGACACCGGGGCGATCGCGCGCAAGGCGCGCACTTCCTCGGCCGTCGACTGGATCTGCTGGATCTCCCGGTCGAGCCGGTCGAGTTGCACCGGCGCGTCGCGCACGGTGCGCCACGCCGGCTGCACCAGGACGATCCATGCGAGCACGGCGGCGACCGCGATCAGCCCGACGCCGAGCGCCTGACGCTCGCGCGGTGCGCGGCTGCGCCAGAACGCACGCGCCTGCTGGCCGAGATTCGGCGCGGCGTCGCCGGAGGCTTGCAAGGCGTCGGTGCTCATGTCGCGGCGGCGCGTGCGCGCGACAGCGTCAGCCGGCCCTCGCTGGCCTCGACCTGCCAGCCACCGGGACGCAGCAGGCCGCGAAAGGCCTCGACCTGCGCATCGGTCCAGCCGGTTGCGGCGAGGACGAGCCGGCCGGGCTCGTAGCGGAAGTTCTCGACCGGCCTCTCCGCCGGCCAGGCCGCCGCAGCCGCCAGCAGCATCGGTTCCAGGTCGTTGGATCCGGCCTTGCCCGCGAGGGTGCGCAGGGCCTGGGTCTCGCGTTGCATCACGGCGGCGGCATCGCGCTGGATGTCGAGTTCGCTGGCGCGCGGAAAGTTGGTCTTGACGAGGCTCTGCAGCGCCGCCCTTCGCGATTCGATCGCGCCCCGCTGCTGCCAGGCCCAGAGATTGAGCCCCACGACCTGGGCGACGGCGACGGCGACGACGCCGATTCGCAGCGGCCGCCAGGCGGGGCTGAGGAGGCGGCGCACCGAATCGCGGACCGCCCGCGCACCCCGGGTGCGCGGCGCGAGGTCGAACTGGCGCAGGTTCCAGAGGCTGCGCGCGGCCTGCAGCAACCGGTGCTCGAGCGGCATGACGTTGACCGGCGCGCCGAGCCATTGTTCGGCGGCAGCCGCCGCGGCCGGCGCCGCGCTCCAGCGTGTGGTCGGCGGCGGCGGCATCGGCACCAGCGCCCGGGCGAGCCCGCCCTGCAAGCGCATGGTCGCCACCCCGTCGATGTGGGCCCAGGTCAGCGCCACCGCGCCGGGCGAGCCCGGCTCGGCCCCTTCGAGCGGGGAGAAGTGTCCGATCGGCGGGTCGTCCGGCCAGACCATCGGCACGACCCGATCGACGAAGACGCGGGCGCGCTGCAGCGCGCCGAGCTCGTTGCGCAACCATTGCCGCTCGACCGCCGCGACCCATGTGGGCTGTCCGGCGGTCGCTCCGGGCGCCAGGGCGAGATGGACGGCTTCGGCATCCTCCAGCAAAGCCTCCTCCAGCATGCCCGTCAGCGCGGCACGCAGTCGGGCTGACGGCGCGCGCGGCAGCGCCAGGCGGTGCCAGCTGACGTCGGTGTCGGCAAGGACGGCCACGACGGTCGCCGCCCGCGGCAGCAACGACGCCGCACAGCGACCGACGGTCTCGACCTCGAGACCGTCCGGCGAGACGACATAGTCGTACTCACCCGGAATGCGGTCCGACTCGACATGCGGAGCGTCCGGGCCGAGCGCACGCAGGCGCCGCCGGGCGGGGATGCAGACAACGAGGGTCGACATGAAAAAGCGTGAATTGGGGCTTCGGCATTGTAGGTTTCCGGGACCCGGAAACCCACGCCAATCAATGACTTACGTCTTGTTGTTGTAGCCCGATGGCAGCATTGGTTCTCGTTTTTCGCGGCTTTCAGGAGTTCGGCTGGTCGCGGCTGGAGATTTGCTCCCGGCGCAGGACCAGTGTCTCCAGCCCACGCCGCTCGATCAGGCTGCGCTGCTCGAGGACGCGATCGCCCAGGCGCAGCCGTCCGCGGACCTCGAAGAAGAACGACATGACGGCGAGGTCCTTCTGTACCGTCTCCTCGAGGGTCGGAACCTCGCGCTTGATCTGCTCGAGATTCTTGAACGGCGTGCGCTGACGCAGCTGGACGAGGCGTTCGGCGGTGGCCAGGTCGATCTTCATGGCCGCGACCAGGACCTCCCGCGCCGCGGTGTTGACATTGATCGGCATGGCGCGCGGCAGCATCACGACGTAGGGCTGCAACATGCGCACGGACTGCGGGTCGATGCCCAGCCATGTCAATTGATCCGCCGAACGTGGCGAGAGCGGCGCGCCCGGGTCGGTTCCGTTGCTCGCGGCCAGGAGCCCGCCGGCGATCCGGCCGGCGACGTCGGAGGAAACCGCGATCGTTTCGCACAGGCGCCCGAAGGCGGCCAGTTCGAGCGGATCGATCTTGCCGCCGGCGACGAGGTTGGTCAGGTTGAAGCGCGCCTGCGCGTCGGTGATCGCGCCCGACAGGAAGGCCTCCGGCGCGTCGTCGGTGGCGTTCTTGTCGGCGGCGAGGAAAGTCGACAGGCGGGCCTCGGCCAGCGGCACCGCCCAGGGTTCGCCGAGGTGGTCGGCGCCACCGTTGCGGGCATCTTCCTTCAAGATGAGGCGGGCCCAGTCGAGGGCGCCGGCGAGGATCCATGCCGACTGGGCGCGGGCGCGTTCGGCGCTCTCGACCTGGACGGCGCGCCATTGCTGCCAGACCATCGACGCCGCCAGGGTCGCCACCAGCGTGACGATGATCATCGCCGTCAGCAGGGCGGCGCCGCGCTGGCGTCGACAGGGGCGCACGGGGGGACGGGTCACGGTCAAGGCCCGAGCAGGGAGTCGCGAACGAGGCTGCCGCTCTGGCCGCTGCCGGGCGCGAACGCCAGCACGATCCGCACGCCCGACGGCAAGGCCTGGCGAGGTGGGGCGCTCGCCCCCGCGGCGACTGCCGCGAGGTTCCCGGTCGACTGGCAGTTGCTCCAGGCGTTGCCCTGGAAAAAATAGACCTGCCAGCTGCTGAGCCCTGTGAGCGTGCGCAGCTGGCCGGTCTCGCCGCCCTGCAGTTGCTGGGTGCGCAACCACTGTTCCTGCAGCTCGCCGACGGTGGTGACGGCCGGGCTGGCCCAGCGCCACCAGATGAAGTCGGTGGCGCCGGGCCGCAGGGCCCAGGCCACGACCTGCAGGCCGCCTTCGGCCCGTCGCGTCAGGCGCACCGTCGAGCCGTCGCAGAGCAGTCCCGGGACCGCGGTCGACTCCTGGATCGAGGCCAGGTCCTGCTCCCATTGCGCGACCACGCTGTCCAGGCGCAGCGTCTGCTCGAGCCGGCCCTGGCTGGCGTCGCGGGCGCGGACGATGCCGTCGACCCCCTGCCAGGCCATCATCGCCATGACCGCCATCACGGTCATCGCAACCAGGACCTCGATCAGGGTGAAGCCGAGGGCCGCGCGTTTCATCGGCCGAGGATGGTGGAGAGGGTCACGATCGGGTTGCCGTTTTCGTCTGCAACCTGCGCATCGACCCGGCGGAAGTTCGGGTTCGGCGTCGGCCGGACGATCTGGCGCCCGGCGTAGGTCCGTCCCAGCTGTTCGCAGGTGAACGCGCCGTCGCCCACGTCGGGGTAGATATGGGCCAGCTTCAGCCCCGTCAGGCGGTTGTCGGCGCACCACTGCGCTGCGGTCAGATCCGCCAGCCGCTGCGTGTTGCCGGTGAGCGAGCCGGCGGCGCGGATGCCCGCACCCAGCGTGATCGCGACGATCGCCAGGGCGACCATGACCTCGATCAGGGTGAAGCCCCGCGCGGCGGGCTTCATTCTCGGGGTGTCGATCCCGCTTCTCCGGAGACGACGAACGGCCCGAGGCCGTCGGTCGACAGCGTCAGGCGCTGCTCGCGCAGCCGCAGCACGATGCTCTGCGCGGGAATCAGCGGTTCGGGGCCGAGGGTCACCGCCCGGGCACCGACGACTTCGGCCGATACGCCGCTCTCGAGCCAGCGCGTCGGCAGTTCCTCGGACGGTGGCAGGCCGACGAAACGGAATCCGGGCACGTCCGCAGATCGCGGCTCCCAGTAGGCCGGCAGGCCGGAAGCACGCGCCTCGGCCCGGGCCGCCTCGAGCAGCGCCGCAAGGCGGGCACCTTCGCGCTCGAGCATCGTCGAGGCGGGGTCGCGCAACGCCAGGCTGGCCACTGAACTCGCCACGGCGATCAGCACCACCACGATCATCAACTCGATCAGCGTGAATCCGCGCGCCCCGCGGGGGCCGCTATTGCCAGGAACCGATCTCGGCATTCTTGCCTTCGCCACCGATCACGCCATCGGCGCCGAAGCTGTAGACGTCGATCTCGCCCTTGAGGCCGGGATTGGCGAACTGGTAGGAGTGGCCCCAGGGATCGTTCGGCAGCTTGTCGAGGTAGGGCTTCCAGTTCGGCGGAATGGGGCCGACGGTCGGCTTGGCGACGAGCGATTGCAGGCCCTGCTCGGAGGTCGGGTAGCGCTGGTTGTCGAGCTTGTAGAGCTTGACCGCCTGCATCAGGTTGTTGACGTCGGTGCGGGCGGCGGTGACGCGGGCGTCGTCGGCCCGGTCAAGGACGTTCGGGACGATCAGCGCCGCCAGCACGCCGATGATCACCAGCACGACCATCAGCTCGATCAGCGTGAAGCCGCGGGCGCGGCGCAGTTCGGGTTTCGACGACGGCTGCATGGCGAATTTGTGCCGGCAAACGGCCGGCTCTGGGGAAGGGCGGTGAATGATAATCGCCGGATGCTTTCGCGCCTGTCGGCATTCGTGATCTGGGCCCTGGTTACGGCCACCGCCGTCTTCTGGGGGCTGCGCCTGGCCGTTCACCCGGCAGATGTGCCGGTGCACGCGATCGCCGGCGCGGGAGCCGCCGCTCGCACCGATCTCACGCGCCTCCTCGGCGCGCGACCGGCCGAGGCGAGCGCGGCTGCCCCGGCCCCCCAGGAAGCGTCGCGCTTTCGACTGCTCGGCGTCATGGCGCCGCGCCACAACAGCCGTACCGAGGGTCCCGGCCATGGTGGCCTCGCCCTCATCGCGGTCGATGGCAAGCCGGCGCGGGCCTTTGCCGTCGGTGCCCATGTCGATGCCGACCTCGTCCTGCGGGCGGTGAGCCTGCGCACGGCATCGATCGGCTCGCCCGGGGGCGGCCAGACCGTGCTGCTGGAAATTCCGCCGCTGGCAGCGCCGGCCACCGGGACGCTGCCGCCGCCGGGAGCACCCTCTGCCGTGCAGATCCCGCCGCCGCCGCTACCGATCGCGCCGCCGGTGGCCACGCCCGCGGGGATCGCACCCGCCATGGCGCCGCCGCCGAGCGGCAGCTTGCAGCAGGGCGGTGGCCTGACGCAATAGCGCCGCCGGCGCGGGGGCTGTCGCTCAGTGGCGGCTGTCGAGGGCGCCAGGGTGCGTGGGACCCGGTTCCTCGCCGTCGGCGACCTCGGTCAGCAGCGCCGCGGCGCTGCGCACCAACGGCCACGCCAGAGCCGATCCCGTCCCGTCGGTGCTGTCGATACCCAGCTCTAGCAGGGCGCTGGTGTTGAAGAGCGCCAGCGTCTGGTCGAGGCCGGGGTGGCCATGGCTGCGGCAGTGGATGCAGTAGTCGGTGACCGCCGGGGCGATGCGCGAGGCCACCATGAGGGCGGCGCAGGCGGGCATGCCGTCGACGAGGATCAGGTGGCGTCGAGCGGCCGCGCCGAGCATCAGGCCGACCATCATGGCCATCTCGAAGCCGCCGAACGCGGCGAGCACGACCAGTGGATCGATCGCATCCTTGTGGCGCGTCTGCGAACTGTGCAGGACCGCGAGCAGATGCTGGAAGTCCTCGACAGGAGCGTTGTCTGGCGGCTCGACCAGGTCGGCAAGCTCGGCCCCGCTCAGCCGGGACAGCACCAGCGCGGCGCTGGCGTGGGAGCCGACTCCGACGCCGGCGCACGCGCGGACATTGCCCGGCAGGGTTTCAGCCAGTTCCATCCCGGCACGCACCGCGGCGAGTACCTGGTCGTGTGACATGGCCGGGCCGCCCCGGGCGTTGCGGGTGCCATGGGCGATCTTGCGGGCGAGCAGCCGGGCATGCGGCGGGATTGCTTCGGCGACGCCGCAGTCGACGACCGACAGGGCGAGCCCCTGGATCCGCGCGAACACCGCCAGTGGCATCTGCGATGTCAGCAGATGATGGACGACCTCGGTCGTCGAATGGCGTTCGGATGCGCCGACGCCGTCGACCGCAAGGCCATGGTCGGCGGCGAAGATCATGATCTGCGGCGCCTCGAAGGCAGGCTTCAGCGAGTTCTGCATGAGGCCGAGCTGGACTGCCAGCGGTTCGAGCTCGCCGAGGCTGCCGGTGGTGTCGCTGCGACGCTTGAGCTTTTGCCACAGCGCTGCCTCCAGCATCGGATTGGCGACGGAAGCGATCAGCGGTCGTTCGATTTGCATCGCGTGACGGCAGTCAGCCGAGAAAGAGGCGGTAGACGGGATTGTCGGTCTCGTCCTGGCAGGGGTAGTCCAGGCCGTGCAGGAACTCGCCGAATGTTGCCTGGTCGGCGCTCGGCACCTGGATCCCGACCAGGATGCGACCGTAGTCGGCCCCCTGGTTACGATAGTGGAACAGGCTGATGTTCCAGCCTGCCGGCATGCTCGACAGGAAGCGCATCAGAGCGCCCGGGCGCTCGGGAAAGATGAAGCGGTAGAGGCGCTCGTTCTCGGCCAGCGAGCTGCGACCGCCAACCATGTGGCGCACGTGCTGCTTGGCGAGCTCGTCGTCGGTCAGGTCGAGCGTCGGGAAGCCGTGTCGAACGAAGGCTGCGGCGATGGTGCGCGACTCGCCGCGGTCGATCGTGGCGATGCCGACGAAGACATGGGCGATGTGGGCGTCGGCGATCCGGTAGTTGAACTCGGTGACCGCGCGGGGCCCGAGCAGTTCGCAGAAACGACGGAAGCTGCCGCGTTCTTCGGGGATGGTGACCGCGTAGAGGGCCTCGCGCTCCTCTCCGACTTCCGCCCGCTCGGCGACGAAGCGCAGCCGGTCGAAGTTCATGTTGGCGCCGCAGGTGATGGCGACATAGGTCTTGCCGTGCGTGCCGTGCTGGGCCGCGTACTGCTTGATGGCCGCCACGCCGAGAGCCCCGGCCGGCTCGAGGATGCTGCGAGTGTCCTGGAACACGTCCTTGATGGCAGCGCAGGCGGCATCGGTGTCGACAACGACGAAGTCGTCGACCACCTGGCGAGCGAGCCGGAACGTCTCCTCGCCCACCAGCTTGACGGCCGTGCCGTCGGAGAAGAGCCCGACGTCTTCGAGCTGCACGCGCCGGCCGGCGCGAACGGACTGCAGCATCGCGTCGGAGTCGTTCATCTGCACGCCGATGACCTTGATCTCCGGTCGTACGGCCTTGATGTAAGCGCCGATCCCCGAGATCAGCCCGCCGCCCCCGATGGCCACGAAGATCGCGTCGATCGGCTCCTGATGCTGGCGCAGGATCTCCATCGCGATGGTTCCCTGGCCGGCGATGACGTCCGGATCGTCGAAGGGGTGGACGAAGGTCAGGCCCTGCTCGGACTGCAGGGCGGAGGCATGCACGTAGGCGTCGGAGTAGCTGTCGCCGTGCAGGACGACTTCACCGCCGAGTGCACGCACGGCATCGATCTTCACGCTGGGGGTGGTCACCGGCATCACCACGACCGCCTTGCAGCCGAGTCGATTGGCGGCCAGCGCGACCCCTTGCGCATGGTTCCCGGCCGAGGCGCAGATTACCCCGCGGCTGAGCTGGGCGGCTTCGAGGTGGGCCATCTTGTTGTACGCACCTCGCAACTTGAAGCTGAAGACGGGCTGCGTGTCCTCGCGCTTGAGCAGCACCCTGTTGCCGATGCGCGCCGACAGCGCGGGTGCCGGTTCGAGAGCGGATTCGATCGCGACGTCGTAGACCCGCGCCGTGAGGATCTTCTGCAGGTAGTCGGCGAGCTGCAGCGGGCCGCGGCGTGCCGCAGCCGAGGAGGCAGGTGATCGAGGCTTCGGGGCGACCATGGGTGTTTCGAGAACCGCGTGTTTGCGGCGCTGCATCATATGCGGGTGATGTCGCGACGGCGCCGGGGACGGGTGCAGAAAAAAGCCCAGGGCGTTGCGGCCCTGGGCTGAATCCACCAATGGAGGAGGTGGAGGAGACAATCGGTCGAGGCCCGGAGAACGGGTGTGTGCAGCGGTTCGCGGCAACGCTCTACAAGATCAGTGTAGAGCCTTTTTTGTTGCGCTGCAATATGACCGGCGATGTCGGCCGCGAGGTCGGTGTCTGCCGGGTGGAGCGGGCACAATCGGGCTGCGGCGTCGCCACCCCGGAGGCGCGGATTCGGGGTCGGATGATGCAGTGCACTATTGATTGGCTCCCGGGCAGCGGCATGGCTTTCGCCGCGGAGACCGCGAGCGGTCACGTCATCGTGATGGACGGGGCTGCGGATGGCGGCGGCAGGAACCTCGCGCCGCGTCCGATGGAGACCGTGCTGGCGGGCACCGGTGGCTGCACCGCCTATGACGTGGTGCTCATCCTCAAGCGCGGTCGCCACGATGTGCGCGCTTGCCGCGTCGAGATCACCTCGGAACGCGCGCTCGAGGATCCGAAGGTGTTCACCAAGATCCACATGAATTTCGTCGTCACCGGCATCGGCCTCGCGCGCGCGGCGGTCGAACGGGCGGTGCAGTTGTCGCACGAGAAATACTGTTCGGCGAGCATCATGCTCGGCAAGACGGCCGCGATCACGACCAGTGTCGACGTTCGCGAGGCCTGAGACGACCAGCGTCGACGTTCGCCGCCGTAGAAGACCAGCGTCGACGTTCGCCGCTTGAGAAAACCAGCGTCGACGTTCGTGAGGCCGGAGCTTCAGGGCCGCCGAGTTTCGCCAGGCGAAGCTCGAGGTCAGATCCTGTGCGCGATCGTCGTCATCACCCGGGCTGCCATGCGCATCGCCCAACGCGCTGGCGTCGGCATGGTCGCGGCACCGGCATCCTGCGCCGTCGCTCCATGACGGGCCTCGTCGCGCTTCATCTGCTCGACCACCGCGCGTGACTGCGTATCGCCCGCCGGCAGACGGTCGAGGTGGCTCTCGAGATGCTGCTCGACCTGGCGTTCGGTCTCGACGACGAACCCGAGGCTGACGGCGTCTCCTGCGCGTCCCGCCAACAGTCCTATGACGAACGAGCCGGCGTACCAGAGGGGGTTGAGCAGGCTGGGACGGGCATCGAGGTCCTTCAGGCGTTGGCGAGTCCAGACCAGGTGATCGGTCTCCTCTCGCGCAGCCTTCTCGAACTGGTTGCGCAGAGCGGGGCTGGCGGTCGTCAGCGCCTGCGCGCTGTACAGCGCCTGCGCGCAGATTTCGCCGACGTGGTTCACGCGCATCAGGGCTCCCGCCAGACGCTTCTGATCGGGGTCGAGCGGGTCGGCGGCTGCCGCCGGCTGCGGCAGCGCCCGGGCTGCATGGTCGGCCCCGGTCAATGCGCGCAGGGCCGTGTCGGCAGCGATGATCAGACGGTCGACGGAACTCATGCGGGGGATTCTCCTGCGTCGAGAATATCGCAATGGGGTGCGTGCAGAGACCGGGCGTCAGGCCCTCGGACAGGGGACTTCTCAGAGGCAAAAACCTCGTTGTGCCAAGACAACATAAACCCTTTTTTTGCTCGGTGGCGCTTTGCAGGGCAGTCCGCGTCTGGTGCAATACGCACAACTTCCGCTGAGGGGGTTGCGCCTGATCTGCCCAAGCGGGTGTTCGAGATCGGGACCTCTTGTTCAACCTAGGAGATAGTTGCAATGAAAAAATCTCTGCTCGCTCTCGCCGTCCTCGGCGCATTTGCCGGTGCAGCCTCGGCCCAATCGTCCGTCACGATCTGGGGCGTGGTCGATCTGAGCGCCAACGACATTAAGAACGGGACCGCCCACGGGCAGTATCTGGCCAGCAACCAGCTGAACAGCAACCGCCTCGGCTTCCGCGGCGTCGAAGACATGGGCGGCGGCCTGAAGGCCGGGTTCTGGCTCGAAGCGGGCATGAACAACGCCACCGGCTACGCCGGCGGCGGCAGCGGCAGCGTCAGCAACACCGACACGCCGAGCGGCCAACTCTTCAACCGTCGTTCGACTGTCAGCCTGATCAACCCGATGGGCGAACTGCGCCTGGGCCGTGACTACGATCCGTCGTTCTGGAACACGGTGTTCTTCGACGTCAACGGCGCGAACGGTCTGGGCCAAGGCCTGAACCTGATCAGCTCGCTGGGCAGCGGCGCTACCACGATCGCCCGTACCAACAACTCGATCGGCTACTTCCTGCCGCCGAACCTGGGTGGTTTCTACGGTCAGGCCCAGGTCGCAGCTGGACAAGGCAGCAACGGCAA
>JBBQCD010000004.1:0-117047 GCA_038318385.1 Burkholderiales bacterium | reverse complement strand
GTGGTGAATACAGCGAACGCAAAACGCCCTGGTGCGCCGAACTGCATGCAACCGCACAGCGGCGGGCCGGCACTGCGCTTAGCGGCGCGGCTGGCCTGTCACTCCTGCTCCATCAGCAGGTAGGTGTTGTAGGCGTTCATGCGGTTCGCCGGGCCGAACAGCGGCAGCTTCTCGAAGCGAGACCAGTCGGCCTTGCGATAGGCATCCTCGAACGGTTCGAGGTTGTGCGCCGCTTCGCCCATGGCCTTGCGCAGATAGGTGAGGTAGTCGCGGGTCAGCGCCATGTCGTCGCGCGGATGCGGGGAGGGTGGGCCGTGGCCGGCGACGATGACGTCGACGTCGAAGCGCAGCAACTGGTCGAGCGCCGCGATCCAGTGACGGCTGTCGGCCTGGCCGACGAACGGGATGCGCTCGCGAAAGACGATGTCGCCGGCATAGAGCACGCGTTGCTGCGGCAGGTAGATGACCTCGTCTTCTGGAGTGTGCGCGGGTCCGACCGCGCGAAGCTCGAAACGCACGCCGCCGATGACGAGGTCGGTGTCGCCGTCGAGCCAGCGGTCGGCCGGCACCAGCTTCGTGTCGGCGTCGATCCATGGCGCCAGATCGGTGCGGCTTGCCTCCAGGCGCAGCCGCGCCGTCTCGGAGTTGAGATAGGCCTCGGAGAGGCGGTTTGCGACGATCGTCGCTCCGGCGGCCTTGAAGGTCTGCAGACCGTAGACGTGATCGGCGTGGTAATGCGTCAGGATGACGTGGCTGACCGGCAGCGGCGTGACGCTGCGGATCTTCTCGAGCAACCGCTGCGCCAGTGCCGGGGAACCGAGCGCATCGATGACGACGACCGAGGTGTCGGTGACGACGAAGCCGGCGTTCGAGATGAAGTTCTGGTTGGCGGGCGTTCCGAGCGCCGTCTGGCCCTGGACGAAGTAGCAGCGCGGCGCGACCTGGACCACCGTCATCGGTACGTCCGCCGCGAAGGCGGGGCCGGCAGCGTGCGCGGTGCCGGCAATGGCCAGCAAGGCGGCCATCCAGACGAGTACCAGCAGTGACGGCAGCGGCAGCATGCACCGCATGCGCCAGGTGCGCCCCACGCGCGGCGGCCCGATGTCGACCAGCGTTGAAGTCATGAGAACCGAGTCTTGGCGCGGTGGGGTGCCTGCCCGATTTCCCGGACCTGCAATCGGGCTCAGGGCTTCAGGTAGGAATAGCCCTGCTTCTGCAGTTTGGTGATGCGGACCACGCCGGACGGCGTGAAGCCGGCCTCCATGATGAACTGGTCCTTCTTGAGGTTCCGGTTGGCCAGCGTGATCTCGCAGATCTCGAACTTCACGCCGCGATTCACCAGCGCCGAAACGGTCGCCGCGTACAGCGCGCCATTCGTGTCCTTGGCGCCTTCCATCAGGAAGTCGACGCCCTGGGCGTGGGTGACGACGGTGATCTCGGTCTTCGGTTCGGTGTCGAGCTGGTTGCGGATGTTGCGCAGTGCGGAGAGGGCCTGGGTCTTGGCGTCGTTGACGTGGTAGACCACCTGGTCCTGCGCCAGCGCGGCGCCTGCGGAGACCGCGAGGATGGCGGCGGCGAGCCATGTGCGAATCTTCTTCATGAACGTCTCCTTGCGTGCTGGATTCAGGCGATGCCCGGGTTGCCTTCCATGCCGATCAGGCGTGGCGTGTTGATGCGACGGGGGGCGACGTGCGCGTGCGTCTTGAGCCACGACTCGACCACGTCCCAGACCATCTTGTTGCCGGCGCTCTTTGCCTCCTCGGCGACGGGGGCCCAGCCTGCGACCTTGTAGGTCTTGCCGGCTTCGATGGGCTTGCCGCCCAGGCGCATGTCCTGGATGCGCCGGCCCATGGTCTCGGTCGGAGCGCAGGCGTAGGTGAGGCCGCCGACGCGGACCATGTCGCCGCCCTGCTGGTAATAGGGATCGGGGTTGAAGAGGTTGTCGGCGACGTCCTCGAGAATCGTCTTGATCGTCTCGCCGGTCATGTCGGTGACGGTGGCGTACGAGTAGGTCGTCGCCAGTTGGTCCATCATCAGTTCGCGCGTGATCGCATCGCCCGGAAGCAGCGACGTGCCCCAGCGGAACCCGGGCGAGAAGGCGATGTCGGCGCCCTGCGCTTCCATCAGCGCGTCGACGATGAGCTGGTCCCAGCTGCCGTTGAAGTTGCCGCGCCGGTAGAGCAGGCCCTCGCTGACCGCGAGCTTCTCGGACAGCCTGGCCTCGTAGGGGGCCCGGACCTTGGTGATCAGAGCCTGCATCGCCGGATCCGCCGGCAGCGCGTTGGCGAACACCGGCAGCAGGGTGTAGCGGAAGTCGGCGACCTTGCCGTTCTTGACGTCGAAGTCGAGGACGCCGAGGAACTTGCCGTTCGAGCCGGCGTTGGTGACGATGGTCTTGCCGCCGGCGTTGGCGACGAGCACCGGCACCGGCACGCCGTCGTGGGTATGGCCGCCGAGGATGGCATCGATGCCGCGCACCCGGGAGGCCATCTTCAGGTCGACGTCCATGCCGTTGTGCGACAGCAGGATGACCACCTGCGCGCCCTTCGCGCGGGCTTCGTCGACTACGGTCTGCATGTGGTCGTCCTGGATGCCGAAGGTCCAGTCGGGCACCATGTAGCGCGGGTTGGCGATTGGCGTGTAGGGGAAGGCCTGGCCGACGATGGCGCACGGCACGCCGTTGATCTCGCGCATCACGTAAGGCTTGAAGACCGGGTCGCCGAAGTCGGCGGTCTTGACGTTCTGGGCAACGAACTCGATCTTTCCCTTGAACTCGGTGTCGACAATCTCGCGGACGCGCTTCTGCCCGTAGGTGAACTCCCAGTGCCCCGTCATCACGTCGACGCCGAGCAGCTTGGCCGCATCGACCATGTCCTGGCCTGCCGTCCACAGCGACGTCGCCGAGCCCTGCCAGGTGTCCCCGCCGTCCAGCAGCAGCGCTCCCGGCCGGCTGGCCCGCATGCGCTGCACCAGCGTGCTGAGGTGCGCGAAGCCCCCGACCTTGCCGTAGCGACGCGCCGCGGTCTCGAAGTCGAGGAAGGTGAAGGCGTGCGCTGCCGCGCTGCCCTTCGGGATGCCGGCACGGTGCAGCAGGTTCTCGCCGACCAGGTGCGGCCACTCGCCGCGCATCGAGTCGATGCCGATGTTGACGCTGGGCTCGCGGAAGTGGATCGGCAGCAACTGCGCGTGGCAGTCGGTCATGTGCAGGAACGACACGTTGCCGTAGCGCGGCAGGTCGTAGAGGCCGCGCTCGGCGGTCGCGGCATCGGCCTGGGCATGACGGGAGAGTCCCATGCCGGCCACCGACGCCGATGCCAGGACTTGCAGGAACTCGCGCTTGGAAAGGTTCATCGTCGCGACGGCGCAGGCGGGGACGGATCCCCGCCTTGCCGCGTTCTCAGGGCTGGTTGACCGGCGATTTTGGGTCGAGCAGCAGCGCCATCAGGTCGCGCATCTGCTGCTCCTTCAACAAGCCGCCGTGGCCGAAGCGCGGCATTTCCGAGCAGACGTTGTACGCCTTGGCATTCCAGATCTTGCCCCACGTGTAGCGGACGATCTCCGCGGACGCAGGATCCGCCGGGTTGGCAACGCCGCGCAGCCGGCCGTAGTGGTAGAGGCTCGGTCCGATGGTGCCGAACGAGATCTCGGCCTTCGAGATCTGGTGGCAGTTGTAGCAATTGCCCCCGTTGGCAGAGCCGACAGGATCGCTCCACGTCATGCCGCGGCCGTTCTGCGCGAGCTTCTCGCCTTCACGCCAGTCGCCGAGATATTGGCCGTTTGCTGGCCACTGCACCTTGGCGAGCGCTGCGGCCTCGAGCCGCTTGGCGACCGCCGCGTCGGGGGTTCCCGGCTGCGAGCAGAGTGCCTGGGACTCGTCCTGCTGGAGCCGATCGACATTGGCACTGCGGTAGGTGCTGAATGAACTCTTCAGCATCTGCTTGGCGAGGGCCTCGGCTTCGGCGTTCGAGGGCGTGCTGGGGGCTGTGCTGCAGGCGGCCAGGACGGTCGCGCCGAACATCGCCAGGGAGCGGAATGGCAGGTTCATGCGGGTCTCCTTAGCGCTTGAGGGCCGGGGCGATCGACGCGACGCCGCGTCCGGTCACGCCCATGTAGGTCGACAGCGCGATGGTGGCGTCGGAGCCGAAACCGGGATACGGGAAGCGCTGCTGCCGGTAGCAGTCGTTCAGGCGTCGCTGCATGCTCCACAGCTCGCCGCCCGAGACACGGTAGGCCGGCCAGGCGCCGAAGGCGGCACCCGCGCTCTCGTTCTTGGTGAGGTTCGGCAGATCCTGCAGGCGGATGCGCTTGTCGTCGGCGCCGTGGCAACTGGCGCAGGAGAAATCGTAGGGGCCCGCACGGTAGAAGAACAGCTGCTTGCCGGCTGCGTAGAACTTGCGTTCCTCGGGATGCGACTGCGGCAGGTTGAACTTCATGCCGCGAGATTCGGCCGCGATGTAAGCCACCAGGGACTCCAGCGTTTCCTGCTCGCCATGGCCGAAGGGTGTCGCGGCGATCTTCGCGGCATCGAAGCCCTGCAGGGTCTCCATGCACGTGAGCAGCCGGGATTCGAGATCCTGCATGCGGCCGGTGTCGGCGAAGTAGCGGGGCAACTCGACGAACGCGCCCTTGATCACGCCGGGACCCTTGCCGAGGTCGCAGCGCTCCAGGCTGGCCTGCTTCGAGCCGCGCTTCTGTTTCCAGAGTCCTTCGCCCTTGACTTCGTACAGGTCGGCGGGATTTCCATCGGCGAGCAGCGCGCGATATTCGGCGATGCCTTCGGCGGCACTCTTCGGCTGCGACATCGCCGGTGCCGTGGCAGCAGCAGCCAGCAGGCCCAGGCACAGCCTCGCGGTAGCGTGGATCATCGGTTCTCCTCCAGTGCGGGTGGTTGACGTGGCCGGCAGCGATGCTGCGCCGGCTTCGCTCAGGTCACGACGGCTTCGTCGGTCCGGGTCTCGCCCTTGTTGTCGACCCAGGTGATGGCGACCTTGTCGCCGGCCTTGGCGCCGCGCACGACGAATTGCAGGAAGGGGTTCTTGGCGACGGCCGGCCCCCACTGTGCGGTCATCACGACCTTGTCGTTGTGCTTGGCGCTGACGTGCTGGATGAACCAGGCCGGGATCACCTTCCCGCTCGAGTCCTTGCGCAGGCCGGTTTCCATCTCGTGGCCCATCAGCACGCGGACGGTGGCCTTGTCGCCGGCAGCTTGTGCGCGAATTCGCATCGGATCAGGCATGTCTGTCTCCTTGAAAGTGAAAGGGGGGTGAGGTCGGGTGGGCTCGAGCCGTTACCCGCCGCAGCCGCCAAGAGTGACCTTGATCTCCTTGGCCGCGTACAGCACGCGACCATCGTTCATCATCGCCACCGCGTAGACGTTGGACGACTGCCCCATCTTCACGCGCGTCGAGATCGACGGCTCGACGGCATCGGTGAGCTCGAACATCGCCGCCATGATGCTGGGGTTCTTCTCCACCAGCAGGAGGATGCGCTTGACGCCGGCGAGTGTCGTCGCCGCACCCAGCGGAACCACGGCGCCGTTCTCGGCGATGTCCGGGCCCTGGACGGAGATGTCCTTGCTTTCCGCGGGTGCGGAGCCGCCGAGCGCCTTCATCAGCGCGCCCATGTCCTTCACCTCGAAGGCGGCGGTGTTGTAGGTGGCGGCCTGGGCCGAGGCGATGCCGGGAAAGAGGCCGGCGGCGAGCATCAGCGATGCGACGCTGGCTTGCTGGAGGGCTGCACGACGAGTTTTCATGGCGAGGTCCTTTGATCGGGAGGGACGGGGGTTTCTGAGTATGGACCAGACATCAGCGCGGTGCGCCGGCGGCCAGCCAGCGCGCGATCGACTGGGCATCGGCTTCGGGAAGGCTCTGGGGGGGCATCGGCATCGCGCCCCAGATGCCGCTGCCGCCCGAACGGATTCTCGCGGCGAGATGGCCCGCGGCGTCGGCACGGCCAGCGTACTTCTTGGCCACGTCCTGGAACGCCGGACCGATGATCTTGCCCGTCATGGCATGGCAGGCGACGCAGGCGTGCTTTTGCGTCAGGGCGATCGCCGCGGCCGCGTCGACGGTGGTGGCCGGCTTGTTCGTCGCGGGCGCCGCCGCGCTGCTCGCGGCACGTCCCGGCACCGCGGCCGGCGTTGCAGCGGCCGTGCTTGCAGCGGGTTTGGCGTCGCTGCTGCCGTTGCTCGTCCCGGCGCCGGTGTCGATGCCGTGCTGGGCTCCGACGGGGCGATTCTGGAGCGCGAGATTGCCGTGTGCGTTGCGGGCGCTGTCCGGCATGAACGACGTGATCTTCGCCTCCACCGGGCAATTGCTCATGCAGCTGGAACCCTGCACGTCGGGCTTCTTTGCGCCACCGAGCTCGGTACCGGGCCACAGCGCGTGCTGGGTGGTCATGCCGTTGCGGTTCGGCAGCAGCTTCTGGACCTCGCCGATGTTGCGATCCGACATGACGTAGTCGTCGGGCAGCACGCCGCCGAGATTGAGGATGTAGGCGGTGACGGCGTAGACCTCGTCCGTCGTCAGCGACTTGGGTTGCATCCACGGCATCGCCCGGCGGATGTAGTCCCACAGCGTCGAGACGGTCGAGACCTTCATCAGGGTCGTGCGGCCGGGGTATGCGGGATCATTCAGGCGCGCGACCCGACCCGTCTTGACGTCTTCCTTGGTCGTGCCGCCGACGATCGGGTTGAACACCTGGCCCGACTCTCCGAAGATGCCGTGGCAGGAGGAGCATTTGCCCTCCCAGACTTCCTGGCCCTTCGCGACCGAGCCGGAACCCTGCGGCAGACCCTTGAAGTCCGGCCGCACGTCGATGTCCCAGGCGGCGATTTCCTTCGGCGTGGCGGTGCGGCCGATGCCTGCGAATTCGGTGCGTTGCGCCGCGGCGCCGCCGACGAGTCCGAGGAGGGCGGCAGTCAGCGCCAGTTCACGAAAGCTGGACATTCTTGACCTCCCCGCTTTCCTGCACCAGCCACGTCTGGATTGAATTGTTGTGATAGATCGAGCGCGTGCCGCGCACGGCGCGTGTCTGCGCGTAGCCGGCCTGGACCTGGCCGGTCTCGTCGGTGGCGCGGCTCTGCACCAGGGCAGGCTTGCCGTCCCAGGTCCAGTCGGCGTTGAAGCGCGTCAGGCATTTCGGCAGCACCGGCGTCTCGAGACGCGCCTGGCGCCAGTTGCGGCCGCCGTCGACCGAGATGTCGACCCGCTTGATGCGTCCGCGCCCTGACCAGGCGAGGCCGGAGACGTTGTAGAAGCCGCGGTCGAGCAGCACCTGTCCGCCCGAGGGCGTGGTGACGACGCTCTTGACCTCCTGGATCGAGCTGTACTGGCGGTGCTGACCGCCGGGCATCAGGTCGACGTAGTGGATCGTCTCGTCCTTCGTGCCGTACGGCATGTCTCCGAGCTCGATGCGGCGCAGGTACTTGACCCAGCTCACGCCCTGCACGCCGGGCACCACCAGTCGCAGTGGATAGCCCTGTTCCGGCCGCAGCATCTCGCCGTTCTGGCCGTAGGCCAGCAGCACCTCGCCGCTCATGATCAGCTCGATCGGAATCGTGCGCGTCATCGACGAGCCGTCGGCGCCTTCGGCCAGCACGAACCGGCCGCGTTTGAAGTCGGCGCCGCACATCTCGAGCACGGTGCGCAGCGGCACGCCGGTGAACTCGCTGCAGCTCAGCATGCCGTGGGTGTACTGGACCGTCGGCACGGCGACGTTGCCCCATTCCATGCCGGTGTTGGCGCCGCACTCGATGAAGTGGAAGCGCGACACCGCCGGCAGCCGCATCAGTTCCTCGACGGTGAGGACCATTGACTTCTTCAACAGTCCCGGTCCGGAGGCGTTGACCATCAGGCGGTGCTTCGACGGGTCGATGTCCCACCAGCCCTGATGATGGCGCTCGAAGTGCAGGCCGCTCGGCGTGACGATGCCAAAGAGCGACTGCAGCGGCGCGAACGACACCGAGGCCTGCGCCGTCTGCGTCAGCCCCGGGCTGGTCCGGCGCTGCACGTTCGCCTCGAACTTCGAGGGCTTGCCGTAGCCGTCGGTCGCTACGCCCTGGCCGAGCGCCTTGCTGTGTTCCGGCAGCTCCAGGATCGCCGGGTCGCCGTCGGCAGGGGTTGCCGGCTGCGCAAAGGCCAGCGGCGCTGCGGCGCCGGCCAGTGCAGTGGCGAAAGCGCCGCGGATGAAATCGCGACGGCCGTCGCGGGCCTGCCGGAAGACGGTGGAGACGCCGTCCCGGGTCAGGAAGTTCTCAGGCGCCTTGACGAGGCGGCCCGCGCCTTCTGGGGATGTCACGTTCGTTCCTCGGGGTGGGGCGCGCTGCGCGCATTCATGGCTTGTCCGCGGCAATGGCGTACTCGGTGCAGATCGCACGGCAGATGGCTGCCGTGCGCAGGTCGCCGATCCGGTAAAAGACCATGGCGCCTTCCTTGCGGCGACCGAGCACGCCGGCGCGGTAGAGCATCGAAAGGTGCTGCGACAGGTTCGGCTGGCTCACGTCGATGCCGTCCTGCAACTGCGAGACGCTCAACTCGCGCCCGCAGAGCCTGCTGATGATCTGCAGGCGCACCGCCGAGGACATCAGCGCGAACAGCTCGGCCGCCTTCTCGAAGACTTCGTCGGCATCGCTGTGGCGCACCCGCTTCGGCATGAATTTCGGCGCATCTGGATATAAGCACGCACCAATATAGTCGATGCGGTCGCGCTCCCCCATCGGTGAATACACCGACTTCGATCCCGTGACGACCCGACGCTCAAGGGCGGATGTAGGCGTAGCCCTGCTGCTGCTTTTGCATCAGCTCGACAACTCCGGCCGGCACATAGCCGATGTTCGACTGCATGTCTGCCTTGGTCAGCTTCTGCGCCTTCATGGTGTTCTCGCAGGCCACCACCTTGACGTTGTGGCCGAGCGCTTCGGCCACGCGCTGCGCGATCGGCGCGTCGGCCTTGAGCATGCCGATCCCCGGGCCGTAGGCGACAACCTCGATCTCTACCTTGTCCGCACCGAGGTCCTGCTGCACGTTGCGCACGTTGTTCAGGGTGAGGTTCCACTTCGCCGGATCGGCGTCGCTCACCTGGAACACCACCTTGTTCTGGGCCATCGCCACGCCCGCGAGGACGAGCAGGCCGATGGCGACGACGCCGCCGCGCAGACGGCTGGAAAGGGCTTTGGACATGGTGTCTCCGTTGTGGGTGTGAGGGTCGTGAACACTCTACATCCGTGGAGACTGATATTCGACCCGGGAAAGCGAGCCCCGGCTCGCCGACACGAACGGATCGTCGCGGAACGCAGGGGCCGGGGTGCCTTGGCCGCGGTGGGCGGCGCGAAGGACAGCGCGCGAGACGGCGCGCGGAGGCGCCTCGCCGTCAGGCCTTGGTGCCGCGAACCGGGTAGTCCTTTTCCTGGATGAACTTCAGGCCCGAGAGCAGTGCCGCGAGGTCCGGCCGCGAAAACGGGGCGTTCGAGATGTCCACGACCTGCACATGGCCGTCGGGATGGATCGCGAAGGTGGCGGGCTCCGCGAACGGTCGGTCGGTCTCCTGCCGGGAACGCGGGTCCGAAATGTAGAGGCCGAGCTCACGCATCTGCTCGAGGCTCATGTCGTAGGCCACCGGGAAGCGCCAGCCTTCTTCCTTCGTCTCGGTCTCGGCCTTTTCGCGGGGATCGGCAGAAATGGCGGCGACCTTGATGCCGGCGGCGTCGAACTCCTGCAGCTTGTCGTTCAGGGTCGCGAGGTACCTCTTGCACAAGGGGCAGTGCTTGCCGCGATAGACGATCAGCAGACGCCATCCCTTGTCGCGAGCCAGGGTCAGCTCGCCACCGCCGGCAAGGGGCCAGGTCATCGTCGGGAAAGTGCTGCCTGCGGCCATTCGTGTGGTGGTGCTCATGGATTTCTCGTTCGATGCGCCCAGGGCGCGGGGAAGGGAAGCTGTTCAGCACACCGGAAGCCGCGCGGGCGTGACCGGAGCGGCCCGGGATGCCGCGCGGCCGTAGCAGCGCGGCGCAATCGTCAGGAGCGTTCGAACAGCAGGGCCGCGTTCTCGCTGGCCGGCGTGGTCTCGGTCGGCAGGTGATCGGGAGGCCGGAAGTGGACGTCTTCGCTGCGCAGACTGGGCCGCGCATGGGGATCGGGGCCGGCCTCCCATTCGCTCACATGAACGATGCGCACCTGGACCATCGCCAGATCCGGATCGGTCGGGCCGCCAGCGAACCACGCGCTGGCCGATTCGCTCCACAGCGCCGTGGCCTTGGCGTCGTCGTCGACGACCAGCGCCGTGCCGGTCACCGAGATCCACCGGGCGTCGCCCGAAGGCGAGTAGGCGATGTTGACCGAGGGCTCGGCGGCGAGTTCGGCCACCGGGTCGCTGGCCTTCGACATGAAGAACCAGAGGCCTTCGTCGGCATCGAGAGACTTGTTCTGCATCGTCATCGGGCGCGAATGCAGGTGACCGTTGGCATTGCGGGTGGTGAACATCGCGAACTTGCAGCCCTTGATGTCGTTCCACAAGGTCTGCCGGGAAGGGTGCGTCGTCGTCATGGGAGTGCTCCGCGCTGGGGGGCGCCTTGACAGATGTTCTGTGAAGGCGTGTCGTCAAAGGTTCCTCCCGCCTCGGCGCCGCGTCTGTAGGACACGCACCCTTTCGATGCCGGATCGGCCGATCAGCCGATCCGGCACGTGGAGCCGCTTCAGCTGGGCGACCCGCTCACTTGAAGCGATAGTGATCGCGCTGCAGCACCGCCGCGATCGCGGTTACTTCCTCCGGGAACAGCTGCATGTTGCCCTGGGTGTTGCAGAACTCGACCATCGTGCGCAGCGCTGCCGGCGAGTTGATGCGTCCCTTCGGGCGATAGATCGCGCTGCCGTCACCACCCACCTTGGACGCGTGGCACTGATTGCACTGGTGCTCGGCAATGAGCCGCGAACCGAGCGCGAGGTCGGCGTCCTTGAAGAGCTCCAGCCCCTGCGCATGCGTTGCCGGCAGCGGCGCGCCGAGGGCGATCGCGATGACAACACGGCTGGCGTTCATGGGGGGCACCTCCAGGTTCGTTGCGGTTCCGCGATGCTGCAATGCGACCGCTGGGCATGGTGCGATCCTAGTCCGGAGACGACGTCGCTGCCACCTTGACCTCTAGAGGGTCCTGCAATGCGACGCGCGGTCCCTGGCAGGGGCGGGGTGGATGACATGCCTCGCGACAAGGACTTTGTATAGTCCCCGAACGACAGGTGCCGGATGGGTTCGCCCGCGATTCCCGCGCTGCGGCCCGCACGACCTGAGAGGGGATCGACTTGCAGCGAGCGGGCGTGTGGGGCAGCGTGACGGCACTGGCATTGGCCCTGGCCGTCATTGCGCTCGGCGTCTTCTTCTGGTGGCAGCGCGAGTCACGCGAAGCGCTCCCGCCGCCGGCCGGCGCACCGGCTCCGACCGCAATCGTCGGTGCCCTGCCGCCAGCATCTTCGCCCGCCATCCTGCATCCGATCGAGCCGGCCGCATCCTCCGCCGCGATACCGGCCGACGCCGGCTCGGCGCTGACCGACCTGTTCGGTCGCGATGCGATCCTGGCGCTGTTCCAGACCGACGACTTTCCGCGCCGCTTTGCCGCCACCGTCGACAACCTGGGCCGGCCGACCGCATCGGCGAAGCTGTGGCCGATGAACCCTGCTGCAGGGCGCTTCTCGGTCCAGGCCCGCGATGGTGTCGAGGCGGTGGCCGCCGACAACGGCCTGCGCTATACCCCGTACGTGGCCCTGCTGGAAAAGGTCGACCTGCCGCGTGCGGCTTCCACGTATGCGGCGCTCTATCCGAAGATCCAGAAGGCCTACGAAGAGCTCGGCTATCCCGGCCGCTATTTCAACGACCGCCTGGTCGAGGTCATCGACCTGCTGCTGGCGACGCCCGATCTGGCGGAGCCGCCGAAGGTGCACCTGCCGCCGATCAACGGCCCGGTGCAGCCCGTCCGACCCTGGGTGCTGTACGAATTCGACGACCCGGCGCTGCAGCAACTGTCGTCGGGACAGAGGGTGATGCTTCGAATGGGGCCCGTCAACGAACGCCGCGTCAAAGCTCGACTTGCCGAATTCCGGCGCCTGGTCACCGCCGCCGGTCCCGCGAAGCCACGATAGGCCTCCGGGGCAGCGCTGCCGGCGGCAGGCGCCTTCGTCTACAGTGCGCACACTTTCACCATCGAGATCGACGTCATGACCATCCGCACCGCATCGCTGAGCAAGCAGATCAAGAAGAACGGCGCGAGGCTGCACCAGGCGATGGCCAGCCGGGCCCATTCCCAGGGCTCGAAGGCCGCGGCCTTGGACACCGAGACGGCGTTGCGCGCCGAGCGCGACGAGCTGAAGAAGGCCCAGGCGGATCGCCGTGCTGCCGCACTGCTGCCCAAGGCCAAGCCCGAACCCGTCGCCAAGGTCGCCAAGGCCCCGAAGGCCCCGAAGGCACCGAAGGCGGCGAAGGAACCCAAGGCACCGAAGGAGGCCAAGGGTGCCAAGGGCGCCAAGCCGTCGCGCGCCGACAAGCTGGTGAAGAAGGCCGAGAACGCCGAAGCGGCCAAGAAGGCCGACCGCAAGTCGGCGACGAAGAAGTAGCGGCTGCGCCGCGGGCCGCTCCCGGCGCGCCCGCCGCGCCACCTGTCTTGCAGCTCGACGTCCTCCGCCATCGCCTGCGCGCCCTCGGCGCGTTGCCCTGTCACGAGCAGCGCGTGCTGCGCTGCTGGTCGCAGGCGCGGCCGCAGGCGAGCGGTCGGCGCCGGGTCGAGGACTTCCTGCCGCGGGCGTTGCGCGACGCGTTGCCGGCGCTCGAGGCCGACCTCTCGGCGCTTGCCCGCCTGCGATCGCGTCATGCGTCGGCTGACGGGTCCGAGCGGCTGCTGGTGACACTCGGCGACGGCCAGGCCGTCGAGGCCGTGCTGCTGCCGCGTGGCGGGGTCTGCGTCTCCAGCCAGGTCGGTTGTGCCGTCGGCTGCGTCTTCTGCATGACCGGTCGCGAGGGACTCGTGCGCCAGCTCGGAAGCGCCGAGATCGTCGCCCAGGTGGTCCTGGCGCGCGCGCTGCGGCCGGTGACGAAGGTCGTCTTCATGGGCATGGGCGAGCCCGCCCACAACCTCGACAACGTGCTCGATGCGATCGAGCTGCTCGGCACCGCTGGCGGCATCGGCCACAAGAACCTGGTCTTCTCGACGGTCGGCGACCTGCGCGTGTTCGAGCGGCTCGGCCAGGGCCCGGTCAAGCCGGCGCTTGCCCTGTCGCTGCACACCACGCGCGCCGACCTGCGCGCGCGACTGCTGCCGCGTGCACCGCCGATCGACCCTGCCGAGCTGGTCGAGCGCAGCGAGGCCTACGCGCGCGCAACCGGCTACCCCATCCAGTACCAGTGGACGCTGCTGGCCGGTATCAACGATGGCGCCGACGAACTCGACGGCATCGTCCGCCTGCTTTCCGGACGCTATGCGGTGCTGAACCTGATTCCGTACAACCGCGTCGACGGGCTCACCTTCGAACGGCCGGCGGCCGAGCGCGTCGTCGCCATCGCCCGCGAACTGCAGCGGCGCGGCGTGTTGACCAAGGTCCGGCAGTCGGCCGGGCAGGATGTCGAGGGCGGCTGCGGCCAGTTGCGGGCTCGGGCGGTGGCGCCGTCACCGGCCGTGGTGGCCTTCGTGCGCTGACCTCCTGCGCTGACCTCCTGCGCTGACCATGGCGACGCTGATCGAGTGGCTGCAGCATTACGGCCTGCTCGTGGTCTTCGTCAACGTGCTGCTCGCCCAGCTCGGCCTGCCGCTGCCGGCCTATCCGGTCCTCGTCATCACCGGCGCGCTCAGCGCCCGCGGTCATGAACAGCTGGCGGCGTTGCTGCTGACGGCCGTCGGCGCGAGCCTCGTGGCGGACCTGGGGTGGTACACGGTCGGGCGGCGTTATGGCGCGCGGGTGCTGGCGACCCTCTGCCGGGTGTCGCTTTCGCCCGACTCGTGCGTGCGCCAGACCGAATCGATCTTCTCGCGCTGGGGCTTGCCGTCGCTGCTGGTGGCCAAGTTCATCCCCGGGTTCGCCGCGATCGCAACCTCCATCGCCGGCAACCTGCGCGCCTCGCTGCCGCGCTTCGTGCTCTTCGACGCGCTCGGCGCGGCGTTGTGGGCCGGCGTCGCGATCGTCCTCGGCTTCCTGTTCGACGACGCGGTCGGTGCATTGCTGGACCGGCTGGCGGATCTGGGTCGCATCGGACTGGCGCTGGTCCTCGGTGGCTTTCTCGCCTTCGGTCTGGTGCGCTGGCTCCAGCGGCGGGCCTTCATGCGCGAGTTGCGGATGGCGCGGATCAGCGTGGATGCGCTCCGGGCGCTGCGCGATGCCGGCGAGCGCCCGGCGGTGCTGGACGTGCGCAGCATCGAGGCGCGGCGTCGAGACGGCCACATTCCCGGTTCGATCCACTGGTCGATGGACCAAGGCCGCGGCGACCGCCTCGAGGTACCGCGTGACGGCGAGGTCGTGGTCTATTGCGCCTGCCCGAACGAGGCGTCGGCGGCGATCGTCGCGAGGCGCCTGATGCGCGCCGGATTCCTGCACGTGCGCCCGCTGCACGGCGGCGTCGAGGCCTGGGCCGCAGCCGGCCTGCCGCTGGCGCGGTCCGAGGATGACGAGGCCGTGGTCGTGGCCCCGCCATGAGCCTGCGCTGGGGACCGGATCGGATCTTGCGGCGCTTGCCCGCCTACGGGATCAATGGCATCACGGTCGCGGTCGGCATCGGTGTCGTCCACCTGCTGTTCGGCGTGACCGGTGGGCTGCAGGCGGCGCAGATCGCCGGCAGCGCCGCGGTCTGCGCGAGCCTTGCCGACCTGCCGACCACCGTCGGCCGCACGGCGCAGCGCGTGCTCGGTGCGGCGGCGCTCTCGGCCTGCGCGGCATTGGTGGTCGCACTCCTGGCGGCGCAACCGGTGGCGCTCGGGTTCGCCGTCATGGCGACCGCCTTCGTCGCCATGCTGACGATGGCGTGGGGACCGCGCGCCGGCCCGATCTCGTTCGCACCGATTCTCGCGCTGGTGTTCTCGATGGCCGTTCTGCACGAGGACCTGCCGACGCTGGCATTCGCCGGCTGGACCGCCGGCGGTGCGCTCGCCTACCTCGGCTGGGCAGTGGCCACCTCGGCACTGCTGCAGCGACGTTACCGCCGACTGGCGCTGGTGGCGGCCCTGCGCGCGGCGGCCGAGTTGCTGCGCGCGCGCGCCGGACTCCTGGCGCCGGCCGCCCGGGGTCACGACCCCGCGCCGATGGCGCGCTGGATCGCCGACGAGGCGGCCCTCGCGGAGCGCCTGCAGGCGGCTCGCGACCTGGTGTTCTCCGCCACCGACGCGGCCAAGGCGCGACGCGGAACGGCGATGCTTCTGCACGCGATCGACCTGCGCGACGTCCTGCTCGCGAGCCGGCTGGACCTCGATCTGCTCGGCGACGACCGTGTCGCCCGCCAGGTGCTGGATCGGCTGGCCAACGCGCTGCGCTCGATCGCCCGCGCGCTCGACGACATCGCCACGGCGATGCGCGACCGGGTCGCGCCCGCCGACGCCCTGGACCTGGAGCGCGACCCGGCCACACGCTTCGGCGATGTCGACATGCCCGAAGGCGACCCCCGTGACCGGGCGCTGCTGCTGATCGGTCGGCGCCTGCGCCACATCACCGACAACGTCGCGGCGGTCGACGGGCTGGCCCGCGGGGCCGACGAAGACCTGCCGCTGAGCCGCAGCCAGCTGCAGCGCTTCATTGTTCCCGAGGCCTGGCCGTGGGACGCACTCGCCCGCAACTTCCGGCTCGGCTCGCCGGTGCTGCGCCATGCCGTGCGCATGAGCCTCGCGCTCGGCGTGGCCTACTTCGTCGCCGCGCTGCTGCCGTGGGCGTCGCACCCCCACTGGCTGGTGCTGAGCGTCGCCGTGGTGCTGCGCGGCAACCTCGAGCAGACGCTGACCCGGCGCAACGCCCGTGTCCTCGGCACCCTGTTCGGCTGTCTCGTTGTCGTCGGCCTGGGCCGCTGGAGCGCGCCGGGGTTCGTCGAATTCGTGTTCCTGGTCTCCGTGGGACTGGCGCATTCCTTCGTCAACGTGCGCTACTGGGTCACGGCGACGGCGGCCACCGTGATGGCGCTGCTGCAATCGCGTCTGGCCGATCCGTCGGTCGGCTTCGCCATCGGCGAGCGGCTGGCCGACACGGTGCTCGGCGCCGGCCTCGGCTGGGCCTTCAGCTACGTGCTGCCGTCGTGGGAGCGGGCGAACCTGCCGCAGGCGCTCGACCGCGCGCTCGCGGCGCTCGAAACCTATGCGCAGCGTGTTCTGGCGGAGGGCGAGGGCGATGCGGTCGAGCAGCGGCTGGCACGTCGCAATGCCTACGACGCGCTCGGGGCGGTGGCCGCGGCGGCGCAGCGCAGCCTCGTCGAGCCGAAGAGCGCGCGCTTGCCGTTCGCCGAGCTGACCACCTTCCTCGACCATGGCCAGCGGCTGATGGCCGACCTCTCCTCGGTGCGGCTGATGCGCGCGCGCGAGACTGCAACCTTGCAGCAGGTGGAGGTGCGCGTGGCCCTCGACGGCGCGCGCACGGCGCTGTCGCAATGCCTGCTGCCAACCGGTGCGCCGCAAGCCGACGTTGCCGAGCGCAGCGTGCTCGCCGGCGAGCTTCCGGAGGACCTGCCGGCCACCGATGCGCTGCCCTGGCTGCAGCGGCGGCTCGCAGTCGCGGTCCAGGATGGTCGCCGCGTCCGCCTTGCCGCCGATGCGGCGCTCGCCGGGCTGGCGTGAGGGCTCTGGTGCGGTGCCCTGGCCGTTCCGCAGAGCAGGGTGCAGGCAGCGTCCGTGGCGCGCCCTCGTTGGCGCCTGATCAGCGCGTGCGGCGCGGTTCGCTCTTGCCGCGCAGCAGGGCGCCCGTGCGCGCGTTGCCGCGCGTCGCGGGCTTGTCGGCCGCGCGCTTCGCGGGCTTGACACGGCCGCTCGCCGCCGCGACGACAACCGTTTCGTACTCGGCTGCGTAGTGCCTGCGCATGCGCACGATCTCACGCGTGTACTTGCCGGCAAGCTGCTGCTTCTTCGTCGCCGACAGCAGACGCCCGGCGAGCTGGAAGAACTTCGACTCCTCCTCCTTCAGGTGGTGGCGCACCTTGAAGCTCAGTTGCTTCGCCGTTGCGATCCAGCCAGCCTGCTTCTTGTTGCGCACCGACAGGTCTTCCAGCAACTCGTCGACCTCGTGGTGCTCGTGCAGCGCATGGCGCGACGCGTCGAGGCCGCCGTCCTCCATCAGCAGCGGCACGTACAGGTGGCGTTCCTCGGCCGCCGCGTGCGCCATCAGCTCGACCTTCAACTGCAGGAAGAGCACCTGACGCGCAGCCATGTCGCCGCGCGATGCCGTGAGCTTGCGGCAGAGGTCGCGTTGCAGGTCGTGGCTCTCGCGGATGGCGTCGAAGATCATGGGGAGTTCCTGGATCGCGTGGTTCGGATGGGAGCATTGTGGTCGATAGGCGACGCGGCGCTGGCGCGCACGCACTGCAACCTGCAGCATCTCAAAACCGGCAAGCTGCGCAGCCAGGCGCACCACCGCCGGACCCGTCACACCAAACCGTCACGCAATACTGTCACGCAATACCGCGCTCGCCATTGACCGCGACGGACTGGATGCGGACTTTCGCGTTTCGGCGCTGAATGGGTGCTCTCGACCCGGAGCTGCCCATCGACGCACTTGATTCATCGCCTTGAAGCAGTCGCTCACGTCAAGGTCGACCTTTGGTCGGTCCGCGCTTCGCCGCAAGATCGCCGTACTGGCTCGGCTGCTGCTGCACATCACGCCGACCGTTTCATAACGATTCAGCGCGGTTTCAGGCCGGCAAAGGGCAGCGAGGCGGTGCGACGGCGACAGTCATGGCGCCCCTTGCGCATCCCTCCCAGGAGCCGCCATGAGCCAGCCCACCCTGAACAAGGACTCGCCGGTCGCCCGTATCGTCGCCGCCATCGCCTCGATGACGGTCACCGCCTCGATCCTCGCCGGCATCGGCGTGCTGGCCGAGCCGCCCGCCGAGGGCCTGGTGATGGCTCAAGCCGCGCCTGGTCCCGTCACGCGGTGACCCGCGGCGCCCGGCGCGGCGCCTTCAATGCCCAATAATGCGGCGATCCATCGTCTAGAGGACCGCCGGCCGATGACAATGCAGCCCCGCAACAGGCCCACCGGCGCCGATCGCGATGCACACCCGGCGCAGGCGCGCTCGGCAGCGGCCGTCGCCGTCGGCCTGGACGACTACGTGGCCAAACCGATCCACATCGAGGTAGTCGTGCAGGCGCTGCTGCAGGCAGCCACGAGGAGCCTCGCTTGAGGCAGCTGGCGCAATTCGCCGCCAGCGCGCTGCTCACGCTCGCCGGCTTGGTGCAGGCGCAGCCCGTCCCAGTCGCCTTCGATTACCTCTGCGGCGATGAGGCGGCGACGCCCAGCGAACTGCCGGCAGGCGGCTGGAAGGCAGCCGCGACCGGCAAACTCCCGGCCAGCACCAGTCAGTGCTGGCTGCGCATCGACCTCGCCCCCCTCGAGCCGCGCGTGCTGCAAATCTCGGGCAGTCGCTACGACAAGGACATAGCGGTGTTCTCGCGCGACGGACGCTTGCTTGCCTCGGCGCGCGACTTCGGGCCGCGCGACCGTGTCATCGCCGGCACGGGCACCGGCTGGTCGGGCAGCATGATCTTTCCGACGCTCCACGCTGCCGACGGCCCGGTCTTTCTGCGCCTCGCCGCCCATGGCGCAGACGTGCGGCCCCTGGCCGTCGACCTGGCCGCGACGCTCCAGGACGAGCGCGCCTACATCGCCTTGCACCTCTCGGTCGCCGTGCTCAGCCTGGCCGTCGCGGTGACGGCAGCGTTGCTGGGCACGCTCACGCGCGACCGGGGGCAGTTCATCTTCGTCGCCTTCTTCATCGCGGTGGCAGGCGAACAGTGGCTGCGATTCAATCTAGCCAGCAGCCTGACGCCGTGGTTTGGAGTCGCCGGCGTCGTCTGGGCACCGTTCCAGCATGTAGTTGCCGGTCTTCATGCGCTCGCCTTGGCCACGCTCCTGCACCTGGCCGAACGCGCACCGCGCGCCAACCGGGTGCTGCTGGCCATGGTCGCGCTGGAGGTGCTGTCCGCACTGCCGGAATCGTTCGGCGCAGAAGAACTGGGCTTCAGCATTGGCGGAGCGTGCTGGCTCGTGCTTTGGCCGATCCTGATCACGGCAGCGTGGCGCGGATGGCGGCAGCGTGGCGGGCGCGCCGACCTCGCGGCACTGCTCGTGACGGCGATCAACATGATCACCTGGTGGCCGTGGGCCTTCGCCGCGACGCTCTCTTGGTTCCTGCCAGTCGACCCCAACGCCTTCACGGCGGGCAACTTGTGGCAAACCGTGGCCCAGGCGACGCTGATGCTCGCCTTTCTGGTCGGCGTGGTCGAGCGCGCGAGAGAAAGCAACGCGGCGTCGCAGCGCCTGCGCGAGGCCCGCGCCGCGGCGGAGGCGGCCAGCGAGGCCAAGAGCGCCTTCCTGGCGACGATGAGCCACGAAATACGCACTCCCATGAACGGCGTGATCGGCATGAGTGGCGTGCTGCTCGAGTCCCAGCTCAGCGCGGATCAACGCGAGGTCGCCACGATGATCCGCGACAGCGGCGAATCGCTGCTGACGATCATCAACGACATCCTCGATTTCTCGAAGCTCGAGGCCGGCAGGATGACGATCGAGGCGCATCCCTTCGAGCTGCGCCGCTGCATCGATGCGGCGCTCAATCTGGTGCAGCCCCGTGCGCTCGAGAAGGGGATCGAGCTGCGCTCCACGATCGGGGCCGAGGTGCCGATGGCCGTGCTTGGCGATTCGACGCGGCTGCGTCAGGTGCTCTTGAACCTGCTCTCGAACGCCGTGAAATTCACCGAGCGGGGCACGGTCGCACTCACGGTCGAGCGCGGCGTCGGCGACGCCCTCGACTTCGCGGTGCGCGACAGCGGCATCGGCCTCTCACCCGAGGGCGCGGCCAGACTGTTCCAGCGCTACAGCCAGGCCGAGGCGAGCACGGCGCGGCGCTACGGCGGCACGGGTCTTGGCCTGGCCATCAGCAAGACGCTGGCCGAGCTGATGGGCGGGACGATGTCGGTCGAGAGCGCCGGGCCGGGCCTGGGCTCGACCTTTCGCTTCTCTATCGTCGCGCCGCCGGCCGCATTGCCCGCGCCGGCCCTCCCGTCCACCACGCCCGCACTCGACGCAGGCATGGCCGAGCGCCACCCATTGCGCATCCTGCTCGCCGACGACAACGTGGTGAATCAGAAGCTGGGCCTGTGGCTGCTGGAGAAGATGGGCTACCGGGCCGATCTCGCCCGCAACGGGATCGAAGCCGTCAACGCCGTCGAACGCGAGCATTACGACGTCGTCCTGATGGATGCGCTGATGCCCGAACTCGACGGCCTCGAAGCGACGCGCCGCATCGTCGCGCGCTGGCCGGCGCGCGAGGACCGGCCGCGCATCGTCGCGATGACGGCCAACGCCATGCAGGGTGACCGCGAAGCCTGCCTGGCTGCCGGCATGGACGACTACGTCACCAAGCCGATCCGCGTCGAAGCGCTGGTCGAGGCGTTGATCGCGACCTCGACGCGGCTGGCGCGGGTGCCATGACGGGCCGCCCCGGCTACGACCTCGTTGCGGCGCGCGATGAAGCATGACGAAAGGGACAACGACATGAACAATCCCGTGCTCGATCCGCACGTCTTCGACGCGCTGCAGGCCAATGCTGGCGCCGACTTCGTCGCCGAGCTCGTCGACACCTTTGCCGAGGAGGCGCCGCCGCTCGTCGCCGAGTTGCGCGCCGCGCTCGCGGCCGGCGCCGCAGAGCGCTTCCGCTATGCCGCGCATTCGCTCAAGAGCAACGGCAACACCTTCGGTGCGACGCGCTTCGCGGCGCTGGCGCGCGAGCTCGAGCTTGGCGGCCTGGCCGCCGACAGCGCCGCGGTCGACACCATCGCGCGCGAGCTCGCGCCAACGATGGCGGCGCTGCGCGCGGCGGCGCGGCGATGAGCGACGTGGGGCATGCGCCGGACGGGCGCTTCGGCCGCGTCGAGCTCGTCGCGGCGGAGCGTCGCTTCGCTGTCGACGGCGTGCCGGTTGCGCTCGGCAGCCGCGCCTTTGATCTGCTGGCGGCGTTGGTCGCGCGGCGCGATCGGGTGGTCGGCAAGGACGAGCTGATCGAGGTCGTCTGGCCCGGCCTGGTGGTCGAGGACAACAACCTGCAGGTGCAGATCTCGGCGCTGCGCAAGGTGCTCGGCGCGGCGGCGATCGCAACCGTGCCGGGACGCGGCTACCAGTTCACGGTCGCCGCAGCCGCGCCGATTGGCACTTCTTGGGCGGCGGCCTGGCCGGCAGCCGAGACGCAGTCACCGGCAACTCCGACGGTCGCTTCAGCGCGCGCCTCCGCGAGCGCGGCGACGTCGGGCCGGCGGTGCCGCCTCCTCGTCGCCGACGACAACAAGGTCAACCGGCTGCTGCTCTGCCGCTCGCTTGCGCTCCTCGAACACGAGGTGGCGAGCGTCGAGAACGGTCGCCAGGCGCTGGCCGCGCTGCGCTCCGAGCGCTTCGACCTGCTGCTGCTCGATCTCCAGATGCCCGAGCTCGACGGCTTCGCTGTTCTCGAAGAACGCTCCACCGATGCGGCGCTGCAGGCGGTGCCGGTGATCGTGACGAGCTCGCTCGAGGGCGCCGCTGCGGTCGCGCGCTGCATCGAGCTCGGCGCCGACGACTTCCTGCACAAGCCGGTCAACCCGATGCTGCTGAAGGCGCGCGTCGAGGCGAGCCTCGAGCGCAAGCAGTTGCGGGACCGCGAGCGCGGCCTGCTTGCCCGCTTGCTGCCAGACCTGCCGGCGCACCTTCGGCAGGGCGGCGCTGCTGCCGACGGGCAGCGCGTCACGGCGACGCTGATGGCAGCGCGGCTGGGCGGCATCGAGCCGCTGGCGGCGGCGGAGACCCCTGCCGCCACGCTCGACATGCTCGGCAGCTGGAGCACACTGATGGTCGACGCCGTCGAAGCGCACGGCGGGTGGGTACACCAGTTCGCGGGCGACGGCGTAGCCGCCGCCTTTGGCACCGGCGCGCCGGCCGACGCGGCGTTGCAAGCGCTGGAGGCGGCGTTAGAGATGCGCGCACTCGGCGACCAGTTCAACGGCGAGCGGGGCGCGGCGGGGCGGCCGGCGCCGACGCTGGCGATTGGCCTAGCCACCGGCACGGTCACCATCGGCTACGGAGGCACGCAGCATCGCGCGGCGCTGGTCTGCGTCGGTGCTGCGGCGCAGCGCGCGGCCCGGCTCGAGGCGCTGGCAGGCGCCGCCGGCGAGACTCTGATCGACGAGGCGACGCGCGCCGCGCTCGCCGGCCGCGCCGACACCGAGCCTCGCGCGGGTGCCGACATACTGAGTCCGGCCGATATCGGCCCCGTGCATGCGCTGCGTGTGCGGCGATTTCGATCCGAGCCCTAACTTCGGTGCCTGCCGGCGCTCGCCCGAGAGTAGAACGAACAAGCCGACCGCATTTGCTCGCTCGTCGGGCGATTCAGAGTTGGAACACCTGACCGCAGGAAGGTATACGACCCTGTCGGCGGCCAAGGTGCGCGCGGCACGATCTCCCTCGACTGAGGCTCCGACGCCGACGCACTGGCTCCACAACACGTCCCGCTAGCTATCGCTGGCAATCCGTCGTTCGCGACCGACCTCTTCTGGCCGATTCCCTTCTCACCAACCATCGCATTGAACGGCGGCAACTGCTGCTGCAATCCCGCCCATGTGGCGAACCCCGTGACGACAGCCACGGTTCGACACAGAACCTGGGCCGGAGTAAAAGTCGTTCAACCGCCACGTCCAACGCGGAAGGACCATTCCTTGGCACAGCTCGAACACACCCTCGCCGAATTCGTCACCGGCCTGCGCCTGCCTTCCGTCCCCGCCGAGGCGCAGCGCGTCGTGCGGCGGGTGGTGATGGCCGTGACCGGCACGGGTTTCGCGGGCGCGACCGAGGACGGCGTCCAGGCGCTGCGGGAGTTGCTCGTCGAGGCCGGGGGAGCCGCTCAGGCGACGAGCCTGGTCTACGGCGACCGGCTGCCCGCCCGAGCGGCGGCTCAGCTCAACGGCACGATGTGCCGCGCGCTGGATTTCTGCGACGCGATGGCGCCCGGCCCGCACATCGGCGCCGCCTTGTTCCCGGCGGCATTGGCGGCGGCGGAGCTTGCCGGTGGCTGCTCCGGCGAGGAATTCATGACCGCGATGGTGGCCGGCGCCGAGCTCAGCTCCCGGTTCAACCTGAGCGAGGCGCAATACGACGGCTTCGACCCGACGGGCATCGTCGTCGTGTTCTCGGCTGCGGCCGCCGCCTCACGAATCCTCAAGCTGACGCCCCAGCAGACGCTGCACGCCCTGGCGCTGGCGTTCAATCGGTGCGGAGGCAGCTTCCAGAGCCATGTGGACGGCTCGCTCGGCGTGCGCGTCCTGCAGGGGTGGGTCGCCGAAGCCGGGATCCAGTGCGCCCAGATGGCCCAGCGCGGGATCACCGGCCCGGCCAACTTCCTGAGCGGCCACTACGGCTTTGCCCATCTGTACGGTCGCGGCACGCTCGATCCCGAGTCGGTGACGCGCGGCCTGGGCGATACCTGGAAGCTCCGGAACATCGTCTTCAAGAAGTACCCGAGCTGCGGCGTCACGCAAGGCGTGACGGAGCTGGCGCTCGGCCTGGTGTCGGAGCTGGGCCTGCAGGCCTCGGACGTTCGCAGCGCGGTGGTCCGGCTGCCGCCGTATGCCCACCGGCTGGTCGGACACGCCTTCCGGACAGGCACCAACCCGCGGGTCGATGCCCAGTTCAACGCCGGATACTGCGTGGCCAACGCGTTCGTGCGGCAGTCTTCGTTGCTGCAGCATTTCGCGCCGGCGCAGGTGCACGACCCCGTCGTGCAAGAGATGATCGGTCGCATCGAGACGATCGCCGACGAGAAGTTGAACGCGCGCGGCCATGCCGCCGTAGACCTGAGCGTGACCACCCGTGACGGTCGTACGCACCTGCGCCAGCTCGACATCCCGCCCGGGTTCCCGGGCGCCGACCTGAACGACGCTCAACACGACGCGCGATTCAGGGATTGCCTGGCGTATGCGCCCCATCCGCCGGCTGCGGCGCAGGCCGAGCAGTTCCTGCAGTCGCTCGAAGGGATCGCGTCGCTGCCCGACGTCCGCGTGCTGGTGCCGATGCTGATCGCGCGCCAGCGCGAACCTGTGGCCGGATCGGCGGGACGCTAGTTCTGCGCATCCGCTAGCGCCGCCGCTTCGCCTTCCCCGGCTCGAAGCCGATGCGCTTCATCGACGCGGTCAACGTCTGCCGCGACTTGAAGTAACCGGCCCAGGGATCGGTCTTCTCGAACGACAGGTGCTCGCGCGCGGTGGCGACGGTCCAGTGCGCGCCGCTCTTGAGGGACGGCAAGTCCTCCCAGGCGACCGGCATCGAGACCCCGAGGCCCGGCCGGGCCCGGGCCGAGAACGCCGCGGCGGTGGTGGCGCCGTGGCCGTTGCGCAGGTAGTCGACGAAGATCTTGCCGGTACGATTGGCGGCGCCGCTCTTGGCGACGAAGCGCGACGGGATCGTTCTCGCGAGATGCTCGACCACCGCCTTCGAGAAGCCGTTGACGGTGTCGTAGTCGTGGCGTGGTGCGAGCGGCACGACGACGTGCAATCCCTTGCCCCCGCTCGTCTTCAGCCAGCTCGCCAGGCCGAGTTCGGTGAGGATCGTGCGCGTCAGCACCGCGGCCTCCTGCAGATGCGACCACGTGACGCCTTCGCCCGGGTCCAGGTCGAAGATCACCCGGTCGGGCGCGTCGATGTGCCTGACGGTGGAATTCCAGGTGTGGAACTCGATGACGTTCATCTGCGCGGCACCGACCAGTGCCTCGACGTTGGCGATCTCGAGCAGCGCCTGGTGACCCGGCCAGAGCGCCGGGTCGAGCTCATGGATCCCCGGTATGCCCAGCTTGTCGCCGTGCTTCTGGAAGAAAAGCTCGCCGCCGATGCCCGTCGGCCCGCGCACCAGCGAGACCGGGCGTCCGGCGAGGTGCGGCAGGATCCAGTCGGCGACGCTCTCGTAGTAGCGCACCAGGTCGAGCTTCTTCAGCCCGGTGCTGGCGTCGATGACGCGGTCCGGATTCGAGACCTTGGTGCCGGAGGGGAGCCGAGCCGAAATCGCGGGCGGCGGAGCCGGTGCGGGCTCTGCCGGCACGGCTGCCGGGTCCTCGCGTATCACCTCGCGGGCTGGCTTGTCGTCGCGCAGGCCCTGGAAGGACGCGTGGCGCACCTGTCCGTCGGGAGTCCATTCCGTGAACGCGATCTCGGCGACGAGGCGCGGCTCGACCCAATGCTCCTCGACCGCGGTGCGGCGCGACCAGCGGCCGCGCGCGCCCGGCTCGCCGACCTGGAACGGTGAACGGTCCGTGGCCAGGGTGACGAGCTTGCGATGCAGCTCGCGTGCGGCGGTGGCATTCCAGCCGGTGCCCACGTTGCCGGCATACACCAGCCGTCCCTCGGCATCCTGGACGCCGAGCAGCAGGCTGCCGACCTCGGCCTTCGCGCCGCTGCGATCGGTGTAGCCGCCGATGACGAATTCCTGGCGTCGGCCGCACTTGAGCTTGAGCCACGTCTCGGTGCGCCGCGACACGTAGGCCGCGTCCTTGCGCTTGGCGATGATGCCCTCGAGCCGCAGCTTGCAGGCGGTCTCGATCACGCTTGCCGCATCCGCCGGGAAGTCTTCGCTGAAGCGGACGCGCTCGCTGCCCTTGGCATCGAGCAGTCGCTTGAGCAGTGCGCGGCGCTCGAGCAAGGCCACCTTGCGCAGGTCGTGGCCCTCGAAGAACGGCACGTCGAAGAGGAAGTATCGAATGCGCTCGGTCCGCGCCGAGTCGAAGGCGTTCTGCAGCGCGTTGAAGTCCGGGATGCCGTCGTCGTCGAGCACCACGATCTCGCCGTCGAGCCAGCCCGACTTCAGCCCGAGGCCCTCGACCGCGGCGGCGAGCGACTGCATCTTCGCGGTCCAGTCGTGGCCGCCGCGGGTGATCAGGCGCGCCTTGCCGCGCTCGATGCGCGCCATCACCCGGTAGCCGTCGAACTTGATCTCGTAGATCCAGCCGGCGGTGTCGGGTGCCGTCTTGGCCAGCGTGGCGAGTTGCGGTTCGAGCTTGGCCGGCAGCGCCGCCTTGACCGCCCCGTCGGGGCGGACGCCGCCAGCGCCATCTTCGCGCTTGGCCTTCGCCGCCGCGGTCGTTGCGGATGCTTTTGCCGTTGCCGTTACCGTTGCCGCTGTTGAGGCGCGCGGCGCGGCGGCCGGCGGTGCGGCGGGCTTCGGCGCGCCCGCGCGTGACTCGATCGGTCCGAGCGGCTTGGCGATGACGCTGTCGGGCAATGCGCTGACGACGTCGAACCCGGCTGCGGGCTGGGCCCATTCGTCCTTCTTCTTGAACAGCAGCCACGGGTCCTGGCGGTCCGTGGGCTTCCTGATGCGCACCAGCTCCCAGACCCCCGCCAGCTTCTCGCCGTGCAGACGGAAGACGAGCTTGCCGGCCTCCATGCCGGCACGCGCATCGCCCACCGGCTCCCAGGTGCCGCGGTCCCAGACGATGACCGTGCCGGCGCCATACTGTTTCGGCGGAATGGTACCTTCGAAGCCGCCGTACGAGACCGGGTGATCCTCGACATGGATCGCCATGCGCTTGTCGGCTGGGTCGTAGCTCGGCCCCTTCGGCACCGCCCACGACAGCAGCACGCCGTCGAGCTCGAGGCGAAAGTCGTAGTGCAGGCGCGACGCCGCATGCTTCTGCACCACGAAGGCGAGTGCCTTGGCGCGCTTGCCGGGCACCGGTCCGGGCTCCGGCGTGATGGAGAAGTCGCGCTTCGACCGGTAGCGCTCCAGCGCAGGCGGGGCGGGGTTCGGCTTGGCGCGCGGCATGGAAGTGCAGAGGTTCCGGGTGGAGAGACGGGCTGGCCTAGACTAAGTGCTTTCGCATGTGCGAGTCGAAAGGTAGGACGTGAACCTGAAGGTGCCGATCGTGATTCTCGACGAGCTGACCGAGACCGTCATCCGCTCGACCGGGTCGCTCGACTTGGCGAGCGGCGAGATCTTCGATGTCCGCTACGAAGTCGACCGTCCGGGGCCGCTCGGCCTGCCGGCCGCTGACGAGCAGTACGAGTTCACCAGCGGGATGCTGTCGAGCGACGACAAGGATGTGGAGTTCCGCGTCGAGGTCGATCTGATGAAGGGCGTTTACTACGTCAGCCCGAGCGAGTTGCTCGAACTGAAGGTTCGTGCCGCCAAGCTCTTCGCCGGCCTCGACGGCAAGGCGCTGCTCGCGGGGTCGGCGCAGGGCGATGCCGCCAAGGCAGCGGAGGCTGCCAAGGCGGCCGATGACAAGCCCCCTGCGCGTCCGCACCGCCGCAAGATGCACTAGCGCCTCGGCCTCTGCGCGGTGGCCATGGCGCGGCCAACGCCGGCCGCCGCCGGTTCATTCAGCGCCTGCGCGCCAGCGTCATCCCGTCGCCGATCGGCAGCAGGGACAGGTCGACGCGTTCGTCCGCGTGAAGCTTGGCGTTGAGCTGCTGCAGCGCCAGCGTGTCGGCGTCCTCCGCAGGGCGCGCGACGCTGCCGTTCCACAGCGTGTTGTCGATGGCGACCAGGCCGCCCGGGCGCAGCAGCCGCAGGCACCGTTCGTAGTACGAGTCGTAGCCGGTCTTGTCGGCATCGATGAAGGCGAAGTCGAAGGTGCCGGCGGCGCCGGCGGCGAGCTCGGCGTCCAGGGTCGCGAGAGCCGGAGCGAGGCGCAACTCGATCTTTCCGGCGACCCCGGCCTGCTCCCAGTAGGGTCGGCCGACCCGGGTGTACTCGTCGCTGATGTCGCAGGCGAGCAGGCGGCCGTCTTGCGGCAAGGCGAGCGCGACCGTCAGCGCGCTGTAGCCGGTGAAGACACCGATCTCGAGGGTGCGGCGCGCGCCGATGAGCCTGACCAGCAGGCCCATGAACTGGCCCTGTTCCGGCGAGATCTGCATGCCGGCGTGCGGATGCGACGCCGTCGCGGCGCGCAGCGCGGTCTGCGCGGGATGCTCGCGGATCGACGTCTGCAGGATGTAGCGGTACAGGGCGTCGTCAACATTGAGGCTGCGGCGTGACATGGGAACGTCTCCTCGGGGTCGCTAGCGCTGGCCCTGCGTCGTCGCACCGAACAGCTGCTTCTGGTCGCGCGGCTGCGAACGCCAGTACTGTGGCGGCGCATCGACCTGGGCACCGAGGCGGGCGGCGGCATGCCACGGCCAGCGCGGGTCGTAGAGCATCGCCCGGGCGAGCGCGACCATGTCCGCCTGTCCCTCGGCGATGATGGCCTCTGCCTGCTCCGGCTCGGTGATGAGGCCCACCGCGATCGTCGGCAGGCCGGTCTCGGCCTTGACGCGCGCCGCGAAGTGAACTTGGTAGCCGGGGCCGACGGGAATCTTCTGGCGCGACGAGATGCCGCCGCTCGAGACGTGGAGGAAGGCGCAACCGCGTGCCTTCAAGGCCTCGGCGAAGACGAGGGTCTGCTCGAGGTCCCAGCCGCCGTCGACCCAGTCGGTTGCCGAAAGCCGGGCGCCGATCGGCATCGTCGGCGACACCGCGCTGCGCACGGCGTCGAACACCTCCAGGGGGAAGCGCATGCGGTTCTCGAGCGAGCCTCCGTAGTCGTCCTCGCGTCGGTTCGCCAGCGGCGACAGGAACTGGTGCAGCAGGTAACCGTGGGCGGCGTGCAGCTCGAGCGCATCGATGCCGATCGCCTGTGCCCTTCGTGCCGAATCGGCAAAGGCGTCGCGGATGCGTGCCAGTCCCGCGCGGTCGAGGGCCCGCGGCGGCCGTTCGCCGTCGCCGTGCGCGACGGCCGAGGGCGCGTCCGTCTGCCAACCTCCCTCCTCGAGGGGGATGAGCGCGCCGCCTTCCCACGGCGCACGGCTCGAGGCCTTGCGTCCGGCGTGGGCCAGCTGGACCGCCAGGGCGATGGGGGAATGCCGGCGGATGGCCGCGACCACGGCGCCGAGGGCGGTCTGGTTGGCGTCGCTGTAGAGGCCGAGGTCGGCGGGCGAGATGCGGCCGTCGGCCTCGACGGCGGTGGCTTCGGTGAACAGCAGTCCGGCGCCCGACAGGGCGAGGTGGCCGAGGTGCAGCATGTGCCAGTCGGTGGCGCTGCCTGCGTCCGCCGAGTACTGGCACATCGGCGCCACGGCGATGCGGTTGCGCAACTCCAGCGGCCCGAGCGCGATGGATTCGAACAGGCGGCTCATGCGGCGCCCGTGCGTGCGCCGTCGCAGGAAGCGAGGACCGGACGCGCGCTGACGCGAGGGACTCGAACCGGCCCTGCGCTCATCGCCGGAATCACCATTTGTTGCGCAGCTCGCGCAGCTTCAGGAACACGGTCTTCGCATCCGGTTGCTCGGGCAGCTCGGGGAAGCTCTCGCGCAACCGGGCGATCACACCCGGATTGCTGAGGCGAAAGAAGGTGTTGAAGGTCTTCTCCTCGGCCAGGGTCGTCACCGCCGAGGCCGCGGGGTCGTGATCGGCCACGGACGGCAGGCGCGCCTTCGCGGCCGCGTTGTCGGGTTCGCGGTCGAGGGTGAACTTCAGGTTGTTCTCGATGTAGTCGTGGCCCGGGTAGACGAGCGTGTCGTCCGGAAGCGCCGCGAGCTGGCGCGCGAAGGTCTCGTACATCAGCGCCGGATCGCCGCCGTTGTGGCAGTTGCCGGCACCGGCGTTGAACAGGGTGTCGCCGGAGAAGAGGGCCGGCTGGTCGGTGTGCGAGAGCAGGCAGATGTGGCAGAAGGTGTGGCCCGGTGTGTCCAGGCACTCGAGCTCGACGCGCTTGCCGACCTTGATCACGTCGCCGGCGACCACGCCCCGGTCGACGCCGTCGATGCGGCCTGCCGCCTTGGCATGGGCGATCACCTTGGCCCCGGTCGCGGCGACCACCGCGGCGTTGCCGCCGGTGTGGTCGTGGTGTTCGTGGGTGTTGAGGATCTGGGTGATGCGCCAGCCGTTGGCCTTGGCCTGGGCCAGGCACTTGCCGTGATCGAGCGGGTCGATCGCCAGGGCTTCGCCGGTGTCGGGACAGGCGATGAGGTAGTTGAAGTTGCGGTAGGCGTTGCCGGTCCAGATTCGGTCGACGATCATCGGCTGCTCGTGAAGGGTGGGGGAGGGTGACGCCACGCGATCAGCGCTGCGCCTTGTCCTTGGCATTCTGCGCCTCGATGCGCTCGCGCGCTGCCTGCCAGTCGGTGTCCTTCCAGTCGCGAAGCTCATAGAAGCTGCCGCCGGTGGCCAGCGCATTGCCGCCGTCCATCATGATGCTCTGGCCGGTCAGCCAGTCGCAGTGGCCGGGCGCCATCAGGAAGCTCGCGAGGTTCTGCAGCTCGCTCATCCGCCCGGGGCGCGCCATCGGGTTGCGTTCGCGGCTGCGCGCGCCGGGTTCCTCGCCGGGATTGAGACGCTTGCTCATGCCTTCGGTCGGAATCTCGCCGGGGCCCACTGCATTGAGGCGCACGCCGTGCTGCGCCCATTCCACCGCCAGCGACTTCGTCATCACCTCGATGCCGGCCTTGCTCATCGCCGACGGCACGACGTAAGGCGAGCCGTTGTCGACCCAGGTGACGATGATGCTCATGACGTTTCGATACGGCGCTGCCGGCTTCCAGGCTCCCGCCTTGGCTTGGGCGACCCAGCGCTTGCTGACGGCCTGGGTGACGTAGAACGTGCCGTGGAAGACGATGTTGGCGATGGCGTCGAAGGCGCGCGGCGAGAGGCTCTCGGTCGGCGCGATGAAGTTGCCGGCGGCGTTGTTGACGAGGCCGGTGAGGCCTCCGTCCTGCCACAGCGCCTCGACCATCTCGTCGACGGCCTGGGCGTGGCGGATGTCGACGCCGAAGGTGTCGATGCGGCGCTGCGGAAAGCGTGTCCGCCAGACCGCGGCGGTCTCGTCGCACACCGACTGGCGCCGGCCGCAGATGGCGACGTCGGCGCCGAGCTCGAGGAAGCGCTCGGCCATCGCCTGGCCGAGGCCGCTGCCGCCGCCGGTCACGAGGATGCGTTGTCCGGCCATCAGGTTCGTCGAGTACATGCGGGTCCTCCGGGGTTGCGCCTGCAGCATACGCCGCAGCCTTGGCGGCGGCGCGGGGGAGGCGTCTTATCATTGCCCGAAGGAGTCCTTCGGAATGAGCACCACAGAAGTCCTGCCGCTGGCCGCGCACATCGTCGAGACGCTGCAAGGCATCACCACCGCCACATTGACGACCGTGCTGCTGAAGAAGGGCCTGCGCAATGTCTGGCTGCGCGGCACCCGCCCGCTCGCACCGGGGCAGCCGCGCTGCGCCGGGCGTGCCTTCACGCTGCGCTTCGTGCCGGCGCGCGAGGATCTGGCGACGCCCGCATCGTGGGGCGCCCCGATCTCGACGCGGGCGGCGATCGAGGCGATGCCGTCCGGCGTCATCGCCGTCGTCGACGCCATGGGCGTCACCGATGCCGGCATCTTCGGCGACATCCTGTGTGCGCGCATGCAGCGCCGCCAGGTCGCCGCGCTGGTCAGCGACGGCGTGGTGCGCGACCTCGCCGGCGTGCTCGGCACCGGCCTGCCTGTGTGGTGCCAGGGCACGGCGGCGCCATCGTCGGTGACCGGGCTGACGTTCGTCAACTGGCAGGAGCCGATCGCCTGCGGCGGCGTGGCCGTCTACCCGAACGACATCGTCGTGGTCGACAGCGACGGGGCGGTGCTGATCCCGCAGGCGTTGCTCGACGAGGTCGTCGAGGCCTCTGTCGAGCAGGAGCGGCAGGAGGGCTGGATCATGACGCAGGTCGAGGCCGGCGAGGCCCTTCCCGGGCTCTATCCGATGAACGAGGCCACGAAGACGCGCTACGAGGCCTGGAAAAAGGGCTGAGGCGGCTGGGTCGACGCTCCCCGGTCATCGAGGACGTCATTCCCAGTACCGACCAACAGGGCCGTGAGGACTTGCGTCACTCGCCCGGTCGAGCCTCCTGGGACGGCGCGGTCGCGACGCGCCGAGTGCCCTCGTCGGCCCCCGTGGCTGCGATCGGCGTGGAAGCGATCGGCGTGGCTGCGGTCGGCGGCGCCTCCAGCAGCGGCAGCAGCGGGCTCTTGACCTGGCGAGCGAAGGCGAGCACCGACTGATTCTCGTTCGACGGCAGCCGCTGGCGCGGATTGGCGCCCCGGGCGAGCAGGAATTCCACCGCGTCTTTCTGGGTCTCGGGATAGGCAAGGAAGTTCGGCACCAGCACCCGCGCCAGCGGCAGCCACGAGAGCTGGTTGCCCTGCGTCGGCGGGACGCGGTTGGCGAGTTCCGGCGCACGTTGCAGCCACCAGTCGAGCGCAGCCCACTGGCTGGTTCGCAGGGCCTCCTCGAAACCGGGGCGCAACCTGCCGTCGTAGCCTCCGAGGGCGGCCTTGGCGGTATGGCCGTCGGCCTCCATGTCGGCTGCGAAGGTGGAGGTGGCGAGGTAGTCGGGGCTCAGCGCGCCCAGCGGGCTGAAGCCGATGGCGCCGACGCGCAGCGCGCCGCGCACCCGCCAGGTCGAGAAGACGCGATCGAGCCCCGCGGTGCGCGCCGCCGGACAGCTGAACATCCGCATGACGTCGTGGTGCACGGCCCGCGGATCGGTCTCGGCAAGGCGCGTCAGGGCGCGCAACGCGGCCGGCGACGCGCTGGCGAAGTCGGGGCAGGTCGTGGCCTGGGCCAGGTCGACCAGCGGCGCCTGGGCGCAACTGGCCGTCCGCGCGCCCTTCTCGAGAAGCTCCGGGATGACGGGCCAGAGGACCGGGTCTCGGGCCGCCAGGCTCAGCGAGCATTCCGCGAGTCCGGTGCGCTCGATGTCGGCGGCGACGATGCTGCCCGGCACGAAGGGACCGCAGCGCGGGCTGAGTGCGCGCTGCACGCTGTTGAGCAGGACGCAGGCGCGCGCGTCGCCTTCGGTCATCTGCTGATGGACGTACTTCACCATCGTCCAGGTCATGCTGGTGTCGGTGGTGACGCCCGCCAGGCTGAGCACCGCTCCCGTGGTCGTGCAGGCGCCGAGGAAGGCGGCAGCAACGACGATGCCGAAGGTGGCGAGCCGGCGAGACAGAGGCATGGGATCCGTTCGGGTCGATCGGGCGATGCCACGATCCTGCGCTCGATATCGGCGCGGGAGTCGGATGATGAAGGCACGCCGCGCCACGAGTCGTGACGAAGTGTGACCTCGAGAGTCTCTTCAGCCGGGCGCTGCCACCAGTCCGGAAGGACGCCGCAGCCGCAGCGATCGGCGCAGCAGGAAGACGGCGATCGACAGGTTCAGCAGGTTCCAGAGGACGCCGTTGACGAACGCGGCGTGGTAGGAGCCGGTGAGGTCGAAGACCTTGCCGGACATCCAGCCGCCGAGCGCCATGCCGAACATCGTGAAGGTCAGGACGAGGCCGACTCGGGCGCCGGCCTCTGCCGGTGGGAAATGCTCGCGCACGATGATCGCGTAGGACGGCACGATCCCGCCCTGGAAGAGTCCGAACAGCACCGAGATGAGGTAGAGCGACGCCAGGCCGTCGAAGGGAATGAAGAGCAGGAGCGCCACGCCCTGCAGCACCGAGCCGAGCAGCAGCGTGCGCAGGCCGCCGATTCGGTCGCAGATGAGCCCCGAGACCAGGCGGCTGATGATGCCCGCGCCGAGCATGAGCGAGAGCATCTCCGCGCCGCGAGCGGCGCCATAGCCCAGGTCGCCGCAGTAGGCGACGATGTGGACCTGCGGCATCGACATGGCGACGCAGCAGGACAGGCCGGCAAGACACAGCAGCGTGGTCGCCGCCCGCGGGCTCATGCCGAACGGCAGCGCCGTCGGATCCTCGGCGGATCCGCGGCCACGGCTGGCGGGCAGCGGCACCGGTGGCCGCGGCCGCATCAGCAGCGCCAGCAGCGCCATCGCGACCACGGAGAACACGGCCACGCCGAGATAGGTGCTGCGCCATCCATGGGTCTCGACGAAGCGCTGTATCACCGGCGGCCAGATCGCGCCCCCGAGATAGTTGCCGCTGGCGCAGATCGCCACGGCGATCCCGCGACGGCGCACGAACCACAACGACGTGTCGGCGATCAGCGGCGAGAACGTCGCCGAGCTGCCGAACAGGCCGATCAGCACGCCGTGCGCGATGGCGAAGCTCCAGATGTTCGGGGCCGCCCCGGCGACGGCGAATCCGATGCCCATGCCGGCCGCGCCGATCAGGAGCGGCACCATCACGCCGAAGCGGTCGGCGAGCCGTCCCATCAGGATGCTGCCGAAGCCGAAGCCGACGAGGGTCGCCGTGTAGGGCAGCGATGCATCGGCGCGGGCGCTGCCGAAGTCGGCCTGCACGGCCGGCAGGACGACCGGGACGACGTACATGCCGATGCTGCCGATGGTCATCAGCATCAGGGTCACGCCGAGGCGCATGACGGCATATCTGGAATCGGGCTGCTGCTGCATAGGGGCGATCCGCTTCGCGTATCCTTCGCGCTTTACCAGTAGAGCATCCGCGCAAAGGGATCGAATTGTCGCTGCGTCTTCGGCTTATCCTGCTGGCCCTGGCGGTTTTTCTCCCTGCTGTCGTCGCGGCGCTGTGGGTCGTCGGTCGCACCTACGACAGCGAGCGCGCAGGGCTCGAGCGCGGCTTGCGCGAAACCACGCATGCGCTCTCTCTCGTCGTCGACAAGGAACTGAGCAGACGCGAGACGGTCGCGCGCATCCTCGCCGATTCGCCACTCCTCGATGCAGCGCCTGACCTTGCCCCTGGCGATCTCGAGCGCTTCTACGAACAGGCGCGGCGCGCCACCGAGGGCATCGGGGGCTGGGTCGTGTTGTCCACGCCGGAGGGACCGGTGCTCAACACGCGGCGACCCTTCGGCACGCCAGCGCCTGCCGGTGAGCCGAGCCTCTTTCCTTTCGTCGAGCGGACCCCGGTCCTGAGCGGGCTCATTCCGGCGAAGGGCGGTGACGGCTCCGTGGCCGCATTCGAGGTGCCGGTGGTGCGCGAGGGCCGCACGCCGATGAACGTCGGCCTGGCCGTCCCGTCTGCCGACCTGCAGCGATTGTTGAGCGCGCAGCGGATGCCGGAGGGCTGGATCACGGCGGTGGTCGACAGCAACGGCCGGATCGTGGCGCGCGATCCCGACCCGGATCGTTGGGTGGGGCAGATGGCCAGAGACGGTCTGAGGGCGCAATTGGCGAAGGATCGCGAGGGATTCTTCCAGGCGATGACGCGCGAAGGCAACGACAGCATGGCCTTCTTCAGCAAGTCGGAAAACTACGGGTGGGCATTCGTGATCGCCGTCCCGCGCGGCGCCTTCGGCAGCAGCCTGCACAGCTCGGTGACCGAGGTGGCCGTCGGCTCTTTGACCCTGCTCGCCCTGGCGATCGCCGGGGCCGCCTGGGTGGCGCGCGGGATCGCCCGGCCCGTCTATGCGCTGCAGGGTGCGGCACGACGGCTCGAGCGCGGCGAAGTGGTCGAGAAGGACCCGACCGGTGCACTCGAGATCGACGAGGTCGGCGCCGCGATCGCCGAGGCCAGCCGCACGATCGCCCAGTCACGCATCGATCTCGAGGAGAAGGTCGCCGCGGCGGTGCGGCGCACCCGTGACGCGCTCGAGCAGCTCTCTCAAAGCCAGCGCCTGGAAGCGCTCGGCCAGCTCACCGGCGGCGTGGCGCACGACTTCAACAACCTGCTCGCGGTGATCGGCAACAACGCGTTCGTGCTCCAGCGCACCACCGGTCCGGACGTCGCGACCCAGCTCGCAGCGATCAGCCGCGCGGTCCAGGTCGGCAGTCGCCTCACCGGCCACCTGCTGCGCTTTGCGCGCCGCAGCGAGGTCAAGCCCGAGGTCATCGATCTCGGACATCACCTCGCGTCGCTGACCGAGATGCTGAAGACCGCGCTCGGCTCGGCGGTCAGCGTGGCGATGCGAGTCGAGCCTTCGACCCGGCTCATCGAGTGCGATTCCGGCGAGCTCGAGCTCTCGCTGATCAACCTCGCCGTGAACTCGCGTGACGCGATGCAGTCGGGCGGCGAATTCATCGTCGTGGCGCGCAACGCCTCGACCGCGGAGGCGGCCGGCCTTCCCGAGGGCGACTATGTCGTGATCGCGGTCTCCGACACGGGTGGCGGCATTCCGGTCGAGGCGATCGGCCACGTGTTCGAGCCCTTTTTCACCACCAAGGGGCTCGGCAAGGGCACTGGGCTCGGCCTGAGCCAGGTCTACGGCTTCTGCACCCAGGCGGGTGGCACGGCGCGCATCCTGGCGACTTCGGCCGCCGGAACGACGGTGCTGATGCTGCTGCCCGCCACCACCAAGCCGGCTGAGAGCCAGGCTCCCTCTCCGGCTGCGGAGCCGGCGCCCAAGCCGGAGCATCGCGAACTCTTGCTGGTCGAGGACAACGACGAACTCGGACAGGCCACCGAGACGTTGCTGACGCTGTTCGGCTATCGCGTCGTGCGCGCGAGCAGTGCGGAAGATGCCATCGAGCTCCTCGACGCCGGCGAAGTCCATTTCGACGTCGTTCTTTCAGACGTCGTCATGCCCGGCGGGATGAGCGGTGTCAGCTTCGCGCAGTATCTGCAGAAGAACCTGCCGGAGATGCCGATCATCCTCATCACCGGCTACGCCGCGCACCTGCGCGAGAAGCATGGATTCGAGATCCTGCGCAAACCCTGCGCGCCCGACGTTCTGCTGGCGGCTTTGCGACGGGCCACGGATCAGCCGGCCCCAGCCTGAGCACTGCCCGAGGAATCGCCGCTCAGGCGCCGGAGGCCAGTCCCGCGAGTTCGTGCAGCACCTGGTTCATGGCGGCGTTCCCGGCCGGCGACGGGATCCACTGCAGCGCGGGGCGCTCGGCGGGCAGTGCGAGCCCCATGGGAGCGGCCTCGATGCGCAAGCCTCCTTCGGCGGCTTGCTCGAAGGCGCGCACCGCGCGCGGCATGTGCCAACCGTGGGTGACGAGCACGATGTGCGTGATCCCCGCGCGCTGCAGCAACGCGACGGTTCGTCGGGCGTTTTCGCGCGTGTCGCGCGATTCGTCCTCCACCCACTTCAGCGGCCGTCCGTAGTCCTGCAGGGCAATGCGCGCCGCGACCTGGGCTTCGGCGAGTCCGTCGCGCTGCGCGTGTCCGGTGCCGCCGCTGAAGGCCAGCGGAGCGCCGATCTCGCGCGCCAGCCAGACGCCGTAGCGCAAACGCTCGAGTGAGAGCGGCCGAAGGTTCGCCACACCGTATTCCGGCGCGTACGGTTCCATCCCGCCTCCCAGGACGACGATGGCGACCGGTGCGCGCGCCTGCACTTCGGCGCGCAGCGCCTTGACGCGCTCGAAGGTCAGGGCCGGTGGCGGCCGCAGGAAAAGCCGGGAGGCGACTTGAGCAGCGCCCAGGCTGCTGCTCAGCCACAGCAGCACGACGCTCAGCAGGACGATGAACCAGCCGAGACCGCGCCAGGGGCGGACGAGGCGCACGCCGACCAGCAGCATCACCAGAAGCGGCACCGGCGGCAGCAACAGTGCCGCCAGCACCGGCTTCCACGACTCGATGCCGAGGAGGACGAAGAAGCTGTTCACGCGTCGGCCACCCGGCGGGGCCGGGGCCTGGATGACGCCTTGCGCTTCAGAAGAACGCCTGCAGGCCGGTCTGCGCCCGTCCGAGGATCAGCGCATGGATGTCGTGCGTACCTTCGTAGGTGTTGACCGTCTCGAGGTTGATCATGTGCCGGATCACGTGGTACTCGTCGTGGATGCCGTTGCCGCCATGCATGTCGCGCGCCATGCGCGCGATCTCCAGCGACTTGCCGCAGCTGTTGCGCTTGATCAGCGAGACCATCTCCGGCGCCGACTTGCCTTCGTCCATCAGCCGGCCCACGCGCAGGCAGGCCTGCAGGCCGAGCGTGATCTCGGTCTGCATGTCGGCGAGCTTCTTCTGCACCAGCTGCGTCTGGGCCAGCGGACGTCCGAACTGGACCCGGTCGAGGGTGTACTGGCGCGCCGCGTGCCAGCAGAACTCGGCCGCGCCGAGGGCGCCCCAGGCGATGCCGTAGCGCGCCTTGTTGAGGCAGCCGAAGGGACCTTTCAAGCCGCTGACGTTGGGCAGCAGGTTGGCCTCGGGGACGAAGACCTCGTCCATGACGATCTCGCCGGTGATGCTGGCGCGCAGGCTCATCTTGCCTTCGATCTTCGGCGCGCTCAGGCCCTTCATGCCTTTCTCGAGGACGAAGCCGCGGATCGCCTCCTGGCCGCCGACCTTGCCGTCGGGATCGGCGAGCTTGGCCCAGACCACGAACACGTCGGCGATCGGCGAGTTGGTGATCCACATCTTGCTGCCCTTGAGGGAGTAGCCGCCGTCCACCGGCTTGGCGCGTGTGAGCATGCTGCCCGGGTCGCTGCCGTGGTTCGGCTCGGTCAGGCCGAAGCACCCGACCCATTCGCCGGTCGCCAGGCGCGGCAGGTACTTCTCGCGCTGGGCTTCGCTGCCGTAGGCGTGGATGGGATGCATGGCGAGCGAGCTCTGCACGCTCATCGCGCTGCGGTAGCCGCTGTCGACCCGTTCGACCTCGCGCGCGACCAGGCCGTAGCTGACGTGATTCACGCCGGGACAGCCGTAACCGTCGATGGTCGACCCGAGCAGGCCGAGTTCGCCCATCTCCGTCATGATGGCGCGGTCGAACGTCTCGTGGCGCGCCGCCATCAGCACCCGCGGCTGCAGACGCGACTGGCAGTAGTCGCGCGCGGCATCCCGCACGGCCCGCTCCTCGTCGTCGAGCTGGTCTTCCAGACGCAAGGCGTCGTCCCACTGGAAAGTGGCTTTCATGGTGTCGCTTCCGGATGTCGTGAGCGGCCATGATAAGCCGGTGCGGGCATCGCGACGCCCGGGCCACACGGGATGCGCGGACGCTCCACAATGACGCTCCCCAAGACTGAAAGAGGACGCCGGCGATGAGTGATTCCCTGCAGACGATCACCCTCGGTGGAGGTTGTTTCTGGTGCACCGAGGCCGTCTACGAGCGCGTCCGGGGCGTGACCGCGGTCGAGTCCGGCTACAGCAACGGAGCGGCGGTGAATCCTTCGTACGAACAGGTCTGCAGCGGCACGACCGGTCACAACGAGGTCGTGCGGGTGACCTTCGATCCGGCGCAGATCACGCTGCGCGAGATTCTCGAGATCTTCTTCGTCATCCACGATCCGACGACGCTCAACCGCCAGGGCAACGACTCCGGCACGCAGTACCGCTCGGGCATCTACTACCGCGATGCCGAGCAGGAGAAGGTGGCCCGCGAAGTCGTCGCCGAGGTCAACGAGCACCACCGCGGGCGTGTCGTCACCGAAGTCGAGCCGGAGCGCAACTATTCGCGCGCCGAGGACTACCACCAGCACTACTTCGCCAACCACCCGAACCAGGGCTACTGCGCGATGGTCGTGGCGCCGAAGGTCGAGAAGTTTCGCAAGACGTTCGCCGCCAGAGTGGCGAGCTGATATCGAGCCCGCGGCGTGCTCCGTCCGGCATCGGCGCGCGGCGCCGGCGGTTCGCGCAATGCGACGTTGCTAGACTCCTCCCGGTGAGTCATTCCCCGATGCCGCTGCGCACGCTGTCCGGAAGAGGGCGCGTCGCGCTCTGCTCCGTGTTGCTGCTGGCACTGGCGCTGGCCCAGACGCTGGGCTTCGTCCATCGCATCGTGCACGCGCCGCTGATGCTGCAGGCGACCGCCGGGGCGGTGCCGCAGTCGATGCCGGCCCCATCCGCGGCGCCGTCGAAGCACGGCTTGCAAGCCCTCTTTGCCGGACACTTCTTCGAGCATGGCTGCGATCTGTTCGATCAGGCGAGCCATGCCGACATGCTCGGTGTCGCGAGCGTCGTCGCGATGCCGATCGAGCTGCCATCCGAGGCGCCGGCGCGCGCTCTGCCGATGTGGCAGATCGCGGCCCAGGCCGCCGGGTTCCTGGCCCGTGGCCCTCCCGTCGTGACGAGCTGATGCCGCGGCGGCCTTCGGGCCGCCTCTGCGGGCGCGGCGCGCCCCCGTCACCAGGAGTACCCCATGTCGGTTCGTTACTCGGCCGCCGCGCTTTGCGCGGCCGCCTTCCTCCCTTTGTCTGCGCACGCCGCCGACGCCAGCGAGCTGGCGGCGATGCGCCAGCAGATCGACGCCCTGAAGGCGGACTACGAAGGGCGTCTCGGCGCACTCGAGAGCCGTCTGCAGGCGCTGCAGCAGCAGTTGGCAACGCGCCAGCCCGGTACGCCTTCGCAGGCGGCCGCGCCGGCCGGGACCCCCGCGCCCGCCGCGATCGTCACGCCCCTAACGCCCCTCACGCCCGCCACCTCGGCGGGGGCCGCGTCGACCGGGGCCGATGCGGTGGAGCGGACGCCCGCCGTCGCAGTCGCTCCGGGCACAGGCATGGCCTCGGCATCGGCCTTCAATCCCGCGGTCTCGCTGATCCTCAACGGTACCTACGCCAACCTGTCGCGCGATCCGGCGCGGTACAGGCTGCAAGGCTTCATCCCGAGCGGCGGCGACGTCGGTCCGGGCCAGCGCAGTTTCTCCCTCGGCGAATCGGAGCTGAGCCTCGCCGCCAGCATCGACCCGACGTTCTCGGGCCGGTTGACGGCCTCGATCACCGCTGACGAGCGCATCTCCGTCGAGGAGGCGCTGTTCGAGCGCCAGGGCCTGTTCGACGGCGCGAGCCTGAAGGTGGGTCGCTTCCTGTCGTCGATCGGCTATCTCAATTCGCAGCATGCGCACGCCTGGGATTTCGCCGATGCGCCGCTGGCCTACCAGGCGTTCCTCGGCGGACCGCTGCGCACCGACGGCATCCACCTCCACTGGGTCGCGCCGACCGAACGCTACGTCGAGCTCGGCGCGGAGATCGGTGCCGGAAGAATGTTCCCGGGCAGCGACAGCGGCCGCAACGGCGTCGGCTCGACGGCGTTGATCGCCCATGTCGGCGACGACATCGGCGACAACGCGAGCTGGCGGGTCGGAGTCTCGCAGCTGACCGCGCGCCCCCGCGGACGGGCCTACGAGGACGTGAACGCGGCCGGCCTGCCGGTGACCAACGCCTTCGACGGCACGAGCCGGACCTGGGTGCTGGACGGCATCTACAAGTGGGCGCCGGGCGGCAACGCCACGAGGACGAACTTCAAGCTGCAGGGCGAGTACTTCCGACGGCGCGAGAGCGGGACGCTGGCGTACGAGGTCCTCGGTGCCGCTCCGGTCGGGTCCTATCGGTCGACGCAGAGCGGCTGGTACCTGCAGGCGGTCTACCAGTTCATGCCGATGTGGCGCGCCGGCGTACGCTACGACCGCCTCGATTCCGCAGTCCCCCAGATCGGCCTCGTCGACGCCGGCACCCTGGGCGGTGCCGACTTCCCGGTGCTGCAGTCGGCACGCCCGACGCGCACGACGCTGATGGTGGACTACTCGCTGTCGGAGTTCAGCCGCCTGCGACTGCAAGTCGCGGCCGACCGCAGCAACCCCGCCGTCACCGACCGGCAACTCTTCCTCCAGTACATCATGAGCCTCGGGGCTCATGGCGCACACGCCTTCTAGGAGTCTCCATGAACAGGTCATCCATTCCTTCATTCCTGCCGCGAACGTGGCTGCACGCCGCGTTGGCGGCGCTCCTCGCGGGCTGCGGCCTGCAGGCCCGCGCCGCGCTCAACGTGGTGGCCTGCGAGCCCGAATGGGCGTCGCTCGCCCGGGAGCTCGGCGGCGACAAGGTCAACGCGACCTCGGCGACGACAGCGTCCCAGGACCCGCATCACATCGAGGCGCGGCCGAGCCTGATCGCGCGCATGCGCAATGCCGACCTTGTCGTCTGCACCGGCCTGGACCTGGAGGTCGGCTGGCTGCCGGTGCTGATCCGGCAGTCCGGCAATGCGCGCCTGGCGCCCGGCGCGCCGGCGAACTTCGAGGCCGGCAGGTTCGTCGTGCCGCTCGACGTGCCGACTCGGCTCGATCGCAGCGACGGCGATGTCCACGCGCAGGGCAATCCGCACATCCATCTCGACCCTCGCAACATCGCCAAGGTCGCGACAGCACTGGCGGCGCGACTCGGCCAGATCGATCCCGCGAATGCCAAGGCCTACGACGAACGCCTGCAGTCGTTCCAGGCTCGCTGGTCCGCGGCACTGCAGAAGTGGCAGCTGGCGGCACAGCCGCTCCAGGGCGTCGTCGTGGTGGCCCATCACAAGAACTTCACCTACCTCTGGAACTGGCTGGGGGCGCGCGAGATCGGCACCCTCGAGCCCAAGCCGGGCGTGGAACCGAGCCCTGGTCACCTGGCCGAGCTCAGCGCGCTGCTGGCGCGACAGCCGGCGAAGCTGGTCGTTCGCGCGGCCTACGAGGACCCCCGCGCCTCGCAGTGGCTGGTCGAGCATGCCAAGGTGCGAGCCGTGGCGTTGCCGTTCACCGTCGGTGGCAACGACAAGGCGACAGACCTGTTCGGCCTCTTCGACAGCACGGTCTCCTTGCTGCTGGAGGGCGCATGAAGACGCCCGTGGGCGTTGCGGCTGGCCGGGGAGCGCGGTCATGAACCTTGCCGCCATCGATGTATCCATCCTCGCGCCGGCCTTCCTCGCGGGGCTGCTGGTGCTGGCGACCCACGTCCCGCTCGGCGCCCAGGTATTGCGCAAGGGGATCGTCTTCATCGACCTGGCGATCGCGCAGATCGCGGCGCTCGGCGTCATCCTCGCCGGTATGTTCGAGCTCTCCGGCAATGGCTGGCAGGTGCAGGCCGCCGCGGCTGCGGCGGCGCTCGGGGGCGCGCTGCTGCTCGACTGGACCGAGCGCAAGTGGCCGGCGGTACAGGAAGCGCAGATCGGCGTGGTCTTCGTGCTCGCGGCGACGGCGGGCATCCTCCTGCTGTCGAAGAACCCGCATGGCGGCGAGCATCTTCGCGACCTGCTCGCCGGACAGATCCTCTGGGTCAGCTACGGGCGGCTGGTGATTCCGGCGCTGGCGAGCGTGGTCATCGTTGCGCTCTGGTTCACCCTCAAGGGGCGCTTGTCGCAGCGCGGGTTCTACCTGCTGTTCGCGCTCGCCGTGACGGTGTCGGCGCAACTCGTCGGTGTCTATCTCGTGTTCGCGACCCTGATCGTGCCGAGCCTCGGGGCGCGCGGACATGTGGCGACGCGACGCCTTCCGCTCGCCTATGCGATCGGCATTGGGGGCTACGGGCTCGGCCTTGTGCTGTCGGCCGCGCTCGACCTGCCTTCGGGCGCGCTCATCGTCTGGTGCCTGGCGCTGCTCGCCGTCGCGGCGCATGCGGCCTCGCCGCGCAGTACCGCCGCGCCGCGCCTTGCGGCCGCGGCGCGACGCGTGTGACGCCGATTCAGGGTGCGAGTCGCTCGCGCTTCCAGTCGGCGCCTTGCGTCCGGTAACGCAGCCGGTCGTGCAGCCGGGAGCGACGGCCCTGCCAGAATTCCCAGGTGTCGGGAACGAGGCGGTAGCCGCCCCAGTGCGGCGGCCGGGGCGGATCCATCAGGAAGCGCGCCCCGAACTTGGCCGCGCTCGCGATCAGCGGCGCGCGTGAAGCGATGACCTGGCTCTGCGGCGACGCCCAGGCACCGATGCGCGAGTCGAGGGGCCGGGTCTTGTAATACGCGTCGGATTCCTCGGCCGAGACCTTTTCGACCCGTCCCTCGACACGCACGACGCGCTCGAGTTCGACCCAGTGGAATTGCAGGGCGGCTGCGGCGTGCACGGCGAGCTCGCGGCCCTTGCGGCTTTCATAGTTGGTGTACCACGCGAGGCCGCGCGCATCGACACCCTTGAGGAGCACGATGCGCGTGGAAGGTCGCCCGTCGGCGCCGACCGTCGCCAGCGTCATCGCGGTGGGTTCCGGCAGCTTGCCGTCGATCGCCTGCTGCAGCCACAGCTGAAATTGAACCATCGGGTCTTCCGCGGACGCGGACTCGTCGAGCTCGGCCTTCTCGTAGCTCTTGCGCAGGCTGGCGATGTCTTCCATGCGCAGGAGTATAGGAAGCGGCCCGACGTGTGATCCTCCCGGCCATTGGCAATCGGGGTGCCCCTTCCCTTACGGGGAAGGCCTTAGGGGATGCTCCCACTACCTGAAAGACGACACAGATTCCATCCTCGCTGGAGCGGCCCAGGCGCGCGACGTGCCAAGAGGCGGCACGGGTTGCGCCGCTGCCCCGACGGACGAACACGAACATTTGCACATGAAGACGCAGCCCGCGGTGATCGTGCTGGCGGCCGGACGGGGCTCCCGTTTCCTCGGCAGCGACCACAAGCTCGCCCAGCGTCTGGGCACGGCGACGGTGCTCGGAGCCACCCTTCGGCATGCGATCGCGAGCCAGTTGCCGGTGGTCGTCGTCACCACCGAGGCTTTCGCCGAACTGGCGCGCGAAAGCGTCGCCGCGCGCGACGTGGTGATCCTGGCGGAGGCCGGCTCCGGCGCGAATCCGCTGCTCGGAATGGGTTACTCGATCGGCGCGGGCGTCGGTGCCCGACCCGATGCCTCGGGCTGGATCGTGCTGCCGGGCGACATGCCACTGGTGCTGCCGTCGACCCTGCAGGCGGTGGCGCGCGAACTGGACGCGCATCCGATCGTCTATGCGCAGCATCGCGGCCGGCGCGGGCACCCCGTGGGATTCGGCGCCGAGCTCTATTCGGAACTGGCGACGCTGTCGGGCGACGAAGGCGCGCGCCGGCTGGTGGCGCGCTATCCGGCGCTCGGCCTGGAGGTCGACGATCCGGGCGTGCTGATCGACGTCGACACCGAAGCCGATCTGGAGAGTCTGCGCCAGGCGCTGCCGATGGCCGGCGAGGTCGCCCGCAGCGGCTTCACGACGTGAGGGCGTGGCGCCGCGCCAGGGCCACCAGGCGCTCGATGTCGCGGTCGCGGATGCCGCATCCACGCAGCGATTTCGCGGTTTCCACGAGGTAGGCGAGGGTGCTGCCGTAGCGTCCGTTGGCGGTGCGCAGGATGTCGACCATCTGCGCGTCCGGCAAGGGTCCGGTGTGGCTCGGGCTGCCGCGGTGCAAGGTGAAGGCGAGCGCCTTGACGCGCCCCTGCGGTGTATTGCAGCCGAGCCAGCGCGGGTCGTAGACGCCGGTGGGCATCTCACGCGCCCAGAGCCGTTCGAGCTGCGCCTCGGCGTCCTCCCGCGGGATCCGGTAGACCACTCCGCGACACGAACCGCCGCGCACCAGCGCGAACACGAGGCCTGGACACTCCGGCGTGCCGCGATTGACGCGGGAGCGCATCTGCAGGGCGCGATGCCAGCCGAAGACCGTTGCGTAGCGCTGCTCGGCGGCCTCGAATTCCGGTCGCCAGATCAGCGAGGCATAGCCGAAGACCCAGAGGTCGTGCTCGCCGCCCCATTCCTTCAGCGTCGCCGCATAGAGGCCGTGAGGATCACGGCTGCCGGGCAGGGCAAGGTGGAACGACATGCCCGCAACTCTAGAATGAATCCCGCATCACGTGGAGGCGCCGAGCATGGCGAGCGGGACGGCCCGGAAAAAGTTTGCGTTTGCGCTCGGCGTTCTCGCCGCAGTGTTGCTCGCGGGCGTCTACGTCGCACAGTTGCGAGGTCAGTTCTCTCCCCCAGCCGCCGCGCCGGTCGCCGTGGCGCCGCCTTCGGCGGACAAGCCGCCCGGGCCCGTTCGGGTTGCGTTCGAGGACGGCTCGGATCGTCTGGCGCCGGCGGCACAGGAACAACTCGCCGGGCTCGCCGAGTCTGCGCGTGCCGAAGCCGGCGCGATCGTCGAGATCTCGGCCTTTCACGCGCAAGGGGGCGACCTCACGCGCGAACGGGACCTGGCCGCCCGGCGTGCCCAGGCGGTCCGGCATGCGCTCGAGGCCAACGGCGTCGCCGCAGCGCGGCTGCGCAGCGGCATCGGCCCGGCAGGCGCGGGCACGAGCGCGGGGGTCGAGGTGGCGATCCGTTGAGGCGGCCATGATGTTCCAGAACGCACCAGGTGGCGCTGCGGTGGACGTGCTCGCGCTCGCCGAGCGCGGGCCGGTGATCCCGGTCATCGTCTTGTCGGACCTGGAGGCGGCAGTGCCGCTGGCGCTGGCCCTGCTCGAAGGCGGCGTGCAGGTCCTCGAGATCACCCTGCGAACGCCGGTTGCGTTGCGGGCGATCGAGGCGATCGCCCGGGCCGTTCCGCAGGCGACGGTGGGAGCCGGTACGGTTCGCAATCCCGCCGACGTGCAGGCGGCACTCGATGCGGGCTGCCGTTTTGTGGTCAGCCCGGGCTACAGCTGGACTCTCGGCAGCGCCTGTGCCGAGCGGGGCATGGCGCTGCTGCCGGGGGTGGCGACCGCCAGCGAGGTCATGCGGGCGAGCGACGATGGCCATCGCCTGCTGAAGTTCTTCCCGGCTGCGGCGGCCGGCGGTGTGTCGATGCTCAAGGCCTGGGCCGGGCCTTTCGGCGATGTCGTGTTCTGCCCGACCGGCGGCATCGATGCCGGCTCGGCGCCGGGCTACCTGGCGCTGCCGAACGTCCGCGTTGTCGGCGGCTCGTGGCTCACACCGGGGGACGCCGTCGCGGCGCGCGACTGGGCGCGGATCACACGGCTGGCCCGGGAGGCGACCGCGCTGCGCATCGCCTGAGGCCGTGCTGCGCAGCGGCTGATCATCGCGATGGCGAGCGAACCGGTCTCGCGGCTGCGTCTCACTCGCCCTTGCGTTCGATCAGCTCGATCTTGTAGCCGTCGGGATCGGTGACGAAGGCGATCACGGTGGCGCCCCCCTTGACCGGACCGGCCTCACGAGTCACGGCGCCGCCATTGGCGCGGATGCGGTCGCAGGCGGCGTAGGCGTCCGGCACGGCGATGGCGATGTGGCCGTAGGCGGTGCCGAGTTCATAGGCCGTGACGCCGTGGTTCTCCGTCAGCTCGATCTCCGCGTGGTCTGGGTTCGAGCCGTAGCCGACGAAGGCGAGCGAGTATTTCTGCTCCGGTCGCTCGGTCGTGCGCAGCAGCTGCATGCCCATCACGCGGGTGTAGAACTCGATCGAGCGTTTCAGGTCGCCGACGCGCAGCATCGTATGCAGAAGTCTCATGGTGTGTCGAAGATGAAGCAGGTGGTGGAGGCGTGAGCGTACAGCTTGCCGTCTGGACCGGTGAGGCGCCCGTCGGCCGTCGCCATGCGGCCGCCCCGGTGGATCACGGTGCCGACGGCGCGAACCAGCGGCACCCGGTCGGTCAGCGGGCGCACGATGTTGATCTTCAGCTCTGCCGTCGTGTAGCTCTTGCCCGCCGGCAACGTGGTGTGCACCGCGCAGCCGAGCGCCGAATCGAGCAGCGTCGCGAACCAGCCGCCGTGGACCGAGCCGAGCGGGTTGTAGTGGTGCGGCAGCGGCCGGCCCTGGAACACCGCCTTGCCGTGGCTGACGGCCACCAGCATGAAATCGAGTGTGCCCGCCATCGGCGGCTGGGGCACGTCGCCGGCGAGCATGGCCTCGAAGACCTCGAGCCCTGTCTTGCCCGAGAGCTGCTCGGGGCGGGCGATGCCCACCGTCGTCGTCCGTGCCCGGAGCAATGCCTCGTCGGCGCGCCAGGCTTCGAGGAGCTCCGGCGTCCCGGCCGGCGTGGAGGTGGGATTCATGGCTTGCATATTTGGTTGCAGATACAATAATTGTAGCTACAATCTTCGCATGACAGCGTCGCGGCCTGCAAGAGACACGATCCCCGGTCGACCGCCGGCGGCGTCGGACTCGCCGGCGGCAGGCCGGTCGGCGGCCTCTGGCGGTCCCCGCGGCTGCACCAATTTTCGGCTGCGTCAGCTGACGCGGCGGGTCAGCCAGCACTTCGACCACATCATCGCCGCCAGCGGGCTGAAGACCACGCAATACTCGCTGCTCTCGCACATCGAGCGGCTCGGACCGCTGCGCCCGGGGGAACTCGCGGCGGCAATGTCGATGGATGCCTCCACGCTGACGCGCAACCTGAAGCCGCTGCTGGCCCGGGGATGGGCCGTCCTCGGCCCTGGGCTCGATGGTCGCAGCCGTGTCGTCGGGGCAACCGCGGCGGGGCGCGCGAAACGAGCCGAGGCCGGCCGCCACTGGAAAAAGGCGCAGCTCGAGATCAACGAACGCCTGGGCATCGAGCGCGTCGCGCACCTGCACGACGTACTCGAGGAGTGCCTCGCGCTGATGGAATCCGTTCCGGGAGAAATCGATGGCTGAGTTTCCGGGCGGCGTTGCCGCGCCGCGGCGCCCGTATGCGTTCTGGGTCGTGCTGCTGGCCGCAGGCGGCATCTTCGCGGTGACGATGGGGGCCCGTCAGTCGATGGGTCTGTTCCTCAATACCCTGAACACGTCCACCGGCCTAGGCCTGGCCAGTATCAGCCTCGCGTTCGCCCTCGGCCAGCTCTGGTGGGGGCTGACGCAGCCCTTCGCCGGAATGGTCGCCGACCGCGTCGGCCCCGGCCGCGTCCTCGCGGTCGGCATCATCCTGGTCGCGCTCGGCACGGCTCTGGTGCCGTTCATGACGACCACGGCCGGCCTGATCCTGGCGATCGGCGTGCTGGCCGCGGGCGGCGCCGGCCTTGCCGGGCCGTCGGTGCTGATGGCGGCGACGACACGCATGGTGCCGCCCGAAAGGCGTGGCATCGCCACCGGCATCGTCAACGCCGGCGGCTCCTTCGGCCAGTTCGTGTTCGCGCCGATCGCCCAGGGCGTCACCGCGGCGGCCGGCTGGGTCGCCGGACTCCAGAGCCTGGGTCTGCTGGCGCTGCTCGCCTTGCCGGCGGCCTGGCTCCTGCGCGGACGTCCTGTCCCGGTCGCGACCGTTGCCAAGCCGGAGACGACGCGCGAGGCGGTGACGCGTGCCGTGCGCGATCCGAGCTATCGATTGCTGTGCGCCGGCTTCTTCGTCTGCGGCTTCCACGTCGCCTTCATCGCCACCCATCTGCCGGGCGTCGTCGCCGCCTGCCAGCTGCCCCCGGCCGTGGGGGCCTGGGCGCTCGGCATCGTCGGCCTGTTCAACATCGTCGGCAGTTTCTCGATGGGCTGGGCGATGGGGCGCTGGCGCTACAAGTCGCTGCTGTCGCTGGTCTATGCAGCGCGCGGCATCGTCGTGCTCGCGTTCCTGCTGGCGCCGAAGACCGAGACGACGGTGCTGGTCTTCGCCGCGGCGATCGGCCTGACCTACCTCGCCACGGTGCCGCCGACCGCCGGGCTGGTGGCCAAGTTCTTCGGCCCGGCGCACATGGCGACGCTGTTCGGCGTGGTCATGCTGGCCCACCAGGCGGGTGGCTTCTTCGGGGCCTATTTCGGCGGCAAGGCCTTCGAGTGGACCGGCAGTTATGACTGGATGTGGTACGTCGACATCGTCCTGGCGGTCGGTGCGGCTCTCGTCCACCTGCCGATCCGCGAAGCGCGCCCCGCACCGCGGCCGGTGGGCGTCACCGCCTGACGCCGACGATTCAGTCGCCGCGGACGGCGTCGATCCCCGGTTCGACCTCGGCGCCGTAGGCGTCACGCCAGCGCTCGACGATGCGCTCGTTCTGGTCGAGCCGCTCCTCGGCGAGGCCGTCCGGCGCGTGCCATACCGCGATCCTCGATTCGACCGCGAAGTGGGCCACGGGGTGCAGCGCCTCGGGATGGTCCAGACTCCCGACCGAGAGGTCCATGCGTTCGGAGGCAAGGTACTCGAAGCTGAGCGGTGTGCCGCAGCGCCCGCAGAAGCCGCGCAGGGCGATCTTGGACGAGGCGAAACGGGTCGGCGCCGTGGCGGTCCAGACGACCTGGTCCTTGCGCAGGTTGAAGAAGGCGGCGCGGGTGCTGCCGAATGCGAGCTGGCACATCCGGCAGTGGCAGTAGTAGCCCTCCGCCTTGTCGGGCCGGGATTCGTAGCGCGCGTCGCCGCACAGGCAGCCTCCGGTCAGGAGTGCGGATGCAGTGCTCATGGCAAGCTCCTCAGGACGCCACGACGGTGTAGTTGAGTGCGAGTCGCCCGCCGTCGACGTAGACGATCGACCCGGTCATGTACGACGCGGCGCTGCTGAGCAGGAAGGCGCAGACGTCGGCGATCTCGCCCGGCTCGCCGAGGCGTTGCAGCGGAGTGCGCCCGAGGATGCGACGACGCGCGTCCTCGCTGCCGAGGACGGCGTTCTTCGCCAGCTCGGTGGCGATCGTCCCCGGGGCGACGGCGTTGACGCGGACGCCGCGGCTGGCCAATGCCAGCGCCATCACCCGTGTCAGCTGGTCGACGCCGCCCTTGCTGGCGTTGTAGCTGGCGATGCTGGGGATCGCCAGCACCCCGTTCACCGAGCTCATGTTGACGATGGCGCCGCCCTTGGGCATCTGCCGGCCGACGGCCTGGCCGACGAGGAAGGCGCCCTTCAGGTTGACGTCGAGGACGGCGTCCCAGTCGTCCTCGGTGATGTCGAGGAAGTCGGCAGCGCGGAAGATGCCGGCATTGTTGACGAGCGCGTCGACCGGGCCGAAGGCGGCGGTCGTCGCCGCCAGCGCCGCTTCGACCAGGTCGCGCCGGCTGACGTCGCAGTGGCGGTACAGGGCGCGGGTTCCCGCGGCGGCAAGACGCGCGGCGAGGGCCTCGCCGGCGGCGTCGTCGATGTCCCAGAGCGCGACTGCGGCCCCGTCTGCGGCGAGCCGCTGCGCACAGGCCGCACCGATGCCCTGGGCAGCGCCGGTGACGACGGCGACGCGCCCTTCGAGGTGGAAGTCAACGGTGGCGGTTGGCATGCAGCGGGAGAGGAAGCCGGAGCAGGAGGAAAGACAGGCGACAGGGCTGGAAGCAAGGCCAGCACGCACGCGGAGACAACCGGCACAAGCCACGAGCTCGACGCGGGGACGTTCCAGCCTGCGTCCGATTCTACGAAGCGGCCACGGGAGACGGGGTGCTGCCTCCGTTCGCCGGGGCCTGCGGCCAGGAAGACCCGACGCCGCTTCCGACGCCCCATCCCATCCACAATTCCAGGCCGAAGCCGGTAGCCGCGAAAGACCTCTCATGCAAATTCCGATACGCCTCTGCGGCGCCCTTCTGGCCCTGGTCCTCGGTGGGTGCGCCACCCTGGCGCCCGCGAGCCTGCCGATCGGCGCGCCGATCGCCAGCGCACGCGCCTCCCTCGGCGGTCCCACCGGTGAATACGTCCTACCCGGCGGAGGGACCCGGCTCGAGTTCGCACGCGGCTCGTTCGGCCGGCAGACCTGGATGCTCGATTTCGATCCGGCCGGTCGGCTGGTGGACAAGAACCAGGTCCTGACCGAGGCCCGCTTCGCCGAGATCGTCCCGGGCATGACGGCAACCGACGTGCGGATGCGCCTTGGACGCCCGGCCGAATCGACCTACATCGGCTGGCAGAAGCTGCAGCTGTGGAGCTACCGCTGGTGGCCCGGCGACTGTGTCGTCTTCCAGGTGTCGATCGATGCAGCGGGGCGGGTCACCGAGGCCGGGATGGGCACCGATCTCGCCTGCGGCGGCCCCAACGTCAAGGATTGAAGGGCGGGCTCAGGACCGCGCCGGACGGCGCTCGTCCGCTACTTGCCTGAAGCCCCTACGCAGCAGCGACGACACCAGCCAGCGGTTGCCGTAGATGCCGCAGAAAAGCATGTAGACGACATACGTGCCGGCGAGCAGGAGCAGCAGCGCGACGCTGCGCGAGCTGTCGCCGATGGAGCGGCCCATGTAGGCCACCATGAAGTAGGCGAGCGCGCCGAGCGCCACCAGCAGCCAGGTGCGCCGGAGCACGGCACGGAACGAGCCGACGAAGAAGGCCTGCCAGGAGAAGCCGAGCTTCACCTTGACGACCTCGCCGTCGGGTGACTTGAAGAGCAGGTGCGACGCCATGGCCCCGAGCGTAAATCGACCTGGGCCGCTGCGCGTGCTACAGGGTGTATCGGGTTGCGGCGCAGTGAACTACGCACGCTTTTGAAGCGATCCCGGAGCGCCTCAGGCGACCCGTCCGAACCACCACACCGAGAGTCCGGCGGCGATGACGACGAGGAGCGCGCCGAGCGCCGCGAAGAGCGCGCTGATTTCGGTCTCCTTCTTCTCCACCACCAGGCGGGTGCTCAGGCCCTGATAGACCTTCTTCAGGTCCGCCGCGGTGCCGGCATAGAAATAGTCGGCACGGGTGATGTTGGCGATGCTCTTGAGCGTCTCCTCGTCGAGGCGCACGCGCATCGACCAGCCCTCGAAGGCGATGGTCTCGCCGTCCTTGGTGCCGATGCCGACCGTGTAGACCCGTACGCCGCGTTCCGCCGCCATCTTCGCTGCCTCGACCGGATCCGGGCCCGTGGTGCGCTGGCCGTCGGTCAGCAGGATGATGGCCGCCGACGTGAAGGATCCCGGCGCCACCGGCGTGAACGGCGGCTTGGGCTTGTCGCCCGGGGCCGGCGGCATGTTGCGCTGGCCGGTGATCTGCGCCAGGTCGATGCCGGCGTCGGGGAACAACGTGGCCAGCGACAGGACGATGCCGCTGCCGATCGCGGTGGCGCGCTGCAGCTGGAAGCGGTCGATGGAGGCGTTGACGTCGTCACGGCTGAGCGTGGGCGCCTGCACCACCGCGGCGGTCCCGGCGAAAGCCACCACGCCGATGCGCACGCTGCGCGGCAACTCGGCGACGAAAGCCTTGGCCGCTTCCTGGGAGGCGATCAGCCGGTTCGGCTGCACGTCCGTCGCGCGCATGCTGCCCGACACGTCCATCGCCAGCATGATGGTCTGCGACTGCGAGGGCAGGGCGATCACCGCCGCGGGGCGCGCCGCGGCCAGCAGCAGCGCCGTCAAGGCCAGCAGCAGCAATGCCGGGGGAACATGGCGGCGCCAGGCGCTGCGCGCGCCGAGCGCCTCCTTGACCAGGCTGAGCGAGGCGTAGCGCAGCGAGGTCTTCTTGCGCCGCCGCAGCAGCCAGGCGTAGAGGAGCACGAGGATCGGCACCAGGGCCAGGCCCCAGAGCATCTCCGGCCAGATGAAGGTCATCACGGGAGCGTCGGTCATGCGGAGGCAGTCCGGGTCGAGGAAATGTGCTCCGGCAGGCCCTTGCCGCGGCCATTCCAGTTGGCGAGCCGGCTGCGCTGCTTGCGCAGCTCGGCGAATCGCAGGATGGCGCCCTGCAGGTCGTCGTCGGTGGCGAGTTCCAGCGTGTCGACGCCGGCCTGGGCGAGAGCTTGGCGCAGGGCGTCCTCGCGGCGCGTTGCCGCGGCGGCGAAGCGCCGCCGGAACGCCGCATCGTGGGTGTCGACGACGATCTGTTCCCCGGTCTCGGCATCGCGCATCGTCACCAGACCGATGTCGGGCAGGTCGAGTTCCAGCGGATCGTAGAGGCGCACGGCGGTCACGTCATGGCGCGCGGCGAGCTGGCCGAGCGTCGACTCCCAGCCCGGCGCGCTGATGAAGTCCGAGACGATGAACAGGCTGCTGCGCCGCTTGACGAGGCGCTGCCCGGCGCGCAGCAGGTCGGTGAGCTGGGTCGAGCCCGGCGCGCTTTCCGCCGGTCGTGCCGCCATCCGTTGCAGCAGGTTCAGCACATGGAGGCGCCCGCCCCGAGCGGGAATGACGGTATCGACGTCGGTGCCGTAGAGCAGGGCGCCGACACGGTTGCCGTGACGGGTCAGGAGCCGTGCCACGACGCCCACGAACTCGCGCGCGACCTGGCGCTTGGTGAGCCGGCTCGAGCCGAAGTCGACGCTGGCGCTGAGGTCGACGAGGAACCAGGCACTGAGCTCGCGGTCCTCGGTGAACTGGCGCACATAGGGCTGCTGCAGGCGCGCGGTGACGTTCCAGTCGATGTGGCGGACGTCGTCGTGGTGCTGGTACTCGCGCAGGTCGGCGAGGTCGAGCCCGGCGCCGCGCCAGAGCGTGCGGTAGTTGCCCTGCAGCAGGCCGTCCAGCCGGCGGATGACCGTCCACTCCAGGCGCTTGAGCAGCGCTTCGGAGCCTTGCTCGCGGCCAGCGGGATTCGCGGCGGGGACGACAGGTGCGGGCATGGCCGGAATCCGCTTCAGGCGTGGGTGGCGAGCGGCTTGTCGGGCACCGGGATCTTCTTCAGCACCCGCTCGATGATGGCGTCGGCGCTCAGGCCTTCGGCCAGCGCCTCGTACGACAGCACCAGACGGTGGCGCATGACATCGCCGACCAGGCCGGTCATGTCTTCCGGCAGGGCATAGCCGCGACCGCGCATGAAGGCCAGCGCGCGCGCGCCCTCGATCAGCCCGATGGTCGCGCGCGGGCTGGCGCCATAGGTGAGGTACTTCGACAGGTCGGCGAGGTCGTAGCGCTCCGGCCGGCGCGTCGCGCTGACCAGCTTGACGGCGTACTGGATCAGCGACGGATCGACGTAGACCTGGCGGCACTCGTGCTGCAACTCGGCGAGCTGCCCCATGCTGGCAACCGCCGACACCGTCGTGAGCGGTCCGGTGACGCGCTGCGCGATCACGAATTCCTCTTCCTCGGTCGGGTAGTCGACCAGGACCTTCATCATGAACCGGTCGACCTGGGCTTCGGGCAGCGGGTAGGTGCCCTCGGTCTCGATCGGGTTCTGCGTGGCCATCACCAGGAACGGCTCGGGAACCTTGTGGGTCTCGCCGGCGATCGTCACCTGACGTTCCTGCATGACCTCGAGCAACGCGCTCTGCACCTTGGCCGGGGCCCGGTTGATTTCGTCGGCGAGCAGCAGGTGCGTGAAGACCGGTCCCAGCGAGGTGCTGAACTCGCCGGTGCGCGGATTGAAGATGCGCGTGCCGACCAGGTCGGCCGGAACGAGATCGGGGGTGAACTGGATGCGCTTGAAGGTGCCGCGCAGCGACTGCGCCAGGGTCTTGACCGTCAGCGTCTTGGCCAGACCCGGCACGCCTTCGACGAGCAGGTGGCCCTGCGCGAGGACGGCGACCATCACGCGCTCGAGGAAGTGGTCCTGGCCGACAACGACGCGCTTGACCTCATAGAGGATGCGCTCCATCAGGTTGGAGGCTTCGACGCTGGCGGAGGGGGTGGTGTTGTCCATGCGGTGGTCGTCGAGGAGGGCGTGAGGGGGTGGCTAGAAGGGCGAGAGGCCGACCGCGGTGGCGGCGTTCTCGATCGGCACGGCGAAGCCGATGCCGATGAAGACGCGCTGGCGCGACGGATTGAGGATGGCGGTGACGATGCCGACGACCTCGCCGTCCATCGTCACCAGCGGTCCGCCCGAATTGCCCGGGTTGACGGCGGCGTCGAACTGGATCAGGTTGGTCAGCATCTGCTTGCCGTCGGGGGATCGGAACTGGCGCTTGAGCCCCGAGACGACGCCGGCCGACGCCGACGGGCCGATGCCGAACGGAAAGCCGACCGCGACCACCTGGTCTCCCGGCAGGAGGTCGCCGGTGGAGCGCATGGTCGCCGCCTCGAGGTCGTCGGGAATGGTGCGGGCGCGCAGGACGGCCAGGTCGTTCTCGGGCTGGGTGTTGAGGACCACCGCGTCCGATTCGGAGCCGTCGAAGAAGGTCACGCGGATCCGCTTGGCGCCGGCGACCACGTGCAGATTGGTGAGGATGGTGCCGTTGTCGACGATGACCACGCCGGTGCCGACACCGCGCTCGACGCTGCCGTGTTCCTTGTCGTCGCTGCCGTCGTCGCCCTCGGTCATCAGCCCGATCACCCGGACGACCGAGCCGATGACGTTGTCGTAGGCACGCGACGCCGGCGACGGCAGGGGCTTGTCGGCGATCGACTGGCGCAGCGCGGCGTCGATCTGCTCGAGCGTCATGGCTGCCTCCTTCGTCGCCGAGATCGGGTTCCACAGGAAGATGGCGCCGATCAGGGCGAGCACGGCGGCCGCCCAGAGGCGGCGCTCGTGGCGCAGCACGCCGGTCCGCCAGCCCGAGCGGGGACGGTCGGTGGGTGCGTCCGCAGCTTCTTTCGGCGGCGCCGGTGTCGCGCTCGCCGCAATGGGTGCCTCGACCTCCGACGGGCGGCGCGAACGGCTGTACAGCGGTACCTTCTTCATGGTCGGATTCCCGGCGGCTCAACGGCCCGCGAAGGCGATGCGGGCAGGTCGCCCCGCACCGTTGTTCGGACGGTAGCACGCGTGGCGAGACCTGTCTCGTCGCGGTGCATCGACGGCACGCAGGCATCATGCGGGAATGTGGATCGACACCCATTGCCACCTCGACGCGCCGGAGTTCGAGCCCGATCGCGACGCGGTCGTCGCCCGGGCGTGCACCGCGGGGGTGCGACAGGTGGTGTTGCCGGCCGTCTCGGTCGAGAACTTCGACGCGGTCCGTGCGCTTTCCCATCGCCACGGACTGGTCTACGCCCTGGGTATCCACCCCCTGGCCGTGGGCACGTCCGTCGACGACGATCTGGAACGGTTGCGTGGCGCGCTCCAAGCGCATCGCGGCGACGAGCGGCTGGTCGCCATCGGCGAGATCGGCCTCGACGGCTTCGTCCCCGGACTCGACCCGGCACGCCTCGAACACTTCTGTGCCGCGCAGCTCAAGCTCGCCCGCGACTTCGCCCTGCCGGTGATCCTGCACAGCCGACGTGCCGTCGACACGATGCTGAAGTTGCTGCGCCGGATCGAGGTGCCCGGAGGGATCGCCCATGCGTTTGCCGGCAGCGAGCAGCAGGCCGAGTCGTTCGTCGGGCTCGGCTTCAAGCTCGGCTTCGGCGGCACGGTCACCTTCGACCGGGCGCTGCGCATCCGCCGCGTCGCCACGGCGGTCGCGCTGGAGGCGATCGTGATGGAAACGGATGCCCCGGACATTCCCCCGCACTGGCTCTATCGCACCGCGGCCGAGCGCGCCGCAGGCGCGACGGCTCGCAACGAGCCCGGCGAACTGCCGCGCATCGCCGCCACGCTGGCGGAGTTGCGCGGGATTCCGGTGGAGGCGCTGTGCGCCGCCACGGCCGCCAACGCGCACGCCGCGTTGCCGCGCTTGTCCGCGCTGGCGTCGTGACTGGCGATGCGGCGCCCCTCGTCGGCCTCGCGCCGGTCGTCGGACCGTCGACTCGTCTCGTCGTCCTCGGCAGCTTCCCCGGGGTGGCGTCGCTGCGGTCGCAGCAGTACTACGGCCATCCGCGCAACCATTTCTGGCCGATCCTGTCCGCGCTCTGGGATGTCCCGCTGACGAGGCTGGACTACGGCGCGCGCCTCGCGGTCCTCCAGGAACGGGGGGTCGGCCTGTGGGACGTCTACGCGACCTGTCGGCGCGAGGGCAGTCTCGATCGGGCGATCCAGGATGCGCTGCCGAACGATCTCGCCCTGCTGCGTCGCGCGGCTCCGGAACTCCGGGCGCTGGTTCACAACGGCGCCGAATCGGCCCGGTCCATGGGCCGCACGCGGATGCCCGGCGTCGACGGGCTGGCGCTGCCGTCGACCAGCCCCGCGAACGCCAGCTGGAGCTTCGAGCGCAAGCTGGCGGCGTGGCGCGCCGCCTTCGAGCGCCACGGTCTGGCATGAAAGCGCCGCGTGAACAGGTGCTCGAGCCGGCGACGATCTCGGAGTCGGACGGGGTGCGTTACCTGCACCTCGGCACCCCCTGGGTCCAAGGCGCCATGCGGCTCGCCCGGCCGCGCGCGCTGGAGCTCGAATACGTGCAGCGCATGATGGCCTGGATGCTGCTGCGCCCGACGGACCGGTTGCGCGCCGGCCATGCGGTGCAACTCGGCCTCGGTGCCGGCGCCATCACGCGCTACTGCCATGGCATGTTGCGGATGCGCACGACGGCGGTGGAGCTCAATCCCTCGGTCATCGATGCCTGCCGGCTCTGGTTTCGCCTGCCGGACGATTCGGCTCGCCTGCAGGTGCTGCAGATGAATGCGGCCGACTTCGTCGCCGACCCGACCCGGGGCGAGAGCGTCGCGGTGCTCAGCGTGGACCTCTACGATCACGAAGCGGCAGGGCCGGTTCTCGACAGCGCCGCCTTCTACCGTCAATGCCATGCAATGCTGGAGCCGTCCGGCGTGCTCGCGGTCAACCTCTTTGGTCGCCACGCGAGCTTCGACACGAGCGCGGGGCGCATCGCTGCGGCCTTCGGCGCGGAGCGGGTTGCGAGCCTCGCACCCACCCGGGAAGGCAACACGATCGTCCTGGCGCTGAAATCCGACACGATTCCCGGGCGTGCCGAGCTTGCCGCGCGTGCGGAAAACATCGAAACTCGCCACGCACTTCCCGCGCGCAAGTGGCTGCGCCTGTTCCGACCGCTGCCAAAGAGCCCGAGCCAGCCGTCCCCCAACCCCACGTCCGCATGAAAACCAAACAGGTCCGGCCCGAGATCCTCACCCCGGTGGCCGAGCCGGGCCCGCGGGCCCCGCGCGAGGGCGGCGCCGAAGCGCTACGCGGATCGGCACCGGTTGTCGCTGCGGTCAGCCTGGCGGCGGTGCGCAATCGACCCGGCAAGCTCGAGTGGCGCGCGCTCGTCGACTGGCTTCGTGAAGACGGCGTGATCAGTGCAGAGGATGCCGAGCGAACCATCCGGCGCTTTGCCGGCACCCAGAGCTCGCAGCACCCCCTGGTGCGACTGGCCAGCGCGGGTCTCGTGCGCCAGCCCGGTAACAAGAATCTCGACGTCGAAGACCTGACCGAATGGCTGGCGCTGCGCTGCGGCATCGCCTACCAGCGCATCGACCCGCTGCGCGTGGATGTCGGCCGCGTCGCCGACGTGATGTCGATCACCTACGCCGAACGCCGCCATGCGCTGCCGCTGCAATACGGCACGACGGAGGTGACGATCGCGACCTGCGAGCCGCTCGACATCGCCTGGGTGGCCGAGATCGAGGGCCACACCCGCAAGTCGGTCAAGCTGGTTCTGGCGAGCCCCACGGAGATCGCCCGCTACACGACCGAGTTCTACACGCTGTCGCGGTCGGTGCGTGCGGCGATCAAGATGGGCGAGACCTCGGCCATCGCCAACTTCGAGCAGCTTGTCGAGCTCGGCAAGACCACCAAGCAGCTCGACGCCAACGACTCGGGCGTGATCCAGGTCGTCGACTGGCTCTGGCAGTACGCCTTCGACCAGCGCGCCTCGGACATTCACCTCGAGCCGCGCCGCGAGCGCAGCGTGATCCGGTTTCGCATCGACGGCGTGATGCACACCGTTTACCAGTTGCCGCCGGGGGTGATGAGCGCGATGGTGGCGCGCGTCAAGCTCCTCGGCCGGATGGACGTGATCGAGCGCCGGCGCCCGCTCGACGGTCGCATCAAGACGCGCAACCCGAACGGCGACGAGGTCGAGATGCGGCTGTCGACCATCCCGACCGCCTTCGGCGAGAAGATGGTGATGCGGATCTTCGATCCGGACACGACGGTCAAGACGCTCGACAACCTGGGCTTCGGCAGCCATGACGGCAAGCGCTGGGAACAGCTCGTCGCCAAGCCGCACGGGATCATCCTCGTCACCGGTCCGACCGGATCGGGCAAGACGACGACGCTGTACTCGACGCTGCGGCGACTCGCGACCGACGAGGTCAACGTCTGCACGATCGAGGACCCGATCGAGATGATCCAGCCGGCGTTCAACCAGACGCAGGTCCAGTCGGTGCTCGAGCTCAATTTCGCCGAGGGCCTGCGCGCCCTGATGCGCCAGGACCCGGACATCATCATGGTCGGCGAGATCCGCGACCTCGAAACCGCCGAGATGGCGATCCAGGCTGCGCTCACCGGGCACCTCGTCTTCAGCACGCTGCACACCAACGATTCGGCGTCGGCGATCACGCGCATGAACGATCTCGGCGTCGCGCCCTATCTGATCGGTTCGACCCTGATCGGCGTGCTCGCGCAGCGACTCGTGCGCACGCTCTGCCCGGCCTGCAAGGCGCCCGACGAGGAGACCACGCGCGAGTCGCTCGACGCGGTCATCAAGCCTTGGCGCATGAATGGCGGGGTCAAGCCCTACAAGCCCGTCGGCTGCCTCGAGTGCCGGATGACGGGCTATCGCGGGCGCGCGGGCCTGTACGAGCTTCTCACCGTCAGCGATGCGGCGCGCGCCCACATCCAACCCGTGCCAGATGCCGCCAAGCTGCGCCAGCAGGCGCTGCACGACGGCCTGCGTCCGCTGCGCCTGGCAGGCGTGATGAAGGTTGCCGAAGGCGTCACCACCCTGGAAGAAGTGCTGCGGGCCACACCGGCCTGGGAGTGACTTCGCCACCACTCGTCGCGTTACGTGTAAACGTGACGCGTCGGGCCCGGCATGCATGCCTAGAATGCGCGCTGCATTGACAGCAGGTGGGGTAGCAGCGTGAAGATCAAGAGCCAGCGGGACTTCTGGTCGGGGTTGATGTTCATCGTCGCCGGTGTCAGCTTCGCCGTCGGCGCCACGAACTACTCGATGGGCACCTCGGCGCGTCCCGGAGCCGGTTATTTCCCGCTGCTGCTGAGCGTGATCATGGCCATCCTCGGCGCCATCGTGCTGTTCAAGTCGTTGACGATCGAGACGCCCGGTGGAGATCCGATCGGCACCATCGCCTGGAAGCCGCTGATCATCATCGTCGCGGCCATCACGATCTTCGCGGTCACGATCGAGAAGCTCGGCATGGTGGTCTCGATTCCGATCCTCATCATCATCTCCAGCCTCGCCGGCGATGAGTTCAAGTGGAAGGGCGTGATCGCCAACGCCATCGTGCTGACGCTGGGCTCCTGGGCGGTCTTCGTCCTCGGCCTGAAGCTGACGATCCCGCTGTGGCCCCGGTTCTTCCAGTGACCGTGTCATTCGCCTAGAAGAACACCAGGGCCGTCCATGGATCTCCTGAACAATCTCGCGCTCGGTTTCGGCGTCGCCTTCACGCTGCAGAATCTCGCCTACGCCTTCTTCGGCTGCGTGCTCGGCACGCTGATCGGCGTGCTGCCGGGCATCGGTCCCGTGGCGACGATCGCCATGCTGCTGCCGTCGATCTACGCGCTCGACGCCACGCCGGCGCTGATCATGCTGGCCGGCATCTACTACGGCGCCCAGTACGGCGGCTCGACGACCGCGATCCTGATCAACGTGCCGGGCGAATCGTCCTCCGTCGTGACCGCCATCGACGGCTACCAGATGGCGCGCCAGGGGCGCGCCGGCGCCGCCCTCGCGGTCTCGGCACTCGGCTCCTTCTTCGCCGGCTGCGTCGGCACGATCATCATCGCCGCGTTCGCGCCGCCGCTGACCGAGCTCGCGTTCAAGTTCGGCCCGGCCGAGTACTTCTCGCTGATGGTGCTCGGCCTGATCGGCGCGGTCGTGCTTGCGTCGGGCTCGCTGCTCAAGGCGATCTCGATGATCATCCTCGGCCTGCTGCTGGCGCAGATCAACACCGACGTCATTTCCGGCACCGCGCGCTACAGCTTCGACGTTCCCGAGCTCACGGACGGCATCGGGTTCGTCGTCATCGCCATGGGCGTGTTCGGCTTCGGCGAGATCATCTCCAACCTCGGCCAGCCGGCCGAGCATCGCGAGGTGTTCACCAGCAAGGTCAAGGGACTCTGGCCGACGATGCAGGACTTCAAGGAGGCCTGGCCCTCGGTGCTGCGCGGCACCGCGCTCGGCTCCATCCTCGGCGTGCTGCCGGGTGGGGGCGCGCTGCTGGCGTCGTTCGCGTCGTACACGCTCGAGAAGAAGGTGACGCGCAACCCGCGCATTCCGTTCGGCAAGGGCGCGATCCAGGGCGTGGCCGGTCCCGAGTCGGCAAACAATGCCGGTGCGCAGACGTCGTTCATCCCGATGCTCACGCTCGGCATTCCGCCGAACGCGGTGATGGCGCTGATGGTCGGCGCGATGACCATCAAGGGCATCCAGCCGGGCCCGCAGGTGATGACCGGCAACCCCCAGCTCTTCTGGGGACTGATCGCCTCCATGTGGGTCGGCAATGCCATGCTGGTGATCCTGAACCTGCCGATGATCGGCATCTGGATCAAGCTGCTGACGGTCCCTTATCGGTTCCTCTTTCCGGCGATCACCCTGTTCTGCTGCATCGGCGTCTACACCCTCAACAACAGCACCTTCGACGTCTACTTCACGGCCATCTTCGCCTTCGTCGGCTACGTCTTCTACAAGCTCAGCTGCGAGGGCGCACCGCTGCTGCTCGGCTTCATCCTCGGGCCGATGATGGAGGAGAACCTGCGGCGCGCACTGCTGCTGTCGCGCGGCGACTGGAGCACGTTTGCCACGCGGCCGCTTTCGGCCGGTCTCCTGTTCGCCGCGGTGCTGATGGTGGTCGTCGTCATGCTGCCGCAGATTCGGCAGAAACGGGAAGTCGCGTTCAAGGAAGAGTGACGGGTCGCCGGATGCCTGGCGTCCCGGCTCGCGACTGCGGCACATTGCGCGCCTGAGCGAGCCGTCGGTTCGTTGTCCGTAGGGGCGGCGCGACGCGATCCCTTCGGGCGCCGATCGATAATCGGCACCTCTTCCTCGCGGCAATCTCCCATGACGACTTCCTTCGACTGGTCGAGCGGTTATCCGTCGACACGCCTGCCGGTCTTCGGCCGCAACATCGTTTCCACCTCGCATCCTGCGGCCGCACAGGCCGGGTTGCGGATGCTGTGGCAGGGCGGCAATGCCGTCGATGCGGCGATCGCTGCGGCGGCGGTGATGATGATCGTCGAGCCCTGCAGCAACGGCCTCGGCTCGGACGCCTTCTGCATCCTCTGGGACGGCGCGAAGCTGCACGGCCTGAACGCATCCGGGCCGGCGCCGGCGGCATGGACCCCGGAGTATTTCCGGCGCAAGTACGGTGCCGAAGCGCGCACGCCGCCGGTACGCGGCTGGGACTCGGTGTCGGTGCCGGGTGCGGTCGCGGGCTGGGTCGCACTGAGCGAACGCTTCGGCAAGCTGCCGTTCTCCGATCTGCTCGGGCCGGCGATCGAGGTCGCCGAGCGCGGGTACGCGGTCCCCGTGGTGGTCCAGGAGAAGTGGGTCGCCGCGACCCCCATCCTGCGCGACCAGCCGGGATTCGCCGACGCCTTCCTGCCGCGAGGGCGCGCCCCGCTTGTCGGCGAGCATTTCGCTTTTCCAGCCGCCGCCAGATCCCTGCGGGCCATTGCCAAGACCCGCGGCGCCGCCCTCTACGGTGGCGAGATCGCCCAGGCAGCGGCGGCCCATGCGCGCGCCAACGGCGGCGCCATCGACGTCGCCGATTTCGCCGCCTACGCGCCCGAGTGGGTCGACCCCATCGGCATCGACTACGCCGGTCACCGCCTGCACGAGATCCCGCCGAACGGCCAGGGCATCGCCGCGCTGATCGCGCTCGGCATCCTGCGCCATTTCGACCTGCGCGCGCTGGCGGTCGACAGCGTCGACTCGCAGCACCTGCAGATCGAGGCCATGAAGCTCGCCTTCGCCGACCTCTACCGCCACGTCGCCGACCCCGGGGGCATGGAATTCGCCTGCGAGCGGCTCCTCGACGACGCCTATCTCGCCGGCCGCGCGAAGCTGATCGACCGGCAGCGGGCGCAACCGTTCGAACCGGGCAATCCGGTGCGCGGGGGCACGATCTACCTCACGGCCGCCGACGAGCGCGGCATGATGGTGAGCTTCATCCAGAGCAACTTCATGGGCTTCGGCTCCGGCGTCGTCGTCCCCGGCTGGGGCGTGTCGATGCAGAACCGCGGCCACGGCTTCAGCCTGGTCCCGGGCAGCCCGAACCTGGTCGCGCCCGGCAAGCGGCCGTTCCACACCATCATCCCCGCGTTCCTCACCCGCAACGGCCTGCCGCAGATGAGCTTCGGCGTGATGGGCGGCAACATGCAGCCGCAGGGGCATCTCCAGACCCTCGTGCGGATGCTCGACTACGGCCAGCAGCCGCAGGCGGCCTGCGATGCGCCGCGCTGGCGGTTCAACCACGGGCTCGAGATCAACGTCGAAGCGGCGATGCCGCCGGCCGTCGTGCGCGGGCTGGTGGAGCGCGGACACGTCGTCGACGTGATCCAGGACAGCTACCAGGACTTCGGTGCGGGCCAGTTCATCTGGCGTCTCGGCGATCCGGGCGTCGAGGGCTACGTCGCGGCGAGCGATCCGCGTCGCGACGGCCAGGCCGCGGCGTACTGAATCTCGAACGCGGCGCGGTCTGCGTCACTTCGGCATCGCGCGTTCCGCCGCCTGCTTCTGCTGCGCCTCGATCGCCTCCTGCATCTTCAGTTCGGCGTCCTGCGCCCCGGCGGGGGTGGCGAGCGGTGCGGTCTCCACCGGCCGGGTCCATTGCGTGAGCTGCGGAAAGGCGAAGACCGCGCCGACGATCGTCGCCTGCAACAGCAGGTGCGGCAACAGCGCCTGAGACAAGGCGCGCAGGCGTGGCGCGGCCGGCATCATCGCCCGAGACATCACCACGGCGTAGCCGAAGGGTGGCAGCAGGAAGCCGGTCTGCAGCACCAGCAGGGCCAGGGTCGCCACCCACGCCGGATCGGGAACGGCCATCAGCACCGGCGGCATCACGATCGGCACCACCAGGAACACCATCTCGAAGGCGTCGAGCACGAACGAGCAGGCGACGAATCCACCCAGCACCGCGCCGAGCAGCAGCAGGGGATGCGCCGCCAGCGCGGCGAGTCCCCTGGCGACGAGCACGTCGGTGCCGAAGGCGCGCAGCACCAGCGAGAACGTCGTCGCCGCGATCAGCAGGGCGAGGAGCAGGCCGGTGAGCGTCATCGCGTCGTCCAGTACCGCGCGCATGCGCGGCCGGTCGATCTGGCGACTGGCCACCGCGTAGCCGAAGAGCAGCAGTGCGCCGCTGGCCGCCGCCTCGACGGCGTAGAGGCGGCCGATGGCCACGCCGCCGAGCAGCAGCACGATGACGAGGGCGGCGACCATCGCCACCGCCAGTTGGCGCCACGGCATCGGCGGTGGCCGCACAGTCGCCGCGCGCCGCCCGCGCCATGCGACCCAGAGCAGCGCCACGAGCAGCACGAGCGCGCCGGGTACGAGCGCGGCGCGCATCACGTCCTGGGTGTTGACGATGCGCACGGCGGCGTGGGTGACGTTGACCGCCTCGGTATGCGCCCGCATCATCGCGTCGCCGAGCAGCAGCAGGACCAGCGACGGCGGAATGACGATGCCGAGCGTGCTGGCCACCGCCACGGTGGCCGTGGCCTCGGCGGGCGGCGTGCCGCGCGCCGTCAGCGCCGGAGCGACGCTGCGACCGAGCGTGTGCAGGCTGGCGCCGACGGAGCCGTTCATCGGCGCCAGCAGGGCGCCGACGCCGAGCGCCGCCAGCTCGGGCGCGGCGGGGCTGGCTCTGAACACATGCTCTCCCGCACGGTGCAGGAGGCCGGCGAGCGGCAATCGCGTCAGCAGCGCGCCGACGAGGGCGTAGAGGGGGAGCGCCTGCAGGAGATCGTGCTCGAGCAGGCCCACCAGTCTTGATGGCAGCGCACCCAGAATGCGCCCGTCGATCGCCCCCGCAAGGACGCCGGCCGCGGCGAAGACGCTCGCCGTGCCGAGCAGGACGGCGTACACCGGCACGCCGGTGCCGATCATCAGCGCCAGCGCGCAGGCGAACATCAGGAGGCCCCACCAGCCCATGCGCTAGGTCGCCTCAGCCGTCGAGAACATCCGCACCAGCGCCTGCAGCGCGACGAGCAGCGCCAGCAGCCAGACACTGCATTTGACGATGAAATAGAGCGGGTTGAAGGTCTCGGGAAAGGCTTCGAGCTGACGCAGCGATTGCCAGCTGGGTGCCGCCGCCACGATCAGCACATACACCGCCCAGGGCAGCACGCAGACGGCCTCGCCCCAGCGAGCGATCGCGCGGCGCGTTGCCGGGGCGTACCGGGCGGCGAGCGCGTCGGTCGACATGTGGCCTCGGACGTGCGTCGCGTGGCGCAGCGCCAGCGCCACGTACACGGCGAAGATCCATTGCGCGATGTCGTTGGCCTGGCGCGAACCGGCGCCGACCAGATCGCGAAGAGGCCACTGGGCGGCCAGCAGCAGCGACAGCGGCAGGACGAGCAGGCCGCCCCAACGGGTCGCGCTGTCCAGTCGCGCTTCGAGTGCGGTAGCCAGCCTGGCAAGGGTCATGGGCAGGGCCGTGGGGATGTCGCCGGGCGGGCGACGCGCGCTGGGAGCGATCCCTAGAATGCCATGCGATGCGTTCCACGACCATAGCGGCCGACCCGGTGCCTGCTGCTGCTTCAGCGCCGCCGGCAGTCTGGCCGGGCCTGGCGCTCGCGTTCGTCGGTTCCATCGCGTTTTCGGGCAAGGCGATCATCGTCAAGCTCGCCTACCGCTACGACGTCGACGCGGTGACGCTGATCATGTACCGCATGCTGTTCGCGTTGCCACTCTTCGTCGGTCTGGCGTGGTGGTCCGGGCGTGGCAAGCGCGCGCTCGAGAGGCGCGACTGGCTGATGATCGGGGCCCTCGGCTTCAGCGGCTACTACCTGGCGAGCTTCCTCGATTTCGCCGGCCTGGCCTACATCAGTGCCGGCCTCGAGCGCCTGATCCTCTACCTCAACCCGACCCTGGTGCTCGGCCTCGGCATGCTGCTCTTCAAGCGGCGGGTGTCGCGTGGGCAACTGGTCGCGCTCGCGGTGAGCTACGCCGGCGTGCTGGTCGTCTTTGGTCACGAGGTCCGCGTGCAGGGTGCCCACGCCGCCCTCGGCGCGGCACTGGTCTTTGCCAGCGCCATCAGTTACGCGCTCTACCTCGTCTACAGCGGCGAGGAGGTCAAGCGCCTCGGCGCCCTGCGGCTCACCGGGCTGGCCAGCACCGTCGCCTGCGGCCTGTGCATCGCCCAGTTCCTGCTCGTGCGGCCGCTGGCCGCCGCCGTGGTCGCGCCCCAGGTGATCTGGCTGTCGATCCTGAATGCGACCGTCTGCACCGTCGCGCCGGTGCTGATGGTGATGATGGCGATCGAGCGCATCGGGGCGTCGCTGACGGCGCAGGTCGGCATGGTCGGCCCGCTGTCGACGATCCTGATGGGGGTCGTCATCCTCGGCGAACCGTTTACCGCGCTGACCGCCCTCGGCACGGTGCTCGTCATCTCGGGCATCTGGCTGCTGACCCGGACGCGCTTCTAGCGGTCGGGCCTTTCCCCGCGACGCCGGCCCCGCTGTCGTCGCCAACACCAACGGAGTGAAACACCATGGATCTGGGTATCGAAGGCAAGTGGGCGCTGGTCTGTGCCGCCAGCAAGGGACTGGGCAAGGGCTGCGCGGCGGCACTGGTGCGCGAGGGCGTCAACGTGGTCATCACCGCGCGAGGCGCCGACGTGCTGGAGGCGACTGCGGCCGAGTTGCGTGCCTTCGGCCGCGGCGAGGTGCGTGCGGTGGCAGGCGACATCACCACCGAAGCCGGCCGCGCCGCGGCGCTGGCGGCCTGTCCGCAGGTCGACATCCTCGTCAACAACGCCGGCGGGCCACCCCCGGGCGACTTCCGACAGTGGGACCGCGAGACCTGGATCAAGGCCGTCGACGCCAACATGCTGACGCCGATCGAGCTGATGAAGGCCACCGTCGACGCGATGGCCGGGCGCGGGTACGGCCGGATCGTCAACATCACGTCGGGTGCGGTCAAGGCACCGATCGACGTGCTCGGCCTGTCGAACGGTGCGCGCAGCGGCCTGACAGGGTTCGTCGCCGGGCTGGCGCGCAGCGGCATCGCCGCCAAGGGCGTGACCATCAACGGCTTGCTGCCGGGAGTCTTCGACACCGACCGCGTGCGCAGCATGGCGGTGACGACCGCCAAGCGCGACAACAGCTCCGTCGAGGCGGTCATCGAGGCGCGCAAGCGGGGGGTTCCGGCGCGGCGTCTCGGCACCGCCGACGAATTCGGTGCGATCTGCGCCTTCCTGTGCAGCGTGCACGCCGGCTACCTGACGGGACAGAACGTGCTCGTCGACGGCGGCGCCTACCCGGGGACCTTCTAGGCGTCACGCGGCGGCGGTTCGGCGGTCGCGCCGGCACTGCGCCTGCGAGCAGGCATCCGGCCGCAGGTGCTATCAGGCCGGCATCGCCGCGCCACAGTTCCAGCACTGCTCGAACGGCCCGTCGATGACCTCGTGGCAGCCGGGGCAGGCCCACAACCGTGACCGCGGGTTGCACAGTTCGTGCAGCAGGCGCGTCGCTTCCTGCCATTGCGCCGCGTCCTGGACCCAGAGTTCGGGCAGGGTCTGGTCGGGCGGAACCTCGCCCGCGATGCTGCTGGCGTAGGCGCGCTGCACCGTCGTCTCGACGCCGGCACCGCACAGCAGATCGGCCCAGAGCGTGGCCAGGGCGAGATTGGGGGCGGTGGTGAGGCGCTTCATGCGGGTGTCCACCGCTGCGCGGGGCGGCGGATGCTGGCACGATAGCGCACCTTGAACCCACGCAGAGACCCGAGATGACACAGACCAGCAAGACGGTGCGTATCGAGCGCAATGGCGGCCCTGACGAGATGCGTCTGGTGGACCTCCCGGTCGGCGAACCGGGTCCCGGCGAGATCCGCATCCGGCATCAGGCCTGCGGTCTCAATTTCATCGATGTCTACCAGCGTTCCGGCGTCTACGCGTTGCCGATGCCGCTGACGCTCGGCATGGAAGGCGCCGGCGTCGTCGAGGCGGTGGGCGAGGGCGTCACCCACCTCAAGGTCGGCGATCGCGCCGCTTATGCGAGCAACCCCCCGGGCAGCTACAGCACGCTGCGGGTGATGCCGGCGAAGACGGTGGTGCGCCTGCCCGATGCGATCGACTTCGAGACCGGCGCGGCGATGATGCTCAAGGGGCTGACGGCGCAATACCTCCTGAAGCGCACGCGTCCGCAGGAAGGGCTCGAACCTGGCGACTTCGTGCTCTTCCACGCCGCCGCCGGCGGCGTCGGCCTGATCGCCTGCCAGTGGGCGCGGGCGCTCGGCCTGCAGCTGATCGGCACCGCCGGCTCGGATGCCAAGTGCGCGCTCGCCAAGGAGAACGGCGCGGCGTTCGTCGTCAACTACGCCCGCGAGGACTTCGCCGCCCGCGTCAAGGAGATCACCGGCGGCAAGGGCGTGAAGGTCGTCTACGACTCGGTCGGCAAGGACACCTGGGACAAGTCGCTGGAGTGTCTGCGACCCTTCGGCCTGATGGCGAGCTTCGGCAACGCCTCGGGCGTGGTGCCGCCTTTCGCTCCCGGGATGCTCGGCGCCAAGGGCTCGCTCTACGTGACGCGCCAGACCCTCTTCACCCACATCGCCACCCGCGAAGCGACGCAGGCGATGGCCGACGAGCTCTTCGCGGTCGTCACGGGCGGGCAGGTGAAGATCCACATCGAGCAACGCTTCGCGCTCGCCGACGTCGCCCATGCGCACCGCGAGCTCGAAGCCCGCAAGACGACGGGTTCGAGCATCCTGATCCCGTGATTCGCCGCCGCAACGCGATGGCGGCCGGAGGATGACTGCGCTGGCGGCGGACCCGAAGCCGGGTGGCCGCGTCGCCATCGTCACGGGTGGCGCGAAGGGAATCGGCTGGGCGACGGTCGAGGCGCTGCTCGCCGAAGGTGCCCGCCCGGTGATCTTCGATCGCGACGCCGAAGCCCTTGCCGCCGCGGCCTGCCAACTGGCGAGCCGAGGCATCGACCACCATGTCGAGAGCCTCGACGTCAGCGACGAGGCGGCGGTCGAGTCGGCGATGGCGCGGGTGGTGGCCCGCTATGGCCGCATCGACGTGCTGGTCAACAACGCCGGCATCGCGCTGCGCCGGCCGACCCTGGAGCTCACGCTGGCGGACTGGCAGGCCGTCGTCGACGTCAACCTGACCGGCGTCTTCCTGTGCTCGAAGTCGGCGGCACGGGCCATGGTCGGCACAGGCGGCGGCGTGATCGTCAACGTGGCCTCGATCATGGGCCTCTCCGGGGGCGGGCTGTACCCGAACCTGTCCTATCAATCCACCAAGGGCGCGCTGGTGAACCTGACGCGGGCGCTCGCGGTCGAGTGGGCCGCCAGCGGCATTCGCGTCAACGCGGTGGCGCCGACCTGGGTCAGCACCGAGCTGACGCAGGGTCTGTTCCGCGACCCGCAGCTTCTGGGCCGGGTGCTCGACCTGACGCCGATGCGCTGCCTGGCCGAGCCCGCCGACGTCGCGAACGCGATCGCGTTCCTGGCGTCAGAGCGGGCTCGCATGATCACCGGCCACACGCTGCCGGTGGATGGCGGGTTTCTCGCGCAATGAAGCGGTTCGCGCCCGGCCCGGCGGCGACGCGCGGGGTCAACTGCCGCGTTTGACGCGCAGCAATTCGTCGAGGATCAGCAGCACGGCGCCGATGGTGATGGCGCTGTCGGCGACGTTGAACGACGGGAAATACCAGCCGCGCCAGTGGACCTGGATGAAGTCGACGACGTAGCCGTGGAGCAGCCGGTCGATCACGTTTCCGAGCGCGCCGCCCAGAATCAGCGCGAGCGCCCAGCAGAAGAGCTGCTGGCTGCCATGGCGGCGCAGCATCCAGACGATGAACACCGCCGCGACGGCGCCGAGGCCGACGAAGAACCAGCGTTGCCAGCCGCTCGCCCCGGCGAGGAACGAAAACGCCGCCCCGGTGTTGTGGACCCGGACGATGTTGAGGAACGGCATCAGCGTGCGGCTGTCGTCGAGTTGGAAGGCGCCGAGGATCAGGGTCTTCGTGAGCTGGTCGAGCAGGATCACGGCGAGCGCGATGCCGAGCCACGGGACCAGCGTCCCGGTACGCTTCGTGGCCATGCTCAGGCCACCTGGCGCGAGGCGCCGCCGCACAGGTCGGCCGCGTCCGTGCAGCGCCCGCAGAGTTCGGGGCGCGCCGGATCGTTGCCGACGTCGTCTCGCCAGTGCCAGCAGCGCTCGCACTTCGGCGAATCGACCGGCGCCACGCGCACGCCGAGCGCCGCGGCGGGCTCGATGGCCGCGGCCGAGGTGATGGTGACGTACTTCAGGTCGTCGCCGAGGCTGGCGAGAATCGCGAGATCGGCGGGTTCGGCGCCGATCTCGAGACGTGCCTGCAGCGACGAGCCGACGGCGCCGACGCTGCGCAGCGCCTCGATCTCCTTGTTGGCGAGGTCGCGGATGGCGCGGATGCGGGCCCACTTGTCGAGAAGCTCCGCGCCGGGCCAGGCGTCGGTGGCGCTGTAGGTCTCGCAGAAGATCGACGCCGAGCGTCCGGGCGCGAACACCTTCCAGGCCTCCTCGGCGGTGAAGCTGAGGAACGGCGCCATCCAGCGCAGCATCGCATGGGTGATGTGCCAGAGCGCGGTCTGCGCCGAGCGCCTTCCGTGCGATCCCGGCGCGGTGGTGTAGAGCCGGTCCTTGAGGATGTCGAGGTAGAACGCCCCGAGGTCTTCGCTGCAGAAGATCTGCAGCTTCGACACCACCGGATGGAACTCGTAGACGCCGTAGTGGCCGCCGACGAAGACACCGCGCGCGGCGTCGAAGCTGCCCACGATCTCGCGTTGCAGCTGCGCGGTCCGCGCCAGCGCCCAGCGATCGATCTCGAGCAGGTCGGCGAGCGGCACCGCGTCCACGACGACATCGAAATCGCTGGTGTTGGCGAGCAGGAAGCGCAGCGTGTTGCGGATGCGACGGTAGGAATCGACGACGCGGGCGAGGATCTTGTCGTCGATGGCGAGGTCGCCGGAATAGTCGGTCGCTGCGCACCACAGGCGGATGACCTCGGCGCCGAGCTTCTTCGTCACGTCCTGCAGGGCGATGAAGTTGCCGAGGCTCTTGCTCATCTTGCGGCCGCTGCCATCGACGGTGAAGCCGTGCGTCAGCAGGCCGCGGTACGGCGCGTGCCCTTCCATCGCGCAGGCGATCAGCAGCGACGAGTGGAACCAGCCTCGGTGCTGGTCGTGGCCTTCGAGGTAGAGGTCGGCCTCGGGACCGGCGCGACCGTCGTCGCTGCCGTCCGTCGTCCCCGGGTGGCTGCCGCGCAGGACGTGGAAGAAGGTCGAGCCGGAATCGAACCAGACGTCGAGGATGTCGTTGCTCTTGGTGTAGTGGGCGGCGGAGAGCGGGCCCTCGGCGCCGAGCACGTCCGCAGCGCTGAGGCGCGACCAGGCCTCGACGCCGCCTTCGGCGACGATCGCCACGGCACGGTCGATCAGCGCCATCGTGTCGGGATGCAGTTCGCCGCTGTCCTTGTGCAGGAAGAACGGCAGCGGCACGCCCCAGTTGCGTTGCCGGCTGATGCACCAGTCGGGGCGGTTGGCGATCATGTCGTGGAGCCGCGCCTTGCCGTTCTCTGGATAGAACTGCGTCTCCTCGATCGCGGCCAGGGCGAGCGCGCGCAGCGTCTGCCCCGGCGGGTCGATCGCGAAGACACCGGCGGTGGAGGCATCGGGGGCGTCCATGCGCACGAACCACTGGGCTGCGGCGCGGTAGATCACGGGTGTCTTGTGGCGCCAGCAATGCGGGTAGCTGTGCTCGAGCGTCGACGTCGCGAAGAGCCGACCGGCCGCGCGCAGCGCCTCGACCACCACCGGATTGGCCTTCCAGATGTTCATGCCGCCGAAGAGCGCCAACCCGGACTCGTAGGCGCCGTTGCCCTGTACCGGGTTGAGGATGTCGTCGACCGCCAGGCCGTGGGCGCGGCAGGAATTGAAGTCCTCCACGCCGTAGGCCGGCGACGAGTGGACCAGTCCGGTGCCGTCCTCGGCCGTGGCGTAGTCGGCAAGATAGACCGGTGCCACACGGTCGTAGGCCGGGTCGACCGCGGCCAGCGGGTGGCGAAAGCCGATGCCGTCGAGCGCGCTGCCCTTGGCGGTGGCGACGACCGTACCCTCGAGACCGTAGCGTTCGAGGCACTTGCCGACCAGCGCCTCGGCCAGCACCAGCAGGCCGCGTTCGGTGTCGACCAGGGCGTAGACGAGATCCGGATTGAGGTTGAGTGCCTGGTTCGCCGGCAGCGTCCACGGCGTGGTCGTCCAGATGACGGCGTAGGCGTCCTTGTCGAGGGCCTTCAGCCCGAAGGCCGCGGCGAGCTTTTCCGGTTCGGCGGCGAGGAAGCCGACGTCGACGGTCGGCGACTTGCGGTCGGCGTACTCGATTTCGAACTCGGCCAGCGACGAGCCACAGTCGAAGCACCAGTACACGGGCTTCAAGCCACGGTAGACGAAGCCGCGTTCGATGATGCGCTTCAGGGCCTGGATCTCGGCGGCCTCGTTGCCGTAGGCCATCGTCAGGTACGGGTGCTCCCAGTCGCCGAGCACGCCGACGCGCTTGAAGTCCGCCATCTGCTGCACGATCTGCTCGGTCGCGTAGGCCCGGCTCTTCGCCTGGACCTCCGCCCGGTCCAGGCCGCGCCCGAACGTCTTCTCGATCTGGTTCTCGATCGGCAGCCCGTGGCAGTCCCACCCGGGTGTGTAGCGCGCGTCGAAACCGGCGAGCTGGCGCGCCTTGACGATCATGTCCTTGAGGATCTTGTTGGCCGCATGGCCGACGTGCAGCGTGCCATTGGCGTAAGGCGGGCCGTCGTGCAGCACGAAGCGAGGCCGGTCGCAGCGCGCCGCACGCAGCTTCATGTAGATGCCCTCGTCGCTCCATTCCTTGACCCATCCGGGCTCGCGCTTCGGCAGGTCGCCGCGCATCGGGAACGGGGTGTCGGGCAGGTTCAGCGTCGCCCGTTGGTCGGAGCGGGCGGATTTGTCGGTGGAGGCTTCGGTCATGGCGCAATTTGAGGACTGACGTTCCCGCCGCGGCGGGAACCCGTGCACGCCGCAGGGCGTGGGCGAGAAAGCTGGATCCCCGCAGCAGCAGGGACGACCCGGAGGGTCAAATTCGGTCGCGGGTGGTCTGGCGGCCCGTCGCCTGCGCACGCAGCACGGTCCGCGCATCGTCGACGTCCTGGCGGATCGCCGCCGTCAGCGCCTCGAGCCCGTCGTAGCGGGCCTCGTCGCGGAGTTTGGAGAGGAGTTCCACGCGCACGAGTTTACCGTAGCCCCCCTCGGGCGGCAGCGACTCGGGCCAGTCGAGGCAATGCACTTCGAGCAGCACGCGGCCGCTGTCGTCGACCGTCGGCCGCACCCCCAGGCTGGCGACGCCGTCGATCGCCTTCGGGCCCAGACCGTGGGTGCGCACGGCGAAGATGCCCGAGGCGGCCGGACGCGCGTGCGCGAAGCGCAGGTTCAGGGTGCGAAAACCGTCGCTGCCGGCCGTCGTCGCGCCCAGGGTGCGGCCGAGTTTCCTGCCATGGATGACGTGCCCGCTGATGCTGTACGGTCGACCGAGGAGGGCCTCGGCAGCGGCCATGTCGCCGGCGGCGAGGGCGGTCCGGACGGCGGAACTGGAGACGCGCAGTCCGTGGACCTCGTAGCTGTTCATCCGGGCGACGTCGAAGCCGCCAGACTGGCCGGCGGCGTCGAGCATCTCGTAGTTGCCGGCGCGGCGCGCGCCGAAGCGGAAGTCGTCGCCGACGAGGACGTAGCGCGTGCCCAGGCCGCGCACCAGCACGTCGTCGACGAAGGCCTCGGGCGACTGCGCCGCGAACGCGGCGTCGAAGCGCAGCACCACTGCCTGCTCGATGCCGCAGCGGCCGAGTTCGCAGAGCTTATCGCGCAAGGTCGCGATCCGGGGCGGTGCCGCCTCCGGCTTGCCCTGCAACGCTGCGAAGTAGTCGCGCGGATTCGGCTCGAAAGTCATCACGCAGGCCGGCAGGCCGCGGTGCTGGGCCTCGGAAACCAGCAGCGCCAGCATCGCCTGGTGGCCGCGGTGGACGCCGTCGAAGTTGCCGATGGTCAGGGCGCAGGCGGGGGCGATGCCAGGATGGTGGAAGCCTCGATGCACCTGCATCGACGCATTATCGGGCCGCCCTCCGCGAGGGCCGGACCCCGGTGCCTCTCAAAGGCTTTTCAGGTTGCGGTAGATCAGTCCACGCGATACGCCCAGGCGCTTTGCGGCGCTCGAGACGTTGCCGCCGCACTCCTGCAACGTCTGCTCGATCAACTGGCGGCTCGAGCGTCGCAGCGAGGTGCCGGCCGCAGCCTGGGCAGGCTGGCTCGCGGGCGCGGCATAGGTCGGCGTGCCCATCGGGAGCGGCGACCGCGAGGCGTCGGGTGCCTGGCGGCTCGCCGATGACGCCTGCGACAAGCCATCCGGCGCATGCATGCGCGTTCGCAACCAGACATTGAGCCCGCTCGGCAGACGGTGCGGCGCCGGATCGGAGCGCCGCGTCAGCGACGCCAGGCGCGCCGTGGACAGTGCGAGGACGGTTTCCACGTCCAGCCCCGAGCCTACGGTGGCGATGCCGAGCAACCGCGCTGCGGCGGTGTTCGCCCAGGCGATCGATCCCGCGGCGGTGACGCCGACCAGCCCTTCCATCGGGGTGTTCAGCAGCGACGGCGACGTCTGGAGGTGGACGACCACGTGCTCGCCCGATTGCGCACGCAACAGCCGGTTCTCGATCGCCGTGGCGAAGAGCCCGACGACATGCGCCGCATCGAATCCGAACGGCCGGGACTCGGTGGAAAGATCGAGGACGCCGGCGACCTCTCCCCGCACGTCGCGGATCGGTGCCGCCGCGCATCGGAACGACTGGGCGCAGCCGAAGAAGTGCTCGGCACCAAGGACGACGCTGGCCTGTCCGGTGAGAGCCGTGATCCCGGGGGCGCCGGTGCCGATGCAGCCCTCGCCGAGGTTGACGCCGATGCGCGCCGCCAGCGGCAGCACGAATTCATCGTGGCGCGCCGGTGGCCGGGCAACGTGGACGACGACGCCGTGGGGATCCGTCAGCACCACGGTACAGGCGGTGCCGGCGAGCGTGGTCTCGAGTTGGCGCAGCTCGGCGTGGGCGGTCTCGAGCAGGGTCCGGCTGCGTGCCAGGGCCGAACGAATGCGGCTCTCGGTCACGGGTTCGAACGCCAGCGGCTCGCTCGGGTCTCGGCGCTGCTGCAGGCAGCGCGACCACGACTGGATCACCGCCTCGTTGACCATTCCCGACGGACGAATGCCGTCTTCGAAGAAGCGCTCGCGGGCGAGGGCGAGTCGCTGTTCGGGCGTGGTGAAGAACGGTTGGGACGGCGCCGATGCAGTCGCGAGGCGAGATTCCAAGGGGGGTCTCCGGAGTCGTGCGGGCGGAGCCGTCAGCTGCTACCAGCGGTCCGCGGCGCGGCTCACGAGAAGCGTACCCGAAGCGCGTGTAACGTGCTGTGAGTGCTTCGGAAGGCGGGCCTCAGAAGCGCACCGTCGCGGTGGTCCCGACGGTCCAGGTGCGCCCCGGCGCGGGCTCGAAGTAGCGCGCATTGCCCTCGTTGACGATCACCGAACCGACGTACTTGCGGTCGAAGAGGTTGTCGACGCGGCCGAAGCTGCTGAGCTCCCAGGCGCCGACGCGCGCGACATAGCCGGCGTTCAGGCTGGCGATGGCGTAGCCCGGCGCGGCATCTGAATTCGCGTCGTTGACCCAGACGCGGCTCAGCAGCCGCGCCTCGATGCCGCCGCGCCAGCCCTGGGGCGGGGTCCAGGCCAGGGCGCCGTAGAGCGCCGAGCGCGCGACGCCAGGAATCCGGTTGCCGCCGGGTATGGTCGTGGTCGGCACGGCGCAGGGCGTCGCCGTGCAGGTCTGGAAGGATTCCCGGTAGCGCGCATCGAGCCAGGTGTAGGCGGCGTCGGCGTGCAGGTTGCCGAGCAGCGCGCGCGACCAGCTCGCCTCCAGGCCCCGGCGCCGGCTCGACCCCGCGTTCTGGTAGGTGGAGCGGCCCCCGAGGTTGGTCTGGGTGACGATCTCGTCGTCGGTGCGGGTCTCGAACACGGCGACCTTGACATCGCCCCAGCGCAGGTCCCGCGTCTTCACCCCGGCTTCGTAGTTGTCGCTGCGCGGGGCCTGGAGCGCGAAGTTCAGGCCGGTCGCGCCGCTCGGACGATAGGCCAGCTCGTTCAGCGTCGGCGTCTCGAACCCGCGCCCGGCCGTCACGTAGAGATGGACGTTCTCGCTGGCGGCGAACATCACCCCCGCCACCGGCAACGTGGCGCCGTAGCGCACGCTGCCGCTGTCGTCGGGGTTGGTGCCGACGATGTAGCGGTCCGACGAGGCGAAGCGCACACTGCTGTGGCGGATGCCTGCATTCAAGGTCCAGCGCGGCGCGAACCGCCACGAGCCCTGCAGGTACTGGTCAAAGTTCGAGACGTCATTGTTCTCGTCGCGTCGCAGCGCGCCCTGGACGCCGAGGGCGGTACCGACGAAGTTCTGGAAGCCGCGCCGGTGTTCGGTGAGGGTGTCGTAGGCGATGCCGCCGACGAGGGAGTACGGCTGGCCGTCGAGCGTGCCGCGAGCGGTCCAGCGCAGGTCGGTGCCGCTGTAGGTCCGGCCGAGTGCGATCACGCCGCCGGGACTGGTCGGACTCGTCTGGGCGGCGGTCGGGATCGACTGGAACTGCTGGGTGCCGCGATGGCCGCTGTAGAGCAGGGCGCGCAGGCTGTGGACGGTGTTCAGCGCGAGTTCGTAGATCGCGCCGAACTGGGTCTGGTCGACGCTCTTGCGCGTATCGAAGGTCGTCGCCGCCGGATCGACGCCGCGCGGATCGGCTTCGTACTGGGCCCGCGTCAGGCCGAGCGGGTCCTGCGCCTGCGGCAGGGCGACGCTGTTGGCCACCAGCGTCAGCGTGCCCGGGCCGTCGCGCAGCGACAGCTTGACGTTGCCGAGATTGCGCTCGGCCGCGCTGTGGTCGCGATAGCCGTCGGTCCGGAAACGGCTGAGACTGGCGACGTAGCCGAAGTTGCCGGTCGAGCCGCTGAACTTGGTGCCGATCCGCATCGTGCCATCGCTGCCGCCGGCGACCGAGACGCCGAGCCGGGGCGGGCCCTCGCCCGTTTCGCTGAAGACCTGGATCACGCCGCCGGAGGAGTTGCCGTAGAGCGCCGAGAACGGTCCGCGCAGGATCTCGATGCGCTCGGCCGAGCCCAGGTCGACGTTCGAGATCTGGCCCTGGCCGTCCGGCAGGGTCGCCGGAATACCGTCGACGTAGAGGCGCACGCCGCGGATGCCGAAGGTCGAGCGCGCGCCGAAGCCGCGCACCGAGATCTGCACGTCCTGGGCGTAGTTCTGGCGATCCCGGGCCAGCAGCCCCGGGACCACGCCCAGGCTCTCCGAGACGTTGACCTGCAGGCGCGAGTCGCGGATGCCGTCTCCGCCGATCACGTCGATCGAGGCCGGGATCTCGAACGGCGTTGCCTCCGTCCGGGTCGCCGTGACGACGACGGGCGCGAGGCGGGCGTCGCCGCCCTGGGCGCTGGCCAGCAGCGGCAACGCGAGCGTCAGCAGGACAGCGCCCGGACGGTGGAGGGAAGATGCGGGCATGGGTGGGTCCGGTCACTCGGCACGGCGCGGGGCGCGACGGGCAGGGTTCACGGTCACGGACGGTAGCCAGCGTCGGCGCTTCGATGAACTCGGGATCATCCCTGAGCCGCAGGGCCAAGACCCGTAACCGCTCGCTCGAAGGGCCCATGGCATGGCGGCGGCGGGCGTGGCGCGTAATGTGGATGCCGTGCAGGAACGTGCGTTCTGCAGTCAGAGAGCGGCGCGGCGCTGTCCCACGACGGAACAGACCAGGGCTCTAGACCGGACGCCTTGCCGGGTGCGCGGGCGCAGACGACAGGAAGGCGGACGGTCGGCCGGGCGGTCCGGATCAGTCCGGATCAGGGCGACGGCGTTTCGACAGCCTCCGGACCAGGCAGCCAGCACCATTGACCGACGGCCAGATCCTCGGGAAGCGAGAGGGAACCGAAGGCGCTGCGGTGCAGCGTCTCCACCCGATTGCCGACCGCTGCGACCATCCGCTTGACCTGGTGAAACTTGCCCTCACCGAGGGTCAGGCGCAAACCTTCCGGTCCGGTCTGCTGGCAGGCCAGCGCCCGCACCGGAGCCGGCGAATCGTGCAGGACCACGCCGGCGAGAAGGCGCTCCAGCTGGCTCGGATCGAGCGGGTGCTTGCAGCCGACTTCGTAGACCTTCGGCAGGTGGGTCTTGGGCGAGGTCCAGCGGTGGATCAGCTGGCCGTCGTCGGTGAAGAGCAGCAGCCCGGTGGTGTCCTCGTCGAGGCGCCCGACGGCCTGCACGTCACGACGCCGCAGCGGCGCCGGCAGCAGCGCGTACACGCTCGGATGGTGCTTCGGCTTTTGCGAGCACTCATAGGCGGCCGGCTTGTTCAGGACGATCAAGGCCCGTTGCTGGAATGCCCATCGCTCGCCGTTCACGTCGAACGCGAATCCCTCGGGTTCGACCTCGTGATCGGGATCCTCGCAAACGGCGCCGCCCACGGCCACGCGTCCCGAAACGATCAGGCCATGACACTCCCGGCGTGAACCGAAGCCCTGCGAGAAGAGCACCTGCGAAAGCTTCATGCAGGGATGCGTTCGCGGACCGGAGGATCTGCGCCGTGTCGTGCCGCGGCGCGCGGAGCCATGGCGCTCGGTGGCATGGCGCTCGGTGGCATGGCGCTCAATACGTCAGTTCGAGCAGCACGACATGGTTTTCCGCCGCGGGCCAGGCCCGTCCGACGATGCGCTCGCCGTTGAATTCGCCGCTCACCGCACGGCCGACCGCGTCGGTCACCTTCAGCTTGGCGCTGGACACGCCCGGCGTTCCCTGCGGGATGCCGGCAGGCGGGCTCTTGCCATCGAGCGTGATGCGGTCGCGTGGCACCCCGAAGTAGCCACGCGGACGCGTCAGCGTGACGACGGCGAGCGCGTCCTTGTCGGCATCGGCGAGGCGCTCGGCACGCAGGTTGACGATCTCCGAGGAGCGCGGGAACGGTGAACGGTAGATGTGCGTCGTGGCGTAGCCCGGTGCGGCGATGACAAACTCGTAGGACGTCCGGGGGTCGGCGGCGAAGGGCCCCCAGCGGCCGTCGGCGCCGATCGTCCTGCGCAGCAAGGCGCCACCCCGGCGCTCGCCGGTCGTCGCCTCCGTGGCATAGACCTCCAGGGTCGCGCCGACCAGCGGCAGATTGTTGGCAAAGGCGCCCTGGCGGTTGTCGAGTCCGAGGCCGGCGACCTTGCCGTTCAGCACCACGCGGTCTTCCGCAATGACCTCCAGCGTCTTCGGCGCCGTCCCGGTGAGGAAGCGCCAGGCCTCGCCGAAAGCCTTCGGGCCGAACGAGGTCTCGCGATGATCGATGGCGGCGATGACGACGTTCTCGGCGCCCTTGAGCGCGGGGCCTTCGGGGCCGACATTCGTCGGCGTGCCGCGGCGTCCGATCCACACGCCGTCGGCCTGCGCGTACTTGTCATTGGCGTCGGATCGCACCGTCATCCAGCGCACCCCGGGCGTCACTTCCAGCCCGGCGGGCCCTTGCGGGGCGTTTAGCTTCGTGAGGAACGGCCCTGCGCCGTTGAACTCGCTGCCGGGCGCGAAGGACGGGTCGGCCCACACCCCGTGGTTCGGCACGCCGCCGAGGACGACCTGCGACACCTTGGCCGCGCCGCCGTTGGCGATGTAGTTGCGGATCGCATTGCCGCCGCGCGAGTTGCCGATCAGCACGACCTGGCGCGCGCCGGTGGCCGCGAGCATCCGGTCGATCTCGGCCGCGAGATAGGCCCGATGCTCCTCGGTGGAAGTGCGCCCCTCCTGCGGCTTGTCATCGACATCACGCGACAGGGGATAGGGCAGGTCGATCGCGTGCAGCCGGCTGCGCGGCCAGCCGTTCGACTCGAAGCGCCAGATCGTGGTGATCCAGAGTCCCGCGGTGTCGCCGTTGCCGTGCACGAAGACGATCGGCGGTCGTTCCGGCGTCGGGGAGAGGTTGGCGCAGGCGCTCGGGAGCGACGCCGCGAGGACGGAAGAAAGCAGCAGCATGCGGCGGGTGACCTGCGGGCCCATCGGAGTCTCCGGAAGTTGTTGTGATGTGTCAGAGATCGGCCGCGGCCGGCAGATCGGGAAGACCGGACCCGCCGATGCCGCGCGCGGCCAGGACGCCGCGCAGGACGGCGTCGGCCAGGACTTCGGCGGCGAGTGCACCAAGCAGGGTCACGTTCGCCCTGCGCCCGGCGGCTCCGGTGGCCAGCGCGAACACCACGTCGCCATCGGTCATCGTGTGAACCGGGTTGATGCTGCGCGCCAGTCCGTCCTGGGCCATCTGGGCGACCTTGTTGGCCTCGGCCTTGGTCAGGACCGCATCGGTGGCGACGATGGCGAGCGTCGTCGCGCTGCCGATCTGCAGCGGCGCGGGGATGTCCCCGTTCAGCAGCGCGCGCATCGAGCCGAGGAGGGCGCTGCCATCGATGGTGCGCGCTCCGGCCACCACCGCGCCGGTGGTCGGGTCGACGACGTCGCCGATCGCATTCACGGCGACGAGGGCGCCGACTGTGATGCCGTTCACGGTGACCGCGGCACTGCCGAGACCCCCCTTCATGGCCCGGCCGAGGCCGAAGAGCTTGCCGACGCTGGCGCCGGCGCCGGCGCCCACATTGCCCTCGGCCGACGGCTCCGTGCTCGCGGCCTCGCACGCGGCATAGCCGGCGGCGGCGTCGGGGCGGATGCTCGGGTCACCGACGAACAGGTCGAAGAGGATCGCCGCTGGCACGATCGGCACGCGGATCGGCTTGCCGGACAGCGCGTTGACTTGGCCCGCGCGTCCGACCTGGACGCCGATGTCGCGCTCGTCGAGCCAGCGCATCACGCCGCCGGCCGCATCGAGACCGAAGGCGCTGCCGCCGGCGAGCAGGATCGCGTGGACCTGTTCGACGGCGTTGAGCGGGGACAACAGCTCGGTTTCGCGCGTGCCGGGCGAGGCGCCGCGCACGTCGACACCGGCGACCGCGCCGTCGACGGCGAGGACGACGGTGCAGCCGGTCGGCCGGCGGGTGTCGGTGAAATGGCCGACGCGCAGTCCCGCGACGGCGGTGATGCCCCGGCTCACCGGCGACCCCGTCGCGGACTCAAGCGAAGACGCCAGCCGTGTCCTGCATCCGCGCCGAGACTTCGCCGGTCTGGTGGAGGGTGTCGCCGAAGGTCATCTCCATCACCGTCAGGCGCTTGAAGTAGTGGCCGGCGAGGTATTCGTCGGTGACGCCGATCCCGCCGTGCAGCTGGATGCATTCCTGACCGACGAAGCGCATCGAGCGCCCCAGCTGGAGCTTGGCCTGTGCCAGGGCGCGACGCCGCGCAGGCGCCGGATCCTCCTGCTTGAGCGTCGCGAAGAAGCTCATCGAGCGCGCCAGTTCGAGCTGCATCTTGACATCGGCGATTCGGTGCTTGAGCGCCTGGAAGGTCGCGATCGGCACCCCGAACTGCTTGCGGGTGTTCATGTACTCGACGGTGGCGGCGACGAGCTTGTCCATCGCGCCGACGCCCTCGGCGCAGAGCGCGGCGATGCCGATGTCGATGGCGCGCTCGAGCGCTGCGAAGGCGTCGCCGGCGGCGACGAGCTGGACCGCCTCGACGCCCTGCAGCGTGAGGTCGGCCGCGCTGGCCCCGTCGAGCGTGGGATACCCCTTGATCGTGAGGCCCTTCGTGCCCTTGGCGACCAGGAAGAGGGCGATCCCGGCCGGATCGTCGGCTTCGCCGGAAACTCGCGCCGGCACGATGAAGGCGCCGGCATGGGCGCCGGACGGCACGACGCTCTTGGCGCCATCGAGGCGCCAGCCGTCGCCGGACTTCTTCGCCGTGGTCTCGACGTGCGCCAGGCGGTAGCGCGCGGCGCGTTCCTGGTGCGCGAGCACGACCCGTTCCCGGCCTTCGGCAATGCCTCCCAGCCAGCTCGCGGCGACGTCCTCCGGCGCGGCCTTCAGCAGGCTGACGGCCACGAGCGAGACCGCCATGTAGGGTTCGAGAACGAGGCCGCGCCCGAGCTCTTCCATGACCACCATGGCTTCGACGGCGCCGAAGCCGAGTCCACCCTGCGCTTCGGGCACCTGCAGGCCGGTGAGGCCGAGATCGGCGAGCTCGCGCCAGGCGTCGGCCGAATAGCCGCCGGCCTTGACGATGGCGCCGCGACGGTCGAGGTCGTAGCCCTGCTCGACCCAACGCCGCACCGAGTCGCGCAGCATTTCCTGTTCGTCGCTGAAATCGAAGTCCATGTCTTTCTCCCGAGCTCAGCCGAGCACCGTCTGTGCGACGATGTTGCGCTGGACCTCGTTGCTGCCGCCGTAGATCGTCGTCTTGCGCATGTTGAGGTAGGTGGCCGCCAGCGGCGCGACCAGCTGGGCGCCGGCCTGGTCGCCTTGCCAGCCGGCCTCCATCGCCTCGCGCACGAACGGAATCGCGGCAGGCCCGGCGGCCAGCATCATCAGCTCGGAATAGCGTTGCTGGATCTCGCTGCCGCGGATCTTCAGCAGCCCGGCCACGTCCAGACTCTGCTTGCCGCTCTTTTCCGCCGACAGCACCCGCAGCACCATCATCTCGAGGGCGACGATGTCGACTTCGAGCAGCGCGATCTGGTCGCGGAAACGGCCGTCCTGGTAGACGCCCTCGGCCTTTGCGATGCGCTTGAGGCGCTCGAGTTCGCGCTTGGCTCGATTCACGTCGGCGATGTTGGTCCGCTCGTGCGCGAGCAGGTGCTTGGCGTAGGTCCAGCCCTTGTTTTCCTCGCCGACGAGGTTGTCGACCGGCACTTCGACGTTGTCGAACCAGACCTCGTTGACCTCGTGCGCGCCGTCCATGGTGATGATGGGCCGCACCGTGATCCCGGGACTCTTCATGTCGATCAGAAGGAAGCTGATGCCGGTCTGCGGCTTGCCTTCGCTGCTGGTGCGTACCAGGCAGAAGATCCATTCGCCGTACTGGCCGAGCGTGGTCCAGGTCTTCTGGCCGTTGACGATGTAGTAGTCGCCGCGGCGCTCGGCCTTGGTCTTCAGCGAGGCCAGGTCGGAACCCGAACCCGGTTCGCTGTAGCCCTGGCTCCACCAGACTTCGCCGCTCATGATCCCCGGCAGGTGCCGGCGCTGCTGCTCCGGCGAGCCGAAGGCCATGATCACCGGCGCGACCATCACCGGCCCGAACGGGATGACGCGCGGAGCGCCTGCGAGGGCGCATTCCTCCTCGAACAGGTGTTTCTGGATCGCGTTCCAGCCAGGGCCGCCGAACTCCTTCGGCCAGCCCCAGCCGAGCCAGCCCTGCTTGCCGAGGATGCGCGCCCAGCGCTGCATGTCCTCGCGGGTCAGGTGCAGCGCGTTGTGGACCTTGTGGCTGATGTCCTTCGGCAGGTGTTCGGCAACCCAGCCGCGGATCTGCGCGCGGAAGGCGAGTTCCTCGGGCGTGAAGTTGAGGTCCATGGCGGGCTCCGTTCGCGACGACAACCTCTGTTTTAGCACGACCGTGCGATTCGACGTCCGGCCGTGGCGCGCCGCGCGCATGCCGCTGCCGTGAGAAGGGGCTCACCCGCTGAGTAGTCCGTCTCCGACAGACTTGGCACGCAACAGGCCGTCTACTGGGCCCAGGATTTCAACGATCGCTCCATCCATGCGCCACGTCCTCATCGTCGATGCCGATGCCCGCAACGCCAATACCATGGCCGGCGTGGTCGCGGCCGAAGGCTTCACCTGCGCGATCGCACGCTCGTTGCGCGAGGCCCATGGGCAATCGGCCCTGCAACGACCGGACATCGTCTTCGTCGACCTCGAGCTTCCGGACGGCAGCGGCATGGAGATTCTCGGCCAGGCCGGGCCGCTCGGCGAAGCCGAAGTGGTTCTCGTCGCCGGCAAGCCGACGCTGGATTCGTCCCTGGCCGCACTGCGTCTGCATGCCGCCGATTACCTGAGAAAACCGGTCTCCGAAGCGCAGTTGCGGGGAGTGCTGACGCGCCTGGCGCCGCCCGCCGCATTCGACAGCGAGGTGGTCGACCTCGATGCGGACGTCGAGCAGTACGGCCATTTCGGCCAGCTCTGGGGGCGCACGCCGCCGATGCGCGGGGTCTACGACCGGATGGCGCGGGTCGCGCGCACCGCCGCGGCCGTGCTGATCAGCGGCGAGAGCGGAACCGGCAAGGAAGTGGTCGCGAGGACCATCCATGACCTGAGCCGGCGCCGCGGCGAGAATTTCCTGGCGGTCAATTGCGGCGCGATCTCGCCGCGGTTGTTCGAGAGCGAGCTCTTCGGCCACGAGAAGGGCAGCTTCACCGGCGCCGACCGCCAGCACATCGGGTTCTTCGAGCAGGCCAGCGGCGGAACGCTGTTCCTCGACGAGGTCACGGAGATGCCGCAGGAGCTGCAGGTCAAGCTGCTGCGAGTGCTGGAGACCGGCACGATCCTGCGCGTGGGCTCTGCCCAGACCCAGGCCGTCGACGTGCGCATCGTCGCCGCCACCAACAAGGATCCGCAGCAGGCCGTGGACGACGGTCTGCTGCGGGCCGACCTGTTCTATCGACTCAACGTCTTTCCGATCGAGCTGCCGCCGCTGCGCGAGCGCATCGACGATGTCGAGTTGATCGCGCGTCATTTCCTGCGCGAGGTCTCGAGCATCGAGGGGCGCGCGAAGTCGTTCACGCCCGAAGCGCTGGAGACCCTGGCCAGCTACCGCTGGCCGGGAAACGTCCGCGAGCTGCGCAACATCGTCTACCGCGCCTACCTGATGGCCCGTGGCAGCGTCATCGCCGATGCCTGCCTGCCGACGGAGGAGGTCCAGCCCGCGGCGACCGCCGGCGCGCCGGCGGTTTCGTTGCCGCTCGGCTTGAGCCTGAAGGACGTGCGCCAGCGGATGCTGGTGGCGACCTTCGAGCATCTGGGTCAGCGGGATCGGGCCGCGGCGATGCTCGGCATCTCCGACCGTTCGCTGCACCAGGCGCTGAAGGACCACGCGGCGCTGCAGTCCGGTACGGGACGCTAGAGCCGACAGCTGGCGCGCTAGAAGCGCTTGTCGAGCGTGAGCTGGTCGTTCTCTCGCTTCATCTGGAATCGTGTCAGGAAGCTGTTGCCGAGCAGCACATGGCTCATGGCCGACGGCAGCACGGTCGCGTCGACGTTGTAGACCGTCACGGCGCCCAGCCGAACCGATGCCAGCGACACGAGGTGAACCGGCACGGCGCCGTTGGCGGTGATGCTGTAGCTGCGCTGGCCGGCGCGCCAGTCGATGCCCAGGCGCTCGGCCTCGGTCTGGCTCATGCCGACGTTGGTGGCGCCGGTGTCGACGAGGAAGCGGACCGACTTGCCGTTGATCGCCCCGGCGCTGACGAAGTGGCCGCCGCTCTCGGCGCTCAGCACGATGCGCGAGCCGTTGGCGGCGCTCGCCGAGCCGCCCAGGCTGAGAGGCGCGCCGCTGGCCAGGGTGTAGCGCTTGCCTTTGACCTCGACCACCGCCTCGTCGCTGCCGACGCTGACGAGGCGCACCCCTTGCACAGTCGCCCCCACCGCAACGCTGCGCGGGGTGCCGTCGATGACCAGCAATCCCTTGTCGCCGAAGCTGCCACCAAGCGCGACGGTCTGCGCGCCGGCGCCGCCTGACGCCCCGGCGCACGCCAGCGCCCACGCCACGAAGAACGCCCCGCCGCCGCGGTGGCGGGCGGGTTCAGTCCCGAAAGTTCGAGAAGCTGAGCGGGACATCGGTGACCTCCTTGCGGACGAGGGCGATCGCGCCCTGGAGATCGTCGCGCTTGGCACCCGTGATCCGTACGGTATCGCCCTGGATGGCGGCCTGGACCTTGAGCTTGCTCTGCTTGACGAGTGTCTGGATCTTCTTCGCCGTCTCGGTGTCGATGCCGCTCTTGACGAGGAGCAGTTGCTTGACCTTGTCGCCGCCGATCTTCTCGATCTTCGCGCTGCGGTCGAGGAAGCGCACGTCGACGCCGCGCTTGGTCAGCTTGGCGAGCAGGATGTCCAGCACCTGCCCGATCTGGAAATCGCTGTCGGCCCAGATCGTCAGCTCCTTGTCCTTGAGTTCGCAGCGCGCCGAGGAGCCCTTGAAGTCGAAGCGCGTGCCGATTTCCTTGGCCGTCTGGTCGACCGCGTTGCGGACTTCCACGAGATTGGGTTCGAGCATGGCATCGAAGCTGGGCATGGCAGGGTTCCGTCGGGAGAATCAGCGAAAATTCTCCCATGCAAATCGAGACGGGAGTAAGCCTCAAACCCTATAACACCTTCGGGCTCCCGGCGGTTGCGCAGACGCTCGTGCGCATCGCGAGCGACGCCGATGTCCGCCGCGTGGTCGACGATCCGGTGCTGGGCATCGCACCCCAGTTCGTTCTCGGCGGTGGCAGCAACATCATCCTGACGCGCGACATGCCTCAGATCGTGCTCAAGGTCGAGGTTCGCGGCATGCGCGTGGTCGAGGAGCGTGCCGATTGCTGGATCGTCGAGGCCGGCGCCGGCGAGAACTGGCACGAGCTTGTCGCCTACACCCTCGACCAGGGCTGCCCGGGGCTGGAGAACCTGGCGCTGATCCCCGGGACCGTCGGGGCCTCTCCGGTCCAGAACATCGGCGCCTACGGGGTCGAGCTGCAGGATCGCTTCGAGTCGCTCGACGCTGTCGATCTCGTCACCGGGCGCGGCGTCACGCTGCGCGCCGCCGCCTGCAACTTCGGTTATCGCGACAGCGAGTTCAAGCATTCGCTGGCGGGGCGCAGTGTCATCACCCGGGTGCGCTTTCGCCTGCCGCGGCCGTGGCAGCGGGTCGCCGGTTACGTCGACCTGCAGCGCAAGATCGCCGAGACCGGCATCGACGCGCCCGATGCCCGGCAGGTCTTCGACTGGGTCTGCGCGATCCGCCGCGCCAAGCTGCCGGATCCGGCGGCACTCGGCAATGCCGGGAGCTTCTTCAAGAATCCGATCGTCACGCCGGAGCAGTGTCGCGATATCACCGGCCGGGACCCGGAGATCGTCCATTACCCGTTGCCCGACGGCAGCGTCAAGCTCGCGGCCGGGTGGATGATCGACGCCTGCGGCTGGAAGGGCAAGACGGTCGGCGAGGCCGGGGTGTACGAGAAGCAGGCGCTCGTCCTCGTCAACCGCGGCGCGGCGATCGGCTCCGAAGTGATGACGCTCGCCCTCGCAATCCAGGAAAGCGTCTACGGGCGCTTCGGCATCCGTCTCGAGACGGAGCCCGTGATCGTCTGACCGGGGGCGGCCGAACGCTCAGTCCTCGGCGCCGCCGAGCCGCGGCAGGGTGCCCTCCGAGGGAAGGAGCCCGACCTTGGCATAGGTGGCGAGCTTCTCGCGCGTGTCGGCGATGTCGAGGTTGCGCATCGTCAGCTGGCCGATGCGATCCTGCGGCGAGAACATGGACTCGCCCTTTTCCATCGTCAGCCGCTCGGGCTTGTAGGTCAGGTTCGGCGACACCGTGTCCAGCAGCGAGTAGTCGTTGCCGCGACGCAGCTCGAGCGTCACCTCGCCGGTCACGGCGCGCGCGACCCAGCGTTCGGCGGTCTCGCGCAGCATGATCGCCTGCGGGTCGAACCAGCGGCCCTGGTAGAGAAGGCGCCCGAGGCGCCGGCCGTTGTCGCGGTACTGCTCGATCGTGTCCTCGTTGTGGATGCCGGTGACGAGGCGTTCGTAGGCGATGAAGAGCAGCGCCATGCCCGGCGCCTCGTAGATGCCCCGGCTCTTGGCCTCGATGATGCGGTTCTCGATCTGGTCGCTCATGCCCAGGCCGTGGCGGCCGCCGATGCGATTGGCCTCGAGCAGCAGCTCGACGAGGTCGGGCTGCTCGACGCCGTTGAGGGCCACCGGGCGCCCCTCCTCGAAGCGCACCGACACCGTCTCGCGCTTCACCGCCACATCGTCGCGCCAGTGCGCCGCGCCCATGATCGGCTGGACGATGGCGATGCCGCTGGACAGCTGTTCCAGATCCTTGGCCTCGTGGGTCGCGCCGAGGAGGTTCGAGTCGGTGGAATAGGCCTTTTCGGCCGACATCTTGTAGACGAAGCCGGCCTGGCGCATGAACTCCGACATCTCGGCGCGGCCACCGAGCTCGTCGATGAAGGCCTGGTCGAGCCACGGCTTGTAGATCTTCAGGGACGGGTTGACGAGCAGACCGTAGCGGTAGAAGCGCTCGATGTCGTTGCCCTTGAAGGTGCTGCCATCACCCCAGATCGACACGCCGTCGTCGCGCATCGCCGCCACCAGCATCGTGCCGGTCACGGCCCGGCCGAGCGGCGTGGTGTTGAAGTACGTCACGCCGGCGGTCGAGATGTGGAAGGCTGCGCAGCGCAGCGCCGCCAGGCCTTCGGCCGCGAGCTGCGCCCGGCAATCGACCAGGCGAGCCTGCTCGGCGCCGTACTGCAGCGCGCGCCGCGGGATGTCGTCGTAATCGGGCTCGTCGGGTTGGCCCAGGTTGGCGGTGTAGGCGTAGGGAATCGCGCCCTTGTTGCGCATCCAGTGCAGCGCCGCGCTGGTGTCCAGGCCGCCTGAAAAGGCGATGCCGACCTTCTGGCCGGCGGGGAGGTTCTGCAGGATGGTGGCCATCGTCGCTTGTGTGGAGTGGGTCGGCGCGGGCCCGGGTGGGCACGGGTCCAGGGGAATCGGCAATTTTAGGTGGCGCCGCCCCTCGTCACGCGGTTGGCGTCCGGGCCACGCCCAGACGGTGCAGTAAGCTCGTACGGCATCCCTGGCAGCGCTTTTTCCGATGACTCTCGCAACCCCAGCCGCCGCGCCGCGCGCCGGCGACGCCGCATCCGACGCTGCCGACATGCTGCCCGCCGGCACCCGCCTCGACGAGTTCGAGATTCGGCAGGTCCTGGGGGTCGGTGGCTTCGGCATCGTCTACCTCGCCCGAGACCACGCGCTCGAGCGCGACGTGGCGCTGAAGGAGTACATGCCGGCCTCGCTGGCGGCCCGGGGCGAGAGCGGTCGCATCACCATCCGCGAGGGCGCCTGTGCCGACACCTACGCGGTCGGCCTGCGCGCCTTCGTCGATGAAGCCCGGTTGCTGGCCCGCTTCGACCATCCCTCGCTGGTGCACGTCTACCGCTTCTGGGAAGACAACGCGACGGCCTACATCGTCATGCCCTACCTTCGCGGCATCACCCTGCGCGAGGCGAGGCGCACGATGGCCCGCGCTCCCGACGAAGCCTGGATCCGCCGGGTCATCGATCCCGTTCTCGATGCGCTCGCCTTGCTCCACGGAGCCGACGTCTTCCACTGCGACATCGCTCCCGACAACATCCTGCTGCCGGCCTCCGGACCGGCGGTGCTGCTGGACTTCGGCGCCGCGCGCCATGCCATCGGCGACGGCTCCCAGTCGGCGATGGCGGTCTTGAAGCCGCGTTACGCGCCGATCGAGCAGCACGAGGACGCGGGCGGCCAGCGCCAGGGGCCGTGGACCGACCTGTATGCACTCGGCGCCGTCGTCCATCAGCTGCTCTTCGGCGTGCCGCCGGCGCCGGCAACCGTCCGCGCGCAGCAGGACGAGGTCGACGCCATCGCCGGGCGCAGCGTCGCCGGCGCTTCGCCGCGCCTGCTGGCCGCCGTGGCCTGGGCGCTCTCGATCCATCCGCAGGAGCGCCCGCAGAGCGTCCAGGCCTGGCGCGCCGCGCTCGACGGGCCGGGGGCGGTGCCGCCTTGCGGGCGGCGCACCATCCGCCTGGCGGTACGCCCCGATCCGTTCGGCGCGCCCGCGGGCGAGAATCGCTGACAGCCACGCCGGTCGGCGCGCGGCTCGGACTGTCTAACCCGGGAGCCCTCCTTGCTGCAGAAATCCGCATTCGAAGTGCCGTCGGACCGGCCCCATTTCGCGATCTGGCCCAAGCGCCTGCCGCGCGCGGTGATTGCCCCCGAGACCTCCCTGTGGAGCAACCTCGAAGTCTCGGCGCTGCGCTTCCCGGACAAGGCGGCTTACGTCTTCTTCGGCCGCGAGCTGACCTATGCCGACCTTCACGCGCAGGCGCTTGCCGTTGCCGGCTGGCTGCAGAGCGTCGGCGTGCAGGCTGGCGACCGCGTGGCCATCTTCATGCAGAACTGCCCGCAATTCGCGGCAGCGTACTACGGCATCCTGAGGGCCAACGCCGTCGTCGTCCCGGTCAATCCGATGAACAAGGCGGACGAGTTCCGCCACTACATCACCGACCCGCAGACCAAGGTCGTCGTCTGCAGCGCCGATCTCGCCGCCACGGTGGCCGCGGCCGATGCCGAGGTCGGCCCGACCGAGCGTCTGGCGCAGGTGCTGGTGACGCGCTATACCGACGCGATGCCCGAGGGCGCGCTCTACCCGGTGGACGCTCCTTCGCCGGCGATGGAAGCCTGGCTGCGCAGCGATCCGCCGCTGCCCTCCGGCCATGTGCGCTGGAGCGACGTCCTCGCGCTTGGCCACGTGCCGGGCCCGCACACCGCGCGTCCGGACGATCTGGCGATGCTGCCGTACACCTCCGGCACCACCGGATTGCCCAAGGGCTGCATGCACACCCATCGCACCCTGATGCACAACACCGTCGGTGGACAGTGGAGCTACGCCGCCGCGGAATCGGTCGGCCTCGGCGTGGTGCCGATGTTCCACATCACCGGCATGCTGTACGGCGTGCTCGGCGTGGTCTACACCGGCTCGACCCACATCCTGATGCCGCGCTGGGACCGCGAGCTGGCCGGGCGCCTGATCTCGCGCTACGGCATCACCCACTGGACCTGCATCCCGACGATGGTGATCGACCTCTTCGGCAGTCCGAACTACCGCAGCTTCGAGCTGTCGAGCCTGCGCTACATGAGTGGCGGCGGCGCCGCCATGCCGCACGCCGTCGCGCAGCGCTTGCTGGACGAGTTCGGGTTGACCTTCGCCGAAGGCTATGGCCTGACCGAGACCGCCGCGCCGAGCCACGCCAACCCGCCCGAGCGCGCCAAGCTGCAATGCCTGGGGATCCCGATCTTCGGCGTCGATTCGCGCGTCGTCGATCCCGAGACGCTGCAGGAACTGCCGGTGGGCGAGATCGGCGAGATCATCACCCGCGGCCCGATGGTGTTCCAAGGCTATTGGCGTCATCCGGAAGCCACCGCTGCCGCCTTCGTCGAGTTCGAGGGCCGGAAGTTCTTCCGCACCGGCGATCTCGGCAGGATGGACGAGGAGGGCTATTTCTTCCTCACGGATCGCCTCAAGCGGATGATCAACGCCAGCGGCTTCAAGGTCTGGCCCGCCGAAGTCGAGATGCTGCTCTACAAGCACCCGGCCGTGCAGGAGGCCTGCATCATCTCGGCCCGCGACGCCTATCGCGGCGAGACCGTCAAGGCCGTCGTCGTGCTGCGCGCCGAGGCCCGCGGCGTCACCCGCGAAGAAGACATCACGACCTGGGCGCGCGAGCACATGGCCGCGTACAAGGTGCCGAAGATCGTCGAGTTCGTCGAGGCGTTGCCGAAATCGGGTTCGGGCAAGGTGATGTGGCGGTTGCTGCAGGACCAGGAGTCGGCGCGCGGCGCCTGAGACGGGGCGGCCCCTTCGTGCGCCAGCGCGGCGCCAAGTCGCATGTCGAAGACGGGCCGATCGGCGCCCGCGTGGCGACAGGTGGCTCAGCATCGAGGGCAAGGCGCTTCACCGAAGCTGCGGCACAACACCCGGAGTTTCATGCCAAATTCATCGCTTGCCCCCTCTGCACGCACGGGGCGCCGTACCACCTGTGCGCAGCGGGATCACAATTTCGAGCTCTTCATCGAGGGGCCGTATCGATGGATCCGCCCAAGAAGCAGTCGACTCCCGAGGAATCCTTCTGGCAGGATGAAGGCTTCGAGTTCGAGCACACCGACTTCGCCGAGGCTCGGCGAATCCTCGACACCGAATCGGTGTCGCAGTTCGACGTGGCCACGGTCGTGTCGTCACAACACTGGAAGAAGCTGCGGCGCGCAACACTGCCGACTGACCGAGCTCTCACCGGGGGAGCGATCGACTGGTTGGTGGCCCTGCCGCCAGCACTGCGCCCGCAAAACCTCAGCCTCGAGTTTCCGAGGATCGCCAACGGGCTGGCAGAGGTGTGGCACGAGCCGGAACAATTCCAGGTCGCACTGGACCGGCTGCTGTGCGATGGACGCAAAGGCCGCAAGGGCCTTCCCGCTGCGGTGCGCGAGGAACTCGTAGCGCTGCGGAACTGGACGCAGCCTTTCTGAGCGACCCTCGCATCGTGCGCTCCCGGCCGGCCGCTCAGAGGGGCGTTGGGCGGCCGCGCAATTCAGGCTAGAGAGGGTGCCTTTTCACGGCATGGCAGCCGGCGTCTCCCGTAACGACAGGCCGCGGAAACCTGCGTGGAGAGGTCATTCCATGTTTCCCTGGATGAACGGATTCTCAGCCTCGTACTCCGCCCGGCCCTTGCGGGGATGGTCGCCGAGGAGATGGACCGACGCCAATGCACGGTCCACGTAGATCTCGGATCGAAGCGGCCAGTTGCGCGCCGCGTCGAAGAGGCCGGGCATGAGTTCATAGCTCTGGGGATCACCGCTGTCCGCCACATCGTGGAACCACAGGTGCGAGCCGCAGCGCGGGCAGAAGGCACGCTCGGCGAACGCCGAGGAACGGTAGCTCGTGACGTCGCCCGTGACGGTGACGGCGGAGACGTCGGCCTTGAAGCACAGGAAGAGGCCCCCTGACCACCGCTGGCACATCCGGCAGTGACAGGCGCCGACGCGCGGGTCGTGCGCTCCCGCGACCGTGATCGTCACGGCGTTGCAGAGGCAGTGGCCGGTGATGGCAGAAGCGGACGGGCTTCCGGGGGACGAGTCATCGGCCGAGAAGGCTGTCGGTTGCATGTTCACGTCCTTGTGGCCTGCGACACAGGAATCGTCTTCTTGCCTTCACGCTTCCATTTACCGATCGCCACTGTCGATCCCCTTTCTGGGTTGTGGACTGAGAATGCAGCGGAAAACGTGCGACCTTCAGCAGAAGGACGCGCGAGGGGTTGTAGGCATCGGCCGCACAGATCTCGCCGAGGGCGGGACCAGACGATCACAGCCGTTGGACGATCCGGCACATCAGAAACCTGGTGACGTCCAGAACGTCAGTCATTCGATCATTTCGTCGACTCGCAACAGCACGCCCCTAGCGTTCGACCCAGACGCCGCCCTCGCGGCGGAAGCGTTCGACATCTTCTTTGGCGAAGACCCCGGCCTCTGGCTGCCAGGCCTGGCGCTCGACGGTGATCTCGCCACCTTCGATCCGCAGCACGTTGAAAGAATTGGTCTCGCCGCGGCTGCGCGTCGACGTTGCGGTGCCGGCCTGGACGACAAGAGCGGAGTACCCGGGCACGTCGTGGCGGTCGGACAGGCCGCCCGACTGGCTGGTATGGAAGTGCCCGGCCAGCAACAGGTCGACCCCGCATTGCGCGAAGGCGTCGATCGCCCGTCGTGCGCGGCCGACGAGATCGGCCTTGCCCTCCTCGTCGGGGAGATCGAACGGATGATGCGTCACGATGATCCTCGTCAGCGTTGCCGGCAACGGTCCGAGGCGCCGGCGGATGGATTCGATCTGCTCGGCGTTGATGCGGCCGTTCTTGAAGGTCAGCGCCCGCGCGGTGTTGACCGCGACGACCGCGATCTCGGCGTCGATGAATTGCGGTTCGAGGTCGGCGTCGATATGACGCTGGTACTTGGCGAACGGCGCCAGGAAGCGCTCCCACACGCGGTACAGCGGCACGTCGTGATTGCCGGGGACGATGATGCGCGGCCGGGGCAGGCGATCGAGAAAACGCCGCGCGGCCTCGAACTCCGCCTTACGTGCGCGTTGCGTCAGGTCGCCGGAGACGACCACCAGAGCGGGCGCGGCGCGGTCGACCGCCGCCAGCAGCGGCTCGATGACGGCAGGATCGGTGCGGCCGAAGTGCAGGTCGGAGAGGTGGACGAGCGTGCGCATGCTGCAGTGTCTCAGTCCGTCCGCTGGGATCTCGGCGTGGCTGCCACCACCCAGAGGCTTGCGGGGCGGGTGCGATAGCGCAGCGGCGGCGTCATCACCGTGATCTCGCCGTCGGTCGCCACGCGGAGATGCTTGTGGCGGCTCTCGATGACGATTTCGGTGCCGAGCAGGCTCTGGAAGTCGCGGGCCTGCTTCAGCGATCCGAAGAGTGCGCGCACCGCGAGTTGCAGCAGGCGCAGCCGACCGGGCCTCTGGGCGACGTACAGGCTCAGGCGTCCGTCCTGCAAGCCGGCGCGCTCGCCGATCGCGAAGCCTTCCATCCGGTATTCGTTGTTGCCGATGAAGACGAAGGGCGTGCGTCGCGTGCTATCCACGCCGTCCACGGTCAGGCGCACCTTCATGAACGTGTAGCGACGCAGTGCGGCCAGCGACGCCCAGGCCATGGCCATCCACTTGCTGCGACCGAGGCGGCGTTGCTGGCGGACACGTTCGCGCACGATGTCGGGATAGAGGCCCAGACTCGAGTTGTTCAGGAACACATGGCCATTGACCTCGCCGACGTCGATGCGCAGCGGCTGCCCGTGGACGATCCTGTGGACCGCCTGCTCCAGGTCGAGCGGGATGCCGAGGTCCTTGGCGAAGTGGTTGAGCGTGCCGAGCGGAAGCACGCCGAGCGCGACCTCGCTGTCGACGAGGGCCGCACCGACGCTGCTGAGGGTGCCATCGCCGCCGCCGGCAACGATGATGTCGGGCCGTCGGGCGAGCGCAGCAGCGACCGCGGCGTTGATGTCCTCGCCGCCATGGGCGACCACGATCTCGGCCTCCCGACCAGCCTGGGTGAAGAGCGCTTGCAGCCGTTCGACGACGTCCTGGTCGTGGCCGCCTCCGGAGCCGGCATTGACGATCACCGGGATGGGCGGTTTCATCGTCGCGCTCCCGAAGGCGCTGGCGCCCGGTCAGTAACCACCACGGCCGGCGCTTCCCGCCAGAACGCAGCGAAGGCCGAGAGACACAGGGCCAGCCAAGCCACGCCCTCGGCGAACGCGGCCGAAACATCGCTCAGGTAGTGGACCCCGAGATACATGCGGCTGAAGGCAACCAGCGCGATCGCGGCTAAGGCCGCGGCAACGGCGAACACTCGCCAGGATCGACGGCGCGTGTGGCCGAACACCCAGACCACGGCCAGGCCATAGAGGATCGTGCTGCCGGCGACGTGGCCGCTCGGAAAGCTGTAGGTCGAAAGCGTCAGCAGTGGCTCCTCGAAGACCGGTCGGGCGCGGTGGAAAGCGAGCTTCATCAGGACATTCAGTAGCAATCCGCCTGCCATGCAGGTTGCGACCGTCGCCAGCGTGCGCCAGGCGCGACGGCGCCACAGGAAGGCCGCGGCCAGAAGGCCGTAGGCGGTGACGGCGACGGTCGAGTGGAGATGCGTGACGGCGAGCATCCACGTGGTGAGGAGCGGGGTCGCATGCCGGTGCAGCCATTGCGCCACCTCGGCGTCGAGCAGCGTGAGGCGGTCGCCGGTGACGACGTCTTCGGCGATCCCGCCGAAGATCCACGCGGCGGCGATCAGGACCAGCGCGCCCGCGCCCAGACGGACGCCCAGACGGATGCCCGCCGACTCTTCGGCCGCCCCCATCGCCGCGTCCTTGCAGCGAGCGCCTACAGGTCCTTCGGAATCGCAACCTCGCGCCCCGCGGCATCGCGGCCGGCGACGGTGGAGATCAATCCGCAGGCGATGCGGGCGCCGGAGTTGCCGGTGGGCTGGGTGACGTAGTCGTCGGGTGCGGCGTGGACGATCAAGGCCTTGCCCGCGATGTCGCCCGCGCCCGAACCCATCACGGTGCCGGCGATCCGGGCGCGGAACTGCGCCGCGCCGGCACCATCGGCCTTCAGCGCCGGCAGGTCGCCGGCATGGTGCTCCCCGGAAGGCGGCCCGTGAGGCTTGCCGTTCGGGTTGAGGTGACCGCCCGAACTCATGCCGTCGCCGCTCGAGCAGTCGCCCTTTTCATGGACGTGGAAGCCGTGTTCCTGGTTCGGCTTGAGTCCGGTGACGCGGCCCCGCACCAGCACGTCGGCCCCGTCCTGCGAGAACCAGATCGTGCCGCTGGCGGTGTTGCCCCGCGTCGGCTCGAGCGCTGCGACGACGTAGGGTGACGATCCCGTCGGCGGCGAGGCGCACGAAGCGGCGACAAGCGCCGACCCGAGGACAAGGGAGACGTTGCGCAGCTGCATGGGACGGGCTCTCGGGAATGGCGACCGAGTCATCATAGCGACGCCTCCGCATCCGCGCCGTGGCGGTGATGCCCATCCCGTCCCGGCGCCTGTACGGCCGGTACTAGTAGGTGGCGCGGCCACCCGACAGGTCGAAGACCGCGCCGGTGCTGAAGGAACAATCCTCCGACGCGAGCCAGGCGACCATCGCCGCGGCTTCCTTGACCTCGAGGAAACGCGCCATCGGAATCTTCGACAGCATGAAGTCGATGTGGGCCTGCGTCATCTGGTCGAAGATCGCCGTCTTGGCCGCTGCCGGCGAGACCGCATTGACCAGCACGCCCTTGGTCGCGAGCTCCTTGCCGAGCGATTTCGTCAGCGCGATCAGGCCGGCCTTGGACGCGCTGTAGTGCGAGGCGTTGGGGTTGCCTTCCTTGCCGGCCACCGAGGCGATGTTGACGATGCGGCCGTAGCCGGCAGCGATCATGTGCGGCACGACCGAGCGGCAGGTGAGGTAGGGCGCGACGAGGTTGACGTCGATGACGCGGCGCCACATCTCGGGCGCCAGCTCCCAGGTCGGTGCGTTGCCGCCGGTGATGCCGGCGTTGTTGACGAGGATGTCGATGCGTCCGCTCCCGCCCAGGGCCGCCTCGGTGGCACGGGCCACGGAGTGCTCGTCGGTGAGTTCGACACGACAGGTCTGCACGTTGCCTCGGCCGGAGAGCTTCGTCGCGGCCGTGCCGAGCAGGGCTTCGTCGATGTCCCAGAGCACGACCGCCGCGCCGGATTCCAGCATGCGCTCGGCCACGGCCAGGCCAATGCCCTGGGCGCCGCCGGTGACGACGGCCGTGCGGCCTGCGAGATCGATGCGGTTCATCGTGCGGCTCCCTGGCCCGGCAGGCCCTTGAGGGCTTCGGCGCCCGCCGGCGAGGCGGCGCAGTCGGCGATGTACTGGCGGATGATCGAGGCGAAGTCCGGATCGGGCTTGAGTCCGATCTTCGCGGCCCGCGCCGCCGTCGAGCCGCGAGGCCAGTTGGCGACGATGCCGGCGATGGTCTCGTCGCGCACGAAGCGCACGCGCTCGCGCACCTCGCGGCCGGCGACGGCTTCCAGGGCGTCGAGCATCTGCGCCACGGTCGCGTTGACCGCCGGCAGGTTCAGCGCCAGACGGCCGCCGAGCGCCTCCAGGCTGGCTTCGTAGACGGCGATCAGCCCTTCGACCGTGCGCGCCGCCGAGGTCAGCGGGTGGGAAACGTCGGCCGAGACCGGGCAGATGGCCTCGACCCCGGCCAGCGGCTCGCGAACGATGCCGGAGAAGAACGACGACGCGGCGCCGTTCGGGCGGCCCGGCCGCACCGTCACCGTCATCAGGCGCGCCGAGCGGCCATCGACGTAGCCCTTGCGCGAGTAGTCAGCGATGAGGTGCTCGCACATCAGCTTGTGGGTGCCGTACGAGGTCTTCGGCGCTGGCAGCGTGTCGTCGCCCACGAGAGCCGGCAGCGGCACCGACGGATCGGGGCCGAAGACGGCCACCGAGCTCGAGAACACCAGTTTCGGCGCCGTCGCGCCCGACGGCCCACCGTGGCGCAGGCCATCGAGGAGGGCGCGCGTCGAATCGAGGTTCGAGCGCAGGCCGAGCTCGAAGTCGGCTTCGCATTCGCCCGACACTGCCGAGGCCAGGTGGAAGACGCCGTCGAACCCTTCGCGTCCGAGCGCCTCGCACTGCCCGAGCAGCGCTCCGACGCGGGGCTCCACGCGGCCGTCGCCCTGCAGGTCGGTGGGCGGCGCCACCTGGTCGGCGAGCACCAGGCGCTCGATGCGCTTTCCGTCAAGGGTGCCGCGGGCGAGCAGCGTGCGGGCGAGGCGCGCGCCGATGAAGCCGCCGCCGCCGGTAATGAGCACTTTCATCGTCATGTCCCAGTGAAGTGAGTCGGAAGAAGAGCAGGCCGCTCAGGCCTTGCGGGAAGCGGTGATTTTGCGACGAGCCACCCCGCCGACGTCATCGACCGTGGGGATCAGTCCGGCGAGGCGAAGCCGGCGATCGCCGCGCTGCATGTGCTCCACGGCGCGCCGACGCGCCAGCGTCGGCTGCCGCGCGACGACGGCGTCGACGATCGCGCGGTGTTCGGATCGCACCTGCTCCATGAAGTCGGCCCGGCGCGCCTCGTTCCCGCGCGTCACCCGCATCGCCTCGGCGAAGTACTGCTCGAGGAACTCGAGCAGCCGCGCGAATTGCGGATTTCCGGAAGCGTCGGTCAAGGCGCGGTGGAACGCCAGGTCTTCGGCCACCCCGTCGCCGCCGGAGGCGGTGCTGCGGTCGATGGCCCGCAACGCGCGGCGCAAGGCCGCGAGCTGCGCCTGGGTGGCGCGGGTGGCAGCGAGGGCCGCGGTCTCGCCTTCGAGCGCCCGGCGCACCTCGCGGACCTGGACGACCGCATCGATCGATTCGAGGACGCTGGCGTCGAATGCGAGCGCATGGTTGCGCGCACTGCTGGAGACGTAGACGCCCGATCCCTGGCGGGAGAGCAGCAGGCCGCCGGACTTCAGCTGGTGGACGGCCTCGCGCACGACGGTGCGGGAAACGCCATGCACCAGCGCGAGCTGCTGCTCGGTCGGCAGGCGGTCGCCGGGACCGAGGGCGCCGGAGTCGATCTGGGTGCGCAGCAGCGCCGCGAGACGGTCGGAGAGCCGCTCGGTGACCAGGCGGGCGGGCGCCTGGTGTGAGGAGGGCCGGGTGGACATGGTGATCGGGTGATCATACGAATTCGCCCACACCCTCGGCTCTACCGGTTTGCCCTATGGCGCCGTGGCGCCGGCGTGACGATACTGGTCCCTGTCGCGGCGCCGCGGGTGTGGCCCGTGCGCACCCGAACCCACGCACTCCCTCCACGAACCCACCCTTTAACCCCAGCATGGCCAGCGTCACGATCCAGTCGGTCAAGAAGAAGTTCGGCGAGACGGAGATCCTGCACGGCGTCGACATCGACATCGCCGACGGTTCGTTCACCGCGCTGGTGGGTCCCTCGGGTTGCGGCAAGTCGACGTTGCTGCGGATGATCGCCGGACTCGAGGAGATCACCGCCGGCGAGATCCGGATCGGCGAGCGTCGGGTCAACGACCTGCCGCCGAAAGAGCGCGACATCGCGATGGTGTTCCAGAACTACGCGCTCTATCCGCACATGACGGTCGGCAAGAACATGGCGTTCTCGCTGATGCTGGCCAAGCAGGACAAGGCGACGATCGACCAGAAGGTGAACCGGGCCGCCGAGATCCTCGCGCTCACGCCGCTGCTCGACCGCTATCCGCGTCAGCTCTCCGGTGGCCAGCGCCAGCGGGTGGCGATGGGTCGCGCGATCGTCCGCGATCCGCAGGTGTTCCTGTTCGACGAGCCGCTGTCCAACCTCGACGCCAAGCTGCGCGTGGCCATGCGCAGCGAGATCAAGGAACTGCATCAGCGCCTGAAGACGACCTCGGTCTACGTCACCCACGACCAGATCGAGGCGATGACGATGGGCGACAAGATCGTCGTCATGAAGGACGGTCGCATCGAGCAGACCGGCAGCCCGCTCGAGCTCTACGACCGGCCGGCCAACCTCTTCGTCGCCGGCTTCATCGGCTCGCCGGCGATGAATTTCCTGCCCGGCACGCTGCGCCGCAGCGGCGGCGACGCCCGCGTCGAACTCGCCGACGGCACCCGGCTCGACGCGCCGACCCATGCGGGCGGCGTCGACGGCCAGCCGGTGATCATGGGCATGCGACCCGAGCACCTCAGCCTGGCCGACACCGGCATCCCTTCGAGGGTCGTGGTCATCGAGCCGACCGGCGCCGACACGTTCGTCGCCTGCCGCCACGAGGGTGCGGAGTTCTCGGTCGTGTTCCGCGAGCGTCACGATTTCGCTCCGGGCAGCACGATCCATCTCCAGCCCGACATCGAGCGCGCGCATCTCTTCGATGCGGGCACCGGTCAGAGCCTGGCTGCCTGAGGGCGGCCTGGTCGCACATTCACCTTTCACCAAACCGTAGGAGACCCCGATGACCGAATTCAATCGCCGCAAGTTCCTCGAAAGCTCGGCAGGCGTCGCTGCCGCGGCCACCGTCGGCACCGGCGCGCTGTGGTCGCCGCTGGCGCAGGCCCAGACGCTCAACCTCAAGCCCGAGAAGGGCGCCAAGCTGCGCGTGCTGCGCTGGAGCCGCTTCGTCCAGGGCGACATCGACGCCTACATGGTCAACGTCAAGAAGTTCACCGAGAAGACCGGCATCGAGGTCCGGGTCGACAACGAAGGCTGGGAAGACGTGCGCCCGAAGGCCGCGGTGGCGGCCAACACCGGCGCCGGCCCGGACATCATCCTGTCGACCAACGACGACGCCAACCTGTACCCCGACAAGCTGCTCGACGTGACCGACCTGGCCGACTATCTCGGCAAGAAGTACGGTGGCTGGTATGCGGCCGGGCAGGCCTACAACCGGCCCGACGGCAAGCACTGGATCGCGATTCCGCTTGGCGCCGCCGGTTCGATGATGGTCTATCGCGAGAGCATGCTGAAGGCGGCCGGCTTCGACAGCTTCCCGAAGGACACCGACGGTTTCCTGAAGATGATGAAGGCCCTGAAGGAAAAAGGCACGCCCGGCGGCATGGCGCTCGGCAATGCGACCGGCGACGGCCTGTGGTGCAACTGGCTGATCTGGGCCTTCGGCGGCAAACTCGTCGACCAGAACAACAAGGTCGTCATCGACAGCCCCGAGACCCTGAAGGCGCTGGAATATGGCAAGGAGCTCTACGCGACCTTCATCCCGGGCACCCTGTCCTGGCTCGACCCGAACAACAACAAGGCCTTCCTCGACGGCCAGATCTCTGTGACCAACAACGGCATCTCGATCTACTACGCCGCCAATCACGCCACCGACCCGAATGTCAAGGAGATGGCGGCCGACATCCAGCACGCCTCATTCCCCGTCGGCCCGGTCGGCGTGCCGACCGAATCGCACCTGTACTTCAACCAGATGGTCATGAAGTACACCAAGTACCCGCAGGCGGCCAAGGACTTCCTGCGCTTCATGATGGAAAAGGAGCAATTCGAGCCCTGGCTCGCCGGTTCTGCGGGCTATGTCGCCCCGCCGCTGGCCGAGTACGCAAAGGCGCCGATCTGGACGGCCGATCCGAAGAACACGCCGTACCGCGACGCCGTCAAGAACCTGCGTCCGGCAGGCTATGCCGGCAAGCTCGGCTACGCCTCCGCGGGTGCCGCGGCCGACTTCATCGTCGTCAACATGGTGGCCGAGGCGATCAGCGGCTCGAAGAGCCCGAAGGAAGCGATGGAACGGGCCCAGAAGCGCGCCGAGCGCTACTACAAGGTCTGACTCCGGTCTGCTCGCCGGCCCGAAGCCCGGGCCGGTGGCAGTTCCGGCCGCCGTCGCACTGCGGAGTCCCTCCGGCCCCTGCGCGGCGGTCCACGCCGCCTTCACCGACGCATCCATGACGTTTCTCGAACGACTGCAGAACAACCGCAACGCGCTCGGCCTGCTGTTCATGCTGCCGGCCGCTTTGCTGCTGCTGATCTTCCTGACCTATCCGCTCGGCCTGGGCACCTGGCTGGGGTTCACGGACGCCAAGGTCGGACGCGCCGGCGAGTGGGTCGGACTGGACAACTACATCTACCTGTGGGGCGACAGTGTCGCCCGGCTGGCACTCTTCAACACCCTGTTCTACACGGTCGTTGCCAGCATCCTCAAATTCATCCTGGGCCTCTGGCTGGCGATCCTGCTGAACCGCAACATCCGTTTCAAGACCTTCTTCCGGGCCGTCATCCTGCTGCCGTACATCGTGCCGACGGCGTTGTCGGCCATCGCCTTCTGGTGGATCTACGACTCGCAGTTCTCCATCATCAGCTGGTTGCTGGTGAAGATGGGCGTGATCGACCACTACATCAATTTCCTCGGCGACCCCTGGAACGCCCGCTGGTCGGTGATCGCCGCCAACGTCTGGCGCGGCGTGCCGTTCGTGGCGATCACGCTGCTGGCCGGTCTGCAGACGATCTCGCCGACCTTCTACGAGGCCTCCGCGATCGACGGCGCGACGCCGCTGCAGCAGTTCCGCCATGTCACCCTGCCGCTCCTCACGCCAATCATCGCGGTCGTGATGACGTTCTCGGTGCTGTTCACCTTCACCGACTTCCAGCTCATCTATGTCATCACCCGGGGGGGCCCGCTGAACGCGACGCACCTGATGGCCACGCTCGCGTTCCAGCGCGCGATCAACGGCGGTGCACTCGGCGAGGGCGCGGCGATCGCGATCGCGATGGTGCCGTTCCTGCTCGCCTGCATCATGTTCAGCTTCTTCGGCCTGCAGCGGCGCGCCTGGCAGCAGGGCGGGGCGGACAAATGAGCGGCGCCCACGCCGCCGGTCGGTCATGAGCAAGGACGACGGCATCCAGGACTCCGCGGGCATGGGCTACCTCGAGTCGCGCCGTCGGCGCACCGTGGTGGTCTACCTGCCGCTGGTGATCTTCCTCATCGTCCTGCTGTTCCCGTTCTACTGGATGGCGATCACCTCGGTGAAGCCCGATGCGGAACTGCTGTCGAGCGACGGCAACCCCTTCTGGGTCGCGAACGCCACGCTCGATCACTTCCACCACCTGCTGTTCAAGACGTCGTTTCCGGCCTGGGCCTGGAACACGATCCTGGTCTCGGTCGTCTCGACGGCGTTCTCGCTGGTCGCTTCCATCCTGGCGGCCTATGCCATCGAGCGACTGCGCTTCAAGGGCTCGCGTCATACCGGGCTGGCGATCTTCCTGGCCTACCTGGTCCCGCCGACCATCCTCTTCATCCCGCTGGCCAACGTCGTCTTCCAGCTCGGCCTCTTCGACACCCGCTGGTCGCTGATCCTGACCTATCCGACGTTCCTGATCCCGTTCTGCACCTGGCTGCTGATGGGCTACTTCCGCTCGATCCCGTTCGAGCTCGAGGAATGCGCGCTGATCGACGGTGCCAGCCGCTGGGAGATCCTGACCAAGATCGTCCTGCCGCTGGCGGTGCCGGGCTTGATATCGGCCGGGATCTTCGCCTTCACGCTGTCGTGGAACGAGTTCATCTACGCGCTCACCTTCGTGTCGTCCTCGGAAATCAAGACGTTGCCGGTCGGTGTCGTCACCGAACTGGTCCAGGGCGACGTCTACCAATGGGGGCCGTTGATGGCCGGCGCCCTGCTGGGGTCGCTGCCGGTGGCCTTCGTCTACTCCTTCTTCGTCGAGTACTACGTCTCCGGGATGACGGGCTCGGTGAAGGAGTGATCCTTCCTCCAATCGAGCATCCATGAGTTCAGACCAGAAGCCCCGCAAGAAGCCCGAGCAGCTGCGCAGTCAGCAGTGGTTCGGCCGCATGGACCGCGACGGGTTCGCCTACCGCAGCTGGGTCAAGGGCAAGGGCGTCCCTGATGACCAGTTCGACGGCCGCCCGGTGATCGGCATCTGCAACACCTACAGCGAGCTCACGCCCTGCAACTCGCATTTCCGCACGCTTGCGGAGCAGGTCAAGATCGGCGTCTACGAAGCCGGCGGCTTTCCGCTCGAGTTCCCGGTGATGTCGCTCGGCGAGACGCTGCTGCGACCGACCGCGATGCTTTATCGCAACCTCGCCAGCATGGACGTCGAGGAGTCGATCCGCGGCAATCCGCTCGACGGGGTGGTGCTGCTGATGGGCTGCGACAAGACCACGCCGTCGCTGGTCATGGGCGCGGCCAGCTGCGACCTGCCGACGATCGGCGTCTCCGGCGGTCCGATGCTCAACGGCAAGTGGCGCGGGCAGGACCTCGGTTCGGGCACGGGCGTCTGGAGCATGAGCGAGCAGGTCCGCGCCGGCACGCTGCGGCTGCAGGACTTCCTCGAGGCCGAGAGCTGCATGCACCGCAGCCATGGCCATTGCATGACGATGGGCACGGCCAGTACGATGGCCAGCATGGTCGAGGCCCTCGGCATCGGCCTGCCGGGCAATGCCGCCTACCCGGCGGTGGACGGGCGCCGCAACGTGATCGCGCGCAATGCCGGCCGGCGCATCGTCGACATGGTGCACGAGGACCTGGGGCTGTCGAAGATCCTCACGCGCGAGGCCTTCGAGAACGCGATCAAGACGCTTGCCGCCATCGGCGGCTCGACCAACGCGGTGATCCACCTGATCGCGATCGCCGGGCGCATCGGCGTGCCCTTGACGATCGAGGACTTCGATCGACTGGCGAGCGAACTCCCCTGCCTGCTGAACCTGCAACCGTCGGGCGAGTACCTGATGGAGGACTTCTGCTATGCCGGCGGGCTGCCGGCGGTGATGAAGGAGATCTCCGGCCATCTGCACCTCGACGCGATCACCGCCAACGGCCGCACCATCGGCGAGAACGTCGCCGATGCGCAGAACTTCAATCCTGCCGTCATCAAGACCTTGCTCGCGCCCTTCAAGGAGAAGGCCGGCATCGCCGTCCTGCGCGGCAACCTGGCGCCGCGCGGCGCGGTGATCAAGCCGAGCGCGGCGACGCCGGCGCTGATGAAGCACAAGGGTCGCGCTGTGGTCTTCGAGAACTCCGACGACTTCCACGCCCGCATCGACGACGAGTCGCTCGACATCGACGAGACCTGCGTGATGGTCCTGAAGAACTGCGGACCGCGCGGCTACCCCGGGATGGCCGAGGTCGGCAACATGCCATTGCCGCCCAAGGTACTGCGCAAGGGCATCACCGACATGGTCCGTATCAGCGATGCGCGCATGAGCGGCACCGCCTACGGCACCGTCGTGCTGCACACGGCGCCGGAGGCGGCGGCCGGAGGGCCCCTGGCGATCGTTCGCGACGGCGACATGATCGAGCTCGATGTCGCCGCCCGACGCATCCAGTTGCACATCAGCGACGCCGAGATCGAGCAGCGTCTGGCGCAGTGGAAGGCGCCGAAGCCGCAGCTCGAAAGCGGCTACTGGAAGCTCTACGTGGACCACGTGTTGCAGGCCGACCAGGGGGTCGACCTCGATTTTCTCGTCGGCAAGCGCGGCGCCTTCGTCCCCCGCGACAACCACTGATCGCGGCAGGCGCGTCGCGGTATGCCGCGCAGCCGGGCCTCGCGCGATGGGGGCGTGAAGACAGGGTCTTGTCGACCGGGGCGGACCCGTCTTGTCGCCTTGCAAGTCGATGTAACGGTGCCGGCCGGATTCGACCTACCGGCGATCGCGAAAGGCGCCTACGCGCCCTTGGCGCTGGCCGCGGCAATCTGCGGTCACCTCAACTGCAGGAGACAAGAACATGGTGAAGACTCTGCTGGCTGCCGCCGTGACCGCCGCTGCCATCGGCACCGCCGCCATCCCCGCGCATGCCGTCACCTACGGCGTTGCCATCGATGTGGCGCCGCCGGCCCCACGCGTCGAGGCGGTCCCGGCCCCACGCCGTGGCTGGACCTGGGTTCCTGGCTACTGGGGCTGGAACGGGCGCCGTCACGCCTGGGTGGCCGGGAGCTGGGTGCACGAACGCCGCGGCTATGTCTACAACCGCCCCGAATGGGTCCAGCGCAACGGCCATTGGGAACTGCGGCGCGGCGCATGGGCCCGCGGCGATCGCGACCATGACGGGGTGCCGAATCGCGTCGATCGTGATCGCGACGGCGACGGCGTGCCCAACCGCGCCGACCGGGCGCCGAACAATTCGCGCCGCCACTGACACGTTCTAGAAGCGTGATCCCGGCTGCCCGAGGAACGCCAGTTCCTCGGCAGTCGAGTGGCGACCGAGGATCTCGTTCCTGTGCGGAAAGCGGCCGAAACGCTCGATCACGGCCAGATGGCGCCGCGCATAGTCGAGCGAGCTCTCGGTCTGCGGGGCCTCGGCCATCAGCTTGGTGAACAGACGCAGGGATTCATGCTGCGTCTCCAGGCGTTCGGCGTGCTCGAACGGCAGATAGGCGAAGGCCCGCTGGAGTGGCGGGAGGCGTTCGTCCTGCCGCATGCCGACCATCGCCCCGGCCGCCGCGAGCGCGCGGGGGTCGCCGGCGAACGCCCGCGGCGTGTCGCGAAAGGCATTGCGGGTGAACTGGTCGAGGACGATGATCTCGGCGAGTGCGCCCTCGGGCGACGCGGCCCATGCCTCGAGTTCGCCGCGCAGGCCCTGTTCGATCAGCGCGCCGAAAGCGGCGCGGATGTCCTCGTCGAACCCGGGATCCTTGCGGAACCATTCGGGGCGGTCGGCTCCCTCAAGCGGGGAGCCCGGTGCGCCGAACCAGAAATCGAGAACGCGGCGCGCGTCCTCGGCGATGGCGGCACTTTCTGCCTCGCTGCGGGGGTCGCGGCTGGCGTCGTCCGACTCAGACATGGAGGTCCTGTGATTGCGGATGACGCTCCATCCAGGCTCGGGCGTAGGCGCAGGCCGGGTCCACCCTGAGACTTTCCGCGCGCGCATGGGCAAGGGCGGTGCGCACCAGTTCCCCGGCCACGCCGCGGCCTTCGAGCGCGGAATCGACCTCGGTGTGAACGATCGTCATCACGGAGCCGCTGCGGCGGTACTCGAGATGGCCCCCGTGACTCTCGACCACGGCCTCGAAGCGCCGTTTTTCGGGGATATGCTGGACTTCGATCGACATGCTCTGGGCTCCGACGTGAGGGCTCGATTGTCGGGCGCAATGCCCTGCGGCGTGGAGGCGGGGCTTTGGTCTCAGGGATTGAGACGGGTGAGCGCGACCTCGACCGAGCGCTCACCGTCGCCGAGCCACGCATTGCCATCCTGGACCGTCAGCTGCAGCTGCATGCCGCGGCGTGCCAGCGTGGCGAGTTCCTGCGCCTGCGGCGCGGCGATCTGCCAGACGTCGATGTTGCGGGCGCGCGAGATCTTCGTGGCGATGCCGGCCCACCAGATGGGCGTGCTCTGCGAATAGCCGACGACCGTGACCCGGTCGGCGCGTCCGCTGGCTTTCATCAGGCGGCGCTCGTCGGGCTGGCCGACCTCGATCCAGTGCAGGATGCGCCCGGTCAGATCGCGGCGCCAGAGTTCGGGCTCGTCCGGATCCCACAGTCCCTTGGCGAACTCCAGGCCGCCATGGTCGTCGCTGGCGGGCGCGTGGAGCGCGTGGACCAGCAGGCGCACCATCATCCGTTCGTCGGTTTCCGACGGATGTCGCGCCAGCGTCAGGGCATGGTCGGCGTAGACGCCGCGGTCCATGTCGGCGACCTGCACCTGGGCTTTGAAAATGGTGGCCTTGATTGCCATGGTTGCCGGCTCGCGAAAGGCGCGATTAGACCAGAGCGGGGCCGGCGCGCAATGGCGACAATCGCATCTTTGCTGCAGCGGGCATTCCATGAGCATGAAGAAGTCCGATCTCGACAAGAACCTCGGCCTGAAGATCGGCGGCCAGATGAAGCGTGCGGCCGTGCCGGCGCGCTTCGCCCAGGAAGCGGCCGCACCGCTCGACAAGCGCGAGCAGCGGCGGCGTGACGCCGCCGCAGGGCTCGTGCCGTTCGCGTGCAAGCTGCCGGCGGACCAGGTGGCGCGATTGCGCGAGCGCGCCCAGGCCGATCCCGGCGGCATGAATGCGGTGATGGCCGACCTCCTTGGCAAGGCGCTCGGCTGAGCCCCTCCGCCCGCCGCTCTGCCTCGGCGCGGCACCGCGCTCGGGATCCCGGCGCCGGCGTCGCCCGGACGACGTAGACCCCACGGCGGCAGGCGCGGCGCGGCCGGTGCATCATTCCCTGGGAGACTCTCCATGGCGACAACGGATTTCGACCTCTTCATCATCGGTGCGGGCAGCGGCGGTGTGCGCGCGGCGCGGCTCGCTGCGCAAAAGGGCGTGCGCGTCGCCGTGGCCGAGACGGCAGCGCTCGGCGGCACCTGCGTCAACCTCGGCTGCATCCCGAAGAAGCTCTACAGCTTTGCCGCGCACTACGGCGAAGGCTTTGAGGAGGCCCATGGCTTCGGTTGGCAAGGCGAGGCGCCGGTGCTCGACTGGCAGGTTCTGAAAGCCAATCGAGCGGTCGAGATCTCCCGGCTCAATGATGTCTACGAGAAGGTTCTCGGCAACGCCGGCGTGACGCTGTTCGACGCGCGCGCGCGTCTGGTCGCACCCGACACGGTCGAGGTCGGCGGCCAGACCTACCGTGCCGATCGCATCCTCGTGGCGACCGGCGGCTGGCCGACGGCGCCGGCCATTCCCGGTGGCGAACTCGCGATCTCGTCGAACGAGATCTTCGATCTGCCGACGTTCCCGCGCAGGCTCGTCGTCGTCGGCGGCGGCTACATCGCCTGCGAGTTCGCGTCGATCTTCCGCGGCCTCGGTGCCGAGGTGGTCCAGCTGTACCGCAGCGACCAGATCCTGCGCGGCTTCGACGACGACATCCGCGCCTTCGTCGCCGACGAGATGCGCAAGAAGGGCATCGACCTGCGCACCCACGTGCACGTCGAAAGCCTCGAGCGGGTCGCCGGCGGCGTGCGCGTGAGTCTCAAGGACGGAACCACGCTCGACGCCGACACGGTGCTGTACGCGACCGGGCGTCATCCGAACACGGCCGGCCTGGGGCTGGCCGAAGCCGGGGTCGCGCTGTCGCCGAGCGGCGCCGTCCTGGTCGACGACGACTACCGCAGCAACCTCCCGAACATCTATGCGATCGGCGACGTCACGGATCGCGTCAAGCTGACCCCGGTGGCGCTGGCCGAGGCGATGTCGCTGGTGGAGCACCTCTACGGCGACGCCCGCAGCGCAGTCGATTACACCTTGATCCCGACGGCCGTGTTCACCAATCCGAACATCGGCACCATCGGCCTGTCCGAAGGCTTCGCGCGCCAGCGGTGCGTGCGCATCAGGGTCTACCGCAGCGAGTTCCGGCCGCTGCGCCATACGCTGTCGGGCAGCTCCGAGCGCACCCTGATGAAGCTGGTGGTCGACGATCTCACCGATCGCGTCATCGGACTGCACATGGTCGGCGCCGATGCTGGCGAGATCATCCAGGGATTCGCGGTAGCGCTCAAGGCGGGCGCCACGAAGGCCGCTTTCGACGCGACGCTGGGCATCCACCCCACGGCGGCCGAGGAGTTCGTGACGATGCGCACGCCCGTGGTGGCATGATCCGCGCCTGCCCAAACCGTCCCGTTGCACACGGGAACATGCCGATGACGAAGAACCTGAATTCCTGGCTCGTGGCCCTGTTGTCGGCAGCCGCCCTGGCGGCGGCGCCGGCCGGCGCCGCCGACAATCCGCGCGATCCCAAGCCCAAGGCGGCGCCGCTGCTGCTGACGCCGGCGCAACTGCGCGAATGCCTTTCGCAGAAGGACCGCCTGCACAGCGGCAACGAACAGAGCGTGCGCGAACAGGCCGAGCTGGCGCAGAACAAGGCGGAGATCGAACGCCTCGGCGTCGCCTTGAAGGAGCAGCTGGCCAGCCTCGACCGCACGAGCGCCGACGCCGTCGCCGCCTACAACGCGCGGGCCGAGAGCCGCGACAAGATGATGGACACCTACCAGGAAGCATTGCCGGCATTCAACGCCCGAGTCGAATCGCTGAAGACCGAGCGCGCCAGCTACGCGAAGTCCTGCGAGAACAAGCGCTACGACGAGGCGGACGAGATGTCGATCCGCAAGGGCCGCTGATGGACCTGTCGATGCCGGGGCAGGGGGTCGCCCCGCCGAACCCCCTGCTCGAACCCTGGGACGCGGCCTACGGCTTGCCGCCCTTCGGCCGCATCCGCCCTGAGCACTATGCGCCGGCCTTCGAGGTGGCGATGGCGGCCCAGCGCGCCGAGATCGATGCGATCGCGAACCAGGCGGATGCCCCCGGCTTCGACAACACGGTCGCGGCGCTCGACCGGTCCGGCAGACTGCTGACGCGGATCGACGCGCTGTTCTCCAACCTGACGTCGAGCGAGACCTCCGGACCGCTGCAGACGGTCGAAATCGAGATGGCGTCGCGTCTGGCCGCCCATGACAGCTGGATCTACAGCCATCGGGCGCTCTTCGCGCGGATCGACGCCCTGCACCAGAGCCGGGATCGGCTGGGTCTCGATCCTGAGCAACTGCGCGTGCTCGAACGCATCCACATCGATTTCGTCCGCGCCGGGGCGTTGCTCGACAGCATCGGACAGCGCCGTCACGCCGAGATCATGGCGCGCCTGGCCGAGCTGATGACCCGCTTCGGCCAGAACGTGCTGGCCGACGAGTCGTCCTATCGGCTGGTGCTCCGTGACGAGAGCGATCTCGCCGGCCTGCCGGAGTCGGTTCGGGCGGCAGCCCGCCATGCCGGCGTCGAGCGCGGCATCGACGCCTGCGTGGTGACCTTGTCGCGGTCGCACATCGTTCCGTTCCTGACCTTCTCAGATCGCCGAGACCTGCGCGAGCAGGCCTGGAGAGCCTGGACTTCGCGCGGCGCGCACGACGGTCCCCATGACAACCGCGCCGTCGCGTGCGAGATCCTGGGGCTGCGCAGCGAGCAGGCGCGTCTGCTCGGCCACGCCTGCTATGCCGACCATGTGCTGGGAGACACGATGGCGCGTCGGCGGTCGAACGTGGCGGAACTGCTGGCGCAGGTCTGGGGCCCGGCCTGCGCTCGGGCCGAGTCCGAACGCGCGGCGCTCGAGGCGATGGCCGCCTCGCGCGACGAGCCTGGGCCGATCGAGCCCTGGGACTGGCGCTACTACGCCGAGAAGGTGCGCCAGGTCCGTTACGAGCTCGATCAAGCCGCCGTCAAGCCCTACTTCTCCCTCGACCGGATGACCGATGCGGCATTCGACTGCGCGCAGCGACTCTTCGGACTGCGGTTCATCGCCCGTCCGGAGGTCGAGACCTATCACCCCGACGTGCGAACCTACGAGGTCCGTGGTGCCGACGACAAGCTGGTCGGCGTTTTCCTGCACGACAACTACGCTCGCCCGAGCAAGCGCAGCGGCGCCTGGATGAGTGCCTACCGTGAGCAATCGCGCAGTGCGAGTGGCGCGCCGGTGGTGCCGATCATCGTCAACAACAACAACTTCGCGAAGGCCGCGCCCGGCGAGTCCACCTTGCTCAGCCACGACGACGCGCGGACGCTGTTCCACGAGTTCGGCCACGCACTGCATGGCCTGCTGTCCGACGTGACCTTCGAGTGCGTGTCGGGGACCAGCGTCCTGCGCGACTTCGTCGAGCTGCCATCGCAGCTTTTCGAGCACTGGCTCGACGAGCCGTCCGTGCTCAAGCGTCACGCGCGCCACGTTCTCAACGACGAGCCGATTCCCGATGCGCTGATCGAGCGGCTCCATGCAGCGCGCTTCTTCAACCAGGGCTACGAGACCGTGCGCTACGCCGCCTCGGCGCTGGTCGACATGGCGGTGCACACCGTTCCTGCGCCGCAGGACCTCGACGTCGTCGAATTCGAGCGCGCCGAACTCGAACGCATCGGCCTGCCACCGGGGATCGGCGTCAACCACAGGCTGACGCACTTCCAGCACCTCTTCTCGGGTTCGGGCTACGCCGCCGGCTACTACGTCTATCTCTGGGCGGAGGTGCTCGAGGCCGACGGCTACGAGGCCTTTGCCGAGGCGGGCGACCCGTTCGATGCCGGCGTCGCGGCGCGCCTTCGTCGCTACATCTACGGCAGCGGCAATTCGATCGACCCGACCGAGGCCTATCGCGCGTTCCGTGGGCGCAGCCCGCATATCGAGGCGATGCTGCGCCAGCGCGGCCTCGCCGACACGCCGCTCTGACGGCTGCTTTGCCGGGCACCGCGAGCCGCTTCTTGCGCCCTCACGCGCCCGTGGGGAAGAGCTTCTCCAGACCGGCCAGGAAGACCTTGAAGTCGATCGGCTTGGTCCAGTAGTCGGTGAAGCCGGCGGCCAGTCCGCGCGCGATGTCCTCGGGCATGGCATTGGCCGAGAGCGCGATGCAGGGCGTCGCGGCGGTCTCCGGCTGCCCGCGCAGCCGGCGCAGGACTTCGAAGCCGTCGAAATCGGGCAACTGCAGGTCGATCAGGATGACGTCGGGGCGCAGCGTCCTCGCGCGTCGCACCCCGGCCGCGCCGGTCGGCTCGGAGTCGATCTCCAGTCCCGACAGCGTGCGCACGAGTTCCTCGACCAGCATCACGTTGACGGCGTTGTCCTCGATGTAGAGCAGCTTGCCGCTGCGTTCGCACCGGGGCGCGGCGACGGCCGTGGGCTCCGGGGGTGGTGCAGCGTGGTCCGCGCTCGCCGAGTCGGCCGGCAGTCGCACTTCGAACACGGTGCCCTCGCCGGGCGTGCTCGTCACCGAGACCGTTCCGCCCATCCCTTCGACCAGCGCCTTGACGATCGTCAGGCCGATCCCCGTTCCCTCGATGCCTTCGCTCTCGATGCCCAGGCGGTTGAACGGTTCGAACAGGTGCTCGATCTGCTCGGCAGCGAGTCCCCTGCCGGTGTCAGCGACCGTCAGAACGACTTGCTCACCCTCGGCCCGCGCGCCGACGCGGACGCGACCGCCGCGGCGGTTGAACTTGACGGCGTTGGAGAACAGGTTGATCAGCACCTGGCGCATGCGTTTCGGATCGGCCCGGGCGACGCCGCCGAGGCGTTCCGTCTCCAGGGCGACATCATGCTGGGTGGCGAGCGGCTCGACCAGCGGCAGCGTCTGCGTGATCAGCGCCGCCAGGTCGAGCGACTGCAACTGCATCTTGAGTTCTCCGGATTCGAGGTTGGAAAGATCGAGCACGTCATTGATCAGCGCCAGCAGATGTTCTCCGGCCGCTCGAATGTGTGCGAGCTTGGTCACCTGGCCCACCACCACCGCCCGGCCGGCTTCGATCTGCAGCAGCTGCGTGAAGCCGAGTACTGCATTGAGCGGCGTGCGCAACTCATGGCTCATGCGCGACAGGAATTGCGATTTCGCCTGAATCTCGCGCTCTGCCAGTTCGGCTTGCCGGCGCGCTTCTTCGACGCTCCGGGCCTCGGTCACGTCCCAGTTCACACCGACCCGTCGCAGCGCGATCCCGCTCTCGTCGCGGACGATGGCCGAACGCGATGCAAGCCACCGGTAGCTGCCGTCCGGAAGGTGGACCCGGAATTCGTAGGCCGCGGTCGAAGTGAGCGTGTCATAGTCTTCGCGCGCGTCCAGAAGCAGATGCCTGTCGTCGGGATGAGCGAGCGCGAGCCGCTCCGTGCGTGACGGGGCTTCGCCCGCCACCGCCGGCAGACCTCGCAGATTGAACATCTGGGCATCCCATCGCACCGGACCTCCATCGACCGCAACCTCCCAGGTGCCGATCCCGGCGTGATGGGTGATCAGTGCCGCGCGTTCGCTGGCCTCCTGAAGGGCGGCCAGCGCCTCGTGGTGATCGGTCACGTCCAGCGCGACGCCGACCATGCGACGCTGCTCGGCGTCGCCCTGATCGACATCGGCCCGCAGCACGATCCAGCGATGGCTGCCGTCTCGGCGAACGGTCCGGAACTCGACCTCGAAGGGTCGGTTGCCACTCTTGAGATGGGCACGCGCGGCCGTGCCTACGCGCTCCTGGTCGGCAGGATGCACGCAGCCCTGGATCCAGGCGGCCAGCGTGGGCGGCCCGGCGGCCCGGGGCCAGTCGAAGAGATCGAACATCTGTTCGTTCCAGTCGGTGTCACCCGGGGAGTTCGACGTCGTCCAGATGCCGACGCGTGCGGCGCGGGCCGCGGAGTTCATGCGCCGCGCCAGCTCGTCGTTCGCGCGCAGGTGCTCGACGCGCTCGGTGACGTCGAGGGCCACGCCGACGAAGGCGAGCGCCTTGCCGGCTGCGTCACGCTGCACGACGCTGCGGGTGAGCACGTATCGCCAGCTGCCGTCCGCGCGCCGGTAGCGCGCTTCGTTGTCGGTGGGTTTGTCGGAGACCAGGGCCCGCTTCGCCGAGGCCAGCACGGTGGCGACGTCGTCGGGGTGGATGTAGCCGAGCAATTCATCGGTCGGCATGCCTTCGGGCCGCGGCGCGATGTCCAGCAGGGACATGCCGCGGTCGTTGTAGTGCAGCCGCTGAGTCGCCAGATCGTGGCGCCAGATGGTGATGCGCCCGAGTTCGACCGCCAGCTCAAGCCGGGCGTTGGCCTCGCCGAGGGCCCGCGCGGACTTGTAGACCACGGTGTCGTCGACCATGATCCCGATGGCTCGCTCGGGCTTGCCCTGCGGCGATCCCTTCACTTCCCATTCCGAGTGCAGCCACCGTGTCGTGCCGTCGGGCCGCAGCACCCGGTACCGCTGTGCATACCGACCGACGGCGAGTGTGCTGGCGAGGTACGACACCTGATCGCGATCATCCGGGTGAAGGTGGCGGACGGCGTCCTCGTGCCGGGGTGTGCCCTGGCTGGGGTCCAGGCCCCAGAACTCGAACACGTGGTTGTCCCAGCGACCCTCTCCCGTGGTGATGTTCCGTTCCCAGACACCCAGGCGGCCGAATTCCTGTGCCATGTCGAGCAGCTCGCCCTGGTGTCGGGCCCGGGCCTCGAGTGTGCGAAACGGCGTGCGGTCTTCCAAGGTCCACAGCGTGCGGCCGTGCATCGAAGAGGCCCGGATGCCGACGTGCACGGCGTTGCCGGTCGTGGCGACGAGATCGATCTCCGTCGGCGCCAGGGCTCCGGTTCGCAGCGCTTCGTTCAACACGGTTCGCGTGCGGGCGCCGGCTGCCACGCCCAGCAGCGACATCCCGGCAGACACACCGGTGGTCCTCACGAAGCGAGGGTTGGCCCAAGACACCGACCCCGAGGCATCGGTGACGGCGAGCAGATCGCCGCTTTGCGCGAGCCACGACGTCAGCAACGCCGCCGGGAAAGGGCACTCGTCCTGCATGGCGGGAGCGCGGCCTCCTCAGGCGGAGGCCACCTCGAGCACGAGCTTGCCGAAGTTCTCGCCGTCGAACAGCTTCAGCAGGGCCTCCGGGAAGGAGTCGAGGCCGGAGACGACATCCTCCCGGCTCTTCATCCGGCCGTCTTTCAGGTAGCCGGACAACTCGGCGACGGCGGCCGGATAGCGCGCCGCATAGTCGAACACGACCATGCCTTCCATGCGCGCCCGGTTCACCAGCAACGAGAGGTAGTTCGCCGGACCCTTGACCGGTGTCGTGTTGTTGTACTGGCTGATGGCCCCGCAGATGACGATGCGCGCCTTGCGGTTGATGCGAGTCAGCACGGTGTCGAGAATCTCGCCGCCGACGTTGTCGAAGTAGACGTCGACGCCTTTCGCGCAGTGCGCCTTGAGGCCGTCCTTGAGGTTGCCGGCCTTGTAGTCGACGCAGGCATCGAAGCCGAGCTCGTCGACGACCCATTCGCACTTGGCCGGGCCGCCGGCGATGCCGACCACTCGGCAGCCCTTGATCCGGGCGAGTTGTCCCACCGTCTGGCCGACGGCGCCGGCAGCGCCGGAAACGACGACGGTCTCGCCGGGCATCGGCATGCCGACGTCGAGGAGGCCGAAGTACGCCGTCATGCCGGGCATGCCGAGCACATTGAGCCACTGCGTCAATGTGCCAGCGTGAGGGTCGATCCGGAACAGTCCGCTCGCCTTGACCTGTTCGCCCGTTATCAGGCTGTACGCCTGGACGCCGAGCGAGCCGGACACCTGGTCGCCGACGGCGAAGGCCGGACTGTCCGAGGCGATGACCTCGCCGATGCCGCCGGCGCGCATGACCTCGTCGATGGCCACGGGAGGGATGTAGCTCTTGCCCTCGTTCATCCATCCCCGCATTGCCGGATCGAGAGACAGCGCGAGGGTCCTCACCAGGACGCCTCCCGCGGCGGGGGGCTGCACCGGCTCCTCGGTGTAACGCCAGTCCGACCGTTTTGGCAGTCCCACCGGTCGCGCCGCCAGGCGGACCTGCCGGTTCTTCAGCGTGGCGATGTCGGGCATCTCGGTCTCCGGGACGGGTTTCGGCGGGATCTTAGGCCGCGGGCGCGTCGGACGAAAAAAAACCGCGGCAATTTGCCGCGGCTTTCGTGAAGGCGTGAGCCTTCGGGTCAGAGCACCTTGATGTTGGCTGCCTGCAGGCCCTTCTGGCCCTGCTTGACTTCGAATTCGACGCGCTGGTTCTCGACCAGGGTCTTGAAGCCGTTGCCCTGGATGTCACGGAAGTGCGCGAACAGGTCGGCGCCGCCTGCATCCTGAGCGATGAAGCCGAAGCCCTTGCTCTCGTTGAACCACTTCACGGTGCCGGTTTGGGTCGTCATGGGACGGATCCTATCTATAGCGAGAATGATGCGCAGCACATGCGGCGCATGCAGCGACACTCAGAGACACGAGCTAGGGATTTCTAACGAGCCGCTGCGAGAACCGCAGGGGAGAAGAGGAATCACGAACAACCACTGTCTTGCGTATAACTGTGCGCGAATTGTACACGAGG
>JBBQCD010000003.1:0-117562 GCA_038318385.1 Burkholderiales bacterium | reverse complement strand
CGGCGTGCCAGCTCGCGGATCGAGATCGTGCCGAAGCGCAGGTGCACCGAGAGGTAGCTCGGTCCCTTGACCGCCGGGAAGTTGCGCGCCTGCTCGTAGCTGTCGATGCGCTCCAGGAAGTCGTCGAGCAGGCGACGCGCGGCGCTGCTGCCGGCGTGGACCGGCAAATCGCTCAGGTTGGTTCGCTCGAAATCGATGGCGGCGAGGGTCGGCACGGGACCGGCGAACTCCGGGGGTACCGGCGCGAGGCTGTCGGCGTAGCGTTCCACCGGATAGGCGCGCACGAAGTACGGTTCCAGCTTCTTGCGCCAGGCGTTGCGATAGGGCGTGTAGACCCCGTACGGCGTTCCGCTCGCGGTCAGGACCTCGTTGCGTTCGAAGACGACATGGTCCTTCGAGGTGTGCAGCGCGATGCCGCGATCGGCGAGCAGGCCGCGGACCTTCGCGTCGCGCTCGAGCGCCCGCGGGTCGTCGTCGTGGTTGGCGTAGACGGCCTGAACGTGCAGGGTCTCGGCGAGCGCGGCGATCGCCCCCGGCGGGCCGTGCGTGACGATCAGACGGGTGCCGGGGGTGCCGTGGCCGGCGCCCAGCGCTTCCAGCGCGTCCGAGAGTGCCACCAGCGACTCGCGGATGAACTCCACGCGGCGGTCGGCCCGCGGCAGGGGATCGAGGATCTCGCGGTCGAAGACGAAGGCGCACCAGACCTGGCGCGCCGTCTTGAGCGCATGGTAGAGCGCGGCATGATCGTCCGCGCGCAGGTCGCGCCGGAACCAGACGAGGGCGGTGGCGAGGGGTTTTTCCATTCGGGGCGCCGGGCGGCACCACGGAGTTTGCCGCAGGAATAAAATGCGCCCATGGCTGCCGCTGCGATCAACCTGACGAACCAGTTCCTGATCGCCATGCCCGGCATGGGCGACGGCGCTTTCGCCGGTGCCGTGGTCTACCTGTGCGAGCACACGGAGAAGGGTGCGCTCGGCCTGGTGATCAACAAGCCGATCGACATCACCCTGAAAAACCTGTTCGAGAAGGTCGAGCTGTCCCTCGACCGCGACGACCTGGCCGAGGAGCCGGTCTACTTCGGCGGACCGGTGCAGACCGAGCGCGGCTTCGTGCTGCACGAACGCCTCGGGGGCGAGGGCGCCGACGGCGGCCACTACAACTCGTCGCTGCAGATCGAGGGCGGCCTCGAGATGACGACCAGCAAGGATGTGCTGGAGGCGCTGTCGAACGGCGCCGGTCCGAAGAAGGTGCTGGTCACGCTCGGCTACAGCGGCTGGGGGGCGGGCCAGCTCGAGGACGAGCTCGGGCGCAACGGCTGGATCAACGTCAGCGCCGAGCGCGGCATCATCTTCGACACGCCGGTGGAGGAGCGCTACCAGAAGGCGCTGTCCCTGCTCGGCATCGACGCCCGCATGCTCAGCCAAGAGGCCGGGCACGCATGAGGCGGCGCCAGCCTCCGGCCGCCTGATGCTCGCCGTGGTCTCGCCACCGGCAGCGCAGCAGCACCTCTCCTTTCTGGCATTCGATTTCGGCACGCGCCGCATCGGCGTCGCCACCGGCAACACCCTGACCCGCAGCGCCCGGCCGCTGCGCAGCGTCGTCGCCGGCGCCACGCCGCCGTTCGAGGCGATTGCCGCGTTGATCGCCGAATGGCGCCCCGACGCCCTGGTCGTCGGCGTGCCGCGCCATCCGGATGGCGCGCCTCATGCCAACACCCGGCGCGCGCGTCGCTTCGCCGCGGACCTGCGGCTGCGCCACGGTCTGCCCGTGCACGAGGTCGACGAGCGCTACACCACGACCGAGGCGCGCGCGGCGAACGCGCCCGACCTCGATGCCGCCGCCGCGGCGATCATCCTCGAGCAATACCTGGGGCAAGACGACATGGATGCAGGGTCGGGCCGATGAGCGCACTCCACCTCGACGCCGAAGCGCTCTACGGCGAACTTCTCGCCGGTGTGCGCGCACTCATGCGGCCCGAAAGCCGCCTCGTCGGCATCTGGTCGGGCGGTGCCTGGCTTGCCGAACGCCTGCAACGCGACCTGGCGCCGGAGCGCGAGCACGGCGTCATCACCAGCGCCCTGCACCGCGACGACTTCTCCTCCCGGGGCTTCGCCGGAACCGCCGACCCGACGCGGCTGCCGTTCGAGGTCGCGGGGGCTCACATCGTCCTGGTGGACGACGTGCTCTACACCGGGCGGACGATCCGCGCGGTCATCAACGAGCTCTACGACTTCGGCCGCCCGGCCAGCGTGACGCTCGTCGTCCTGGTCGACCGCGGCGGCCGCGAGCTGCCGATCTCAGCGGCCTGCTCGGCAGCCCGCGTCACCGTGCCGGCCGGTCAGCGGCTGGCGCTGGCGCGCGACGAGGCCGGTCGCTTCAACTTCGAGATCCGGTGAGGCTCGCGATGCTGGCTCCCCAAAACCCGCAACTCAACCGCCACGGCGAGCTCGTCCACCTGCTGTCGATCGAAGGACTGCCGCGGGCGGTTCTGCACCACATCCTCGACACCGCCGGCACGTTCCTGAGCGTCAACGAGCGCGAGGTCAAGAAGGTGCCGCTGCTGCGCGGCAAGAGCGTCTTCAACCTCTTCTTCGAGAACAGCACCCGCACCCGCACCACCTTCGAGATCGCCGCCAAGCGCCTGTCGGCCGACGTCATCAACCTCGACATCGCCCGCTCGAGCACCGCCAAGGGGGAAAGCCTCCTCGACACCGTGGCGAACCTGTCGGCGATGCACGCCGACATGTTCGTCGTCCGCCACGGCGAAAGCGGCGCGCCGTACCTGATCGCGCAGCACTGCGCGCCCCACGTCCACGTCGTCAACGCCGGGGACGGTCGGCATGCGCACCCGACGCAGGGGCTGCTCGACATGTACACGATCCGCCACTACAAGCGCGATTTCACCGGACTCACGGTGGCCATCGTCGGCGACCTGGTGCATTCCCGGGTCGCGCGCTCCGACATCCATGCCCTGTCGACGCTGGGGGTGCCGGAGATCCGCGTCGTCGGTCCGAAGACGCTGGTTCCGGGTGATATGAAGGACATGGGCGTGCGCGTCTGCCACGACATGGCCGAGGGCATCCGGGGCGCCGACGTCATCATCATGCTGCGGCTGCAGAACGAGCGCATGAGCGGCGCGATGCTGCCGAGCGCGGGCGAGTTCTTCAAGACCTTCGGCCTCACCCGGGAGAAGCTCGCGCTCGCCAGGCCCGATGCCATCGTCATGCATCCGGGCCCGATCAACCGCGGTGTGGAAATCGACTCGGCCGTGGCTGACGGCAACCAGAGCGTGATCCTTCCGCAGGTGACATTCGGCATTGCCGTGCGGATGGCGGTGATGTCGATCATCGCCGGCAACAACCCCTGAACCAGGAGCGGCGATGAAGATCCTGATACGCGGTGGCCGCATCGTCGACCCGGCGTCCGGGCGCGACGGTGAAGGCGACGTGGCGATCGACGACGGCCGCATCGTCGGCGTCGGACGCATCCCGGCAGGCTTCGAGGCCGAGCGCACGCTCGATGCGACCGGTCTCGTCGTCGCGCCGGGGCTCGTCGACCTCGGTGCACGGCTGCGCGAGCCGGGTCACGAGCACGCCGCCATGCTCGAATCGGAAATGGCCGCGGCGGTCGCCGGCGGCGTCACCAGCATCGTCTGTCCGCCGGACACCGAACCCGTTCTCGACGAGCCCGGCCTCGTCCAGATGCTGAAGTTCCGGGCCGGCAGCCTGAACCTGGCGCGGCTCTATCCGCTCGGCGCGCTGACGCGCGGCCTGGGCGGCGAGGCACTGACGGAGATGGCCGAGCTCAGCGAGGCGGGCTGCGTCGGCTTCTCGCATGCCGATGTCGCGCTGAAGGACACCCTGGTGCTGCACCGCGCACTGCAGTACGCCGCGACCTTCGGCTACGGGGTGTGGCTGCGCCCGAACGATGCCTGGCTGGGCTCCGGCGTCGCCGCCAAGGGTGCGCTCGCGACCCGCCTCGGCCTCTCCGGCGTGCCGGTCCTCGCCGAGACGATTGCGCTGGCGACGATCTGCGAGCTTGTCCGCGACACCGGCGCCCACGTCCACCTTTGCCGCCTGAGCAGCGCCGCCGCCGTCGAAGGCGTGCGCCGCGCGAAGGCCGAGGGCCTGCCGATCACCTGCGACGTCAGCATCAACCAGCTGCACCTCACCGATATCGACATCGGCTATTTCAATTCGGCGATGCGGCTGACCCCGCCGCTGCGCCAGCAGCGCGACCGCGATGCAATCCGCGCGGCCGTCGCCGACGGCACGGTCGATGCGATCGTGAGCGATCACACCCCTGTCGCCGAGGACGCCAAGAACCTGCCGTTCGCCGAGGCGGAACCTGGCGCGACCGGTCTGGAACTGCTGCTGAGCCTGACGCTGCATTGGGGCGAGGCGGCGGGATTGTCATTCCCGCAGATGCTTTCCCGGGTCACCTCGGCGCCCGCCAGGTTGCTGACCCGGGTTGCCGGTGGCCAGGCGTTCGCCCCAGGACTCGGCGCGCTCGTCGAAGGGGGCGTGGCCGACCTCTGCGTGTTCGATGCGCGGGCGCACTGGACCGTGGCCCCCGAGGCGCTGCGCAGCCAGGGCAAGCACACGCCCTTCGCCGGCTTCGAGCTGCCCGGGCGGGTCCGGTGGACCCTGGTGGCCGGCGCCGTCGCCTTCGAAGCGGAAGACCAGATCCAGCCGGTCGCCGCGTGAGCCTCTGCCAGGCGCTCGAGACGTCCGGGCGGTCGCGGGCGCGGCTGCGCGCGGCATGGCGGTTGGCCCGCAGCGTGTTCCAGGCGCTGCACGGCTGCCTGGTCTGCGCGCTGGTCTTTCCGTTTCTCGACGAGCCCGCGCGCATGCGTCGGGTGAGTCGCTGGTCCGCCGGCGTGGTCGCTGCCATGGGGATCGAGTTGCGCGCCGCCGGTGCGCCGCAGGCCGCACCCGTTCTGCTGCTCGCCAACCACGTCTCCTGGCTCGACATCCTGGTCATCAATGCGGTCCGGCCGGCGCGCTTCGTGTCCAAGGCCGACATCCGGCGCTGGCCGCTGCTCGGCTTCCTGGTCGCCAGTGGCGGGACGCTCTTCATCGAGCGCGAGCGCAAGCGGGATGCGCTGCGCGTCGTCCATCAGGTCGCACTCGCATTGCGCGAGGGGGCGACGATCGCGGTCTTTCCGGAAGGCACGACCGGTGCCGGTCCGCAGGTCCTGCCGTTGCATGCGAACCTGCTGCAGTCAGCGATCGCGACGGACACGCCGATCCAGCCGGTCGCGCTGCGCTATGCCGAAGGCGAGGCGCGCTTCAGCACGGCGGTGGAGTATCTGGGCGCGACCAGCCTGCTTCAGTCGGTGTGGCGCATTGCCTGCAGCCACGACCTCCGCGCCCACGTGACGATGCTCGACGCGCAGCCGCCCGGATCCGACCGGCGACTGGCTGCGGCCCGCGTCCGCGCCCGGATCCAGGCCGAGCTCGACACTGTGCGCTGACGACGATCGCGCCGGCCCGCTGTCCGCCGCCCGTTGTCTGTGTCGTGTCGTGTCGTCAGGCCTTGCCTTGGGCCGCCACGGCGGCAGCGGCCGCTGCGGCCGCCTGCGCATCGCCGAGGTAGTAGCTGCGGATCGGCTTGAGCGCCGCATCGAGTTCGTACACCAGCGGAATGCCGTTGGGGATGTTGACGCCGACGATCTTCTCGTCGCTGATCCCGTCCAGGTACTTCACCAGCGCCCGGATGCTGTTGCCGTGCGCCGAGACCAGCAGCTTCTGGCCGCTGCGGATCGCCGGCGCGAGCCGCTCGTTCCAGCAAGGCAGCACCCGGGAGACGGTGTCCTTCAGGCATTCCGTCAGCGGCACGTCCTCAGGCCGCAGCCCGGCGTAGCGCAGGTCTCCCCGCTCGCTGCGCGCATCCCCGGGAGCGAGCGCCGGGGGCGGGGTGTCGTAGCTGCGTCGCCAGGCGAGCACCTGGCTGTCGCCGAATTCGGCCGCGGTCTCAGCCTTGTTGAGTCCCTGCAGAGCCCCGTAGTGACGCTCGTTCAGGCGCCAGTCGTTGACGACCGGCAGCCACGTCCGGTCCATGGTGTCGAGGGCATGCCAGAGGGTCCAGATCGCGCGCTTGAGCACCGAGGTGTAGGCGACGTCGAACTCGCAACCGGCTTCGCGCAGCAGGTGCCCGGCATTGCGAGCCTGATCGACGCCGGTCGGCGTCAGCTCGACGTCGGTCCAGCCGGTGAAGCGGTTCTCGAGATTCCAGGTGGATTCGCCGTGGCGGAGGAGGACAAGCTTGTGCATCGGCAGACCGGGCGCTGGGTGAGGTAAAGCCGGCGGGTCGCCGGGCAGGGTGGACTGGAATTCTATAATTCGAGTCTTTGCACCTGGCGCACCCGTGAAATTCTTCATCGAGAACTGGCACCTGTTTGCCGCTGCGCTCACCTCGGGCGCGTTGCTGGTCTGGCCGATCCTCACGCAGGGCACGACCGGCGGGATCAAGGTTTCGGCGGCCGATGCGGTGCTGCTGATCAACCGCGAGCGCGCGATCCTGATCGACATCAGCGAGCCGGCTGAATACGCCGCCGGTCATGCCGTGGGTGCCCGCAGCGTGCCGTTGGGGAGCCTCGAGGGCTCTCGCGAGCTGCCGAAGAACAAGGCGCTGCCGCTGGTCGTCGTCTGTCCTACGGGCGCGCGCGCCCCCCGGGCCGTGGCGACGCTGAAGAAGCTCGGCTTCGAGAACGCAAAGGCGCTGGCCGGCGGACTCAATGCGTGGCGTGCCGCCAACCTCCCGGTCGAGAAGACCGCCTGAACCGGAAATCGATGCAACCCGTCCGCATGTACAGCACCGAGTGGTGCCCCTTTTGCCAGCGTGCCAAGACGCTCCTCAAGCAACGCGGAATCGAGTCCTTCGAGGACATCCGCATCGACCTCGAACCCGCTCGCCGCGCCGACATGATCCGCGAATCCGGTCGCTACACGGTGCCGCAGATCTTCATCGGCTCGACCCACGTCGGCGGCTGCGACGAGCTGATGGCGCTCGACCGGCGCGGCGCGCTCGACGGGCTGCTGAACGGTTCGGCCACCTGATAATCCCGGCCATCGCCCGCCCGACCGCGGCGGTGCCTTCCTAGACCAACCCGAGATCGCCACCATGGCAGACGAAGCCCAGACCCCCCTGTTCCAGATCCAGCGGATCTACCTGAAGGATCTCTCGCTCGAGCAACCGAACTCCCCGCGCATCCTCCTCGAGCAGGCCCAGCCGCAGGTCGAGATCAACCTCGGTGTCTCGACGGAACTCGTCGCCGATGCCATCTACGAGGTCACCGTGACCGCGACCGTGACGACCAAGGTGGCGGACAAGGTCCTCTTCCTCGTCGAGGCCAAGCAGGGCGGCATCTTCGAGATTCGCCACATTCCCGAGGAGCAGCTCCAGGCCATCCTCGGCATCGCCTGTCCCGGCATCGTCTACCCGTACCTGCGGGCGATCGTCTCCGATGTCTGCACGCGTGCCGGCTTCCCGCCGGTGCTGCTGTCGGAAGTCAACTTCCAGGCGATGTTCGAAGCTCAGAAGGCCCAGGCCGAGCAGGCCGCGGCGGGATCGCCTGCCAACGGTTCGGCGGTCATAGCCAGCGCCTGAGATGGCTCACCGGCGCGCCGGCGCGCGCCGCGCCGCGAGCGCGGTGACACGCCTGGCCGCCCCCGGGCGGGCCTGGTGCTGAGGCGATGAACCTCACCGTCCTCGGCGCCGGCGCGTGGGGGACGGCCCTTGCGGTGCACGCTGCGCGTGCCCATCCGACGCGGCTGTGGGCCCGCGATGCGGCGCAGGCGGCGCAAATCCAGACGGAGCGGTGCAACACCCGCTACCTGCCCGGCATCGCCTTGCCGACGACGGTCGAGGTGACGTCCGACTTCGACGCGGCGGTGGGACACGCCGCGGACGGCCTGTTGCTGGTGGCGACGCCGACGGCCGCGCTCGACGAGATGCTGCGGCGCCTGGCGCCGTCCTTTCCGTCCGGCGTGCTCTGGCTCTGCAAGGGCTTCGAGGAAGGCAGCGGTGCGCTCGGTCACGAGATCGCTGCCCGCGCCTGTCCGGGAGTGCCGGTCGGGATGCTCTCGGGCCCGAGTTTCGCGCTCGAGGTCGCGCGCGGACAGCCGACGGCCCTCGTCGTGGCGAGTACCGACGCGGCGTTGCGCCAGCGCGCTCTCGATGCATTGCACGCCGACGGGCTGCGGCTCTACACCTCGGCCGACCCGGTCGGCGTCGAGATCGGCGGCGCGGTGAAGAACGTGCTGGCGATCGCGACCGGCATCGCCGACGGGATGGGTCTGGGACTCAACGCGCGCGCCGCCCTGATCACGCGCGGTCTGGCGGAGATGACGCGCCTCGGCGTGGCCCTCGGCGCCCAGCCCGAGACGTTCACCGGGCTGTCCGGGTTGGGCGATCTCGTCCTGACCGCCACCGGCGAGTTGTCGCGCAATCGGCGTGTCGGTCTGCTCCTGGCCGCCGGCCTGCCGCTGGTGCGAATCCTCGCCGAGCTCGGCCATGTCGCCGAAGGCGTCCGCAGTGCCGCCGTGGTCCAGCGTCGCGCCGAGGCGAGCGGCGTCGAGATGCCGATCACCGCGGCCGTGGTGGCGGTCATCTCGGGCGCGCTCACGCCGGCAGCGGCGCTCCATCGGCTGCTCGGGCGCGATGCCCGCCCCGAAGCCTGAGCCTCACAGCGAACCGCGGTAGCCGTTCTGGCGCCAGGCCTCGAACACGGCGACGGCCACGGCGTTGCTGAGGTTGAGGCTGCGCTGACCGGGCCGCATCGGCAGTCGCACACCCCGCGATGCGCCGAGATCATTGCGCACCGCCTCCGGCAGTCCCGCGGTCTCGGAGCCGAAGACGAGCCAGTCGCCGGGTTCCCAGGCGACATCGGCAAATGCCCGGCCGGCGCGCGTGCTGAAGGCGAACAGACGCGACGGTGACGGCGAGCACGCCGTCATGAATGCCGCCCACGAGGCATGCCGGCGCACTGCGACGTACTCGGCATAGTCGAGCCCGGCGCGGCGCAACAGGCGGTCCTCCATCGAAAAGCCGAGCGGCTCGACCAGGTGCAGCGCGCAGCCGGTGTTAGCCGCGAGACGGATGACGTTGCCGCTGTTCGGCGGGATTTCCGGCTCGACGAGAACGATGTTGAACATGGCGCGGCTGGCTCAGGCGCTCGTGCCGGGCGAGGGCGTGCGCGCCACGACCCAGACATCGACCGTCGCCGCGCCCGCACCGAGCAGCATGGTGGCGATCTCGCCTGCCGTCGCGCCGGTCGTCATCACGTCGTCGACCAGCGTCAGGTGGCGGTCCCGTACTTCCGCCAGCCGGCGCGGTTCGATCGCGAACGCGCTCTTGACGCTGGCGGTGCGCTGGTCCGGTGGCAACGCGAGCTGGTGCGGCGTGTCGCGCACCCGCAGCAGCAGCGTCGGGTCGGCCTTGCAGTCGAGGCCTCGGCCGATCCGTCGGGCAAGCTCCCACGCCTGGTTGTAGCCGCGTTCGCGCAGGCGCTGCGCGCTCAATGGCACGGGAAGGAGCAAGTCGCATCGGGCGTGTGCGCGCTCGCGGTGCGCGCGGACCAGCAGATCGGCCAGGGCAGGCGCAAGATCAAGGGCGTCGTTGAACTTGAAGGCGGCGATCAGGCGGTCCCAGGGGAAGCCGTAGTCGACAGCAGTTAGCGCTGCGCGCCACGGCGGCGGACGCGACAGGCAGGTGCCGCAGATCTCCGCCTTGCTGTCGATCCTGAGGGCGCAGCGGCGGCATCGGGCCGTGGGCACGGCGTGACGGTCGATGCATTCGCCGCAGATCCGCTGTCGGCCCCAACCGTGGCAGACGGCGCACAGGCTCGCGGCCCGGACGCCCCCTCGGCGCGCCGGCGTGTCGATCGAGGGGTTCGCGCGCACCGGCTCAATATACTGCCCTGTTCATGGCCGAAACCCCGACCGCCGCGGCCGCGCGGCCCTTCGACCCGACCGCGACCACGCGGACGCTGCGCCGTCTGGCACGCCATGCTGCACCTCCCTGGTTGCACGAGGAAGTCGCCCGACGCATGGCCGAGCGGCTGGGCATCATCCGGATGCAACCCGGCCTGATCCTCGATTGGTGGGGCTTGCTGGGCGCTGGCGCCGAGGCGCTGGAAGCGGCTTATCCGAAGGCGCGGCGCATCGTCGTCGAACCCGACGCGCGCTGGCGCGAGCTCAGCCAGGCGGCCCGGTCGCGACCGTGGTGGCGGCTTCGCCGGCGCTCGCCCGGCACGGTGGAAGTCGTGACCGAGAACGACGCGCTGCCGCAGGAAGCCGGGCTGGTCTGGGCGAACATGATGCTGCATGCCGTGCCCGATCCCCCGGCGCTGTTCGAGCGCTGGGAGCGGCAGCTCGGAATCGAGGGCTTCGTCATGTTCTCGTGCCTGGGTCCCGGGACGCTGCGCGAACTGCGGGCGCTCTACGCCCGCCTCGGCTGGGCCACGCCGACCGCGGACTTCATCGACATGCACGACCTCGGCGACATGCTGGTTCATGCCGGGTTCGCCGACCCCGTGATGGACCAGGAGACGCTGACGCTGCGCTGGGACAGTCCCGGGGCGCTGCTGGCGGAGTTGCGCCTGCTGGGCGGCAACACATCGCCTGATCGGATGGCGGGCCTGCGCACGCCACGCTGGCGCGCGAGACTCGAGCGCGAGCTCGAGACACTGCGCGGTCCGGATGGCCGCATCGGCCTGTCCTTCGAGGTGGCCTACGGACATGCGTTCAAGGCCGCGCCGCGGTTGCGCAGCGATGCACCGACGACCGTTTCCCTGGAGGCCATGCGCGCCATGGTGCGCACGCGCAAGGTCTTTCCCTCCAAGACCTGAGCCACGCTGTCGGGTTCTCGCACCTGCAGGTCGGGGCCGCGTGCGAGCCGTGGGCTAAAATCTTCGGTTGAAGTCGGTGGACGCGCTGCAAAGCCGCGACCCGGCTCGTTCCCGAGTACCGCGCAGCCTTGCAGAGCGCTTCGACCGTCGATCGCAGAGCCAAAGATCAGCATTCGCAGGATGTCCGCCTTCATCCCTCAAGCGCCCAGCCGCCCCGTCCCGCCGGGATTCCTGCGCTTCGGTCACGACTCCGGTACCGCCGACGGTTCGGTGCAATGGCTGCTGCCGCGCAACTGCTCGCTCGCGCCGCGTCAGGTTCTGGCCTTCTACCTTTCCATCTGCGTGCTGTCGCTGGCGATCGCCGGACTCTTCTGGATCCGTGGCGCGACGCTGGTGATGCCTTTCGCCTGGCTCGAATTGCTCGCACTCGGCGCCGCCCTGCTGCTCTACGCCCGCCACGCGACCGACACCGAGCTGATCCGGCTGCGGCCCGGGCGCCTGGTCGTGCGCCGTGTCCACGGCGCGCAGGTCGACGAGGTCGAGTTCGCGCCCGCGTGGGTGCGCGTCGAGCCCGAGCTCGGCGATCGCTCGCTGATCGAGCTTTCGGGCCAGGGAAGGCGCATCGCGGTGGGGCGTTTCGTGCGGCCGGAGTTGCGCCGCCAGCTTGCCGATGAGTTGCGCTGGGCCCTGCGGCGCTGGCAGCAGCGCGCGCCGGCCTTCACCGCGACGGCTGACGCCGCCCGGTCCGAACCAGAAATCTGAACTGAAGTGGCAATCATGAAGACGATCACAGCACTGTGGCAGCGTGCGGCGCAGGCCGGCTTGACCTTGGGCGCAGCCCTGGCGAGCGGCGTCGCGCTGGCGGTCAACGACCTGCCCGGCGGGCCGAAGGTGAACCAGATCAACCTGCACCCGCCGATCACCGAGATCAGCGCTGACCAGCAGTGGCTGCACAACTTCATGCTGGTGATCTGCACGCTGATCTTCATCGGCGTGTTCGGCGTGATGTTCTATTCGATCTTCAAGCACCGGCGCTCGCGCGGCGCGAAGTCGGCCAACTTCCACGAGAGCACGACGGTCGAGATCATCTGGACCGTGGTGCCGTTCATCATCGTCATCCTGATGGCGTTGCCGGCCACCAAGGTCGTCGTGGCGATGAAGGACACCAGTGCCGCCGACCTCACGATCAAGGCCACGGGCATCCAGTGGAAATGGGGTTACGACTATCTCAACGGGGAGGGCCAAGGCATCGGCTTCCTGTCGACGATCGACCCGGCGCAACGCGAGATGTCGGACGCCGGCAAGCCGAGCGGTGACGACTATCTGCTGAAGGTCGACAACCCGCTGGTCGTGCCGGTGAACCGCAAGGTGCGCATCATCACCACGGCCAACGACGTGATCCACGCGTTCTACGTGCCCTCGCTCGGCATCCAGGAGTCCGCCATTCCCGGTTTCGTGCGCGACACCTGGTTCCGCGCCGACAAGGTCGGCACGTACTACGGCCAGTGCACGCAGCTCTGCGGCAAGGAGCACTCGTACATGCCGATCGTCGTCAAGGTCCTTTCCCAGGCCGACTACACCGCCTGGGTGGGAGACCGGAAGAAGGAGGCCGCGGCGAAGGCCGATGATCCGAACAAGGTCTGGGCGCTGGCCGACCTCAGCGCGCGCGGCGCGCAGGTGTACGCGGCCAACTGCGCGGTCTGCCACCTGCCCACCGGCAAGGGCGGCGGCTCGATCAAGGCCCTCGACGGTTCGCCGACCGTGCTCGACGCCGACAAGGTCAAGCAGATCCATGTCCTGCTCAACGGCCAGAACAACGGGGCGATGCCGTCCTGGAAGCAGTTGAGCGACACCGAGATCGCGGCGGTCATCACGTACACGAAGAACCATTGGTCGAACGCGACCGGACAGATCGTGCAGCCGACTGAAGTCGCCGCACTCCGCAAGTAAGTTCCCGCAAGCACAGACCGGATCCAAGGAAATTCCATGAGCGCAGTCATCCTCCCGGGCGAGCACGCCGGCGGTCACCACGACGATCACGCCCACCACGGCGCACCCCATGGCTGGCGTCGGTGGGTCTACGCGACGAACCACAAGGACATCGGCACGATGTACCTGTTGTTCTCGTTCACCATGTTCATGATCGGCGGCGTGCTGGCGCTGGCCATTCGGGCCGAGCTGTTCCAGCCCGGCTTGCAGTTTTTCAACCCGCAGCTGTTCAACCAGCTGACGACGATGCACGGGCTGATCATGGTGTTCGGCGCGATCATGCCGGCGTTCGTCGGCTTCGCGAACTGGATGGTGCCGATGCAGATCGGCGCCGCCGACATGGCGTTCGCGCGCATGAACAACCTGAGCTTCTGGCTGCTGATCCCGGCGGCGATCATGATCGTCAGCTCGTTCTTCATGCCGGGTGGCGCCCCGGCGACCGGCTGGACGCTCTACGCGCCGCTGACACTGCAGATGGGTCCGTCGATGGACGCGAGCATCTTCGCGCTGCACATCCTCGGCGCGAGCTCGATCATGGGTTCGATCAACATCATCGTCACCATCCTGAACCTGCGGGCGCCGGGCATGACGCTGATGAAGATGCCGCTCTTCTGCTGGACGTGGTTGATCACCGCCTACCTGCTGATCGCGGTGATGCCGGTCCTCGCCGGCGCGATCACGATGACGCTGACCGATCGCCACTTCGGCACCAGCTTCTTCAACCCCGCCGGCGGCGGCGACCCGGTGATGTTCCAGCACATCTTCTGGTTCTTCGGCCACCCCGAGGTCTACATCATGATCCTGCCGGCCTTCGGCATCGTCAGCGCCATCATCCCGGCGTTCGCGAGGAAGCGCCTCTTCGGCTACACCTCGATGGTGTACGCGACCGCGTCGATCGCGATCCTCTCGTTCATCGTCTGGGCGCACCACATGTTCACCCAGGGCATGCCGGTCACCGGGCAGCTCTTCTTCATGTACGCGACGATGCTGATCGCGGTGCCGACGGGGGTGAAGATCTTCAACTGGATCGCGACCATGTGGCGCGGCTCGATGACCTTCGAGACCCCGATGCTGTGGGCCGTGGGATTCATCTTCGTCTTCACGATGGGCGGCTTCACCGGCCTCATCCTGGCGATGGCGCCGATCGACATCCAGGTCCACGACACTTACTACGTCGTCGCCCACTTCCACTACGTGCTCGTGGCCGGGTCGCTGTACGCGATGTTCGGCGGCTACTACTACTGGGCGCCGAAGTGGACCGGCGTGATGTACGAAGAGGTCCGCGGCAAGATCCATTTCTGGACGTCGCTGATCTTCTTCAACCTGACTTTCTTCCCGATGCACTTTCTCGGCCTGGCCGGCATGCCGCGGCGCTATGCCGACTACCCGCTGCAGTTCACCGACTTCAACATGGTGGCCTCGATTGGCGCGTTCGGTTTCGGGCTCTCGCAGGTCTACTTCCTCTTCGCTGTCATCATTCCGATGATGCGCGGCAAGGGTGCGCCGGCCCCGCAGCGGCCCTGGGACGGTGCCGAAGGTCTGGAATGGGAAGTGCCGTCGCCGGCGCCGTTCCACACCTACGAGACCCCGCCGAAGCTGAACGCTTCGGCGACCAAGGTCATCGGCTGAAGGCCCTGTTCATGACCCCCGCGCAGAAGAAGAGCAACCTGCGGCTGGCGCTGATCCTGGCGTCGATCGCAGCCGTGTTCTTCATCGGCTTCATGGCCAAGGCCGCCTTCTTCGGCGTCTGAGCGGGCGCTCCACCGATGTCGAACACTTCCCCGCCTCGCCCGAAGCGGACCTTGCTGGGCGAAAACCGCCACATGGGTCGCAAGCTCGTCGTGGTGGCAGCGGCGATGTTCGGATTCGGCTTTGCGCTGGTGCCGATGTACCGCGCGATCTGCGACGTCCTCGGTGTCAACATCCTGTCGGTTTCCGAACTGCAGAACCGCGGGGTGGCGTCCGGCACGCCGGTCAACGGCCAGGTCGACACCAGCCGCACGATCACGGTCGAGTTCGACGCCAATGCGCGCGGGCCGTGGGATTTCAAGCCGGAGCAGTCGTCCCTCGCGGTGCACCCGGGCCAGGTCACGACAGTCCTCTACGAGTTCCGCAACCGGCAGAACCGGACGATGGCGGTGCAGGCGATCCCGAGCTACGCGCCGAGCCAGGCGATGGCGCACTTCAACAAGCTCGAGTGCTTCTGCTTCAGCGAGCACACCTTGAAGCCGGGCGAATCCCGCACTTGGCCGGTGGTCTTCGTCATCGATTCGAAGTTGCCGAAGGACGTCAAGACGATCACCTTGTCGTATACCTTCTTCGAGGTCGGCGGCAAGACGCCGCCCGAACCCTCGCAGGCGCGGGGCGCCGACGCGACGGCGCCGGATCAGGGGGCATGAGCGTGACCGGAAACGAGCCCGGACTGCGCGGGTCTGTCACCCGCAAGGGCTCGTTCGGGCGAACGGTCTCGGCGGTGGCCTGGTCGTTCTTCGGCGTGCGCAAGTCGAGTGACCACGCCAAGGATCTGGAGCAGATCAATCCGCTGCATCTCGTCATCGCCGCCGTCGTCGCGGCGGCACTGTTCGTCGGCGCGCTGGTCGGGCTCGTCAGCTGGGTGCTGTCGAGCGGGATCGCGCGATGAGCAACAGGGCCGGGTCGATGCGGCGCCCTTGAAGAATTCGAAAGTACGGGAACACAGGAGAAACCATGTCGGCAACGACCACGCACGGGGCGCAGCCCTACTACTTCATTCCGGAGCCGTCCCGGCATCCGGCGTCTGCAGCCTTCGGCCTGTTCCTGGTGATCTTCGGGGCCACGCAGTGGATCAACGGCGCCGGGTGGGGTGCCTACCTCGTGCTGGCGGGCCTGCTGGTCTGGGCCTTCGTGATGCAGCAATGGTTCCGTCAGGCCGTTCGCGAGAGCGAGACCGGCCTGTACAGCAGCCGGATCGACACCTCCTTCCGGTGGAGCATGAGCTGGTTCATCTTCTCGGAGGTGATGTTCTTCAGCGCATTCTTCGGCGCCCTCTTCTATGTTCGCATGATCACGCTGCCGACTCTCGGCAGCCTCGAGAACGCCGTCCTGTGGCCCGATTTCAGGGCGGTGTGGCCGAGCGTTGCGGCAGGCTTCACCGGCTCGCCGGCGCAGATCATCGAGCCGTTCACGACCATGGGACCGTGGCCGATCCCGACGATCAACACCCTGATCCTCCTCACCTCAGGCGTGACGGTGACGATCGCCCACCATGCCCTGATCGCCAATCATCGCGCCAGGACCATCGTCTTCATGTGGCTCACGGTGCTGCTCGGCATCACCTTCCTGGGCTTCCAGGCCTATGAATACATCCATGCCTACCATGAGCTCAACCTCAAGCTGACCTCCGGCGCCTACGGCTCGACGTTCTTCATGCTGACCGGATTCCACGGATTCCACGTGTTCGTCGGCATGCTGATGCTGCTGTTCATCACCATCCGGATCATGCGCGGGCATTTCACGCCCGACCGTCACTTCGGCTTCGAAGGCGCGGCGTGGTACTGGCACTTCGTCGACGTGGTCTGGCTCGGCCTCTACGTGGTCGTCTACTGGCTCTAGAACGCTCGTACTGCGGGCGGCGACGGCCCGCCGGTCAGCGGCCGAGCGGTACGCCGGTCGGATGGATCCAGCCGAGCCAGTAGCTCAGCAGGATGAACGCGAACAGCAGGATCGACAGTGCGACGCGAACCGCGAGCGCACGCATCATGTTGCCGCTGCGCGCCTTGCCATCCCGGCCGGCGCGCATCATGAACACGCCGGCCATCGTGAGGGCGGCAAGGATGCCGACGAAGGCGACTCCGATCACGTACTTCATGGTTCACGATTATCCGCGCGTGGTGTCGATCGCCCCCTTCGCGGGGACTTGCCCGTGAGCGGCCTGGGTCGGCGGGGCATCGTCGTCCTGCTCGCGACGCTGGCCGGTGTGGCCCTGACGCTGCGGCTGGGCTTCTGGCAGCTCGATCGTTCCGCGCAGAAGGTCGCCATCCAGACCCAGATCGATGCGCGCGGTGGCCTCGCGCCGCTCGCGTCCGCCGACCTGGCCGGCAGCGCGGCGGCTGCGGCGGCCCAGTTCCACCGCCGTGCCGTGCTGCAGGGTCGGTGGGTCGCGGGACATACGGTCTTTCTCGACAACCGGCAGATGGACGGGGCCCCGGGCTTCTATGTGGTCACGCCGTTGCGTCTGGAAGGGCGCGCCGAGGCGGTCGCCGTCCAGCGAGGCTGGGTTCCTCGCGATCCCCGCGACCGCATCGCGTTGCCGAGCGTGGCGACGCCTTCAGGTCCGGTGGAGATTGCCGGCGTCATCGCCCCGCCGCCGTCGCGGCTCTTTGACCTCGGTGCGGAGGCCGTTGGCGCGATCCGGCAGAATCTCGACCTTGCTGCCTATGCCGGCGAAGCCGGTGTCGCGCTGCTGCCGTTGTCGGTTCAACAGACCGACTCCACCGCCACAGCCGTCGACGGGCTGAAGCGGCGCTGGCCGGCACCGCAGCTCGACGTTTCCAAGCACTATGGCTATGCGTTCCAGTGGTTCGCACTCGCCGCCCTGATGGCAGGTCTGTATGTCTGGTACCAAATCATCCGGCCGAACCGGCGCGCGGACTGAAGGCGCCTCGGCGCTGCCTCTTTCCGTTCATCCGATGCCCACTCCCGGGTCCGATGACGCCGCCCGGCGAACCGCGAGCGGGCGGCGCTCGATGCTGCTGGTCCTGCTGGTGTGCGCGGCGCCGGTGATCGCCGCGTACCTGGCGTATTTCGTGATCAGGCCGGAGGGTCGCACGAACTACAGCGAACTCATCGTGCCGGCGCGAGCCATGCCGTCGGACCTGCCGCTGGTCGACCTGCAGGGGGGGTCGTCGAGCACGGCGGCGCTGCAGGGTCAGTGGCTGCTGGTCGTTGTCTCCGGCGGTCGTTGCGATTCGACCTGCGAGCGTCACCTCTGGATCCAGCGCCAGTTGCGCGAATCGCTCGGACGCGACGCCGGTCGCGTCGACAAGCTCTGGCTCGTCGACGACGCCGCGGCGCCACGCCCCGAGACGCTGCAGGCCATCGAATCGGTTGCGCCGGCCACGGTGCTTCGGGTACCCGCGGAGGCGCTTTCCCGCTGGCTCGAGCCTTCGCCAGGACGCCGACTCGAAGACCACCTCTACATCGTCGACCCGCGTGGCGACTGGATGATGCGGGTCCCACCCGACCCTGATCCGGCGCGCCTCAAGCGCGATCTCGTGCGCCTGCTGAGCGCTTCGGCCGGCTGGGACCAGCCGGGACGATGACCCCTGCACCGTACGACCTGGCGCCGCTGGCGGCGATCCTCGTCGTCGGCCTGGCGCTGGCGCTGCTGCCGCTGGCATGGGCCTGGCGCCGTTCGCGCACGGCCGCAGGTGGTCGGATCCGGGCGCTCACCTGGGTCACGCTGTTCCTGACCTTCGATCTCGTCCTGTTCGGAGCCTTCACGCGCCTCACCGACTCCGGACTCGGCTGCCCGGACTGGCCCGGTTGCTACGGCAGCGCGTCGCCGGCCGGCGCGGCGCCGCACATCGCATCCGCCCAGGCCGCAACGCCGACCGGGCCTGTCACCCACGGCAAGGCGTGGGTCGAGATGACGCACCGCTACCTGGCGACGGCTGTCGGCGCGCTGATCACGGTCCTCGCCGTCGCCAGCTGGGTTGCCGCGCGGCGAGGCCTGGCGCGCATGTCTCCATGGTGGGCCACGGTCACACTGGTCTGGGTCTGCCTTCAAGGCGCCTTCGGTGCACTGACGGTGACGATGAAGCTGTACCCGGCGATCGTCACGCTCCACCTGCTGGGCGGGATCGGCCTGCTGGTGCTGCTGGCGGTACAGGCCCGGCCGGTCGAGCCAGCGCCTTCGATCGGGCTTGCCCGGGCGCTGCGTGCCGGGGTTTGGCTGGTGGCGCTGCTGGCCCTCGCGCAGATCGCCCTGGGGGGTTGGGTCAGCACCAACTACGCGGTGCTGGCCTGCCGAGATTTCCCGACCTGCCAGGGGGCGTGGTGGCCGCCGATGGACTTCAGCGCCGGCTTTCGGCTCTGGCGGGGTCTGGGACTCGGCGCCGATGGCAGCTATCTGCCCTTCGCAGCGCTGACCGCCATCCATGTGACTCACCGCATCGGCGCCGGCGTCGTCTTCGTGGCAATCGCCTTGCTGGCCTGGCGCTTGTGGCGCAGTTCCACGCCGCAAGGCCGGCGCTGGGCGTGGCTGCTGGTTGCGGTGGCACTGTGGCAGTTCGCCACCGGGCTCTCCAACGTCGTCCTCGGGTGGCCGCTGGCGGCCGCGGTCGGGCACACCGGCGGTGCCGCTGCGCTGGCCGTCCTGCTGACGATGGTGCTGGCGCGCACGGCGAAAGGACGGAGCCGGCCCGGCGCCGGCGGCCACGCGAACGTGTCGGCGAAGGCCGCTTCGTAGAATCCAGGGCTCCCCGATTTTTCGATGTCCGATTCCGTCATCCGCCCCCCATCCGACAGCGTGGCGCTGATCACGCGGCTCGGGCAATTTCATGCGCTGACCAAGCCGCGGGTCGTCCAGCTGATCGTGTTCTGCGCCGTCATCGGCATGCTGATGGCGTCGCCGGGCCTGCCGGACTGGAAGACCGCGATCTCCGCGACCGTCGGCATCTGGCTCGTCGCCGCGGCGGCGGCGGCCTTCAACTGTCTGGTCGAGCAGCAGATCGATTCGCGGATGCGGCGCACCGCGTGGCGCCCCTCGGCCACCGGCGAGCTGACCACCGCGAGCACGCTGCTGTTCTCCGCGCTGCTGTTTGCCGCCGGCAGTGCATTGCTGTGGGTGGCCGTGAATCCGCTGACGATGTGGCTGACCTTTGCCACCTTCGTCGGCTATGCGGTCATCTACACCGTGCTTCTGAAGCCGCTGACGCCGCAGAACATCGTCATCGGTGGTGCGTCGGGTGCGATGCCCCCGGTCCTCGGCTGGGCCGCCATGCGGGGCGAGGTCGGCCCCGAGGCCTGCGTGATGTTCCTGATCATCTTCCTCTGGACCCCGCCGCACTTCTGGGCCCTGGCGCTGTACCGGGCCGAGGACTATCGCAGGGCCGGCCTGCCGATGCTGCCGATCACTCACGGCAACGAGTTCACGCGCCTGCACGTCTTTCTCTACACGCTGGTGCTGTTCGCCGCCGCGCTGCTGCCCTACGTGTACGGCATGAGCGGCGTCGTCTACCTCGCCGCGGCGCTGGTCCTGGGTGCGATGTTCTCGGGCTACGCGTGGCGCCTGTGGCGCAGCTACTCCGATGCCCTGGCCCGGCGCACGTTCCGTTTCTCGATCGTCTACCTCGCCGCGCTGTTCGCCGCGCTGCTGGTGGATCATTACATCGGGCTGTGGCTCTAGTGCCTTCCGTGAGCATCCCGTCGAGCCGCCTGCGCCGGGCACTTCTCGCTTCGGGCGTGTACCTGTTGCTCGCATCGGCGGTCGCGCTCGGCGGGTGCGATCGCATCACAAGTCCTTCCGCGCCGCAGTTCCGCAACGTCGACATCACCGGTGCCGATTTCGGGCGCACCCTCGCCCTGCCGGATGTCGACGGACGCACGCGCACGCTCGACGACTTCAAGGGCAAGGTGACCGTGCTCTTCTTCGGCTATACCCAGTGCCCGGACGTCTGCCCGACGACGATGGCCGAGCTGGCGGAGGTGAAGAAATCACTGGGTGCCGACGGCGATCGCATCCAGGGAGTCTTCGTGACGGTCGATCCTGAGCGCGACACGCCCGAGGTCCTGAAGAACTACGTCGCGAGTTTCGATCCGAGCTTCGTCGCGTTGCGGGGCTCTCTGGAGCAGACGGCCGCCGCGGCCAAGGAGTTCAAGGTCTTCTACGCGAAGGTCGACGGCAAGACGCCGGGCAGCTACACCATGGACCACACCGCCGCCTCGTATGTGCTCGACCCCGCCGGCAAGGTGCGGCTGTTCGTGCGCTACGGGGGCGACAAGGCGGCCCTCACGGAAGACCTCAAGGCGCTGCTCCGATCTCCGGGGTGAAGGCGGGGCCACGTCCCGGCGGGCTGCCTGCCGGAGGGCGGCCAGGACAAAAAAAAGCGGCCCCTGGAGGCCGCCTTGCTGACTGCATCGCCACCGCTCAGGTGGTGGCCAGCGCCTTGCGCATCTTCTTCATCGCCGCGACCTCGATCTGACGAATCCGCTCCGCGCTGACACCGTACTCGTCGGCGAGGTCGTGCAGGGTCATGCCGCCGGAGCTGTCGTCGTTGACCTTGAGCCAACGCTCTTCGACGATGCGGCGGCTGCGCGCGTCGAGCGCGTCGAGAGCCAGGGCGATCCCGTCCCCGGCCAGCCAGTCGCGGTTCTTCGCTTCGATCACCCGGCTCGGCTCGCTCGCGTCGTCGGCGAGGTAGGCAATCGGCGCATAGCTCTCGTCGCCGTCGTCGGTCTGCGGCTCGAGCGCGACGTCGCCACCCGAGAGGCGCGTTTCCATCTCCAGCACTTCCTCGCGCTTGACATTGAGCGTGCGCGCCAGGGTGTCGACCTCGGACTGCGTGAGCGTCGAGCGGTGGGTGTCGTGGTCGGCCGCATCTTCCTTCATGCTCTGCTTCATCGAGCGCAGGTTGAAGAACAGCTTGCGCTGGGCCTTGGTCGTCGCGACCTTGACCATGCGCCAGTTCTTCAGGATGTATTCGTGGATCTCGGCCTTGATCCAGTGCATGGCATAGCTGACCAGGCGCACGCCCTGGTTCGGATCGAAGCGCTTCACGGCTTTCATCAGGCCGACGTTGCCTTCCTGGATCAGGTCACCGTGAGGCAGCCCGTAGCCCAGGTACTTGCGCGAGATGGAAACCACCAGCCGCAGGTGAGACAGCACCAGCTTTCCGGCGGCATCGAGGTCGCCGTGCTGTTGCAGGCGCGTCGCGAACCGGGTTTCCTCTTCCTGCGTGAGCAGCGGAATGCGGTTGACGGCGGTGATGTAGGCGTCGAGGTTGCCGAGCGACGGCACCAGCGCCCAAGGGTCGCGAAGGGTGAGAGCAGCGGTTTTGTTCATGTCCCAGTCAGATACGGGTTAACCCCTTTGGTTCCATTCATCTTAGCACTCGACCCAGGGGAGTGCTTAAAGCCACTACCGCGTCAAGCCGACTGTTGCACGCCGCAAAAATTAGCAGTGAGCATTCGCTCACTTTAGATCGAGTGACGATCAAAGCGCTACCTTGCACGCTTTTCAACTGAAGCCCGTATCAACACGCTCCAGGAGATCGTCCAGCACCGCCAGAAGTTCACCGACGCTGACCGGCTTCGTGAGGTAGCGCTCCGCACCGGCGTCGAGTGCCTCGTTGATCTGCTGGGCCAGCGCATCGGCCGAGACGACGATGATCGGAATGTTCGCTGTACGGGCGTCGGATTTCAGATGACGCAGCAGCTCCAAGCCGCTGATGTCCGGGAGGTGCATGTCGAGCAGGATCAGGTCGGGACGCTGCGACCGGACCGCCGCCAGGCCGTCGAGGCCGGTGACCGAGACGGCCATCTGCACCTGCGGACGCTGCGCGAGGATTCCGCGCATCACCTCGACGTTGGTCTCGTTGTCCTCGACGTAGTGCACGACCCGCCGGTGATAGTCGGCAGGAGCGGTTTCCAGCAGATCGAGATCGGAGCGCACGGTGTCTGGATCCAGCGCCCGGGGCAGGGTCAGGATGAAGGACGACCCCTGGCCGGCCACGCTCTTGGCCTTGAGCGAGCCGCCCATCAGCTCGGCCAGCCGCTGGCTGATGACCAGTCCGATGCCGGTGCCCTGGTGGTTCGCGCTGCGCTCCCTGCCGAGGCGGTTGAACGGCTGGAACAGCGCGTTCATCTGTTCCGCGGTCATGCCCAGGCCGGTGTCGGTGACGGCGATCTCGACGACGTCATGTGCAGTGATGCGGGTGGCGATGTGGATCCGACCGGCGTCGCAGTTGTACTTGACCGCGTTGCTCAGCAGGTTCGTCAGGATCTGCTTGACCCGCGTCGCGTCGCCCAGGAGGGCGGTGGTGCCGGGGCCGAAGTCCTGGGAGATCGCGATGCCGCGCGCCTGCGCTTCGCCGGCGACCATGCCGACCGTCGCCTCCAGAAGGTCCGTCAGGTTCAGTGTGTCGGTCTGCAGCCGCAGGTTGCCCGACTCGATCCGCGACAGGTCGAGCACGTCGTTGATCATTTCCAGCAGGTGCCAGCCGGCTTGCTGGATCTGCACGACCCACGGCCGCTGGGCCTCGGTCAGGGGATGGCGCTGGTCGAGCTCGAGGAGTTGCGCGAACCCCAGCATCGCGTTCAGCGGCGTGCGCAGTTCGTGGCTCATCCGCGAGAGGAACTCGCTCTTGGCCCGGTTCGAGGCCTCCGCCGCCTCGCGCGCATGCTCGGCCTCCTCGAGCCGCAGGTGTTCGGTGATGTCCTCGACGACGCCGACGATGCGCCAGGGATGATTCTGGGAGTCGCGCAGCAGCGACACCGTCGACTGCACCCAGACCGTGGTGCCCTCCTTGCGGATGTAGCGCTTGTTGCGCCGGTACATCGGGATGTTGCCTTGCACCAGCTGCTCGGCCATCTCGATTTCCTGCGCCGCGTCTTCCGGATGGGTGCAGTCGGTGAGGCTCAGCGTCAGCAGTTCGCTCTCGGTGTATCCAGTCAATTCGCAGAAGCGGGGATTGGCCTGGATCACGTCGCCGGCAAGGTTCGTGTAGATCACGCCGATCGGCACGTTGTCGAGGATGTTGCGAAAGCGCTGTTCGCTGTCGCGCAGGGCCGCTTCGGCGATCTCGCGCTCGCCGACCTCGGCCTCGAGCGCTGCGGTCCGCTGGCGCACGGCGATCTCGATGCGCCGCGTTCGACCGGTGACCGTCAGCAGGAAGGCGCCGAGCAGGGCCGTGGCGAAGAGGCTGATCAGCGAAAAAAGCCAGGCATTGCCGTTGAAGGGCGGCGGAAGATCCTGCGCGCGAGAGAAGACGCGCACGTCCCATTGCCGACCCGCGTAGGCGAGGGCGCGCACCTGCAACAGCGCACCTTCCTCGATCTCGCAACCCTCCGGGCCGGTGAGACGGCGGTGGCTGGCGCCCGCGTCGGTGTCGACGACACAGACGGTGAGATAGCGCGCCAGTTGCGGCGCGAGTTGCTCCATCTGCCGATCCATGTCGAGCGTGACGAAGGCGACCCCTCGCGTCGCGGCGTCTCGCTCCAGGGCCGTCGCCGGATTGCCTTCATAGATCGCCTGGTAGATGACGACCCCGAACTGGGTTCCGAGCTGCTGGGTGAGGCGAAAGCCGCTCGTGGCCGCCGGGCGTCCGGTGCGACGGGCCGATTCGATCGCGCCCCGCGCCGCGGGAATCGAGAGGGCGTTGACACCCAGCGCCTCGGCGTTCGCGGCCAAAGGCTCGATGAAGCGGATCGCCATGACCTCGCGCGATGCGGTTGAAGCCCCCGGCGAGTTGGCCGGGTTGCGTGCCGGGTCCCGATCGAAGACGCGGAAGCCCGGGGAGCCGTCGTTTCGAATGCGGGCCTCGTACGCGGCCACATCCGAATCGCGGACGCGCTCGCTCCAGCCCATCGCCCGAAGGCCGCCGCCGTCGAGCCAGCTCTTGGTCGCCAACTGGACCTCGGCGCGGGTCGGATCGCGCGAAACCGTGAGCGCACCGCGCAACGCCTCCAGCGCATGCAGCGGTTCCTGCAACTGCGCTTCGAGCGCCAGTGAGGCGCTTGTCGCGTCGCGCTGAAAGGTCGCCCGGGTCCGCTCCGAATTCCAGATCACGACCTGCGCGATGCCGGCGGCGAGGAACGTCGCCACCAGCACCATCGCCAGGCCGATCGTGAGCCGGCGCGGCGCCCAGGCATCGCGCGGACGTCCGATGAGGGTCAGAAGGGCAGGGGCCACGACCAGCATGCCGAACAGGTCGCCGAGCCACCAGATCGCCCCGGTCATCGGCAACGCCTCGCGCGGAACGGCGTGCGTGAGGTCGACCACGAGCGTCATGAAGCCGGCGCTGACGAAGCTGGCGACGAGACCGGCCCCGAAGAACAGGCCGACATCGGCCGGCTCGGCCAGCGTCAGCGGCTCGCCGATGCCGCGCCGGATCAGCGTTGCGCCGACGAATGCCTGGAGTGCCGCACCGAACGCGAACAGCACCGCCAATCCGACGGCAGCGCCCATCGGCAGTCCGTGCATGCTCGGCGCGACGAGCGCGGCGCACAGGGAGCCGACCACGATCGCCGGCAACATCCGGCGGCCATAGACCAGCAGGCTGGCCAGGGCGATGCCTGCTGCCGGATCGATCGGCGACGCGAACCCGGGAGGAATGGCCAGCAGCGAGGCGGCCCAACCGGCGACTGCGCTTGCCAGTGCGGTGAGGGCGAACGCGACGCGCCAGTTCTCCGGAACGTTCCGGCGCGCGGAAACCGAGCTGGGGATGACGAGCGCCAAATGATGTCCCTGCAACGTCCGGGCCCCGTTGCCCGCAATTTCGGCCCGAGATCCGCACGAGGCCGGCAGACTACCACCGCAGGCACGCAATTTACGCGCCGCCGGCGGGGCAGCGCGGGCATGCCGTGCGATTCAGACGTTGAACAGGAAATTCAGCACATCGCCGTCCTTGACGACGTATTCCTTGCCCTCGGCGCGCATCTTTCCGGATTCCTTGGCGCGCTGTTCGCCCTTGCAGGCGATGAAGTCGTCGAAAGCGATGGTCTGTGCACGAATGAAGCCGCGCTCGAAATCGGTGTGAATGACCCCGGCCGCCTGCGGCGCAGTGTCGCCGACGTGGATGGTCCAGGCGCGCACCTCCTTCACGCCGGCGGTGAAGTACGTCTGCAGGCCGAGCAGCGTGAAGGCCGCGCGGATCAGGCGGTTAAGGCCCGGCTCGCTCTGCCCCATCTCCTCGAGGAACAGCTGACGGTCGGCGTCGTCCATGTCGGCCAGTTCCGCCTCGGTCTTCGCGCAGATGGCGACCACCGGCGCGCTCTGCGACTGGGCGAACGCCCGCAGCCGGTCGAGGTGCGGATTGTTCTCGAAGCCGCGTTCGTCGACGTTGGCGACGAACATCGCCGGTTTGGCGGTGATGAAGCCGTACGGCTTCAGAAGGGCGTGTTCTTCCTTGCTGAAGGCGACGGAACGGACAGGGCGGGCTTCGTTCAATGCGCCCATGCACTTCGACAGGACGTCGACGAGCTTGGCGGCTTCCTTGTCGTTGCCGGACTTTGCGGCCTTGGTGTAGCGCTGCAGGCTCTTCTCGCACGAGGCCATGTCGGCCAGGCAGAGCTCGGTCTGGATCACCTCGACGTCGGCCAGCGGGTCGATCCGGTTGGCGACGTGGATCACGTTCTCGTCGTCGAAGCAGCGCACGACATTGACGATGGCGTCGGTCTCGCGGATGTGGGCCAGGAACTGGTTGCCCAGGCCCTCGCCCTTGGAAGCTCCGGCGACGAGCCCTGCGATGTCGACGAACTCGACGATCGCAGGCACGATCCGTTCCGGCTGGACGATGGCGGCCAGCGCCTGCAGTCTCGCGTCGGGAAGCTCGACGATGCCGACGTTCGGCTCGATCGTGCAGAACGGGTAATTCTCGGCCGCGATTCCGGCCTTCGTCAGGGCATTGAAGAGGGTCGACTTGCCGACGTTCGGCAGGCCGACGATGCCGCACTTGAGACTCATGATTGCGGATCCGGATGAAGGTCGGCGCGTGGCGGGGAGGGGCGGATTCTAGTCGGCGCCCTCCCGGACGGACTGCGCTGCAGCAGCATCAGCGCGTTGCCGCAGACGGCCAGCGTCGCGCCGAGGGCGGTGAACAGGCCCGGTCGATAACCCTCGAGCGCGACCGACACGAGGAGCGCGAGGAGCGGTGTCATCACGCCGATCGAGCCGCTCGGCCCTGGCCCGATGCGGTCCTGCAAGGTCAGGAAGCAGGCGAAGGTCAGCACCGTGCCGGCAAGGGCCAGGTAGGCGAGCGACAGCCACCAGGCCGGCGTCGAAGGCAACGCGAAGGCGACGCCGCGGATCCAGCCGACCGCAGCGCAGGCGGCGGAGCCGTACAGCATGCCGAAGCCCATCGCCGGCCACAGCGGCATGCCGCGCGATCGATTGCGGCTGGCTGCCAGGCTTCCGACGGCAGAGAGCAGGACCGCGGCGGCGGTCAAGGCGGCGCCCAATGCGACGGCAGGGCCGACGCGCGCCTTGCCGAACTCCGGCCAGAAGATCAGTGCGACCCCGGCGACGCCGAGCACCCCCCCGGCGACGAAGCGCCGGTTGATCTCGACGCCGAACAGCAGCGCCGCGCCGATCCCCGCCAGCAGCGGCGACGCCGAATAGCCGACGGCGACCAGACCCGAGGGGATGTAGCGTTCGGCATAGTAGATGCCGATGTAGGAGAGGCCGTAGAGGAAGACGCCTTGCAGCATCAGCATGGCGTGCTCGCGAACGGCGAATCGCAGGCGATAGCGACGCAGCCGGCACAGCAGTAGCACGAATCCGCCCGCGAGCGCGAACCGGACCGCCACGCTCACTTCCGGCGCCGCCGCCGCGACCTGGTAGGTCACCGCGTGCCAGGTGGTGCCCCAGGCGAGGACGCAGATCGCGAAGAGTTGCCAGCTCCTGAACCTGTGCATCGCTCCGGTCAGTCGAAGTTCGGGCTGGCGACCGCGCTCATGCCGACGCGCAGCATCATGTCGAAGCCTTCGACGACGACTGCATTCATGCCGAATGTCACCGCGCCGTCACCGCGCGGATCGGCGCGGTAGCTGCGCAGGATGTCGCCGACCGCGTGGCCGGGCTCCGCCGTCAGCGGGTCGACGTCGGGAATCGGGCAGCGGCTGCACGGCTTGACCAGCCGCAGCCGGATCCGTTCGCCGGCACCCGCGAAGACGATGTCGCCGAGCCCGTCCTCGCCATGGGCTTCGAGACCGTCGAGGACGATGTTCGGTCGGAACCGCGTCATCGTCGCCGTCGGCGCACCGCGGAGGACAAGGCGCCGGTTCAGTTCGTCGAGCGAACCCGTCGAGGTGACCAGCAGCGGAAAGCCGTCCTGGAATGCGGTCGGGGCTTCGAGCGCGCCGGTCCAGCGTCGATCGGCGAGGCGCCGTTGCTCGGGGTCGAAGCGCACCAGACGCACTTCGCTGCCGAGGAAGTCGCTGAACCAGCGTGCGCTCAGATCGCCCATGTCCCAGGCCTCGACACGGTCGTTCCAGACCGTGACCGAGAGCCGGCTCTCGACGGCGTCGAGCGCGACGTGCAGCGCCAGCATCCCGGGCGCACGCAGCACCATCTCGGCGCTCTTGAGCGTCGGCCGGATCAGCGCCATTCGAGGCAGCTCGCGCTGCGTGACGAATTCGCCGGCGGCGTCGACGACCATCCAGGTCCGGTCGAGGTCGAAACCGGTCTCGGTCAGGAGGGCTTCGCGGACCTCGACGGCGGCGCAGGACTTCACCGGGTGGATGAAGAGCGATCGGAGGGTCACTGGCACATCGCTCACGGCAGGGTCTCGACGAGGGAAAAGAGGCGAAATTGTGCCCGCATCGGCGCCGGCGCCGCAGAGGGTCGATCCTTACAATCCGCGGATGAACGCATTCGACGTCCAGGTCGTCGGCGCCGGCATCGTCGGCAAGAGCCTGGCGCTCGGCCTCGCCCGCCAGGGCCTCGACGTCGCGCTGCTGGAGCGCAAGCTGCCGCGGCCGACGTCGCCCGATGTCCGTGCCTATGCACTTAACCCGGCTTCTGTCGAACTGTTGCGCAGCCTGAAGGTCTGGGAAGCGCTGCCGCCCCATGCCGCCACGCCGGTCTACGAGATGCAGGTGCAGGGCGACACGCCCGGAGCGGCGCTCGAGTTTTCCGCCTGGCAACAGCGCGTCGGCGAGCTCGCCTGGATCACCGACGCCGCGCTCCTCGAGCAGGCGCTCGACGAGGCGCTGCGCTACGCACCCCGGGTGAAGACCGGTCCGACCGCGGGGGAGGCCACCCTGACGGCGTACTGCGAAGGCTCGGCATCCAGCAGCCGGGCGGCTCTCGGCATCGAATTCGAGCAACGCGACTACGGTCAGCTTGCCATCGCGGCGCGGCTGGTGTCCGGGCGGGCGCACGGTGGCGTGGCGCGGCAGTGGTTCCGCGCCCCGGACGTTCTCGCCCTGCTGCCGTTCGATGCCCCCGAACCGGGTTCGTCGCTGGCACTGGTCTGGTCGATGCCGACCCCGCGTGCCGAAGCCCTGATGGATGGGTCGACGGCCGATTTCGAGCGCGCCCTGGCAGAAGCGACCAATGGCGCCGCCGGCGAGCTGAAGCTCGCTTCGGTGCGCGCCGCCTGGCCATTGCGTCTGGGCCATGCGGAGCGCTGGATCGGTCCCGGCTGGGTCCTGCTGGGCGATGCGGCGCATGTCGTCCACCCGCTGGCCGGGCAGGGCCTGAACCTCGGGCTGGCCGACGTCGCGGCCCTCGTCGGCGTGATCGCCGAGCGCGAGTCCTGGCGCAGCCTGGCCGACGAACGCCTGCTGCGCCGTTATGTCGGCGCGCGCGCTGCTGCGACCTGGGCGATGGGCGAGGTGACCGACGGCCTGGTTCGACTCTTTTCTCACGAATCGCCGGCGTTGCGGGAACTTCGCAACCGCGGCCTGAATCTCGTCAACCGTCTCACTCCCGTCAAGCGCTGGCTCACGTCGCAGGCGCTCGGCTCCTGAAAGCTCCCATGCAAAAGTCCTGCGCAGCCCTCGTCGCCTCCTTAGCGGTCGTGTTCTTCGCCCCCGCCGCCATCGCCGACGAGGCGGCGATCCGGAAGAACATTCCGGAGCGCCTGGCCGGATTCCCGAAGATCGACGAGGTCTCGAAGACGCCGATCCCGGGGATCTACGAGATCCGCGTCGGTACCGACCTGTTCTACACTGACGAGCAGGGCGACCATTTCATCGAGGGCCAGCTGGTCGACACGCGCACCCGCACCAACCTCACCGAGGCGCGCATCTCGAAGCTGACCGCGATCGACTTCGCCAAGCTGCCGCTGAAGGACGCCATCGTCTGGAAGCAGGGCAACGGCTCCCGCAAGCTCGTCGTCTTCGCGGATCCGAACTGCGGCTACTGCAAGAAGTTCGAGAAGGACCTGCAGGCGGTGAAGGACGTCACCGTCTACACCTTCCTCTATCCGATCCTCGGTGGCGATTCGCCGGAGAAGTCCCGCAACATCTGGTGCGCCAAGGACAGCGTGAAGGTCTGGCGCGACTGGATGATCGAAGGCACGGCGATTCCGGCGACCGCGCAGTGCGATGCGTCGGCATTGCAGCGCAACTATGCGCTCGGCCAGAAGTACCGGATTCGCGGCACCCCCGGCCTGGTGTTCGAGGACGGCACGCACAAACCGGGCGCGCTCAACGCCGCCCAGATCGAGCAGTTGCTGGCGACGGCCCGCGGCAAGAGCTAGGCCATCGGGGCATCGCCCCGGCACTGGCCTGATCCGGCGACCGCGCCCACCGAATGCCCAGAAGCATCCTGGGATCCACGCTCAGGCGTAGCGAAGTTCGCCGGTCTTGCCGCGGAAGACGCGGTACGAGAAGATCGTGTAGCCGGCGATGGCCGGCACCGAGATGGCGACGCCGACGAGGATGAACTTGAGCGCCCCGGGGCTGCTGGCGGCCTGCCAGATCGTCAGGCGGTCGATGACGACGTAGGGATAGATGCTGTACGCCAGGCCGAGAAAGCCGAGCACGAAGACCACGATCAGCAGCACGAACGGCAGCCAGCAGAGCGCCCCGCGCACCACCCGCGTCGGCAACAGCGCGCGGACGGCGTAGAGCGCGATCCCGGTCATCAACGGGATGGCCATCAGGGCGATGATTTCCGGCAGGGCGAACCAGCGCTCGCGCACCGTCGGGCTGATCCACGGCGTGGCCATCGAGATCAGGATCAACCCGCCGACGACCGGCGCCCAGGCCAGTCGCGCCCACGCGATCGCCTTTTCCTGAAGTGCCCCTTCGGTCTTCATCACCAGCCAGCAGGCACCCAGCAGCACGTAGGCCGCCGGCAGCGCCAGGGCGATGGCCGCGGCGAACAACGGGTAGTTCCAGCCGCTGCCGAAGCCGCTGACGTAGCGCCCCAGCATCCAGCCCTGCGAGGTCGCGGCCAGCAACGACCCGGCGAAGAAGAGTCGGTCCCACGTGGACTTGTGGCTCGCCCGTGCCTTGACGCGGAAGTCGAACGCGACGCCGCGCAGCACCAGCCCGATCAGCATCAGCGCGACCGGCAGGTAGAGCTCGGTCAGGACCAGGCCGTGGGCCTTCGGGAAGGCCACCAGCAGGATGCCGATGCCCAGCACCAGCCAGGTCTCGTTGGCGTCCCAGAACGGGCCGATCGAGGCGACGAGGACGTCCTTCTCCGCGTCGGTGGCGCGGGGCATCAGCATGCCGACGCCGAGGTCGTAGCCGTCGCTGACGACGTAGATCAGCATCGACACGCCCATCAGCGCCATGAAGATGATCGGCAGCATCTGGTCGAACGTCATGAGGTTCATGCGGCGCTCCCGGGGCTCGGCTGGGGCGGCGTGATGGCGCCGAGCGGCGTCGCGGCCGCATCGCGGGCCTCTTCGTCGAGGACCTCGTCGGGCTTTTCCGCCATGTACTTCAGCACCGCGACGTACGCGACGACGAGCGCGACATACAACGTGACATAGAGCGCCAGCGTGGTCGCGATCAGCGGCGCGGCGACCTTCGAAGCCACCTCGGCGGTGCGGATGAGCCCGTACACGATGTACGGCTGGCGGCCGATCTCGGTGACGTACCAGCCGGCAACCGTCGCCAGCCAGCCGATGAAGGTCGTCGAGGCGAAGATCCACAGCAGCCCGCGCGGCAACCGCTCGGCGCGCCAGCCGGTGCGCCGGTACATCCACCATCCGCCCCAGCTGGCCAGGAGCATCAGCACGCCGAGTCCGACCATGATCCGGAACGCGAAGAAGAGCGGCAGCACCGGCGGATGGCGATCGCGGAATTCATCCAGGCCCTTGATCTCGCCGTCGGCGTCGTGCGTGAGGATCAGGCTGCCCAACCTCGGCACGGCGACCTCGAAGTGGTTCGTCCGGCTGTCCTCGTCGGGGATCGCGAACAACACCAGCGGTGCACCCCGCTCCGTATGCCAAACCGCCTCGAGGGCGGCGATCTTCTGCGGCTGGTGTTCGAGTGTGTTCAAGCCATGCAGGTCGCCGACGAAGATCTGCACCGGGATCGCCACCGCGGCGACCGTCAGCCCGACACGCAGCACCCGCGCCGCCGACCGGCTCGCGACGCCGCGCAGCATCTGCCAGGCCGACAGGCCGATGAGGAAGAAGGCCACCGTCAGCGTCGAGGCCAGCAGCATGTGGGTCAGGCGATAGGGAAAGGAAGGGTTGAAGATCACCGCGAGCCAGCTCCGGGCGTGGAACTCGCCGGCGATCACCTCGTAGCCCGCCGGCGTCTGCATCCACGAGTTCAGGCTCAGGATCCAGAATGCGCTGAGGGTCGTGCCGAAGGCGACGAAGAAGGTCGCCATCAGGTGGACGCGCTCGCTGACCTTGCCGTGGCCGAACAGCATCACGCCCAGGAAGCCCGCTTCGAGGAAGAAGGCGGTCAGCACCTCGTAGGCCAGCAGCGGGCCGGCGATGTTGCCGACCCGCTCCATGTACCCGGGCCAGTTGGTGCCGAACTGGAAGCTCATGGTGATGCCGCTCACCACGCCGAGCGCGAAGCTCAGGGCGAACACCTTGGTCCAGAAGCGATACGCGTCGAGCCAGCCGCGCTCGTGGGTCTTCAACCAGCGCAGGCGAAAGAACAGCAGCACCCAGCCGAGCGCGATGCTGACGGTCGGAAAGAGGATGTGGAAGGTGATGTTGGCGGCGACCTGCATGCGCGCGAGGAGCAACGCGTCCATCGAGTCCTTTCCCGCGCCGCCGGAGGAGCGTCGCTGGTGTCGAGAATAACCGCGAGGACGGCGTGGCACGGCCGCGGCCGGTCGTCCGCGGCGCCGTCGGGTCCGGGCATCGGGCGACAATCGGTCGATGATCACCTACCGCATCGACGCGACCGGCGTGCGCGCCCACCGCTACCGTGTGACCCTGACGATTCCCGCTGCCGCAGCGGGTCAGCGATTGAGCCTTCCGGTGTGGATACCCGGGAGCTATCTCGTGCGCGAGTTCGCGCGTCATCTCCACGATCTCTCTGCGGAGCGGGCGGGACGTCCGGTCGCGCTGCGTCAGGTCGACAAGGCCACCTGGGTGGCGCCTTCGAGCGGCGCCGGCGCGCTGACGGTCGCCTACAGCGTGTACGCGTTCGACCCTTCCGTGCGCGCCGCCTTTCTCGACGCGGAGCGCGGCTTCTTCAACGGCACGAGCCTGTGCCTGCGGGTCGAGGGTCGCGAGGCCGAGCCGCACCGGCTCGAGATCGCGCCGCTGCCCGAGGGGTGGGAGGTCGCGACCGCGATGGCGAGCGAGCGCGTCGACGGGAATGGCTGCGGCACCTATCGCGCTGCGGACTACGATGAACTCGTCGACCATCCGTTCGAGCTCGGCCGTTTCTGGCGCGGCCGCTTCAGCGCCGCCGGCGTGGCGCACGAGTTCGTCGTCGCCGGCGCCTGGCCGGACTTCGACGGCGAGCGTCTGCTGGCCGACTCGGCGCGGATCTGCGAGGCGCAGATCGCGTTCTGGCACGGCGCGGAGGCCAAGCCGCCGTTCCAGCGCTTCGTCTTCATGCTCAACGCGCTCGAGGACGGCCACGGCGGTCTCGAGCACCGCGCCAGCACGGCGCTGGTCGCGGCGCGCCGCGACCTGCCGCGCCGCGAGCCGGGGGCAGACACGGCCGAGGCCAGCGACGGCTATGTCAACGTCCTGGGCCTCATCAGCCACGAGTACTTTCACGCCTGGAACGTCAAGCGGATGCGGCCGCGCGATTTCGAGCGCTACGACTACAGCCGCGAGAACTACACCGGGCTGCTGTGGTTCTTTGAGGGCTTCACGTCCTACTACGACGACCTGTTCCTGCGCCGCGCCGGCCTCATCGATGCGGCGCGGTACCTCAAGCTCCTCGCGCGCACGCTCTCGAACGTGGCGGCCACACCCGGGCGGCTCGCACAAAGCGTCGCCCAATCGAGCTTCGATGCCTGGGTCAAGTTCTACCGCAACGACGAGAACACGCCGAACGCCACCATCAGCTACTACGCCAAGGGCGCGCTGGTGGCGCTGGCCTTCGACCTGCAACTTCGGGCCGAGGGCAAGGGCACGCTCGACGACGTCCTGCGACTGCTGTGGTCGCGCAGCGCCGGCGGTCCGATCGACGAAGCCGACATCGCCGGCGCGCTGGAGGCGGTGGGTGGGCGTGCCTACGCGGACGAACTGGCCCAATGGGTCCACGGCATGTTCGAACTGCCGTTGCCGAAGCTGCTCGAGCGCTTCGGCGTCGCCTGGCAGGACGGGGCGCCGACGCTCGCCCAGCGGCTGGGAGTGCGCGTCGCCGAAAGCGCCTTCACCGGCATCAAGGTGACGCACGTCCTGCGCGGCGGCCTCGGCGAGTCGACCGGGCTCGCATCCGGCGACGAGATCCTGGCGCTCGACGGCTGGCGCCTTCGGCGCCTCGATGAAGCCTCCCGGCTGCTGGCGCCGGGTCGGGCCGCGACGCTGCTGGTGTCGCGCGACCAGCGGGTGCTGACGTTGACGATCGATTGGCCCCAAGCCCCGGAAATGACGGGCGGCGCGATCACGCTGAAGCCGGCTGTCAAGGCGACCCCGGCGGCGCTCGCGCTGTACAAGGCATGGCTGGACGGCTGAGCCGCCACCTTCCGATCGGGCCGAAGCGGCGCGGCCGGTTCGCCGTCCTCGTGGTCGCGGTCCTCGCGGTCCACGGATGCGTGACCCGCGACATCGCCGAACGCATGCAGGACTTCGCGATCGCCGCGAAGATGCCGCCGCGGATCGAGGTGGCCTATGTCAGGACGCTCGAGCCCGAAGCGCCGCCGTCGGTCGCGCCGGCGCCGCCGCCCACTCCGCCGCCCCGCAAGCGTCGTGCCGCCAAGCCGGCAACGCCGGCTTCGGCACCCGATGCGGCGTTGGCGGCGGCCAGCGCGGCTGCGGCCGCGTCAGCGGCCATAGCCAGGGCGGCCGCCCAGGAGGCCGAGCAGGAGGCCGCGCGACGGGAGGCGGTGGCTTCCGCCGCAGCGGCTGAGGCCATCGCCGCGGCCGAGAGTCAGGCGGCAGCCGAGATCGAAGCCGCGGCGGCGGCAGCAGCAACGGCGGCGGCAGCAGCAACGGCGGCGGCAGCAGCAACGGCGGCAGCAGCAGCAACGGCGGCAGCGGCGTCCACGGCGGCGGCTGCCGCTGCCATCCTGGCGGCGCAGCCTGCCGCTTCGCAAGGCGCGCCGCTGCGACCGGAGGTGTCCGCGGCGAGCGCTGCCGCCTCGGCGCCGTTCCCGCCGGTCGGAGCCACCCGGGCGACGGGCACCGGCGAGCCGTTCGACTGGCCGGCCTCGACCCGCGTCTCCTTCATCCTCACCGGGAACTATCGCGGCCAGGTCAGCGGCAACGCCCAGGTCGAGTGGATCCGTGTCGGCACGCGCTACCAGGTCAACCTCGATCTGCTGGTCGGTCCCGAATTCGCGCCGATCATCTCCCGCCGCATGAGCAGCGAAGGCGATCTCACCGCCGACGGCCTGGCGCCGCAGCGCTACGACGAGGAAACCCAGGTCATGTTCCGCGACCGGCGTCGCGTCTCGGTGAATTTCGAGCCGGATAGCGTGGTCCTGGCCAATGGCGAGCGTCGCGAGCGCTGGCGCGGCGTGCAGGACACCGCCAGCCAGTTCGTGCAGCTGACCTACCTGTTCACCATGCGACCGGAACTGTTGAAGGTCGGCGGCACGGTCGAAGTGCCATTGGCGTTGCCGCGCAGCATGGACCGATGGATCTACGACGTTGTCGACGAATCCGTGATCCAGACGCCGTTCGGGCCGCTGCCGGCGTTCCACCTCAAGCCGCGCCGCGTGCGGCCGCGCTCCAGCGAGCTGTCCGCCGAGATCTGGTTCTCGCCGCAACTGCGCTACCTGCCGGTACGCATCCGCATCGAACAGGACCCGCAGACCTACGTCGACCTCGTCATCGCCCGCAAGCCGGAACTGGCTTCACGCTGAGTCGCGGCACGGCGCCGCCAGCGGGGCCGCCACCTGCGCATCGCGACAGGCCGACAGCCGCGGAGGTCCTTCGATGCCGCGCTCTTGCAGAGGCCTTTCGGCACCGCCCTCTTATAGTGACAACGACGTTCTCAAGAAAGGCGCACCATGGATTACCAGTCGATCCTCATCGAGACCCGCGGCGACGGTCCGCGCAAGGCCGGGCTCATCACGCTGAACCGGCCGAAGCAGTTGAATGCGCTGAACGACGCCCTGATGGACGAGCTCGGCCACGCCCTGAAGGCGTTCGACGCCGACGCCGGCATCGGCTGCATCGTCCTCACCGGCAGCGAAAAGGCTTTCGCGGCGGGCGCCGACATCGGCGCCATGGCGCCGCTCGGCTTCCCCGACACCTATTCCAGCAACTTCATCAGCCGCAACTGGGAGACGATGCGCGAGGTCAGGAAGCCCGTGATCGCGGCCGTGGCCGGCTTCGCCCTCGGTGGTGGTTGCGAGCTGGCGATGCTGTGCGACTTCGTGATCGCCGCCGACAGCGCGAAATTCGGCCAGCCGGAGATCAAGCTCGGCATCATCCCCGGGGCCGGGGGCACTCAGCGGCTTCCGCGCGCGATCTCCAAGTCCAAGGCCATGGATCTGGTGTTGACTGCCCGCATGATGGACGCCGCCGAGGCCGAGCGCGCCGGGCTCGTCTCGCGGGTCGTGCCGGCTGCCGAGCTGATCGACGTCGCCCTCGCCGCCGCGCAGACGATCTGCGAACTGAGCGGGCCGAGCGTGATGATGGCCAAGGAGTGCGTGAACCGCGCCTACGAGTCGCCGCTCGCCGAGGGCATCCTGTTCGAGCGCCGCGCCTTCCAGTCGCTGTTCGCGACCGAGGACCAGAAGGAAGGAATGGCAGCCTTCCTGACGAAGCGCAAGGCGGTCTTCAAGCAGCGCTAGGAATCGTTCCCGCGGCGCCAGACCTTGAGGAAGGGCTCGGGCCCTCCTTGACGGACCCGAGTAGCCGCGCGTTCTGCTCAGCCTTCGATGCGCAGCGACGGGAAGAGGATCACGTCGCGGATGCTCGGGGAATCGGTCAGCAGCATCACCAGGCGATCGATGCCGATGCCGCAACCACCGGTCGGCGGCATGCCGTATTCCAGCGCGCGGATGAAGTCGGCGTCGTAGTACATCGCCTCCTCGTCGCCGGCCTCCTTGTTGGCCGCCTGGGCGAGGAAGCGTGCGGCCTGGTCCTCGGCGTCGTTGAGCTCGGAAAAGCCGTTGGCGTACTCGCGGCCGGTGATGAAGAGCTCGAAGCGCTCGGTGACGCTCGGGTCGGCGTCCGAGGCGCGGGCCAGCGGCGAGACCTCGACCGGGTAGTCGACGATGAAGGTCGGCTGCCACAGCTGTTCCTCGACCACCGCCTCGAACAGGCCGAACTGCAGCTCGGGCAGCTTCCAGTGCGCGGGCGCCTCCGCGCCGAGTGCCTTCAGACGTTCCCGCAGGGTCGACGCGTCGATCGCTTCAGCCGCGGTGACGCCGGCATGAGCGACGAGTGCTTCGCGCACCGTCAGACGTCGGAACGGCGCATCGAGATCGACCGGCTTGCCGTCGTACGACAGCGTCGCCGACCCGGTCGCCTGGCGCGCGGCGTGGCGCAGCACCGCCTCGGTGTAGTCCATCAGGTCGTGGTGGTTCCAGTACGCCGCATAGAACTCCATCATCGTGAATTCGGGGTTGTGGCGCACCGAGATGCCTTCGTTGCGAAAGCTCCGGTTGATCTCGAACACGCGCTCGAAGCCGCCGACGATGAGGCGCTTGAGATAGAGCTCCGGGGCGATGCGCAGGAACATCTGCTGGTCGAGCGCGTTGTGGTGCGTCACGAACGGCTTGGCATTGGCGCCGCCCGGGATCGGATGCAGCATCGGCGTCTCGACCTCGACGAAGGCGTGCTCGACCATGAAGTGGCGGATCGAGGCGATCGCCTTGCTGCGTGCCAGGAAACGCAGCCGCGCGTCCTCGTCGGTGATCAGGTCAACATAGCGCTGGCGGTACTTCTGCTCCTGGTCGGCCATGCCATGGAACTTGTCCGGCAGCGGCCGCAGGCTCTTGGTCAGCAGCCGCAGTGTTGACACCCGCACCGACAGCTCGCCGGTTCGGGTCTTGAAGAGCACGCCTTCGGCGCCCACGATGTCGCCGAGGTCGAGGTGCTTGAAGGCGTCGTAGCCTCCCTCACCCAAGGCGTCCCGGGTGACGAAGAGCTGGATCCGACCGGTCGAGTCCTGCAGGGTGCCGAAACTCGCCTTGCCCATCAGGCGCTTCAGCATGAGGCGGCCGGCGACCGATACCCGGATGGCCAGCGGCTCCAGGGCCTCGTTCGGCTGGTCGCCGTGCTTGCGGACCAATTCGGCGGCGCGGTCCTTGGGCTTGAAGTCGTTCGGGAAGGCGATGCCGCGACTGCGGATGGCGGCGAGCTTTTCGCGGCGCTCGGTGATGAGCGCGTTGTCGTCGCGGGCGGCGCCCGGTGCCGTCGCACGGGATTCGTTCATGAAGGCTTTCGAGGATCGGCACGGCTGGGTGACGGTCGTTTCCGAGGAAAACGGCCGCTCTCGTAAAATCACTGGCCCTTTCGGGTCGGGACGATCCGGCTCGTGGCGAGATCGGCCATCTGTGGCGCTCTCTGCATTTTATTGGGAGCTCGGAGGCTTTCCGTCGAGCCAGAATCAATTTGCTCATGCCCATGCACATACATCGATTGCCAATCACCGATCGGAAAGTGAAGTTCGCGCTGGTGGGCTGCGGCCGCATCGCCGCGAATCACTTCGAAGCGATCCGCAAGCACGCCGACCGCTGTGAATTGACGGACGTGTGCGATGTCGAACCGGCCGCGCTACAGGCGGCCGTCGAAAAGACCGGGGCCCGGGGCCATGATGAGCTCGCGGGGTTGCTGGCCCAGTCGAAGGCCGACTGCGTGATCCTCACCACGCCGAGCGGCCTCCACCCGTCGCAGGCGGCCGAAGCGGCTCGCGCCGGCTTCGACGTGATGACGGAAAAACCGATGGCCACGCGCTGGAGCGATGGCCTGGCGATGGTGCGGGCCTGCGACGAGGCCAAGGTGAGGCTTTTCGTGGTCAAGCAGAACCGCCGAAACCAGACTTTGCAGCTGCTGAAGGAAGCTGTCGACAAAGGCCGATTCGGGCGCATCTACATGGTCACTGTCAACGTCTTCTGGACACGGCCTCAGGCCTATTACGACAGTTCGGCGTGGCGCGGAACCTGGGAGTTCGACGGGGGCGCGTTCATGAACCAGGCGAGCCACTACGTCGACCTGCTCGACTGGATCGTCGGCCCTGTCGAAAGCGTCATGGCTTACACCGGCACGCTCGCTCGGAACATCGAGGTCGAAGACACCGGCGTGGCGGCGCTGAAATGGCGCAGCGGTGCCATGGGCTCCATCAATGTGACGATGCTGACCTATCCGAAGAATTTGGAAGGCGCGATCACGGTGCTCGGCGAGAGGGGGTCGGTGCGGATCGGAGGCGTCGCAGTCAACGAGATCCAGCACTGGGAATTCGACGCTAAGGAGGAGGCTGACGAGCAGATCCACAACGCGAGCTACCAGACCGCGTCGGTCTACGGGCACGGCCACCCGCTGTACTACGACAACGTGATCGCGACGTTGCGTGGCGATTCCGAGGCCGAAACCGACGGCCGCGAAGGCCTGAAGTCGCTCGAACTGCTGATCGCGCTGTATCGCTCGGCGCGCGACGGGCGGAAGGTCAACCTGCCGCTCGAATACTGAGCGGGCGTGGCTCCATGTCCAAGGTGATCCATCCCTCCGCGATCGTCGACGACGGCGCGACGCTCGGCGACGGTTGCAGTGTCTGGCACTTTGCGCACATCAGCGCGGGCGCCCGCATCGGACGCGACTGCTCGTTCGGGCAGAACGTCTATGTCGCGAACAACGTGCTTATTGGCGACAACGTCAGGGTCCAGAACAACGTTTCGGTCTACGACGCGGTGACGCTCGAGGACGACGTGTTCTGCGGCCCGAGCGTGGTCTTCACCAACGTGCACAACCCGCGGGCGGCCGTCGCGCGCAAGAGCGAGTACCGTCCTACGCTGGTGAAGCGCGGCGCGACGCTGGGTGCGAACAGCACGATCGTCTGCGGCACGACCATCGGCCGCCATGCGTTCGTCGGGGCCGGCGCTGTCGTAAGCCGCGATGTGCCGGATTTCGCGCTGGTCGTCGGCGTGCCGGCGCGTCATATCGGTTGGATGAGCCGCCATGGCGAGCGCCTGAACTTCCTCGCCGGTGACACCGCCACCTGCCCCAACACCGGAGAGCGCTACCGGCTGCGCGACGGAATGTGCACACTCGACGATGAGACCACGACATGAGTGACGCTTTACCCTTCATTGACCTCAAGAGCCAGTACGCGGCCTTGAAGGAGCGCATCGCCGAGCGCATGCAGCGCGTGCTCGACCACGGCCAGTACATCATGGGTCCGGAAGTCGCCGAGCTCGAGGGCGCACTCTCGCAACGGATCGGCGCGACCCATTGCATCACCGTCGCGAGCGGGACCGAGGCACTCCTGATCGCGCTGATGGCGCTCGGGCTGAAGCCCGGCGACGAAGTGGTCACGACGCCATTCACCTTCGCAGCCACGGCGGAGATGATCGTCCTGCTCGGCGGCGTGCCGGTCTACGTCGACGTCGAGCCCGACACGTGCAACATCGACCCGAACCTGATCGAGGCGGCGATCACCGACCGCACCAAGGCGATCATGCCGGTCGGCCTGTACGGACAGATTGCCGACATGGACGAGATCAATGCCATCGCCGCGCGCCACGGCCTCGCGGTCATCGAGGACGCGGCACAGAGCTTCGGCGCCACCTACAAGGGGCGACAGAGCTGCAACCTCTCGACGCTTGGGTGCACCAGCTTCTTCCCGAGCAAGCCGCTCGGCTGCTACGGCGATGGCGGCGCCATCTTCACGAGCGACGCGGCGCTGGCTCAAGCGTGCCGTGAGATCCGGGTGCACGGGCAGAGCGCCCGCTACACCCACACGCGTGTCGGCGTCGGCGGCCGCATGGACACGTTGCAATGTGCCGTGGTGCTCGCAAAGCTCGAACGTTTCGAGTGGGAGTTGGCACAACGCTGCGCGATCGGGGCGCGCTATGCCGAATTGCTTTCCGGCTTGCGCGGCGTCCGGGTGCTGGCGGTGCGGCCGGATCGCGAATGCGTCTGGGCGCAGTACACCGTGTTTGTCGAACAGCGTGCCGCGATTCAGGCCTCGCTGCACGCGCAGGGCGTTCCGACCGCGATTCACTATCCGCGGCCTTTGCACCGGCAGCCAATCTATGCGCCGCTACACCGCGGCGGCGAACTTCCGCACAGTCTCGGTGTTGCTGAGCGCGTTCTGAGCTTGCCGATGAGTGCCGACATGACGCACGCGGATCAAGATCGCGTCGTCGCGGCGCTGATGCACGCGGTGTCGTGAAGGTGCCGGTCGACTTTTCGACGCTCTACGACGAGCACCCCGAGTATGTCGCGCGCCGCACGGCGGGCTCGATCGAGCAGGCGCAGGTCGACATCGAGGTCCGGTTGTTCAAGTTGCCCGGCCTGATGGGCGTGTTGCCAGCGGGGCAGGCGCTCGGTCGTGTCCTGGAGATCGGCTGCGCGACCGGGGAATTGATCGCCGCGCTGCCGGCCGCGCGACGCGTCGGGCTCGATATCTCCGCGGCGAACGTGGCGGCGGCGCGCGCGCGCTTCCCCGAGGTCGAGTTTCGGTGTGGGGACTTCCACGGCGCGGGCCTGGCCGATTTCGACGCGGTGATCCTGAGCGACCTGCTAGAGCATGTTGCCGACGATGTCGACTTTCTGCGTGACGCGGCCGAGCTCGGTGCGATCGTGCTCGTGAACCTGCCGCTCGAGGACAACTGGCTCAACCACGGACGGGCCTACGGGCTCGACGACGCGTCCGGTCACCTTCGGCGCTATTCGTTCGCAGCCGGCATGGAGTTGTTCGACCGCGCCGGGCTCGACGTGATCCGTCATGCCCAGCTCTGGATCCACGAGACTCCCACCGAGTCGGCGCGCCGCGCGCTGCGCCACGAACGACTCGGATCCGCGTACTCGGGGGTGCCGCCCATCCGTCTTGCGAAGCGCCTCGCGTTCGCTTCCGCCGCTGCCTTTCCTGCGATCGGGCGGCGCCTGTTCGCGTCCAACCTGTTTGCCGCGGCGCGCCGTCGGACCGCGCGGTGAGCTTGAGGCGCCAGCTGCTGGTCGCGTTCGCGCTGCAAGGGGCTGGCGCCGCCGCCGTGATGCTGGCAACCGTTCTGCTGGCCGCGCAACTCGGGCCGGAGGTGCAGGGCGGGTTCAGCCGCGTGAAGGCTGAGGTGGAGTTCGTTTCCGCCTTCGCGATGTTCGGGTTGCCGCAGGCGCTGTTCTTCTACGTCAAGTCGGGTGCGCTCACGGCCCGCGTTGCGTTGCGCTGGGCGCTCGGCTGCGGTCTGCTCGCGCTGCCGGTCGCGGCGGTGTACGCCGGCTGGCGGCACGGTGACGAGGGTGTCGGCACGATGGCGCTCCTGAGCATGGCGGTGGTTGCCATGGTCGTGCACGGCCAGTTGCGCGCGCTGCTGCTGGTACGGGAAAGTACGGTGTGGTTCAACGTGATCACGGCGCTGCCGCAGGTGCTGGTGCTTCTTGGCGTGCTGCTTGTGCTGCGGCGAGGCTTGGGTGATGCGAACGCGTGGTTCGCGCTGTTTGCGTGTTCCGGCGCGGTCGCGGCGGCGACTTCATGGACGCGCTTGCGTGCTGTCGTCGAACAAGGCGTGAGCCCGAGGATCGGCTGGCGCGAGCTGGGCCACTATGGCCTCGCCGCATGGCTGACGGCCGCGCTGTCCACGGCCGCCGTGCTGCTCGTGCAGCAATGGGTCGAGGCTGGGCAGGGTGCAGTCGCGCTCGGCCGCTTTACGATGGCGATGATGCTGGTGCAGGTGCCTCTGACGCCGCTCGGCTACGCCGCGCCGTTGCTGCTGCGTCGCTGGATGGAGCTGCCCGGCGCGCGGGCTGCAAACCGCGTCGCCGTCGCCGTGAATGGGCTGCTGTTGCTCGCCGCACTGCTGGTCGGAACGCTTTCGGGCGCGTGGCCGGATCTGGGTCTGGGGCCTGCATATGCGGGTGCGACCGCCGCGTTGGCCGTGTTGCTTGCCGGCGCCGCTGCCGAAGCCGCGTCGCGTGTCTTGACGGTGCAAGCCAGCGCGACCGGGCTGCCGTGGATTGCGGTACGTGCCGAGGCGACGCGCTGGGGGGTGCTCGCAGTCGGCTGGCTCGCGCTGCCGGAGGCGACGCTGCTCGGCGTTTGCGTAATCTGGTCCGTCGCGGCCTGGGCGGCAGCGCTGGTGTTCGTCTGGCATGCGCGCGGCCGATCGATCAAAGTGGTCATGTGATGCGCATCGCGTTGCTGGGCCCGGCAAACTCGATCCACTTGCAGCGCTGGGCGCATGCCCTCGTCGCGCGCGGCCACGCGTTGGCAGTGCTCACGCAGCACCCGTGCGTCCGCGCCTTGTTGCCGGCTGCCGCCGAGGTCTTCATATTGCCGCGCGCCGATGCCTTCGGCTACTTCACAAACGCCTGGTGCGCGCGCCGGCTGTTGAAGCGCTGGATGCCCGATGTGTTGAATGCGCACTATGCGAGCGGCTACGGCACCACCGCGACGCTGTGCGGCGTACGGCCGATGCTGCTGTCGGTATGGGGCAGCGATGTCTACGACTTTCCATACCAAACCGCGCTGAAAGGTCTGTTGGTCCGCCTCAACCTGCGCCGTGCGACCGCTATCGCGAGCACCAGCCACGAGATGGCACGCCAGGTGCAGCGGCTGGTGCCTGCGATCCGCGACATTGCAGTGACTCCGTTCGGTGTCGACCTGGACCTGTTCAAGCCCGACCAGTTGCGCGCGCCCAGCGAGCGGCTGACGATCGGCATCGTCAAGTTACTGGCCCCGAAGTACGGCATCGATCTCTTGCTCCGGGCGTACGCCGGTCTCGTGGCAGATCCCGAAGTGCGGGCGCTGCCCGTGCCGTGCCGCCTTCTGATCGTCGGCAACGGACCGCAGCGTGGCCAGCTCGAAGCGCTCGCGCGCGATCTGGGCGTCGCTGGGGATGTCGAATTCGTCGGCGCGGTCGAGCATACCCAGGTGCCGTTGTGGCTCAATCGTCTCGACGTCTACGCAGCGCCGAGCCGGCTCGACAGCGAGAGCTTCGGCGTGGCCGTGATCGAAGCGAGCGCCTGCGCCCTGCCGGTCGTCGTGAGCGACGTGGGCGGCCTTTCCGAGGTGGTCCGCAATGGTCAGACCGGGCTGGTCGTGCCGCGCGACGACGTGCCGGCGCTGCAGGCAGCCCTCAAGCGCCTCGTCATGGAGCCCGACCTGCGTGCCCGGCTGGGCCGGGCCGGGCGAGCGCACGTGAAGGGGGCCTATGAGTGGGGACACTGCGTGGATCTGATGGAGCGCTGCTATGAGCAGCTGCTGAAGAGGGCACGAGCGTGAGGAACCGGACCAGCTGGCAGCCCACGAAGTTCGAGATGCGCAGCGGGCGGCTGCGAGGCTCGCGCGACGTGCGCGAACTCGGCGTGGGCTCGCGCCTCATCGGTGATCTTGTCGCGGCTCTGTATCAGGCTCACCTGCCCCATCACGCCAGGGGCGCATTGCTCGACCTGGGATGCGGAAAGGTGCCGCTCTACGAGGCCTATGCGCCGCATGTGGGCGAGATCACCTGTGTCGACTGGGCCGATGGGCTGCACATCGACCGGGCCTGCGATCTATCGCAGCCGCTGCCGTACGCAGACCGGTCCTACGACACCATCATCCTGTCCGACGTGCTCGAGCACATCCCCGATCCGGCCTTGCTGTGGCATGAGATGGCTCGCGTGCTGGTGCCGGGCGGCAAGGTGATCATGAACGTGCCGTTCTACTACTCGGTGCACGCGCATCCGCACGACTACTACCGATACACGAACTTCGCACTCGAGCGGTTCGTTCGGATGAGCGGCTTGCTGCCGCTGGTGCTGGTGCCCGTCGGGGGCATCGTCGAGATCCTGGTCGACCTGTTCGCGAAGGCATTTTCCAAGCTGCCCTGGGTCGGGCCGCCGGCAGCGGTGTTGGCGCAGTCCGCGGCGCGCGCATTTGGCCGCACGCGGCTCGGGGCGCGTGTGATACGGCTCTCGAGCCGTAACTTTCCATTTGGCTACTTCATGATCGCGCAGCGGCCGACAGCGATGAGCGCTGCCGTATCGTGAACATCCTGCTGATCAACCACTACGCCGGGTCGCCGCGCCATGGCATGGAGTTTCGCCCGTATTACCTGGCGCGCGAATGGGTCGCGGCCGGGCACAAGGTGCAGATCGTGGCGGCCGCGCACTCGCATGTGCGCGCCCGCCAGCCCGAGCACGTGGACAGTCCGCGCGATGAATTGATCGACGGCATCGCCTACCGCTGGCTGCCGGCTCCCCGCTATGTCGGCAACGGCCTGGGACGGGTGCGAAACATCTGGGCGTTTCTGAGGTGCCTGTGGCGGGAGACGCCGCGCCTCGTGGAGCAACTGAACCCCGATGTCGTGATCGCGTCCAGCACCTATCCGATGGACATCTGGGTCGCGCGCCGGATCGCGCGGCGGGCGGGAGCGACGCTCGTGTACGAGGTCCACGACCTGTGGCCGGCATCGCCGATCGAGCTCTCGGGGATGTCGCCGCGGCATCCGTTCATCGTGATGTGCCAGAGGGCCGAGGACAATGCGTACCGCGACGCCGACGTGGTCGTCTCGATGCTGCCGGTCGTGGCGGATCACATGCAGGCGCACGGGCTCGATCTGCGCAAGCTGCACATCGTGCCGAATGGCGTCGCCCTCGAGGAGTGGCAGGGCACGCCCTCGCCGCTCGCCCCCGAGCTTGTGGCACGGCTGACAGCGGTGAAAGCGAGCGGGCGCACGATCGTCGGCTACGCCGGCTCGCACGGGCGGCCGAACGCGCTCGACGTGCTGCTCGATGCCGCGGCGCTGGTGAGGAACGAGTCGCTGGCATTCGTGCTTGTCGGTGACGGCCACGAGAAGGAACGCCTCGAGCGCCGCGTGCGCGACGAAGGCCTGGTCCACGTAATCTTCGCGGCGCCGATCCCGAAGGCCCAGATCCCGAGCCTGCTCGCCGCTTTCGATATCGCGTACATCGGCTGGCAGCGCGTGCCGATCTACCGCTTCGGAATCGCGCCGAACAAGCTGATGGACTACATGATGGCGGGACGGGCCGTGCTGCATTCGGTCGAGGCTGGCAACGACCCGGTCGCCGAGGCGGGCTGCGGGCTGACGGTGGCACCCGAGTCGGCCGAGGCGGTCGCGCGCGGTCTGCGCGAACTCGCTGGCCTGGCGCCTGAAGCGCGCGGCGCGATGGGCGCCCGCGGGCGGGCCTACGTCGTGGCGAAGCACAGCTACCGGGCGCTTGCGCAGCGGTTCATCGACGCCATCTGCGCACGATGAGCGGCGAACGCGAAACCGGCACCGCGCGCGCCCGCGAGCAGTCTTCGGACAGCAGTTTGTTTGCCTCGAGGCTTGCGCAGTTCCCGCAGCCTTGCCGGGACCGCTTGTGATGCTCGGGCCGTCGATCGCGCAGGCGGCGACCCGGACCTGCCCGCCGCTTTACACTCGGTTCAGTTCGCTCCCGTCGCTGCGCACACATGTGCTCGCGTGGATCGCCAAGTCCTGATCGCGTCTTCGAGCCATGCACGACAAGCTCCCCTTCCTGCCGTTCGCGCTGCCCGATATCGGCGACGACGAGATCGCCGAAGTCGTCGACACCCTGAAGTCCGGTTGGCTCACGACCGGTCCCAAGACCCAGCGCTTCGAAGCTGACTTCACCGCATTTCTCGGCGACCCTTCGCTGCATATTTTGGCAGTGAATTCGGCTACCGCCGGATTGCACCTCGCGCTCGAGGCGCTCGGTGTAGGTCCTGGCGACGAGGTCATCACCACCACGTTCACCTTCACGGCCACCGCCGAGGTGGTGCGCTACTTGGGCGCCGACGTGGTGCTTGTGGACATCGATCCGGCGACGCTGTGCATCGACTGCGAGGAGGTCGAAGCCGCCATTACCCCGCGCACGCGGGCGATCATTCCCGTGCACTACGGCGGGCGTGCCGCCGACATGGAGGCGCTGCTCGCGCTTGCCCGGCGACGCGGCCTGAAAGTCCTGGAAGATGCGGCCCATGCGCTGCCGACGACCTGCGACGGCCGTCTAGTCGGCACGCTCGAATCCGACGCCACCGTGTTCAGTTTCTATGCGAACAAGACGATCACGACCGGTGAGGGCGGCATGGTGGTGACACGCAACGCCGAAGTCGCGGCGCGGATGCGGGTGATGCGACTGCACGGCATGAGCCGTGACGCCTTCAAGCGATTCACGTCCGAGGTGCCGAGCTGGTATTACGAGGTCGTCGCGCCCGGCTTCAAGTACAACCTGACCGATATCGCGTCCGCGATCGGCATCCACCAGCTCCGCCGCGCCCGAGCGTTTCATTCGAGGCGCAGCGCGATCGCGGCGAGCTACGGCCGAGCCCTCCGAGACCTGCCGCTGCTCCTGCCTCCCGAGCCGCTGCCAGGGGACCTGCACGCCTGGCATCTCTATGTGGTCCGTCTCGCGGACGAGGCGCCCATCGGTCGCGACGCCTTCATCGATAAGCTCTATGCCAGCGGGATCGGTTGCAGCGTTCACTACATTCCGCTTCATCGGCAGCCATACTGGCGCGACCGGTATCAACTCGAGCCGGCCCGGTTTCCGCACAGCGAGCGGGCGTACGAACGGCTCGTCAGCTTGCCGATCTACCCCCGAATGACGGATGCCGATGTCGGTCGCGTGATCGACGCGGCGCATACGGCCCTGTCAGCACGGTGATGGGCAAGCGGCTCTTCGACGTCGTGCTCGCCGGTTTCGCGCTGATCGTGCTGTCGCCGCTGATGCTAGCCATCGCCGTGTGGATTAAATTCGATTCGCCCGGCTCGGTCTTCTTCCGCCAGGAGCGGGTCGGTCGCCACGGAGTCGTCTTTCGGATCCACAAGTTCCGGACGATGCGCCAGGAAGGCGAAGGGCAGGGCAGCCAGCTCACCATCGGATCCGACCCGCGCATCACCCGCGCCGGTGCCTGGCTGCGCCGGACCAAGCTCGACGAGTTGCCGCAGCTCGTCGACGTGTTGTCGGGCCGGATGAGCCTGGTGGGCCCGCGGCCGGAGGTGCCCCGCTATGTCTCGCTGTATCCGAAAGCCCTGCGAACCAAGGTTCTGAGCGTGCGCCCGGGCATCACCGATCTTGCTTCGATCGAATACCGCGACGAGAGCGCATTGCTGGCCAAGTCCTCCGACCCCGAGCGCGAATACGTCGAGGTCGTGATGCCCGCCAAGCTCCGCGCCGCCGCGCGCTACGTTGACGAGATGTCCCTGGCGACCGATGTGCGTGTGCTCGGCGCCACGGTGTACGCCCTGTGGCTGCGCTAGGAAGCGTTCGGTGAGTGACGAACTGGGCATTTGGCATCGGCTCGAGCTGTGGCTGGCGCGCGTTCGCCCGCACCGCCAGCCGCTGTCGCTGCTGGTGGACGGCGTTGTCATCGCCGTGTGCTGGAACGTCACATACCTCTTTCGCCTCGGCTTCGAGCGCTGGCTCAGCGCCCGTCCGGCCTACGACGGCCTGGTCATGCTGGGCATCATTGCCACGTACCTGGTCGTGTTCGTGCTGGCGCGGATTCCCCGGGCGATGTGGCGCTTTTCGGGCTTCGGCGACATCAAGCGGCTCACCGTGGCATGCGGAATCGCCGGCGTGGTTTCCGCGTTGTGGGTGCTGATGGCGCAGCTTATCCAGGTGCCGCGCGCAGTTCTCGCCCTGCATCCCTTTGTCGCGCTCATGGGCTTGTGCATGGTTCGCGTGGCGTATCGGGTGCTCTACGAACATGCCCGCTCGCGCATCACAGGTGGCGATGCCGAGGTTCGGCGGGCGCTCGTCATGGGTGCCGGTGAAGCCGCCAAGCGGTTGTTGGCAACGATTCATCACCAGGGCTGGAGCGTCATCGGATTGCTCGACGACGACCCTGCCAAACGCGACGCGCGGATCGGCGGGGTTGCGGTACTCGGCATCCTCGCCGATGTGAGCCGTCCCGAAGTTTCGATGGACGCTACTCACGTCATCGTGGCCCTGCCGGGGGCCAGCCCCGCGCAGCGGCGCAAGGCCATCGATCAGGCGGCCGCCACCGGCCTGCCCGTCTTGATGGTGCCGTCGGCCCGCGAGCTGCAGGACGGCAGTGCGCGCATCGAGCGGGTTCGCAGCATCGAGCCGGAGGATCTTCTGGGCCGCGAGCCAGTTGAACTCGACGAGAGCGGAATTGCAGGGCTGCTGTCGGGCAAGACGGTGCTCGTCACCGGCGCCGGCGGCTCCATCGGCTCCGAACTCTGTCGGCAGCTCGCCCGCTACGGCCCGGCCCGCGTCGTTCTGTACGAGCTGAGCGAGTTCGCGCTGTACCAGATCGAGCAGCAACTCTCGGAATTGCACCCGCACTTGCCGCTGGTCAGGTTGATGGGAGACGTGAAAGACCGTGCTCACCTCCAGGCGATCTTCGAAGCTTATCGCCCCGATGTGATCTTTCACGCCGCGGCCTTCAAGCACGTGCCGCTCATGGAGGACGAAAACGCCTGGGCTGCGCTGCAGAACAATGTTCTCGGGACCTGGAATGCCGCCGCGGCCGCCGCCGAGGCAGGAGTCGAGCGCTTCGTGCTGATCTCGACCGACAAGGCGGTGAATCCGACCAGCATCATGGGAGCAAGCAAGCGTGCGGCCGAGATCCTGCTGTCGCATTTGGCGACACGAAACGGCGGCACCCGTTTCGCAGCCGTTCGGTTCGGAAATGTTCTCGGCTCAAGCGGAAGCGTGATTCCAAAGTTCAAGGAACAGATTGCCCGCGGCGGACCGGTGACCGTCACCCATGCTGAAGTCACCCGCTATTTCATGACCGTCTCCGAAGCCTCGCGGCTCGTACTGCAGGCGGCGGCGCTTGCACACAGCGGCCAGGTCTACGTGCTCGACATGGGCGAGCCGGTGAAGATCCTGGAGCTCGCCAGAGACCTGATCCGGTTGAGCGGACACGCGAAAGAAGAGATCGAGATCCAGTTCAGCGGGCTGCGGCCCGGTGAGAAACTCTATGAGGAGTTGCTAGCCGATGAAGACGAGACCCTTCCCGCCGCGCATCCCCGCCTGAGGCTGGCTCGACTGCAGGAAGATGCTAGCGCCGAGGTCGTGCAGGAATTCCTGGAATGGCTCTCCGGCCCGAACCGAATGCAATCCGCAGACGCTCGCAGGGCGCGGCTGGCGGCATTCGTTCCCACGTATCTGCGCCAGCCGTCGAAACCCGGCGTCAGTAGCGCGGTGACCTTCGAGTCCTGACCCGGCGCTCAGGCATCAGCGCGGGAAGACCAGCCACTTCGGTGTCTTGAACCGGACGATGCTCGAGTACAGGAAGACATAGGCGGCCATGAACAGGAGCAGGAACGTCGCCAGAATCGGTGTGCTGTCCCACCACAGCACGCTCGGAATCACGGAAATCAGACAAAGGACCCAGAGGTAGGGTGATGTCATCGAATTCCGGGCGGTGAGCCGCCTTTCGTGCGTCACGCCGACAGTCAGGCGCATGACTCTCCGGTGGATCAGTGTATGGAGATGAATCCCGTCGGGCGCTGCCGTGGCAACGCCGCGAACGAATTTCCGCCTGTAGATGGTGAAGACGGTCTCGAAAATCGGATATGCGCAAAGCAGGAGCGGAAACATCGGCGATACGCCGGCGTTGCGACGCACCAGCAAAACGCCCAACTCGGCGAGTACGAAGCCGAGCAGGTAGGCGCCGCCGTCCCCCAGGAAGATGAGCCCGGCGGGGAAATTCCAGATGAAGAAGCCGAGCACCGCGCCGATAGAGATCAGCGACGCGGTCATCACGAACTCATCACCCACCTGGAACGCCACGTAGGCGACGGCGCTCAGCATGAACAGCACGCACATCGATGCCAGACCGTTGAAGCCGTCGATGATGTTGACAGCATTCGCGACGCCGGTCACCGCGAACAGCGTCAATGAAAACGCGAGCACCGGTACGACCAGCAGGTGGTCGATGCCCGGAATGTCGGTCCGGTAGATCACGGCATCGAGCAGCCAGTAGGCGAGGCTTGCAGATACCGCCGTGAAGAAGAGCCTGCGCCTCGGTGATACGTTCTTCGTGAGGTCTTCGGCGAGTCCGAAGCCGAATGCCGGCAGGCTTGCGATGAGCAACAGCCACAGCGAAGCGCTGGGCGCCCCCGGGGCGAACTCGGCCATCGTGGTCCCGGTGATGATGGCCGCGAAGACACCGATCCCGCCGATGCGGGGAACGGGTCGAATGTGAAATTTTTGCGGCCCGGTGACGTCGTGGTCGCCCGAGTGACGGGCATGCTTCTTCGCCGACCGGATCAACAGGACGGCGACAAGCATGGAGGTCAAGAAACTGACGACGAGGTAGGTCATGGGCGCGCAGGAGTTTAGCGCCAAGGATGGACCGAACCAGCACGCTCGGCGCCTTCTTCAGTCGCTGAGCTGCTCGATCGTTCGACGGTACAGCGCGATGACGATCCGGTCGTCGAATTGCGCCACCGCGTGGGCGTGCGCCTCTCTCGCCATGTCGACGAGTCGCTGAAATGGTTGCGCCAGCAATTCGATGCACGCGTCAGCCAGCGAGTCGACGCTGCCGACCTCGCACAGCAACCCGGTTCGCTGGTCCACGATGACATCGCGACAGCCCGTGACGTTCGTGGCGATCGCGGGTCGGCCCATTGCAGCAGCTTCCATCAGAACCCGGGGCATTCCTTCGCGGTAGGACGGCAGGACCACGCAATGACAATCGGCAATGGCCGGGCGAACGTCGTCGGCCGCTCCCAGGTAGTCGACCCATCCTTCGTTCGACCACGCTTCGACGGTCGGGAGCGGGACCGACATCGCATGGGCCGCATAGGCAGGCCCGAGCAGCCGGAACGTCGCGTCCGGAAAGCGTGACTTGACCTTTCGCGCGGCCCCCGCGAACTCCAGCACGCCCTTGTCCTTCACCAGCCTGGCAACCATAAGGAACACCAGGCCGTCGTGTTCGGGCGGCATCGGCCTCTGGGCAAAGCGCTCGACATCGATGCCTTCTCCCGGCATCGTGACGACCGTGAGGCCTTCGATCATCCGGCCTTGTTCGAAGAACGTTCGATCGTCGGCGTTGAGGAACCAGACCTGGTGCGACCGATGAAGCGTCAGCCTGTACAGCAGCTTGCCGATGCTGCTTTTCCAGTTGTCGGTCAGGAAGAGGTAGCCCAGACCGGTTATCACCGAAACGCAGCGATAACCGGTCAGCCACGAGACGATGGCGCCGTACATCACCGGCTTGATCGTGAACTGGAAGGCGATGTCGGGCTTCAGTCGCCGGTAAAGACGGCGCAAGCCGACGACGGCGCGCACCTCGGCCAGCAGATTCGCGCTGCGTGGCGAGACCTGCCATTCGACGAACTCCGCTCCCAGGGCGGCAACCTGGCCCAGCGGCACGTCGGGTGGTGCCACCAGCACCACCCGATGGCCGTCTTCGGCGAGTGCCTGGATCACGCGCCCGCGGAAATTCAGCAGGCCCCAGAGCGAATTGCAGCAGAAGACGACGGTCTTGCGATTCGTCATCGACTTCACGCGAGTCGGCTGCGCATGACGGCGACGAAGGGCAGTGTGCGGCGGACACGGCTCGACGCGAAAATCCGCGCTCGTCGCGCGCCGACGTTCAGCACGACGGCGTACAGGAAGACGAAGTAGACGAACGAGCGGTAGCGCCAGTGCATGAACTCGCTCCACATGATCACGGAACGGGACCTGCCACACCAAAGATTGATCCAAGAACACGCCCACCCTGATGGCAGCGAAGATCGCAGCCCCTCATGGGGGACGTCGTGCGGGATGGAAATCCCTGGGGAACCGACAGACGTGGTCGGCCGACAAGCGCGGGGATTGGGCGTGATGGCCAGGGCGATCGGCAAACTAGCGGCAAGAAGGGTCATGCGAGGACTGCACTTGCGGACATACGGTGCGGGGTCGCCGCGATTATCAGGGGACGGTCTATTCGAGCGTGTTGAGTTTGCTCGTGCTGTCGGCGAGTTGCGAGCGCCGTCAATGGGCGGCGAGCAGACTCTTCACCCACAGACGACTGGCCTTCCTGGCCCCTTGTTCGCTGAAATGGCAGTCGTCGTAGCGGTCACCCATTTCGTCGATGCCATCGGTATTCGGGCCGGCATAGATGCCTCGCGAGGGGTCGACCACCGAGCGCTGGGCGATCAGGATCTCGGATTCCGAGGCGCCGGGGCCGCATCGGCTGGCTTGGGCGATCAAAATCCTGGCGCGCGTTGCCGAGCGGATGGTTCGGATCACTGCCGACAGATGACGGGCATACTCCTGCGCAGGCATGGCGATGTCGTATTCGCCCTGATGCCACAACACATAGTCGATGGTCGGTACGGCGGCGAGCCGCACGGCAAGGTATTCGCCCAGGTCGCCCTCGTCCCATTGGGCGATTCCCGTGCCTCCCATCGCCGCGTTGACAAATATCACGGCCTTGGCGATACCTGCTTCGATCATTTGGTCGCCGACCGATGGCCAGATACTCCCCAACCGTCCCTCTGCGCCGGGCATGGCCCCGACCGCCCTGTAGCACCTGCTGGCGTACATGGAATAGACCTCGTGGCGGGCTACCGAGCGGTGGCCGACCGAGTTCGCCGCGTTGGACTGTCCTGCGGTGAAGACCACCGCAGCTTGGCTCGGACACGGCACGGCCGGTCCCTCCGGACGGTGCTCGATCAATGCCCATTTGCGGGTCGTGGCCCGTGTCGCCGCCTGCGGAACCGGGGCGGCAATCGCCGGGCGCTCCGAAAATATCGCCAAGGTGTCCTGCAATTGGCTTCCCACCAGCAGACCGAGAGACGCCGCGAGGATGACTACGAGCGTGGATCGCATGGTGAACCGGTGCTTGGAATCCTGGTGAACAAGCTTCTCGTTCGCGCTTTGAGCGAATGCGAAGTCCATGCGGTCGTCGAGAGGCAGAGCAGGCTCGATGCGGCGCGCGCTCCGAGCAGGCCCCTGTTGCGCGGGAAGACCTGCCACTCGACGAACTCCGGGCCGAACGCGGCCACGCGCTCGAGGGGTAGGTCGAGTGGAGCCATAGGCACGCCTCGAGGTTCGTCGCCGATCAGGGACTCCATGACGCGCCTGCGGGAGCCAACGAGGCCGCACGTCGGATTGCTGCAGAAAACGACGGTCTTGCGATTCACGGAGGTGTGTTGCCTGTGAGATCTCGAAAGTAGTCGAGGTATCGATCCGAGCCGAAGCGGGCGATCGCGGCGCTGCGCACCCCGTCCAGGAAGCCTTCCTCTTTTGCGATCCGCTGCAGAAGCACCAGGATGCGCTCGGCCAGCTCCTGCGGATCGAGGCCCGCACCGCAATAGACGAGGCCCGGTAGGTCGGTGCCGAACTCCCTCGAATCGCCGGTGTCGCGGATCACGACCGTGCAGCCGCTCATCAGGGCCTCGGCGACCACACGGGATGGATAGTTCGTCGTCTGCTGCAACGAGAGCAGGATCATCGACTCACCGAGCAATGCATCAGCGACGGCGTAGCCGATGAAGGAAACCGGGATTCCCGCCTTGTCCAGGGACGTCGCGCGCCGGGCTACTTCTGTTTCCAACGGGCCGTAGCCGGCCACCTCGAATGCAAAGTCCGCCGGCACGCGATCGCGCAGCGACGCCCAGAGACTCGGGAGCCTGTCGAGCAGCTCATCGATGCCTTTGCCCGGGACGAGGCGGCCCAGGAACACGACGGTGGGCCGGCGGCGGGCGTTCCGGACTGGCGGCGGCACGAGAAATGTGCCGCCGGGGGTCAATTGCATCTTGCCCGCGGTACGGTAGCCTCTCATCGCGGAGAAAATGGCAGGGCTCAGGACATCGATTCCTGCGACGAAGAAGAAGCTGATCCAGGCCCACACGCTGGTCCTCTTCGGCGAGAACGGTGCCGGCACGCTCGTGCAGTCTGCGACGGTCATGGTGACCCGGTCCCCCCGGCCCACGTGAAGGGGCCAAAGGCAGTTCAGGGGGTAGTGAAAGCTGGCTCCTTTCGGCAGGTTGCGCAGCAATCGGCGAAAGCCGAGTACGAAGCCGATGCGGCTCCAACGTGCCATGGTCACGGGGACCAGCGCATCGGCGATGTCGAGCCGGTCCTGATGATCGGCTTTCAGCTGGTCCACCAGGCTGGAGGGCGCGATCAGGACTGCATCGGCGCCGCCTCGTCGCAGCGCAGTGAAAACGTCAAAAAAACGCTTCTCGGCACCGCCGCTCGACGGCGATACCACGACGAAGTGACTGCGCATGGGATTCGTCAGGCGCGCGCAGCAGCAGTTCGACGTGCCGCGACTCGCGCGCGCCGGGCTTCCATGTGCAGGATCGCCGCGTAGAGGAAGAAGAAGTACACGAACGAGTAGTAGCGCCAATGCATGATCTCGCTCCACATGATCGGAATCGGCGCCGTCAGGCCCGCGACGATGAGCCGCCGCACGGTGGGGTTCGGGGTGCCGCGGGCTATCAGCAGCCGGCAGATCCACAGGAACATCCCGGTCGAGACCACGGAGACCGCTGCCCCGGTGGCGTCTTCCGTCGCACCGATGAGATACCCGTAGGCCCGCGACGGCAGGAGCAACACGTACTTCGCCGGGTAGGCGACGGCATACCCATAGTGGTCGATGATCGACGCGAAGACAAGTCCGATCCGACCGGAATCCTCCAGCAGGCCCTCGGTTGAGTATTCGGGAATGAGTTGCTTGGTGATTGGCGCCACCAGCGAGACTGCGAACAGCAGGCTGATGATGAGCGTGTAGCGCGGTGGACGGTCCCGAGGCACTGTCACCAGAAGCACCAGCAGGGCGACGAGCATGTAGTAGCGAGCGCAGGCGCCGATCAGCAACGCAAGCACAAGGTGCGAGAGCCGCCCACGAATGAAGTAGCTGCCGAACAGGACGGCCGAGCACATCGCGTAGATCTCCTTGTTCAGGCCGAGGAACCCGAACAGGAAGTACGGAAAGATCAGCGCCCCGCTCACGAAGAGCAGGCGGCCACGCAGGCTGGTCAGGCAACCCAGCGCGACCCTGAGCGTGAAGAACATCAGGGCCAGGTTGCATACTTCGATGAGGAAAAGATCTCCTCCCGCCAGCTTCATGAAGAGGATCGGCGAGCCGATCAGGAACAGGGTTGGGCTCTCCTGGAGGGCGGCGTCCGCGTAGACGGACTGGTAGACGTCGAAATAAAGCGCGGCGTCCGACGCGACCTCCTGAATGGATTGATCGACGTGCGCCTGCAGCAGGGCATCGCGAAACCACAGCAGCGTAGCCAACAGGACGACGAAGGTCGCCGTCAGGACCAGGCCGCTGGGGCGCATCCGGATCATTTCATCTTCCCGGCAGGAACCGCTGCTGGAGCCGCAACAGCTTCGCGTAAAGGGCCGCCTCGCTGGCGAAGCTGTCGTGGGCGCGCGGTGGACGTGCGAGGTAATCCGCCAGGTCCTGCGGGCTCCAATCCATCTTCTTCAGGAAGTACTCGATGTCGACCTGCAGGTCGTCGGGATCGGGATATGGGCTCTGCGCCAGGAGCTCCACGGCTCGCGATCGACCCATCTGGTCCGAGCAGATGAGCGAGGAGAAATGCAGTCGCCGCTTGTCGACGCCGAACTTCTCGGGCAAGAGATAGCCTTGATAGAAGCGGGTGAAGATCGACTCATAGTGCTTGTAAGGATAGGGCCGGTAGCCGAGCTCTTTCACCAGCACATCGATGCAGTCCTGCTTGTGATAGTCGATGTAGTCGAGGAACGGCACCCATCGCGTGCGCCGAACCAGGCGATGAAAGGCGTAGCGCCAGACACCGATGGTCGGGAGGCTGCGAACCTTCACGCCGTCGTGCCTGGCGATGGCCAGAATGTTCTTGCGGTCGAACTTGTTCCAGTTGAAGTTGCGCGGCACCCGCATGCCTTCGGTGGTGGTATTGCTTCCAGAAAGGATGTACCGGATGCCATAGCGCGCTGCCAGTGCGTAATTGACCGCGAGCATGGCATTGTCGTAGAGCAGTTCCACGTCGATGACATCCGCATCGAAGAATGCCTGCTGCAAGGCTCGGTACTCGCGCCACTCGACGACGTGGGTGTACAGGTCCACGCCGAGCTTGCGCACCAGGTTCTCAATGTTGTTGACGGCCAGTTCCGAATTCCAGCCGTTGTCCATGTGGACCGCCAGCGGCCGAAGGTCGTGCTGGCGGGCCAAGTAGAGGGCATAGGCGCTGTCCGCGCCACCGCTGACGCCGACGATGCAGTCGTAGCGCTTGCCTCTACCCGCCGTACGGACCGCCTCGACGAAGGTCGATCGCTTCGCCTCCAGCCTCTGCGCATCTGCGGGCTGAAACTGGGCCAGCCGGGCAAGCATCGATGTGCAGTAGCTGCATCGACCTTCACGGTCGAACACGATGTCGGCGGCATGGGCGTCCATCACGCAGCGCGTGCAGACTTGAATGTTTGCGCTCATCGCTCGAACAGCCGCCGGACGGAGTCGTAGTCGGGGTAGTTGATCAGAACGGCTCGATGGGGCCCGTAGAAGACGAAGAGGCTTCCGGCGGCGGCCGCCGACGCACCGGCCTCCACCGCTTTGCGAATGTCGTCCAGCCGGGCCGCCCCGCCGCAGGCGATGACCGGCACCGTGACGGCGGCGGCAATTCTCGCGATAAGGGCCGTATCGAATCCGCGATACCGCCCGTCGCGGTCGACGTCGTTGACGAACACTTCGCCGGCGCCGGCCGCGACCAGTGCGCGCGCATGCGCGACGGGGTCGAGAGCAGTCAAGGCGCGCCGGCCGGGATGGTAGATGCGCTGGCGGCCCCACAGGTCGCGCTTCACGTCGATCGCGGCAACGACGCTGCTCGAGCCGAGCTCACGGGCGAGTTCGCCGAGCAGCTGGGGCGTTTCGATCGCCATGCTGTTGACCGAAATCTTCTCGACGCCGGCGGCGACGATCCGGCGGGCCTGCGCGAGCGTCTTGATGCCACCGCCGTAGCAGAGCGGCATGAAGCACTCGCCGGCGATGCGCTCGATCAGGTCGTAGCATGGCTCCGCCCCGGTGCGGCTCGCGGTGATGTCGAGGAAGACCAGTTCGTCGACCCGCTTCTCGTTGAAGATGCGAATCGCGTTGATGGGATCGCCGACATAGCGCGGGTGCCGGAAGCCGGATGTCTTGACGAGGCCGCCGTCTTGAAGCAGCAGGCAGGGAATGACCCGGTTGTAGATCTCGGTCATAGGGCGCCAAATCGTCGCAGGAGGTTCATGCCGAAGAAATGGCTCTTCTCCGGATGGAACTGGACGCCGAAGAGGTTGTCGCGCTGGAAGGCGGCGACGAACTCGGTCCCGTACCGGCAACTGGCCGCCACGTTCTCGGGGACGGCGCTTCTGACGTGATAGCTGTGGGTGAAGTAGAAGCGTTCCGGCTCCGGGGGTTCGGCGTCGAAGAGGCGGGCGTCGGGACCCGGTCGCACGACATTCCAGCCCATGTGAGGCACCCGGAGCCCAGGGGCTTCGACGAAGCGGTGGGTAAAGGCGTCGATCCATCCCAGGCCCGGGACGTCGCTCTCCTCGCTGCCCCGCGTCATCATCTGCATGCCCAGGCAGATGCCGAGCATGGGCTTGCGGCCGACCAGCACCTGATCCCGCAAACTGGGGACGAGTCCCGATTCCTCGAGCTTGCGCATGCCATGACCGAAATGGCCTACGCCCGGAAGTATCAGCTTGTCGGCCGCCTCGATATCTGCGGCCGCACCGCTGACGCGGGACTTGGCGCCCACCTTGCGGAGCATGTTCAGCACGGACCCGACGTTGCCAACGCCATAGTCGACGATCACGATCACGCGTCGCCCCTCTCGGAGGGACGCCCCTCCAGCACGTCAGCAAGATAGCGCTGGTAGTTCCCGCGCCAATCGGAAGCCCAGATGGATTCGACCGGTATGCCGCCGGCGCTCGGGGCCGGCCCAAGCAATCGCTCGGCGAGTTCCGCACCGTCCCGAAAGTCGACGAAGGGATGCTCGGGGCAGGCGTACGACGCTTTGGCCGTTGCCCACACGTAGATCCGGTCCGCCAGACCCATGGCCTCGAACAGTCCGGTGGAGATCTCGCCCACGACGGCGAAGGCGGCCGCCAGCGTCGGATAGATGTCGCGTTCCCGGTCGATCTCGATTTTCCCGGGCACTTCTTTCTTGAATTGCGACCAGACTCGTTCCCGTTCCAGGGGATGGGGTCGCAGGACGACGCGGTATCGAACTCCGACGCGGGATGCCAGCTCGTTCGCGAGGTCGAGGTACTTGTCGAAGTCGAAGCCGTCGCTCAGGATGACGATATTGACCTTGGCCTCGGAAGGACGCGCGACCTGTTCGACTTGCTCGATGTAGTGCGGATGCCCGATGACCCGCTTTGCGACAGGCGCGTTGATCTGCTGATTCCACCACGAGCCATAGCCGAGGAAGTCGTGCGGCAGGTATCGGCGGTACTCGCCACTGTTCCGAAGGGTCGTCGAATAGGAATAGGCGTCATGGCCCGAACTGACGAGACCATGCTGCGGCTCGGCCACCCGGATCCTCAGTTCTCGGGCAACAAGGTTGAAAACGCCGAGATCGCTGTAGCACCCCTGCTCCAGGAGGACCAGTTTCGGTCGAACCCTGTTCAATATCGCGTGATACGTGCTCAGCATCGCCGGGAGCCGCGCGGTCTTCATCGCGACCATGGATTTCAGGTATTCGGCTTGGGAATCCTCGATCCGAAGATCCAGCCCGTCGACGGCTCGCTGGCGCACGAACTCGACGAGATCGTCCGAGGCCTCGACATGGCGCCGCGTCTTGCGGATCTTGCCGACGAGATCGATCTTCCCTTGCCAAGGCAAGAAGTAGCAGGCCTTCTCGTTGAAGCGATCGACGGGGACCTTCCAGTCCATCAAGCCCTCGATCGTCACGGTGTTGTCGATCGATTCCAGGGCGAAGTAGTCCGTGATCCGGTTGAAGGAGCGCGCAGAGCGCTGGAAGTGACCTGCACCGCTGGCCATGATCAAGATCTCGCCGCGCAACTCTTTCCAGCGACTCGCATTGGCCAGCAGGACCTTCGGCAGGGCGGACAGGGCGCGACGATACCGACCCGAGGGTGGGGGTGTGATCGTTTGGGCGTTCTGATAGTGCAGAGGTGATGTCAGTGACCGCATGAATTGATTGCGCAACAGCGGCCAGGTCAGCAAGCCCGTATCGGGGCAACGGTACTCGAGGATCGCCGGGTCGTCCTCGATCGTCAGCACGTCGGCCAGCTTGATGGAGCGCGGGTTCATCGAGGGTCCGGAGAAGGCGGGATGGCGGATTGGCCCGGGCGATGGGGCGGCGTATCGGTCGACGGGTCCGGCTGCTTCATCCGGATCAACCGAGCCGGAACGCCCGCCCACACCTCGTCGGGCGGCACGTTCCGGGTGACCACTGAGTTCGCGCCGACCACGGAATTGGCACCGATGGAGATGCCGGGTCCGATGAAGACATTGGCGCCGATCCAAGCCCCGTCGCCGATCTCGACATCGGCCTGTACCGGGTGGCCGTCGCCGATGCGAAAGTCCGTGCTCGACGGCGAGGTCTGGGTGTAGATGCGAACGTTGTGGGAGATCCTGCAGCGACGGCCCACGAGCACCCGATGGCCCGCACAGACCTGGACGGTCGACAGGCTGCCGATATAGCTATCGCGCCCGACCTCGATCGTGCCCTCTCCGTAAAACTCGATTCCCGGACCGTTGAATCGGAAGCTGGGGTCGAGACGGTAGGTCGATGAATAGCCCCGGTAGACGAGACGCCAATAGATCGAGCGTGTCCGCAACAGGTTCTTGCTGAGCAGTCTCCACAGCATCGATCACCCCATCGAGGATCGTCCCAGCACGCGCAGAGCGAGGGCGGGACGATGCCACGGCATCGGCTGGATCCAGATCGAAAGCAACCACGACGTGAGCAATGCGCAGATCTGAACCCCCAGGAACGCCACTGCCCCTCCGGTGAGCCCGAACTCGCGCGCGAGCAGAGGGGCCACGACGACGGCGACGGCGGCCGTGCCGAGAGTGGCCAGACTGAGCCATTCGGTCTTGGACGTGAAGAAGAACAGGCCGGCAATGTTGAAATAAACCGCGGAGACGGCCCCTCCGATGAGGAACCAGATCGAGAGATCGATGGCGGGCGAGTATCGGGCGCCGAGGATCCACGAGCCGGTGGCCTTGAACAGGAGCCACAGGGCGACGGCGATGAACAACCAGACGGGAATGAGCGCGTAGGTTGCGCCTACGACACGCAGCCGGGCCCGGGCCGTGCGACTGGCCATTTGGCCGAACATCCAGGGGGAGGCCGCCTTGACGAGGGCATCGCCGAGTATGGTCATCGCCATGCCGATCTGTGCGGCCGTCCCGTAGATCCCGAGTGCCTCGCTTCCGAGCAGGGCCGAGACCGAGAATCGATCGGCGGAAACGAGGAGTGCGCCGGCGAGTGCATGGGGTATCAACGGAACGCCGAAGCGCAGAAGCCTGCGAAGGTCCGAACGCGCTGCCGCCAGCCGCGCGTCCGCGGCGGCGAACAGCAGCCACACTGCGGTCGCTGCACACAGGATGCTCGAGACCGTCGAGCCATAGATGCGTCCCTCACCGCCGAGCGACAGGGCGAAGACGCCTGTCAGGGAGAGTCCGACATTCACGATCGCCATAGCGACCTGCAGCGATGCGGCACGGAGCGCCTGGCCCTGGCTCTGCCACAGTGCCGCACGGATCCCGACGATCACCGTCGAGCCGGCGTGAACGGCAGCGAGAAACCAGAACTTCGGTGCCAGGTCCAGCGGGATCTCGAACAGGAGCGCGCAGGCCAGCAGGAGCAACCCGCAGATGAGCGTGCTGGTCGCAGCGAGGACCACGGCAGTGCCGACCAGGCGCGGGAAGTCCATGCCGGACCGCTCGAACCAACTCACCGACACGGCGCCGTGTACGCTGAGACCGGCCAACGACGTGCTCAGCGTGACCAGCAGGAAGAAATTGATGACCATGCCGTAGTCGGCAGGGGACAGCGCGCGCGTGAGGATCGGCAGCAGAAAGAAGGGGACGCCGGCCGAGATGATGTTGGCGGCACCGTAGATGGCTCCTGCCCGGAGCAGCTTCGATTTCACTCATCGTCTCCGATTCCGGTGCGTTTCGCTGCTTGGTTCCGTTCGACCAGAGCCGCTTCTGCGAGGGCCAGGTCGACGGGCGTGTCGATGTCCAGCGATCGTTCGGCCGGCATCTCGAAAGCCACTGTCTCGTCGATGAGGAAGCTGCGGTTCTGGAGGAGCCAGTTCACGCGCGCCACATAGACGGCGCCGTTCTCGACGAACGCCGCCGGCAGGTCCTGGCGGCGATGGATGGCGCCGGTCGGATCGGACGAATAGGGCAGGAGCACCCCCCGGGCATCGCAGCGATAGGTCCAGTACGGATGGTCGATCGCCGGGCGAACTGAAACGCACGCGGGAGCCGACGTCGCCAGCATGCGTTCGATGCAACCGTCGATGTCGGTCGGCAACCTCAGCGGCGAGGTCGGCTGGAGCAGGGCGACGATGTCGAAGGGTTGCAGCTTGCTCAGCGCATGCAGGACGGGGTCGATGCCGGCGGTGTCGTCGCGAGCGAGGGATGCCGGACGCATGAAGGGCACCTCGCAGCCTGCCGCCAGGGCGATGCTCGCGATTTCGTCGTCCTCCGTCGAGAGCACGACGCGGTCGATGTAGCGCGAGGCATGGGCAGCGTCCGCAGTCCACGCCAGCAGCGGTCGACCGGCGAGGAGCCGGATGTTCTTGCGCGGCACGCCCTTCGAGCCCCCGCGGGCGGGGATCAGGCCGAGGACCGAAAGGCCCGCGATCACCCTTCGGTTCCCCCATCGAAGTCGAGCCGCGCCCGCTCCAGGTCGTCGAGGCGCCCGACGTCGATCCAATACTCCTTGATCGTGTGGGCGCGCACGGCATGGCCACTTTCGACCGCCCGGCTGATCAACGTGGGCATGTCGAAAAATGTTCCGGGGGGCACGAGCGGCAGCACTTCGGGCGACAGGGCATAGATGCCCGCACTCACCACCGACCGCACTTCGGGCTTCTCGTGAATGCCCCGCACCTGTTCGCCCTCGAGATCCATCACGCCGTAGGGAATCTGCGTGACGAGATCGCGCACACCGACGGTGATGCGAGAGGTGCTTTCGGAATGAAGGTCGACGAAGTTTCCCAGATCGAGGCCGGTGAGCACGTCACCGTTCATCACCAGCAACGGGCTGCGGGGCGTCTGCGGCAGCATCGCCAGTGCCCCAGCCGTGCCGAGTCGCACGGTTTCGCGCAGGTATTCGATCTGCAGGCCGTAGGCGCCTCCGTCGCCGAAGTGCTCTTCGATCACTTCTGCGCGGTAGTTGACAGACATGAACAGGCGCTGGAAGCCGCTGTGTGCGAGCGTGTCAACGATGGTTTCCAGAATCGGCCGGCCGCCGACGTCGATCATCGGCTTTGGGATGTTCTCGGTGATGGGACGCAGCCGCGTCCCGAGGCCACCGGCCATCAGCACGACCCAGTTGTCGCGTGTTTCCGATCCCGAGGAATCGGTCGTGAGGCGCTGCATCAGGCCGGACTCGTCGACGACCGGAAGATGGCGGACGCGGTGCCTGCGCATCTTGCGTCGCCACCCCGAGGGACCTTCGGCCAGCGTGCCGAGCACCGGCGTCCGGTTCATCGCGTCGGCGATCGGTGCCTGCGTGCCCACTCCGCGCACCAGGGCACGCCTGACGTCTCCGTCGGTGACGATTCCCATCAACTTTTGCCCATCGACGACGAGCGCAAACTGGATCGCACCGGCGTCGATGACGCGGAGTGCTTCCAGGAGAGGCGCGTCGGGCGCGACGGCGACCCTGCGCCAGTCGAGGATCATCGCTTCACTCCTTCGACGATCCATTCACGGATCGCTTCGCGCTGCGAGTCGAGGGTGCGCGTCGCGAGGTTGACCTCGACGATCTGCCAGGGCTCGAGAAGGGCGGGCAGCTCCTCGAACGCCGTGAATCGGCTCGGTCCCTTGCCGGCCAAGGGTCCGGCGTTCGCGACGAAACGGTGTGACCCCACTTCCTCTCCGAGCCCGTCGCCCCAGCAGCCGGTCGCGAAGGTGCGGACGAAGAGACGCCCGCCCGGCCGCGTCACCCGGTGCATTTCGCGGTAGATCGCGCGGGACTCGTCGTAGCCATTGCAGTACACGGCCTCGGAGTCGATGACCGCGTGGAAATGGTCGTCGGGCCACGGCAGGTTTGCGATGTCGCCGACGATCACCCGGCCGCTGCGCGGCCCCTGGTCCCATCCCGGACATTCGCTGGCCAGGCGTTCCCGGGACATTGCCGCGGCCGTGGGTGAACCTTCGACCCCGAATGCGGCGAAACCTTCGCGTGCCAGGAACCAGAGGTTGGCGCCAGTGCCGCTACCGACTTCCAGGATCGGCACCGCGCCGTGATCCGGGGCAGCGTAGAAGCTCCGGGCGACAAAGCGGATCAGGTCTTCGCCGGGGTACTTGCCCCAGGCCTGGCTGTTGAAGACGCGTTCCCAGACGGGATCCCATGCCATCGGTTCAACTCCGGTAGAAGAGCACGCGCAGCGAAGCGCGCGCCGGGTCCGGGAATGCCGCCCGGAGGTCGGCATAGGTGGCCGGGTCGTGGATGCGGGACCCGATGAAGAAGCTCGATCCTGCAGGAGCGTACGAGGTCTTGAACCAGAGCAGCGGGTTGTCGACATCCGGTGTGGTGCCGCCCCCGAGATACAGGCTGGTCAGACCCGCCTCCCGCGCGGCCTGCGCGGCGCCGTGCAGCAGCAGGTTGGTGGCGTTCGCCTGGCGTCCTTCCGCGGATGCGGCCGACAGGTGGTACTCCGCCACGCGCGGCCCGAACAGGAACAGACCCATGGCGAGGGGCACCCCGTCGCGCACCACGCTCGATACGCGTGCGCCCGGCAGGTCGAGCAGGGCGTCGAAATAGGCGTCCGTGAATAGATAGAAGTCGCTTGCGGCGATCTGCCGCATGCCTTCGCGGTAGAAGCGCGGGAATGCGGATTTCGCCTCAACCGGTGTATCCCAGCGAACGGCCAGTCCTTCGTTCAGCGCCTTGCGGACTGCGGTTCGCGCTCGTCCGCTGTAGCTTCCGAGCAGGTCGGCCGGAGTCAGGTCGAGAACGACAACCGGACGATCCGCGCGAACCGTCCCCGGATAGAGCCGCTGGTTACCCACCAGCGGGTGGAAGCGGACGAATTCGGCGACGATCCGGCGATCGCGCGCGATCGCATCGAGGGCGAGCCACGCCGACTGCAGGTCGTGATCGTCCACTTCGGCGGCGAGGGGACCCCCATAACCGTAGGCGGACTGCCAGTCCGACTCGTCGCGTCCGGGGATGCGCGCCTCGTGAACCGCGTGCATCAACACGGCGGTACCGCGTCGCCAGACGAGAAAGCGCGGCGACAGCAGCGGGTCTCGCCGCGCGTCGGCGGCGACATACCCGGGGCTGAGGCTGGGGATCCGCATCGATTCGGGCAGGGCATCGAAGATTCGTTGCGCGTCCGCCTGGTCGACGAGAGCTGCTTCAGGACTCATCGATCAGTTCGTCTTCCGAATAGTCACGTGTCGCGGCCAGGCCGAGGAAGGCGTGGTACCGCATCGCCGAAATGCCGGAGCCAGGTCGCTTGGTCGTGAGGTTCTTCGCGTCGAACTGGTCTCCGCGACGGATCGCGACCGCCGCGACCAGGCTCTTGCGCGCGATGGCGACATTCTTCATCTCAGATGGCGCGGGAATCTTCAGCCCCGAGCCCATGGCGCGCTCGACGTCGCGGATACCGCTGACCAGTGCGACGAGTTCGGCGGGCTCCAGCGAAGCGACGTGGTCCGGCCCCGGCATCGAGCGATCGAGGGTGAAATGCTTTTCGATGATGCGCGCACCGAGCGCAACCGCGGCGATCGACACGTGCACGCCCCGGGTGTGGTCGGAGTACCCGACCGGAAGGCCGAAGGCCGAGCGCATGGTGGCCATAGCGCGCAGGTTTACATCCTCCGCAGGTGCCGGATATTCCGTCGTGCAATGAAGCAACGAGACGCGCTCGAGCAGAAGCGCCTGTCCCTGCTCGCTCATGAACGCACGGGACAGAGCGTCGTCGGTCGCCAGCGCGTCCTTCGGCGCGGTCCCGGCGAAGGCGATGGCGGCGAGCGCCCGTTCCACTTCGCCGAGCGTGCACATTCCAGTGGAGACGATCAGGGGCAGCCCGGCGCGCCCGGCCGCCAGCAGCAGGGGCAGGTTCGTGATTTCCCCCGACGCAATCTTGAGCTGCGGCAGATGCAGCTGCTCGGTCAGGACCTGGACGCTTTCCAGGTCGAACGGCGTGGACAGGAAGAGGATTCCTCGCGTCCGCGCATGCGCGATGAGCTCACGGTGGGCGTCCAGGCCGAGTTCGAGGCGCCTCACCATCTCGAGCTGCGACTCGTCGTTCCCGGTGTTGGTGACCTGGTACTCCGCCTTGCGCGCGCCGCGGCTGATGACGGATTCGGACCTGAAGGTCTGGAACTTGACCGCGTCAGCACCGGCGGAGGCCGCGACGTCGATCAGTTGCTTGGCGCACTCGAGGGAGCCGTTGTGGTTGACGCCAGCCTCCGCGATGATGAAGACGGGGAAACTCATCGTAGATCTCCGGGAAAGGACTGCAGCGCGTCGACGAGTCTCTCGAGATGACGGCTGTCGTAGCGCTGGTCGATCGGCAAGGTCAGCAGGGCATCCGAGACCGCCCGCTCCTCCGCAAACTCGCCGGAGGGAAGGTGGGTCAGGGCCCAGTGGATCGCGCAATAGATCCCATGGCCGGCCAGGTAGCGCCGCAGCGAGTCGCGTTGCCCGCGCGGGACGCGAACGGGAAGACCGAGCGGCACTTCGCCTTCGCCCAGCGTGTCGAAAACAAGGCTCAGGCCAGCCACGGATTCCGACCGCCGCAACGCGGCTCGAAGGAAGACCCAGTTGGCGCGACGCCGGTTCGCTACCGCCTCCAGGTCGGTCTTGCGCAGCAGGCGGCCGCTCAGCCATGACATCTGCCGTGGCACCACCGGCAAGAGGTGGCACTCCGCGTGCTCGAACAGTCTTAGATAGGTCTCGTCCGCCGCACCTGCGCCGCGCAGGAGCTTGCCGGCGACTTTCGCGCTGACGAACGCTTCGGAACTCGGTGCCGCATCCGGGGTGACCGGTCGCCTCGAGGCGAGCAGTGCGCCGTCGGGCTGCGGCAGCAGCTTGCGCAGGCTGGACACGCCGTAGTCGCTGTCCTTCCCGATCCCTTCGGTCAGGGCTGCCTGCACGCAGTCTTCCACCACGGCGACACCTGCGGCGCGGAGCGCCTCGAGTCTGCCCAGGGCGCCCGTGTTCCGATGGCCGAAATAGTGGATGAACAGCAAGGTGTCGCCGTTCTCGGGATGGACCTCCATGCCTGCGAGGTCCGAACCGACGCCGTAGAAGCGCACCTCGAACTGCTGGTCCTGGAAGGGGGCGATCACCGTCTCGCAACAGTAGGCCGGGAGCCACACCCTGGGCCGGCCGCCGCGTCGCAGGATGTCGCGTGCCGCGACGACGAGGGCTGAGCGCCCGGTGTCGAGCCAGGTTTCGTGGCGTGCGCCGAATCCCGGAAACGCCGCGCCGCCTCGCGGATCCACGGCAAGGTCTTCGGCACGAAGCTCGAACTCGCCGCCGAGCAGGGTCAGGTCAGAAGGCGACATCGTGGAAATGCTTGGCGCAATGGCGCGTCAGATCCAATGCCTTGAGAAGACCATGGATCCTTGTCGAGGCATCGGAGGCTCCGTACAGCGAAACCGCCCCGGCCGCACGGTGCTGGAACTCTGCCGAGACCGCTCGTCGCAGCGCGCTCGAGATCGCCGCGGACTCGGCTGCGCAGTCGATGATCGAATCGGCCTTGAGCCTGCCGTCCTGTCGCGGACCCACGTTCACGGTCGGTCGCTTCAAGGCGGGAGCCTCAACGATGCCGGACGAGGAGTTCCCGACCACGGCCGCGCAATGCTTCATGGCGCTCAGGTACTTCAACTGTCCCAGCGAGGTGGCCGCCGCCACCTGCCCAGGGCGGCGGGCTGCGTATTCATCCACCATCGTCGACAGCAGGCGGCCCCCGGCGTCCGCGTTCGGCTTCGTGATCAACACGTCGTGGTCGGCGCAGCCATCGAGCGCACGCAAGAGCTCGCCCATTCCCGTTGCGGGGTCGGTCCCGCCCGTCGTCAACGGGTGATAGGTGACGAGAAAGAACGGTCGGCGGGGATCCAGTTTCACTTGCATGCAGATCGGCTCTCGATCGAGCAGCGGCAAACGGGCGACGTTGTCGAGGCCGGGATCGCCGACGTTGAAGACTGTCGACGGATGCTCTCCAAGCTGGATGACCCGCCGTCGGTACGGCTCGGCCGCGACGAAGTGATAGCGCGAGAGCTTGGTGATGGCATGGCGGATCGCATCGTCGATCGCACCTTCGGTCACCTCGCCACCGGAGATGTGAGCGATCGGAAAGCCGGTCAGGAAGGCAGCCTGAGCGACGGCGAGCATTTCGAATCGGTCGCCCAGGATCACGACCGCGTCGGGAGCAAGGTCCTCGAATGCGTCGGCGAATCCGAGAACCCCGAGCCCGACTGACTTGGCCATGCCGACCGGGGTGTCGCTGGATACCATCATCTCGATCTTGCGGTCGATCTGGAAACCATCGGATTCGATCGCCTTGTAGGTCAGGCCGAACTCCGGCACCAGGTGGGTCCCCGTCGCCACGAGCTGCAGTTGCATCTCGGGGTCGTCTGCAAGGGAACGGATCAACCAGTACAGGATGCCGTACTCGGCCCGGCTGCCCGTCACGACGCAAATGCGGCGCTGCATCGCGTCAGTCACCGAGCTTCGCGCTGCTCGGCAGGCTGATGAGGCGTGCTTCCATCGCTTCGGCGACGCCGAGATCCATGCGCGGACAGTGCGCGTACATCGGAAGCTTGTGCATCAGCGTCCACACCGGCCTGGACATGTAGCCGGCATCGTTCAAGATCGACAGCAGATCGTCGCGAAGTTGCTCGCCGGGGGAGTCCAGGACGAGTGTGTTCAACCAGTAGTTGCTGGTCGTGCCGGCGGGTTCGCGCAGGAACGTCAAGCCGCGCAGGCCTGCGAAGGCCTCGTCGTAACGGCCGGCCAGATGGCGCTTGCGTTCGAGCATCGCCGGCAGCCGTTCTAGTTGCGCGCAGCCGAGCGCAGCGTTGAGGTTGGGCAGGCGGTAGTTGTAGCCGACTTCGTCGTGCAGGAAGTTCCATCGATGATGGGTTCGCGCTGTCGTCGTCAGGTGTTTGGCCCGATGGGCAAGCTCTGCGTCGTTGGTCAGGATCGCTCCGCCGCCACCCGTGGTGGCGATCTTGTTCCCGTTGAAGCTCAATGCCGAAAGCAGCCCCACGTTGCCCGTATGGCGGCCGTGATAGGACGAGCCCAGGGATTCCGCGGCGTCCTCCACCAGCGCCAGACGCCAGCGTCGTGCGACCGCTTCGATCGCATCGAGATCCGCGGGATGGCCGAATACGTGCATCACGACGAGCGCGCGGATGGGCGCATTCGTGTGCCGGTTGATGCAGACGCCGTCGATGATGCAGGCCTGCTCTTGCAGGTACGCATCCAACTTGGCTGCGTCGACTCCGAGCGACACGGATTCCGAGTCGACGAGATGCGGTAGCGCGCCGGCGTACGAGACGGCATTCGCGGTGGCGATGAACGTCAGCGCCGGAATCAAGACTTCGTCGCCCGCCCTGACGCCGGCCAGGAGGAGACAGATGTGCAGCGCCGAGGTCCCGTTTGACGTTGCGACCGCATGACCGCACCCCGTGAAAGCCGCGATGTCCCGTTCGAACCGGTCGACGAAGGCTCCGACGGACGACACCCAGCCGGTGTCCAGACATTGCTTCACGTATTCCCACTCGCGGCCGGAAAATTCGGGTTCGTGCAGGGCGATGGTGCCCGTCGGCCGGCCCAGCACGCTGCGCACAGCCGCCAGGACGTCCCGTCCCAAGGTGCCGTGCCCTGCTTCCTGGCGCGCTGGAGTCGATGTCATCATGCGGTTTCCTCAGACGTTGTAGATCCCTGCCTTGTAACGGCGCAGGTTGTCGCTGATGGAGAACCAGTCGATGGTCTCGCGCAGGCCGCGGCGCAGGCCGTCGAGGCCGGCGTATTCGGGAGTCCAGCCGGCGAGCTCGCCGGCCCGTGTGTTGTCGGCCCAGAGTCGCTCGACCTCGCTGCCCGCCGGTCGCAGGCGCTGGTCGTCGCTGGCAAACTCGACGTCGCGTCCCATTAGCTCGGCGATCAGGCGAGCGGTGTCGCCGATCGAGACCTCGTAGTTGCTGCCGACGTTGACCACCTGGCCGACGGCCGCATCGCATTCGGCGATTGCGACGAAGCCGCGTACGGTATCTCGCACGAAATTGAAGTCGCGCGTCGGATGCGTGGCGCCGAGCTTGACTTGGCGTGCGCCGGAGGCAATCTGAGTGATGATGGTCGGAATCACGGCGCGCGCCGACTGGCGCGGGCCGTAGGTGTTGAAGGGACGGACCACCGCGACCGGCGTCTCGAAGGAATGGAAGAAGCTCGCTGCGATCTGGTCGGCGCCGATCTTGCTGGCCGAATAGGGCGACTGGGCCTGTAACGGATGCGCTTCGGTGATCGGAACGAAGCGCGCCGTGCCGTAGACCTCGCTGGTGGATGTATGCACCACGCGGGCGACGCCCAACTCGCGCGCGGCCTGCACGACGTTGAGGGTGCCCTTCACGTTCGTGTCGATGTAGGTGTCTGGGGAATGGTAGGAGTAGGGGATCGCGATCAGCGCCGCAAGGTGAATCACCACATCGCAGCCAGTCATCGCGTGGCGCACGCCATGCGGGTCGCGGATGTCGCCGGCGAAGACCTCGATCGATTGCCGCACGTGCTCGCTCGTGTCGTCGAGCCAGCCCCAGGAATTGAAGCTGTTGTAGTAGACGAAGGCACGCACGTCGACGCCCTGGTCGAGCAAGTGCTCGACGAGATGCGAGCCAATGAAGCCATCGGCTCCCGTGACCAGTATCTTATGTCCCCTGAGATTCATGTCTTGCCTTGCGTGGTCAGCCGGACTGCATGTCGGATCCCGTGGCGCCAGCCGATTGGTCTGCCAACTCGGCTCTCAAGGCTGCGATCTGGGCGTGCAGCTTGTCGTATTCGCGCTCCTTGTGCGCCAGGAACGAACGGGTCAGCTGGAGCCGCTGGCTCACGCCGTTGGGCGTCAACACGTAAAGGTACCCTGCCTTGTTCTCGCTCCGCTTGAAGTTCTTCGCCTTGACCCAGCCCTTGTCCAGCAGGGCTCGGAGAAGGTAATGCGCCTTGCCGATGCTGACACCCAGGGCACTCGACATCTGGCGTTGCGAATACTCGGGATGGCGTTCGAGCAAGCGCAGCAACGCGAGTTCAGGGCCGTCGGACGTGCCCACCGAGACGCGAGCGAGCGCTTCGGTCGGGGTGCGTTCATCCATTGAACACAGATTCTACAGGCGGATAAGAGGTCGTTTCGCCGGCGCAAGCGTAACGAAGTGAGCGGGTCCGCGATCACTTGCTCCTGGGAGCCGGCCAGGGGCAGGCTTACGCCGAACCGTGCCGTACGCGATAATCAAGGATGATCGACATGCAGAACCCCGCCCTCTCCCCCGCCCCTGCCTCCGAGCCTGACGCTCCCTCCGGCTCGCTCCTCTTCTCGAGCGTCGGCCTCGCCGAATCCCTGCAGCGCGCCGTCGCCGACCAGGGCTACACGACGATGACCCCGATCCAGGCCAAGGCGATTCCCTACGTCCTGGCGGGTCGCGACATCATGGGTGCCGCCCAGACCGGGACCGGCAAGACGGCGGCGTTTTCGCTGCCCTTGCTGCACAAGATGCTGCGCCACGAGAACGCCAGCATGTCGCCGGCACGCCACCCGGTGCGCGCGCTCGTCATCGCCCCGACGCGGGAGCTCGCCGATCAGGTCGCCTCGAACATCAAGGGCTACGCCGCCCATTCGAAGCTGCGCGTCGCCGTGGTCTACGGCGGCATCGACATGAAGCCGCAGACGCTCGAGCTGAAGGCGGGCGTAGAGGTCCTCGTCGCCACTCCCGGCCGCCTGCTCGACCACATCGAAGCCAAGAACTGCGTATTGAACCAGGTCGAGTATGTGGTCCTCGATGAGGCCGACCGGATGCTCGACATCGGCTTCCTGCCGGACCTCCAGCGCATCCTCTCGTATCTGCCGAAGGCGCGCCAGACACTGCTGTTCTCGGCCACGTTCTCGCCGGAAATCCGGCGTCTGGCGGAGAGCTACCTGCAGGACCCGCTGATGGTCGAGGTCGCCCGGCCGAACGCCACGGCTACGAATGTCGAGCAGGTGTTCTACAGCGTCGCCACCGAGGACAAGCGTCGCGCCGTGCTGAAGGTCCTCAAGGATCGCTCGATCACCCAGGCCCTGGTGTTCGTCAATTCGAAACTCGGCTGCGCCCGCCTGGCACGCTCGTTCGAGCGCGACGGCCTGCGCACCAACGCGCTGCATGGCGACAAGTCGCAGGATGAGCGGCTGAAGGCGCTCGATGCGTTCAAAGGCGGCTCGGTCGACGTCCTGGTCGCCACCGACGTCGCTGCGCGCGGCCTCGACATCGTCGACCTGCCCGCGGTCTTCAACTTCGACGTGCCGTACAACGCCGAGGACTATGTGCACCGCATCGGCCGTACCGGCCGCGCGGGGGCATCGGGCCTGGCGGTGACGCTGGTCTCGCGCGACGATGCCAGGCTCGTCGGCGACATCGAGAAGCTGATCAAGAAGAAGATCGAGATCGAGCCGCTCGAACTCGACGACGAGGCGGCGCGGCGGCCGTCGCGCGACCGCCAGATCGTTCGGGAAGACGCCGACGACCGGCCCTCGCAGTCGGCTCCCGTCCGCCGGCCACCGCCTGTGCGCGCGTCCAGCGACCCGTTTTTCGACAAGCCTTACGAGCCGAGTCCGACCGCTGCCGAACCGGCGTGGGAACGCAAGACCCCGGCGGCCCCACGCGGCATCTCGCCGAACATCAAGCCGAAGCGCCGCGTCGCGGCGCTGTTCGGGGCCAAGCAGCCCGAGGAAGTCGACTCCTGAGCCGCACGCGGGCATTCAGTCCGCAAGCCAGGCGAATACCGTCGGCACGTCTGCCGGCAGGGTGGCGGGCCGGCTGCGCCAAGCCGCCACGCGTTCGCTGCGCACGAAACCCCGCGCCAGGGTGAGCCCGCTGCTCACCGCGAGCCGGGTCGTCGGCTGCAAGGTCTCCAGCAGCGCGCAAAGCAGGGCAGCGTTGCGATACGGTGTTTCGATGACCAGCTGAGTCTGCGACGATCGCCGCGAGTGCGCTTCCAGCTCCCGGATGCGTGCAGCGCGTGCCGTGTGCTCCGTCGGCAGGTAGCCGACGAAGGCGAAGCTCTGCCCGTTCAGCCCGCTGCCCGCTAGCGCCAGCAGCAGCGAACTCGCCCCTGGCAGTGGCACCACCTGCAGCCCCAGGGCATGAGCCGCGGCGACGACCGCGGCGCCGGGATCCGCCACGGCGGGAAGGCCGGCTTCCGAGATGACGCCGATGTCGTGTCCATCGAGTGCCGGTGCCAGAAGGGGTTCGAGGTCTGGGCTGGTGCCCACAGCCGTGCCCTTGCGGGGCCGCGGCAGTTCGACGATCGAGATCGCCTGCAACGGCAGGGCCAAGGTGACCACGGCGTCGACGCGCTTGAGGAACGCCCGCGTGCTCTTCGCGTTCTCGGCGATCCAGTGACCAAGTCCCGCGGCGCGGCGGATCACGCCGAGCGGCAGCGTTTCCTGCAGGTCCGCCTGAGCGTCGGCGGTGCCGAGGTCGAGGGTGTTCGGCACGAGGAAGACGGTGCCATGGACGCTCGTCACGGAGAGCCTTTTCGGCCGCTGTGGCTCAAGACGCCGCTCGCAGCGGGTCGATGCCGGCGCGCCGCAGCATTTCGCAGGTGCGGATCAGCGGCAGGCCGATCAGCGCCGTGGGATCGTCGGATTCGATCGCTTCGAGCAGCGCGATCCCGAGCGTCTCGCACTTGGCGCTGCCGGCGCAGTCGTAAGGCTCTTCGACGCGCAGGTAATGCTCGATCTCGGCCGCCGACAGGACCCGGAAGCGGACCTGCACCGGAACGACGGCCACGTCGGCGAAGCTTCGCGCCTGACAGACCACCGCCACGGCGGTGTGGAAAACGACCCGCTGTCCGCTCATCAGCTGGAGTTGCGCGCGCGCTCTCTCGTGACTGCCCGGCTTGCCGATGCACCGACCGTCGAGTTCGGCGACCTGATCCGAACCGATCACCACGTCCGACGGTCGGCGCACGGCAACGTCCCGAGCCTTGGCGCACGCGAGGCGCCGCGCCAATTCGGCGGGCACCTCGCCAGGCTGCGGCGTCTCATCCACTTGGGGGGCCTCGACCTCGAAGGGCAGATGCAGGCGGGCCAGCAACTCGCGCCGGTAACGCGACGTCGAAGCGAGGACGAGACCGGACGCAGTCATCGGCCCATTCTCCCATCGCTGCGAGGGTCGCCGCGTGCGACCTACACTCCTCCGATGAGCTCGCGACCCTTCGATCCGACCCGCCTCGACGTGGAGTCTTTTGCCGCGGAAGGCGCCGAGTTCGACGGTCGCTGGCCGCTGGCCGGCTTCGCACGCGTGTGCGAGTCGGCCGCCCCGGAAAGCCCGCCGAGCGATGCCGACAGCGTCGTCTGGCGGGCGCGTGGCGAACGCGTCGGCCTGCGCGGCGGCGAGCACGAGACCTGGCTGCACGTGGCCGCCGAGACCGAGGTCGCCTTGCAATGCCAGCGTTGCCTCGCCCCCGTCCAGGTGCTGTTGTCGATGCAACGTCGCTTCCGGTTCGTCCACGGCGAAGACGCTGCCGCGGCGCTTGACGCTGTCAGCGACGACGACGTGCTGGCGATGTCGCGCGCCCTCGACCTGCGCGACCTGGTGGAAGACGAGTTGCTGCTGGCGATGCCTCTGGTGCCGCTGCACGAAACATGCCCGGCGCCGTTGCCCATCGCGCCCGACGAATCGGGCGACATCGAGCGGGAGAACCCCTTCGCCGCACTGGCCGGCTGGAAGGCCGATCGGCCGCTGAACTGAGCATCCTGGCAGCCGAATGCTATAATTTTTGGCTTTCCCGCGGGCATCTGCCACGCAGGACCCATGCGCCCCGGCGCCGGCTCCCACATTTTCTGGCGAGCCTCAGGAGAATCCCATGGCCGTTCAGCAAAACAAGAAGTCGCCTTCCAAGCGAGGCATGCACCGTGCCCATTACGCGCTCAATGAGCCGGGTATCGCGATCGAGCCGACGACCGGCGAGACGCACATGCGCCATCACATCAGCCCGACGGGCTTTTATCGCGGTCGCAAGGTTCTGAAAACCAAGGCGGACGCGTAAGCGCCCCACTGCGGATCGGGACCCGAGCGCGTCCCGGTCGCTCGCCGTGAGCGCACCCGTTTTTCCTCCTGGACCGCCTTCCGCTCCGGCCGTCGTCCGGCTTGCCGTCGACTGCATGGGGGGCGACCACGGGCCGTCGATCACGCTGCCCGCCTGTCGTGCCTTCCTGGCTGCACATCCGCAAGCTGAACTGATCCTCGTCGGACGGCCCCAGGCGTTGAGCGAGGCTGCTGGCTGGGCTCGCTGCCGTATCGTCGGCGCCAGCGAGGTGGTCGAGATGAGCGACTCGATCGAGATCGCCCTGCGACGCAAGAAAGACTCGTCGCTGCGCGTCGCCGTGACCCAGGTCAAGCCGGACGCCCAGGGCATCGCTCCGGCCCAGGCCTGCGTCTCGGCGGGCAACACCGGCGCGCTGATGGCGGTTTCCCGCTACGTGCTGAAGACGCTCGAGGGCATCGACCGCCCGGCCATCGCCACCGTGATGCCGAACCAGCGCGACGCCTACACCACGATTCTCGATCTGGGCGCCAACGTCGACTGCACGGCGGCGCATCTGCTGCAGTTCGCGGTGATGGGCAGCGCGCTCGTCGCCGCGGTCGAAGGCCGCGAAGACCCGAGCGTGGGACTGCTGAACATCGGCGAGGAAGCCATCAAGGGCAGCGAGACCATCAAGCAGGCGGCCGAACTCATGCGTGCCGCCGCCGCAGCAGGGCTGCTCCGATTCCACGGAAATGTCGAAGGCAACGACATCTTCAAGGGAACCACCGACATCGTGGTCTGCGACGGCTTCGTCGGCAATGTGGCGCTCAAGACGGCTGAGGGGCTGGCCTCGATGTTCGTCCTGTTCATCAAGCAGGAGTTCACCCGCAATCTCTTCACGCGAATGGCGGCGATCGCCGCGCTGCCGGTGCTCAACCATTTCAAGGACCGTGTCGACCACCGGCGATACAACGGCGCGGCGCTGCTCGGCCTGCGCGGACTGGTCTTCAAGAGCCACGGATCGGCCGATGCGTTCGCCTTCGAGCATGCCCTGAATCGGGCTTATGATGCCGCGCGAAACGGCCTGCTGGAGCGCGTCCACACGAGGATCGTCGCCACGCTCGCCGCGTTGCCGATGGCTGCCCGCGGCGGCGAGCCGACCGCCTTCGACACCGCCCTCTCCGAAGCACCCTGACCGTGAACCGCTACTCGCGCATCACCGGGACCGGTGGCTACCTGCCGCCGGACCGGGTCACCAATGGCGCCCTGGTCGAGCGCCTCGCACGCGAGGGCATCGAGACCTCCGATTCCTGGATCGTCGAGCGCACCGGCATCCATGCGCGCCATTTCGCCGCGGCCGATGTCGTTTCCAGCGATCTCGCGGTCGTCGCCGCGCGCCGTGCGCTCGAGGCAGCCGGCAGCGACGCAGAAGCGATCGACCTGATCATCGTCGCCACGTCGACGCCCGACATGATCTTTCCGTCGGCGGCCTGCATCGTCCAGCGCAAGCTCGGCATCCACGGTTGCCCGGCCTTCGATGTCCAGGCCGTGTGCTCCGGCTTCGTCTACGCGCTGACCGTGGCCGATGCCATGATCCGGACGGGAGCGGCCAGCAAGGCGCTGGTCATCGGCGCCGAGGTGTTCTCACGCATTCTCGACTTCAGCGACCGGACCACTTGTGTTCTCTTCGGCGATGGCGCCGGCGCCGTCGTCCTGGAAGCCAGCGACGAGCCCGGCCTGCTGGCGAGCGCGCTGCATGCCGATGGCCGCCATGTCGATCTCCTCTGCGTTCCGGGAACGGTGTCCGGTGGGGGCATCCTCGGCGATCCGTTGCTCCGGATGGACGGCCCGGGCGTCTTCAAGCTCGCGGTGGGCGTGCTCGAGAAGGTCGCGAACGAGGTCCTGGCCAAGGCGGGACGCCAGGCCGACCAGATCGACTGGCTGATCCCCCACCAGGCCAATATCCGCATCATGCAGAGCACGGCGAAGAAGCTCAGGCTGCCGCCCGAGAAATTGATCTCGACCGTGCACGAGCACGGCAACACCTCGGCCGCATCGATACCGCTTGCGCTCGACGAGGCGGTGCGCAGCGGCAAGATCGCCCGCGGCGACACGGTCATGCTCGAAGGCGTCGGCGGCGGCTTCACCTGGGGCGCCGTGCTCCTGGACTACTGACACCCGGCTTCCCGAACGATGACTTCCTTCGCATTCGTCTTTCCCGGCCAGGGTTCGCAAGCCGTCGGCATGCTGGATGCATGGGGCGACGCCCCCGCGGTCCGCGCCACCCTGACCGAGGCTTCGGAGGCGCTCGGCCTGGACGTCGGCCGGTTGATCCGAGAGGGTCCCAAGGACGCTCTCGACCTGACGACAAACACCCAGCCGGTGATGCTCACTGCCGGCATTGCCTGCTATCGCGCCTGGATGGCCGCGACCGGGCTTGCGCCGGGCGTCGTTGCCGGGCATTCGCTCGGCGAGTACACGGCCCTGGTGGCGGCCGGGGTTTTGTCGTTTGCCGACGCGTTGCCGCTGGTGCGTTTTCGCGCCCAGGCGATGCAGGAGGCGGTGCCGGTCGGTGTCGGTGCGATGGCCGCGATCCTCGGCCTGGAGGCCGACGCGGTGCGCGCCGGCTGTGCGGAAGTGGCCGCGGTCAGCGGCGAGACCGTCGAGGCGGTGAACTTCAACGACCCGAAGCAAACCGTGATTGCCGGCACTCGCGCCGGCGTCGATCAGGCTTGCGCCGTGCTCAAGGGCAAGGGCGCCAAGCGCGCGCTGTTGCTGCCGGTGTCGGCACCCTTCCACTCGAGCCTGATGCGTCCGGCGGCCGAACGGCTGCGGGAACGACTGGCCGCGACGTCCTTCGCCGTGCCGCAGATCGATGTCGTCGACAACGTCGACGTGGCGATCGAACGCGAGCCTTCCCGCCTGCGCGACGCGCTGTACCGCCAGGCGTTCGGTGCCGTGCGCTGGGTCGAGACGATTCAGGCCATCCGCGCCCGCGGCGCGACGCACGTCTTCGAATGCGGCCCAGGCAAGGTGCTCGCCGGAACGGTCAAGCGCATCGATGCCGATGCGATCAGCGCTGCGATCTTCGACCCGGCGTCACTGGCCGAAGCCAGAGCGCTGCTCGCATGAACCCCGCCGAAGCTCCTGCCCAGGTCGCGCTCGTCACCGGCGCCTCGCGCGGCATCGGACGTGCGATTGCCTTGGCCCTGGCGGGGCAGGGGATGCGGGTGATCGGCACCGCGACGACCGAGGCTGGCGCCCAGGCCATCAGCACGTCGCTCGCCGGCTTTGGCAACAGCCGCGGCATCGTGCTCGACGTCAACGACGGCCTTGCGCTGGTCGCCGCGGTCGATGCGATCGTCAAGGCCGACGGCGCGCTCCATGTCCTCGTCAACAATGCCGGCATCACCCGTGACACGCTGTCGATGCGAATGAAGGACGACGATTGGGACGCGGTGCTCGACACCAACCTGAAAGCAGTCTTTCGCATGAGCCGGGCCGCCATCCGGCCGATGATGAAGCAGCGTTACGGACGCATCGTCAACATCACCTCGGTCGTCGGGGCGAGCGGGAATGCCGGGCAGGCCAACTATGCCGCCGCCAAGGCTGGCGTCGCCGGCATGACGCGGTCGCTCGCCCGCGAGCTGGGGAGCCGCGGGATCACCGTCAATTGCGTCGCGCCGGGGTTCATCGAGACCGACATGACCCGCGAGCTCGCCGAGGCGCAGACCGCGGCATTGCTGGCGCAGATTCCCGTGGGTCGCCTGGGCCAGGCGGCGGAAGTTGCCGATGCGGTCGCGTTCCTTGCCTCGTCCCGTGCCGGCTACATCACGGGTGCCGAGTTGCATGTCAATGGCGGCATGTTCATGAATTGAGCGCGCCGTGTGGCATGCCACTTGCCGCGGGCGAGGTCGGCGCTGCCGCTAGCCGGTGGCGTCAGGCCGTAGAATTCCCAGCTGTTTTCTGTAAACACTCCCGGAGGAGTCATGAGCGATATCGAAGCACGTGTCAAAAAAATCATCGCCGAACAACTCGGCGTGCCCGAAGGCGAGGTGACGAATGAAAAGGCGTTCGTTGCCGACCTCGGCGCCGATTCGCTCGACACGGTCGAACTGGTGATGGCCCTCGAGGACGAGTTCGGCATCGAGATTCCCGACGAAGAGGCGGAAAAGATCACGACGGTGCAGTTGGCGATCGACTACGCCGTGAAGCACCAGAAGGCGGCCTGATCCTGACGCCGGCTTCTCCGCCCCCTCCGAAAGCGCTCCGATGAGCCGTCGTCGCGTCGTGGTCACGGGGCTCGGCCTCGTCAGTCCTGTCGGCAACTCGGTCGAGGAAGGCTGGGCGAACATCGTTGCCGGTCGCTCCGGCATCGCCAACATCACGCGCTTCGATGCGTCGGCGTTTTCCTGCCGGTTCGCCGGCGAGGTCAAGGGCTTCAAGGTCGAGGACTATTTCCCGGCCAAGGAAGCCCGGCACATGGATACCTTCATCCATTACGGGCTGGCGGCGTCGATGCAGGCCGTGCGCGATGCCGGATTGCCGACCAACGACGCCCTCTCCGAGGAACAGGCCGAGCGCATCGGCTGCCTCGTCGGCTCGGGAATCGGCGGCTTGCCGCTGATCGAGGAGACGCACGCCGAATTGACAGCGCGCGGTCCGCGCCGCATCACGCCGTTTTTCGTGCCGGCGTCGATCATCAACATGATTTCCGGGCACGTCTCGATCACCTACGGCTTTCAGGGCCCGAACATGGCGATCGTCACCGCCTGCACCACCGGCCTGCATTGCATCGGCGAGGCGGGCCGCCTCATCGAGTACGGCGACGCCGACGTGATGGTGGCGGGCGGTTCGGAAGCGACGATTTCTCCGCTGGGACTCGGCGGCTTTGCGGCGGCGCGGGCGCTCTCCACCCGCAACGACGACCCGCAGACCGCGTCGCGCCCGTGGGATCGCGATCGCGACGGTTTCGTGCTCGGCGAAGGCGCCGGCGTGGTCGTGCTCGAGGAGTACGAGCACGCGAAGCGTCGTGGCGCGAAGATCTACGCCGAGCTCGCCGGTTACGGGATGGGCGCCGACGCCTTTCACATGACGGCGCCCAACGTCGATGGGCCGAAGCGCTCCATGAAGGCCGCGCTGCGCAATGCCCGCATCGATCCGGACCAGGTCCAGTACCTCAATGCCCACGGCACGTCGACGCCTCTGGGCGATGTCAACGAGACCAACGCGATCAAGCTTGCCTTCGGTGAGCAGGCGCGCAAGCTCGTCGTCAGTTCGACCAAGTCGATGACCGGGCACCTGCTGGGCGGCGCCGGCGGCATCGAGTCGGTGTTCACCGCGTTGGCCATCGAGCGCCAGATCGCCCCGCCGACGATCAACATCTTCAACCAGGATCCGGCCTGCGACCTGGACTACTGCGCGAACGAGGCGCGGCCGATGAAGATCGAGTACGCCGTGAAGAACAACTTCGGCTTCGGCGGCACCAACGGAACGTTGGTTTTCAAGCGCGTCTGAACCCGCGCTTGCGATGCTCCCGCAGCGCCCATGCGCGCGCCCCCGACGATTGAAGTGACGCTGCAGCGCTTCGGCTGCTGGCACGCGGCGCTGCTGACGTTGGCGTTGGGAACCGCCGCGGTCGTCGTAGCGTGGCTCGTGGCGGTCGGTGCGCAGCAGCCGTGGGGTCTTCGGTGGGCTGTCGGACTCGGCTCTGCCGGCGTCCTCGGCTCGGCCCTGGCCGCTCTTCGCATCGGGCCGTTCGCACTGCGCTGGGACGGCGCGCAGTGGTGGCTGGCGAAGATGGGCCTCGAACCGGTCGCCGGAGAACTGCACGTGGCGATCGACCTTGGAAACTGGATGCTGCTGCGCTTTGTCCCCGAAGGATCGACAGGACGACAGCTGTCGTGGTTGCCGGTCCAGCGCCCTGGTCTTGAAGTGCCCTGGCATGCCTTGCGCTGCGCGGTTCACGCAGCCGTAAAGAGGCAGCACACTTGATGAGCGCCAAGGACGCCGACGCCGCCCTCGTGGAGCGCGTCCGGCTCGGGGATGTCAAGGCGTTCGAGATGCTGGTGGTCAAGTACCAGCGCCGCATCGAACGCCTCATCGGGCGCATGGTCCGCGACGTCGATCTCGTGCCCGATATCGCCCAGGAGACCTTCATCCGTGCCTACCGGGCGATTCCGCAGTTCCGCGGGGACAGCGCCTTCTACACCTGGCTGTACCGGATCGCCGTCAATACGGCGAAGAAGGCGCTGATGGAGCTCAAACGCGACCCTTTGGTCTCGGAATCCTCCCGCTCGTCGGCGCGCGACGAAGACGACGAAACTTCGCGGGTCGAGAACGAACTAACGGACGGCGAGACCCCGGAGGCCGTGCTGGCGAGCAAGCAGATTGCCGCAGCAGTGAACTTAGCGATCGCAGCGCTGTCCGAGGAACTGCGCCAGGCGATCACCCTGCGGGAGATCGAAGGGCTCAGCTACGAGGAAATCGCGGACATGATGAACTGCCCGATCGGCACCGTGCGCTCGAGGATATTTCGGGCCCGCGAGGCGATTGCCCAGCGCTTGCGGCCTTTGCTGGAGTCCAGGACCGGGGAGCGCTGGTGACGTCGGCGTCCGATCGGCGCGGCGAAGTGGAATGATGGAGACATGATGTCGAATGAAATCGAAAGCGATCCGAGGCGGCTGGAGCAGCTGTCCGCTCTGGCCGATGGCGAACTGGACGACGCCGCGGTCGTGACGACATGCGCAGCATGGCGTGCCGACACGACGGTACAGGCCTCCTGGCGGGTGTACCAGCTGATCGGCGACGTGCTGCGATCCGAGGACCTCGCGACCGATCCGGCCCGTGATGCGGAGTTCCTGATGAGCCTTCGCGCCCGCCTCGCAGTGGAGCCGGTGGTTCTGGCACCCTTCGTCGCCTCCGAAGCTGCCCGCCAGCGGGTGGGTGAACGGCCCGGCCGCGCTCGCGCAACGGCGGTCTGGAAAGCCTCGGGTGCCGTGGCTGCCGGTTTCGTGGCCGTCGCCGGGGTGTTCATGCTGACGCGCGGCGGCTCGACCGACGCCCCGCCGGCGACGACGATCGCGAGAGTCGAGAGCCAGGGCGCTGGAGTCGTTCCGGTCGGAACGGTGGCGCCCCCCAGCGGAATGCTCGCCTCGGACCGGACTGTGCCGGCGGGAACGATGGACGGCGGCCTGATCCGCGATGTGCGCCTCGACAACTATCTGGCCGCGCACAAGCAGTTCCCCGGCAGTTCGGCGCTCGCCGTGCCGTCGACGTACCTGCGCCGCGCCGCCGTCGAAGCGACGAGTCGCTAGTCCAGCGCGCATGCTGACGCGTCCGCGCTTTGCGCTTACCCTTGCCTGCATCGCCTTGCTGTGCTCGACGAGCGCCTGGGCGCAGAGTCGGCGCGAGGCGGCCGAGGAGCCTGTCGCTCGTGATGCGAAGACGTGGTTGACCCGGATCCACCAGGCCGCGGGGCGCCAGAACTACCAGGGGACCTTCGTGGTCAGCAGTGGCGGCGGCGTCGCCAGCGCCCGGATGGCGCACTACTGCGAGGGGTCGAACACCTACGAACGCATCGAGTCTCTCGACGGCAAGGCGCGCAACGTCTTTCGCTTCAACGACCTGGTGCACACCGTCTGGCCGGCGAGCCGGGTCGCCGTGGTCGAGCAGCGCGACCTGCTGAACTCGTTCCCCGCGCTGCTGCAGGCCGGCGGCGAAGGCGTGGGCGACTGGTACGAGGTGAAACTTCTGGGCCTCGACCGCGTCGCGGGGCACGAGGCCGACGTGCTGATCGTCAAGCCGAAGGACGGTTTGCGCTACGGCTACCGGCTCTGGTCTGACAGGGCGTCGGGTTTGCTGCTGCGCACCGACGTGTTGAGCGATCGCGGTGATGTCCTCGAGACGTCGGCATTTTCCGATGTCGTGATCGGTGGCAAGGCACAGCCTGACAGCGTCCTGCGGCCGATGCGCAAGCTCGACGGTTTCCGCATCCTGCGCCCGGTGCTACGGCCCACGCGGCTGGAGGCCGAAGGGTGGACGATGCGTCAGATGGCGCCCGGATTCCGCCTCGTGCGATGCGTCAACCGCGAGATGGACAATCCCGGAGACGCGGAGGCTGCGGGCAGCGCTCAGCAGGTGCTTCAGGCCATCTACGCCGACGGCATGACCTACGTGTCCGTCTTCATCGAGCCGTTCCAGCCCCGGCGGCATCCCGAGCCCATGGTCGCAGGGGTGGGAGCGACGCGAACGCTGTCGATGCGCCAGGGCGATTGGTGGGTCACGGTGATCGGCGATGTCCCCGCGAACACGCTGCGACTCTTCGCCAACGGGCTCGAGCGCAGGAAGTAGCTAGCATTCGCGTGGCGCGCTGGACCTGGCCGGGCCGCGCGTCCAAGCACACCCCGGCTGAGTCGAACGATGGACATGGACATGCAGATTCAGGTGATTTCGCTCGCCCACGCGGCGCGACCGGGACCGTGGGCGGCAGCGCTCGCCCTCGCGCTCGGATTGATCGTCGGCGTCGCGCCGACGCCGGTTCGGGCCCAGTCGCTGCCGGACTTCACCGAACTGGTCGAGAAGGTCGGCCCGGCGGTCGTCAATATCCGCACCACCGAAAGAGCACGCGCCGCCCGCAACGGGGTCGGACCGGAACTCGACGACGACATGCTGGAGTTCTTCCGGCGCTTCGGGATTCCGATTCCGAATCGGCCGACGCCACGCGGCAACCAGCCTCCGGGAGCCGAAGGCGAGCCGCAGCAGCGCGGCGTGGGATCGGGTTTCATCCTGAGCGCCGACGGTTACGTGATCACCAATGCCCATGTCGTCGACGGCGCGGAAGAGGTCCTCGTCACGCTCACCGACAAGCGCGAATTCAAGGCCCGGACGATAGGCTCGGACAAGCGGACCGATGTCGCCCTCGTCAAGATCGAGGCCGCCGGGCTGCCGTTCGTCCGCACCGGCGACTACTCGCGGTTGAAGGTCGGGGAATGGGTGATTGCCATCGGGTCTCCGTTCGGCCTCGAGAACACCGTCACGGCCGGCATCGTCAGCGCCAAGTCCCGCGATACCGGTGACTTCCTGCCGCTGATCCAGACCGACGTCGCGATCAATCCTGGCAACTCGGGCGGTCCGCTGATCAACATGCGCGGCGAGGTCGTCGGCATCAACTCGCAGATCTACAGCCGATCCGGCGGATACATGGGAATCTCCTTTGCGATTCCGATCGACGAAGCCTCGCGCGTGGTCGAGCAACTCCGCGCCAGCGGCCGCGTCATCCGCGGTCGGATCGGCGTCGTGATCGATCAGGTGACCAAGGATGTGGCCGAGTCCATCGGCCTGGGCAAGCCGACGGGCGCGCTGGTGCGCAGCGTCGAATCCGGCGGCCCGGCGGAGAAGGGCGGTGTCGAAGCCGGCGACATCATCACCAAGGTGGAGGGGCGCACCGTCGAGAAGTCGGGAGACCTGCCGCGCATCATCGGCGGCATGAAGCCGGGCGGCAAAGCCGCGCTCCAGGTCTACCGCCGCGGCGCGTACAAGGATCTGGCCGTCACCGTCGCCGAGTTCGAGGCCGAGCGACCGCGCCGTGGCGCCGAGCGCGATGCACCGAAGGCCCCACAGCCGTCCACGACCTCGCTCGGCCTTGGCGTCTCCGACCTCACCGATGCGCAGCGGCGCGAATTGAAGCTCAAGGGCGGCGTGAAAGTCGACAGCGTCGAGGGCCCCGCACAACGCGCGGGTCTCCGCGAGGGCGACATCATCATCGCGATCGACAATGTCGAGATCGGCAACGCCAAGCAGTTCGAGACGCTGGCGGCCAAGCTGGACAAGAACAAGCCGGCGACACTGCTGGTGCGGCGCGGTGACGGTGTCAACTTCGTCATCGTCCGGCCCGGGCAGAAATGAGGGAAAACCCGTATCTGGCGATTCTGGCGATGACTTCGTCGAGGGCTCACTCCGGCCAACGGAGCCGGCTGCGGGTCCTGAAGCCTTCGGTGCCGATCGGAAATCCCGAGCCCCCAATGGCTGAAAATTTCTGTTGGTGACCGCTTACATGGCACCGACACGCGATGGGACTGAGAGAGCGGTTGAAGACTTCGGGTGGGGTCTCCGGTTGGCGCCAGGAGACCCGGTTGCGATGCTCCGAACGCATTCCCGAATTACCCCCAATCCGTCCACAGCTATTTGTGGATAACCTGTGGAGATTTTTTGCTGTTGGCGTCTCGCAACGACAAGAAATCCAGCAACGGCGCGGTTTTCCGCCCGGTTCTTCTGACTACAATGAAGTCCCAACAAGCAGTTGCCAATACGTTTTGTTGGAAGGCGCGTCATTCGTTCGACGTGCCTTTTTTTTACTCTCAGCACGGCGCGATTCGCGCCTTTGCATCGCTCCGCGATCCCGGGCTTGCGCTGAAACGGCCTGCGCCGTCTGACCCGCAACTACCCGTCTCGAGCACGTCGCGCCAGCCATGGACCACATACGTAATTTCTCGATCATTGCCCACATCGACCACGGCAAGTCCACCCTTGCCGATCGTCTGATCCAGCGATGCGGCGGACTCAGCGACCGCGAGATGGAAGCGCAGGTGCTCGACTCGATGGACATCGAGCGTGAGCGCGGCATCACCATCAAGGCCCAGACCGCGTCGCTGGAGTACGTCGCCCGAAACGGGGAGACCTACAACCTCAACCTGATCGACACCCCGGGCCACGTCGACTTCTCGTACGAGGTCAGCCGGTCGCTGTCGGCCTGCGAAGGCGCGCTGCTCGTCGTCGACGCGAGCCAGGGGGTGGAAGCGCAGACGGTGGCCAATTGCTACACGGCGCTGGACCTGGGCGTGGAAGTCGTCCCGGTCCTCAACAAGATGGACCTTCCCCAGGCCGACCCGGCGCGGGCGCGGGCCGAGATCGAGGACGTGATCGGCATCGATGCGGACGACGCCATTCCCTGCAGCGCGAAGACAGGCGAGGGCATCGACGACATCCTGGAGGCGGTCGTCCAGCGCATGCCGGCACCGCGCGGCCGGCCGGACGGGCCGCTGCGGGCCATGATCGTCGACTCCTGGTTCGACAACTACGTCGGCGTCGTGATGTTGATCCGTGTCGTCGACGGCTCCCTCGGACGCGGCGAACGCATCCGCCTGATGGCCAGCGACGCGGTCTTCGGCGCCGAGCAGCTCGGCGTCTTCACGCCGAACTCGGTCCCGCGCGAACGGCTGTCCGCCGGGGAGGTGGGCTTCGTGATCGCCGGCATCAAGGAGCTGCAGGCGGCCAAGGTCGGCGACACGATCACCCTCGAGAAGAAGCTGCCGAACAACGCCGGCGTCGCCACCGAGGCGCTGCCGGGCTTCAAGGAGATCCAGCCGCAGGTCTTCGCCGGGCTGTACCCCACGGAAGCCAGCGAGTACGACCAGCTGCGCGACGCGCTCGAGAAGCTCAAGCTCAACGACTCCTCGCTGCGCTACGAGCCCGAAGTCAGCCAGGCCCTCGGATTCGGATTTCGCTGCGGTTTCCTTGGTCTGCTGCACATGGAAATCGTGCAGGAGCGGCTGGAACGCGAGTTCGACCAGGATCTGATCACCACGGCGCCGTCGGTGGTCTACCAGGTGGAGCTCAACAGCGGCGAGTTGCTGGAGATCGAGAACCCGTCTAAGTTGCCCGATCCCGGCCGGATTGCCGAGATCCGCGAGCCGATCGTGACCGTCCATCTCTACATGCCTCAGGAGTACGTCGGCCCGGTGATGACGCTGGCCAACCTCAAGCGCGGCAACCAGATCAACATGGCCTATCACGGCCGCCAGGTGTTGCTCACCTACGAAATGCCGCTCGCGGAAATCGTGCTCGACTTCTTCGACAAGTTGAAGAGCGTCTCGCGCGGCTACGCCTCGATGGACTACGAGTTCAAGGAGTACCGCGCCGCCGATGTCGTCAAGGTCGACATCCTGCTCAACGGCGATCGGGTCGACGCGCTGTCGATCATCGTCCACCGCGGCCAGAGCCAGTATCGAGGGCGCGCGGTGGTCTCGAAGATGCGCGAGCTGATTTCGCGCCAGATGTACGACGTTGCGGTGCAGGCGGCCATCGGGGCCAACATCATCGCGCGTGAGACAATCAAGGCGCTGCGCAAGAACGTGATCGCCAAGTGCTACGGCGGCGATATCACCCGCAAGAAGAAGCTCCTCGAAAAGCAGAAGGCCGGCAAGAAGCGCATGAAGCAGATCGGCTCCGTCGAGGTGCCGCAGGAGGCGTTTCTGGCCATACTCCAGGTGGACGATTGATGGGTTCTCTGACCGGTTTGCTCTACGCCTGCCTGGCCGTTTTCCTCGGGGGCTGGTACTTCGGCAAGTGGACGGGCAACTTCTCGCTGCTCCTGTTCATCCTCACCGTCGTCACGTTCTTCTATTGGCTGGCCGAGCGCTTTTACTTCGCGCCGCGTCGGCTGCGGGCCGCCGCCACGTTCGAACAACAGGACGCGGCGCGGCGCGAGAGCCTCGCCCGCCAGGGCATCGACAAGGTCGACGACGACACGGGGAGCGCGCGCCATGCGCTGTTGATGCAGCCGTGGTGGCTCGACTGGACCGCGGGACTGTTCCCCGTGATCCTGGTCGTCTTCCTGCTGCGTTCGTTCCTGTTCGAGCCGTTCAAGATTCCCTCCGGCTCGATGATCCCGACGCTGATCGTCGGCGACCTGATCCTCGTCAACAAGTTCCACTACGGCATTCGCCTGCCGGTCGTCAACAAGAAGATCATCGACAACCACGTCCCGGAGCGCGGCGACGTGATGGTCTTTCGCTACCCGAAGGACACGAGCGTCGACTACATCAAGCGAGTCGTCGGCGTGCCGGGCGACGAGATCTCGTTTCGCAACCAGCAGCTGTATGTCAACGGCCAGGCGGTGCCGACGGAACCGACGCCGCCACCCGGCTACTACGACGACGAGTCGTTGCGCTACTTCCCGGAATTCGTCGAGACGCTGGGCCAGACGCGCCACGGCATCCTCATTAATCCTCAATCCAGGCCGTTTTATGGGCCCGAGGACCAGATCGCGTTCCCTCATCGCGAGAACTGCCGCTACAGTGCCGAAGGGGTGACCTGCAAGGTCCCACCGGGTAACTATTTCATGATGGGCGACAACCGGGACAACTCCCAGGATTCGCGGTACTGGGGATTCGTGCCGGACGAGAACATCGTCGGCAAGGCGTTCCTGGTCTGGATGAACTTCAGCAACCTGAAGCGGATCGGGACTTTCCATTGACCGTCGCAGGCCCGCCATGGCTGGAGGATGCGGAATGCGTGTAGTGCTTCAGCGCGGCGCTCGACAGCGCGGCGTCACGATGTTCGGGCTGCTGTTCTGGGCCATCGTCGTCGGTTTCGTGGCGCTCGTGGGCATGCGGGTACTGCCGACCTTGAACGAGTATTTCACGATCCAGCGGGCGGTCAACAAGATCGCCACGGAAGGCGCCAGCACGGTGCCCGAGATCCGCAACGCCTTCGACAAGCAGAAGGATATTGAATACGCGATAACCTCCATCGGAGGCAAGGACCTGGTCGTCACGAAGGAGAACGACAGGGTCGTCATCCAGTTCGCGTACGACAAGGAAATCGAGTTGATGAAGCCGGTCTACATCCTCATCAAGTACGAGGGGCGATCGAAGTAGGCGCGGGGCGGGGAGCCCGGCGCTCCCCGGGCCAGTGCCCGATACGGCATCCAGTTCCATGGACAACCACGTAGAAGCGCTTCAGCAGCGCACCGGCTATCGCTTCGGCGATGCAGGCCTGCTCGACCGCGCGCTCACCCACCGCAGTTTCGGCGCCGATCACAACGAGCGCCTCGAGTTCCTGGGCGATGCGGTCCTGAGCCTGGTGATCTCGAGCCTGCTCTTCGAGCGTTTCGCAGGATCCGACGAAGGTGACCTGACGCGCGTTCGCGCCCACCTGGTGCGCGAGGACAGCCTGCACCGCATGGCGCTGCAGCTCGGGCTGCCGGAAATGTTGCGGCTCGGCGAGGGCGAAGCCCGCGGCGGCGGTGCGCTCAGGGCGTCGATACTTGCCGATGCACTCGAGGCTCTGATCGGAGCGACGTTCCAGGAAGGCGGGTTCGAAGCCGCCCGTGGCGTCGTTCAGCGTCTCTTCGGCGAAATCATCGAGACGACCGACCTGGCGAGCTGGAGCAAGGACGCCAAAACCGAGCTCCAGGAATGGCTGCAGGCGCGGCGCCTGCCGGTCCCGGGCTACCGCATCAGCGCAACCCGCGGGCAGGCCCATGCCCAGACCTTCGAGGTCGAGTGTGCCGTCCCGGCGCTCAACCTGACCGAATCGGGCGAAGGCCGGTCGCGTCGCGCCGCCGAGCAGGAGGCTGCGCGCCGCATGCTCGATTCCCTGAAGGCGAGCGACAAGCCGGGGAGTCCGCTGCAGTCGTAGCGGATCCGATGGCCAGCCCCGAGACGCCTTCCGCCGCGCAACCCGCGGCGCTGCGCTGTGGCCTGGTTGCCATCGTCGGCAGGCCCAACGTCGGCAAGTCCACCTTGCTGAACGCGCTCGTCGGCCAGAAGATCAGCATCACCTCGGACAAGGCCCAGACGACGCGGCATCGCATCACCGGCATTCGCACGCTCGACGAGGCGCAGTACGTCTTCGTCGACACGCCCGGCTTCCAGACGCGGCACGCGGCCGCTCTCAATCGCACGCTCAACCGCACCGTACAGGGCGTGCTCGGCGACGTCGACGTCGTGCTCCTGGTCGTGGAGGCCGGCCGCTTCGGCGACGACGACGCCCAGGTGCTGGCGCTGGTGCCCCCGGGCAAGCCCGCGATCCTCGTCGCCAACAAGCTCGATGCGGTCCAGCGCCGCGCCGATCTGGCGCCCTGGCTGCAGCAGATGCAGCAGCGCCATCCCTTCGCCGAGTTCGTGCCGATGTCGGCCAAACGAGAGGCCGATGTCGGCCGCCTGCTGAAGATCGTCCGTCCGTACCTGCCGGAGCAGCCGTGGTTCCACGAGGCCGATGCGCTCACCGACCGCAGCGACCGGTTCCTTGCGAGCGAGATCATCCGCGAGAAGCTTTTCCGGCTGACCGGCGACGAGTTGCCGTACACGTCGACGGTCGTGATCGACAGGTACGAGGAGGAAGGCAACCTGCGTCGCATCGCCGCCAGCATCGTCGTCGAGCGCGATGCCCACAAGGGCATGATCATCGGCGCCGGCGGCGAGCGCTTGAAACGGATCGGCTCGGAGACCCGCCAGGAGCTGGAAAAGCTGCTCGACGCGAAAGTGTTCCTCGAGCTCTGGGTCAAGGTCCGCTCCGGCTGGGCCGCCGACGAGGCCCACCTGCGCAGCTACGGCTACGAATGAAGGCGCGGGATCGCGGGGCCCGCGCGGCGTCGGCGTGATGGCGTCGCGGTCGCCGCGAACCGGCACGGCGCTGACCGCCTTCGTCCTGCATCGCTACGACTGGAGCGAATCGAGCCTCATTCTCGATCTCCTGACACGCGAGCAAGGACGGCTGGCGGTGGCGGCCAAGGGCGCCAAGCGGCCGTACTCGCAGCTGCGCGCAGTGCTGCTGCCATTCCAGCGCATCACTATTGCACTCGGCCGCTCGGCCGGGGAGGAGGGTGCGGCCGAGGTGCAGAACTTGCGCTCAGCGGAATGGGCTGGTGGCCAGCCGATGCTGACCGGCGCGGCGCTGTTCAGCGGCTTCTATCTCAACGAACTGCTGATGAAGCTCCTCGCGCGCCACGACCCGCATCCCGCGCTGTTCGATGCCTACGCCGGAACGATCGCTGCGCTCGGCATCGACGACGGCCGCACCGAGGCGGCGCTGCGCGCCTTCGAACTGACGCTGCTGCGCGAGATCGGCGTCCTGCCGGACCTGAGCGTGGCGACGCAGACGCAGCAGTCGGTCAGCGAGGGTGGTCGCTACACCCTGCTGCCCGACTCCGGAGTCGGAGCGCCCCGCACCGGGGACGCGGCGCTGAGCGGCGCCGCGCTGATCGGGCTGCAGGCCGCGCTCGAGCACGGCAGTCTCGATGCCCTGCAGCAAGCCTGCGCGGTGGCCCTGCCGGAGCTCAAGGGCCTGCTGCGCGCACAGCTTCACTATCATCTGGGCTCGACCTTGCTGCGCACGCGCCAGGTGATGATCGAGGCGCAGAACTTGGACCCTTGAGATGCTTCACCGCTGGCCAGCGCGCCGCGGCAACGCCACATCGCCACTCCGATGAACCCCTTCGTCACCAGCGGACTCGAACGCCATCGCGGCGCCACGGCGCTCTCCGTCAACGTCAACAAGGTGGCCCTGCTGCGCAACAGCCGCGCCGGCGACGTCCCGAGTGTGGTCCGGGCCGCGTCGATCGCCCTGGACGCCGGTGCCGAGGGCATCACGATCCACCCGCGCCCCGATGAGCGCCACATCCGGGCTGGCGACGTCGCCGCCCTGGCCGACCTGATGAAGGCGCAGCCCCAGGCCGAGTTCAACATCGAGGGCAATCCCTTTCACGACCTGATGCCCTTCATCGAAGCCGTGCGGCCGCATCAGTGCACATTCGTCCCCGACAGCTCCGGGCAGGCGACGTCGGACCATGGCTGGCGGCTGCCCGCCGATGCCGATCGCTTGAGGCCGGTGATTGCCGCGGCGCATGCCCTCGGCGTGCGCGTCAGCGTGTTCATGGATCCCGAACCTGGCGCCATGGCCACCCTTCGGACCCTCGGTGCCGACCGCGTCGAGCTCTATACCGAGCGCTACGCCAAGGCCCATGGTTCGGCACAGTCGGCCGCGGTGCTGGCAGAGTTCGTGGCCAGCGCCGAAGCGGCGCTCCGCGCGGGGCTGGGCGTCAACGCCGGACACGACCTCAATCGCGCCAACCTGACCGATTTTCTGCGCGCGGTTCCGGGCGTGCTCGAAGTTTCGATCGGTCATGCGCTCATCGCCGAGGCCTTGGAGCTCGGCCTGGCGGAGACGGTGCGCGCCTACCGGCGCTGCATCCATCTCGCCGCAGCGGGCGCCGCGCCATGATCTACGGCATCGGCACCGACATCTGCGACGTGCGCCGGGTCGCCGCCGTCGTCGCCCGGCGCGGCGAGCGCTTCGCCGAAAGGGTGCTGGGGCCGCACGAGATCGAGGTCTTCCGCAGCCGGCGCGACCGCGTCGAGGAACGCGGCCTGCGTTATCTCGCGACGCGCTTCTCGGCCAAGGAGGCTTTCTCCAAGGCCATCGGGCTGGGCATGCGCATGCCGATGTCGTGGCGGCACTGCGAAGTCGTCAAGGCGTCCTCCGGCAAGCCCGAGATCAGGCTTCATGGCGAACTCGCCGACTGGTTCGCGGCCCGACGCCTGCGAGCCCATGTCAGTGTCACCGACGAGGCCGACTTCGCGGCCAGCTTCGTCGTCGTCGAACACGAGGAATCTCGATGACCGAACATGCACCCGTCGTTCTCGACATCGCCGGCTTGGCGCTCACCGACGACGATCGGCGGCGCCTGCGCCACCCGTTGACCGGTGGCCTGACCTTGTTCGCACGCAACTGGGTCGACCGGGTCCAGCTGACCGGGCTCGCGGCCGAGATCAAGTCGATTCGTCCGGACCTGCTGATCTGCGTCGACCACGAAGGCGGACGCGTCCAGCGTTTTCGCACCGACGGCTATACCCATCTGCCGCCGATGCGCGTCCTGGGCGAACTCTGGATGCGCGACGAGGGCGCCGGTGCCATGACCGCCATTGACGCCGCTACGGCCGCGGGACACGTGCTGGGTGCCGAGCTGCGCGCCTGCGGCGTCGATCTCAGCTTCACGCCGGTCCTCGACCTCGACCACGGCGAGAGCGGCGTCATCGGCGACCGCGCCTTCCACCGCGACCCGCGTGTCGTCACCGTGCTGGCCAAGGCCCTGATGCACGGACTGCTGCTCGCCGGCATGCACAACTGCGGCAAGCACTTTCCGGGGCATGGCTGGGTCAAGGCCGACAGCCATGTCGACGTCCCGATCGACCGCCGTTCGTTGCGCGCCATCCTCGCCGAGGATGCCCGGCCGTACGAGTGGCTCAGCACCTGCCTGGCCAGCGTCATGCCCGCGCACGTCGTCTATCCGAAGGTCGACTCCCGGCCAGCCGGCTTTTCGCCGCGCTGGCTCAAGGACATCCTGCGCCTTCAGCTCGGCTTCACCGGCGCCGTCTTCAGCGACGACCTCAGCATGGCGGGCGCACGTCAGGTCGACGGTGTCGAGGTCACCTATGCCGAGGCAGCCGCGCTCGCGCTCGGCGCGGGCTGCGACATGGTGCTGCTGTGCAATCAGTCGATCGACGGCGGCGCCGCCGTTGACGATCTGCTCGACGGACTGCTCGCCGCGCAGGGACGCGGCGAATGGCAGGCCGACGCGGACAGCGAGGCTCGGCGTCTCGACCTGTTGCCGCAGACCGCCCCCTGCACTTGGGACGAACTGATGCATCAGCCGGCCTACCAGCGCGCTCTCGAACGTCTGCCCTGATGTCCGCGGGCCGCGCCGGCGCGGCCCGCCGGAACTGACGAACGCGCAGGCGTTCCATCATGGACGCACCATCCCGGCTAAACGACGCGTGCGGCGCCATGGCCGGTGCAACGCGACCCGCGCAAGGCAAGACGCCGCCCGGAGGCGGCGTCTGTCATCGCGGCAGGGGTATCAGACCCTGCCCTGCGTCTCCTGCGGAGTCGCCTCGAACGGCAGCTTGACCTGAGAAAGGTCCTTGCGCGTCTCGACCAGCACCAGCGGCCCCTCTTCCGAGAGCTTCACCGGAGCGCGCTCGCGGGCGACCCGGGGCGCGGGTGGCTCGCTGGCCATCGCGTCCTGCACCGCGCGGATCTTCTCGGCGTCCGAGTTGACCCATTCGAGGCCAGCGGCCTCTGCGATCGCTTCCAGGTTGTCGAGCGGAAGCTCGAACGGTGCCGCCGCGGCCTGCGCCGGCGCTGCCGGACGCTCGGCGACTACGGGTGTCGCCTCCACGGGCTGCGGCGCGACCATGCTGGGCATCACCTCCGGCCGCGCGGCGAGGGGCTCCGCGAATGCGGACGATTGCTCGGCCCGCGGTTCGAAGGCCTGACTCGGCCGCGCGTGTTCGGCTTCGAAGCGCGGCTCGACGTCGCGGCGATCCTCAGGCGCGGAAGCGCCCAGATCGTCCGCGCCACGATAGTCGTCGCTTGCCGCCGGAACGCCAGCTCCTGAAGCACCGCGGTCATCGTCCGCACGGTCCCGACGACCCCGGCCGCCGCGGCCACGACGCCGACCTTCACCGGCCTCGGTTCGCTGCTCCGGATCGGCATTCGTGCCCTCGAGGGTGGGCAGCGACTCGTCGTCGGCAGCGCGGACGGCGTCGACTTCCTCTGGCGCCGCGTCGGTCACGGGGGTGTCCGTCGCGATGACGTTGCCCTCTGCGTCAAGGGGACGCGCGTCATCGCGGTCCCGACCGCCACGTCCACCGCGACGATTGCGCCGGCGGCCCGGCTGGCGTTCGCCGTTCGCATCCGTCGACTCGGACCGCTCTGCTCCCGGCTGCGTGTCGGTGAAGCCCTCGGCGCCGACAGTCGCGTCGGCTGGCGTGTCGGGGCCAGGTGCTGCGATCGGCGCGTCACGCCGGCCATCACGTTCGCCGCGGCCGCCGCGGCGGCCCTCGCCGCGACCTTCGCCTCTTCCTTCTCCGCGAGTGCTGTCAACGCGGGTGCCGCCCTCGACGTCGGAGGGCTGCTCACCACGAGACTCGCCGCGTACCTCCACGCGGTTCTCACCGCGGCCTTCGCCGCGGTCGCCACGCCCCTCACCGCGGTCACCACGCCCCTCGCCTCGGTCACCCCGAGCCTCCATGCGTTCGCCGCCACGGCCTTCGCCACCGCGGCCACCGCGACCTTCGCCGCGGTTCTCGTTGCGCCCTTCGCGCGGCTCACTGCGTTCCTGGCGAGGGCCGTCCTCGCGCCGGGCGGCATCGGGTGCCGCGGCGCGGGCGGCGTCGTCGCCACCGGTCCGCTCGGCCTGGCGGCCGCGGCCGTCGCGACCGCCGCGACCCTCGCCCCGACCGTCGCCACGCTCACCGCGGCCTTCGCCGCGACGTCCGTCCCGCCCGCCGCGGCCACCGCGGCCTCCGCGTTCACCGCGATCGCTGCGCGCCTCCCCGCTCCGCGGCGTGCCGGCCGCTGCGGCGCCGGAGCCGGACGTCGTCGATGGTGTTGCCGACGGCTTCGTCGGGACGGCTTCCTCGGCGCCGAACAGGCCCTTGACCCAGGAGAAGAATCCGCCGCCGGCGGCGGGGTTCGCGGCCGGCATCGCCACCGGCGCGGGCGCCGCCACGATCGGCGCGGGCTCGGCCTTCGGCGCCGGTTGCGGTGCCGGGGTTTCCGGCAGCAGGCCCTTGATGACCGGCTCCTGCTTGGCCTTGGTCTTCTCGCGTCGCGTGATGCCGACTTCGTCTTCCGGCTCGTCGATCATGGTGTAGCTCGCCTGCAGGTTCTCCAGGCGCGGATCGTCGTGGCGGAGGCGCTCGAGACGGTAGTTGGGCGTCTCCAGCGTCTTGTTCGGCACCAGCAGCACGGTCACGCGCTGCTTCAGCTCGATCTTGGTGATCTCGGTGCGCTTCTCGTTCAGCAGGAACGATGTCACCTCGACCGGCACCTGGACGTGCACCGCCGCGGTGTTGTCCTTCATCGACTCTTCCTGGACCATCCGCAGGATCTGCAGCGCCGACGATTCGGTGTCGCGGATGTGGCCGGTGCCGTTGCAGCGCGGGCAGGTGATGTGCGAGCCTTCGCTGAGCGCCGGGCGCAGGCGCTGGCGGCTCATCTCGAGCAGGCCGAACTTGCTGATGGAGGAGAACTGGACCCGGGCGCGATCCGAGCGCAGCGCGTCGCGCAGCCGCGTCTCGACCTCGCGCCGGTTCTTCGACTCTTCCATGTCGATGAAGTCGACGACGATCAGGCCGCCGAGGTCGCGCAGCCGCATCTGGCGCGCGATCTCGTCGGCGGCTTCGAGATTGGTCCGGGTGGCGGTCTCCTCGATGTCGCTGCCGCGCGTCGAGCGCGCGGAGTTGACGTCGACCGAGACCAGCGCCTCGGTGTGGTCGATCACGATCGCGCCGCCGGACGGCAGATTGACGGTGCGCGCGAACGCGGTCTCGATCTGGTGCTCGATCTGGAAGCGCGAGAAGAGGGCGGCGTCGTCCTTGTAGCGCTTGACCTTGTGCGCCGTCTCGGGCATCACGTGGGTCATGAACTGCATCGCCTGGTCGTAGATGTCGTCGGTGTCGATCAGGATCTCGCCGACGTCGGCGGTGAAGTAATCGCGGATGGCGCGGATCACCAGCGACGACTCCTGGTAGATCAGGAAGGCGCCCTTGCCCGACTTGGCCGCGCCGTCGATGGCGGTCCAGAGCTTGAGCATGTAGTTGAGGTCCCACTGCAGCTCGGGCGCGGTGCGGCCGATGCCGGCGGTGCGGGCGATCAGGCTCATGCCTTTCGGGTATTCGAGCTGGTCGAGGTTCTCCTTCAGCTCCTCACGGTCCTCACCCTCGATGCGGCGCGAGACGCCGCCGCCGCGCGGGTTGTTCGGCATCAGCACGAGGTAGCGTCCCGCTAGGCTGACGAAGGTCGTCAGCGCCGCGCCCTTGTTGCCGCGCTCTTCCTTTTCGACCTGGACCAGCAGCGAGTCGCCGTCGCGGATCGCATCCTGGATGCGCGCGGTGCGCGCGTCGGTGCCTTCGCGGAAGTAGTTCTTGGAGATTTCCTTGAACGGCAGGAAGCCGTGGCGGTCCTCGCCGTAGTCGACGAAACAGGCTTCGAGCGAGGGCTCGACCCGTGTCACGACGGCCTTGTAGATGTTGCCTTTGCGTGGTTCGCGACCTTCGATCTCGGTCTCGAAATCCATCAGCTTCTGGCCGTCGACGATCGCCAGGCGACGCTCTTCGGGCTGCGTCGCGTTGATCAGCATGCGCTTCATGTGCACTCCTTGCCGCGCGGCGTATCCGCCGCGCCTTCAGACAGCCGCCATCGGCCTTTCAGGCCGGGGCGACGATTCGATGCACGAGAAACGTGAGAGAACCTGAGAATCGCCCTGGACTGTGCGCAGCGGCCGGTCAGTGGACCGGTCGTGCGTGCAGCGTTGGCGCGCGCGTGGCAGTGGTGCGGGACAGGTCCGGGAGGCCGGCTTGCCGCGAGGGCCTGCCACCTGCCGGGCGCTCGTCGGGCAGCCATGCCGCAACGGCGTGCGCTGCGCCCGCGTCGGCAGCACGAGGCCGCGACGGCGGACGCCCGAGGCGCCGTGGGGAAATGACTGGGATCGACATCCGCTCTGGAGACACTGGACGCAGGCCGGAGCTGTTGGGGCGCGGGGACTTGTGAGCCGCCGCTTCCTTGATTCTCTGGCCCGGAAACCTTTGCTCGGGGTTCGTTCTTGTTTGCTCTGCCGCCTCGGACCGCCGCCGCCGCGTCACTTGGGGACGCGGCCCGCTGCAGCGCGAGAGCGTTGCATCACCGGTGGTCGGGCCTCATGCCCGACCGCCACTGCAGAAGCCGCGTGCAAAGTAAACTCTGAAAAATCAGGCACTTACGGCAACATTGGTGGACCAGCGGATTATAGGGGCGAAAGGCGCCCGGACTCGGGTGTCGGCTGCGGGTCAGGCCCCGGCAACGCCGATTCCTGCCGCCTCTCGCGTCCTGGTCGGCGAGGATTCGGCCGGCCAGCGCCTCGACAACTTTCTCGTCAAGCTGCTCAAGGGCGTGCCGAAGACGCATCTCTATCGCGTCATCCGCTCGGGCGAGGTCCGCGTCAACAAGGGTCGGGCCGATGCCGACACCCGGCTTGTCCTCGGCGACGAGGTCCGTGTCCCGCCGGTCCGCATGGCCGTCCATTCGCCGGGTCACGAGGAAGCGCCACCGGCGCCGCCGCGCGAGTTCCCGGTCGTCTACGAGGACGACGCATTGCTGGCGATCGACAAGCCGGCCGGCGTGGCGGTGCACGGCGGCAGCGGGGTGAGCTTCGGCATCATCGAACAGCTGAGACGCGCCCGGCCCGAGGCGCGCTTTCTCGAACTCGTCCACCGGCTCGACAAGGACACGTCCGGCTTGCTGCTGCTGGCGAAGAAGCGCCCGGCGCTGGTCGCGCTGCAGGCGCAGATGCGCGAGCGCCAGGCCGACCGGGCGATCGGCAAGACCTATGCGGCGCTCGTCGAGGGGTCCTGGCCCGAGAACCTGAAGGTGATCGACGTGGCCCTGCACAAGTACCTCAACGGCGAGGGTGAACGGCGGGTGCGGGCGGTCGACGCCGACGCCGAGGACGGGCGGCGCTCGATCACGCTGGTCCGGGTGGCGCGCCGGTTCGCGTCCTTCACCCTGCTCGACGTGACCTTGAAGACCGGGCGCACGCATCAGATCCGGGTGCATCTTGCCCACGCCGGGCACGCCGTCGTCGGCGACGACAAGTACGGCGACCGTGCGCTGGCCCGGTCGCTGGCGCGCGGCGAAGCCGTCGCCGGCTGCCGCTTCGAGCGCATGTTCCTGCATGCCAGGCGATTGCGCTTCGCCCATCCGGCGAGTGGCGAGGTCCTCGAACTCGAGGCGCCGCTGCCGCCAGCGTGCACGCGCCTGATCGAGGCGCTGGGAGCGCTCGGCGGGGCCGGGTCGTCGAGCGGCGGTGCCAGCGAGGCCGAAGCGTCGGGCGCCGGTGCCGGCGAGGGCCGGTCATGACGAGCCGGGCGCGACGCTTCGACCTGATCGTCTTCGACTGGGACGGGACGCTGTTCGATTCGACCGCGCTGATCTCGCGCTGCATCCAGGCCGCCTGTGCGGACCTCGGCACACCGGTGCCGAGCGACCGCGACGCCAGCTACGTCATCGGCCTCGGCCTGAGCGAGGCCTTGCAGCACGCGGCGCCGAAGCTGCCGCGGGAGCGCTACCGCGAGCTCGCCGAGCGCTACCGCCACCACTATCTCGGCAAGCAGGCCGAGGTCGTGCTGTTCGACGGCACGCTGGCGATGCTCACGGCGTTGAAGGCACGCAATCACCTGCTCGGGGTGGCGACCGGAAAGAGCCGCCGCGGCCTCGACGACGTGCTGCGCACGTCGCGGCTGCAGGGCCTCTTCGATTCGACCCGGACGGCCGACGAGACCGCGAGCAAGCCCCATCCGCGCATGCTGCTCGAGCTGATGGCCGAGCTGGGCGTCCAGCCGGAGCGCACCCTGATGATCGGCGACACCACCCACGACCTGCAACTCGCCGCCAACGCCGGTGCGGCCAGCGTCGGCGTGAGCTACGGCGCTCACGACCACGAGGCCTTCGAGGGCTACGACACCTCTCACGTCGCCCACTCCACCGCCGACCTGCATGCCTGGCTGGAAGCGCATGCCTGAGAACGCGGCGGGTCCGCGGCTGGCGCTGTGCGCGTCTTCGGCCCTCGACGAAAAGGGCCTGGCCGTGGTGTTCGACGTGCTGCAGTATCGGCAGCCGGCGCGCGCTTTCGCCCTGCGTTTCGATGGCCGGGTGGTGGCCTACCTGAACCGCTGCGTGCACGTGCCCACCGAGATGGACTGGCAGCCCGGCGAATTTCTGGACAGCGGACGGGAGTTCATCATCTGCTCGATGCACGGGGCGGTCTACGAGCCCTCGACCGGGCGCTGTGCCGGCGGGCCGTGCGGTCGCGGTCGGCTCTCGGCGATCGATGTCGAGGAGCGCGACGGCCAGGTGTATTGGTATCCTTCTCCCGACATCCAGCCCGTTCCCGCTCCCGTTGCGGCCGACCCGGTGCCCCCTCCGATCCTTCCGACCGCATGAGCGCCGATGAGCGACCCTGACCTGCGAACCGCCGCGTCGGAACCCCGCCCGCCGCACCCCGGCGAGGCGGCGTGGACGGGCACGTTCGAGCGCTTCGCGCAGGACTATCTCCGGGATCGCCGCAGCGAGCGCCGCTGGCGTGTCTTTTTCCGCTTCGGCTGGCTCCTCGCCGCATTGGCGGTCGCCTGGTCGCTGCTGGCCGTCGGCGCCGGCAGCACCGCACCGACCGGACCGCACACCGCGCTCATCGAGATCCGCGGCGAGATCGGTGCCGATGCCGAGGCCAGCGCCGAGAACCTTCTTCCGGGGCTTCGCGGCGCCTTCGAGGATCCTGGATCTCGGGCCGTCGTCCTGCGCTTCAATTCCCCGGGCGGCAGCCCCGTGCAGGCGGGAATCCTCAATGACGAGATCCGCCGACTCAAGGCCCTGCACGGCAAGAAGGTCTATGCGGTGGTCGAGGAAACGTGTGCCTCCGCCGCCTATTACATCGCCGTCGCCGCGGACGAGATCTATGCCGACAAGGCCTCCCTGATCGGCTCGATCGGCGTGGTGATGGACAGCTTCGATTTCACCGGCACGATGGACAAGCTCGGGGTCAGGCGGCGTCTCTTCACGGCCGGTACGAACAAGGGGCTCGCCGATCCCTTCTCGCCGATTTCGGAGGCCCAGAAGGCTCATATCCAGGGCATGCTGGAACAGATCCATCGCCAGTTCATCGCGGTCGTCCGCGAGGGCCGGGGCGCGCGCCTGAAGGAAACCGCGGAGAGCTTCAGCGGTTTCGTCTGGAACGGCGAGCAGGCGCTCGAGCAGGGGATGATCGACCACCTCGGCAGCCTGGATCACGTCGCGCGCGACGTCGTCCGCGCCGCGGACCTGGTCGACTACACCCCGCGCGAGAACGTGGCGGAGAGGCTGGCCAAGCGATTCGGCGCGTCGATGGGCGCCGGAGCGGTCAAGACCCTCCAGCAGCTCGGCATGCTGCACTGAAATTGGCGCGCGCGACGGCGCCCGGGCCAGGGCGCCCGCCCCGAGGGGACGTGGGCTCCCCGTCGGCCACTTAGCCGCTCAGCCGGCGAGCATGCCGCGGGCCTCGATGAAGCGGACCACCTCGTCGAGTCCCGTCAGCGTCTTCAGGTTGGTCATGACGTACGGGCGTGCGCCGCGCATGCGCCGGGTGTCGGCCTCCATCACGTCCAGGTTGGCGCCGACGTAGGGCGCGAGGTCGGTCTTGTTGATCACGAAGAGGTCGCTCTTCGTGATTCCGGGGCCGCCCTTGCGCGGAATCTTTTCCCCTGCGGCGACGTCGATGACGTAGAGCGTCAGGTCGGAGAGCTCCGGGCTGAAGGTCGCAGCAAGGTTGTCGCCGCCGCTCTCGATGAAGACGATGTCGGCATTCGGGAATTTCGCCAGCATCCGGTCGACGGCCTCGAGGTTGATCGACGCGTCCTCGCGGATCGCGGTGTGCGGGCAGCCTCCGGTTTCCACGCCCATGATGCGATCGGCCTCGAGGGCACCCGCGACCGTCAGCAGGCGCTGGTCTTCCTTGGTGTAGATGTCGTTGGTGACCACCACCAGGTCGTAGCGGTCCCGCATCGCCTTGCAGAGCATCTCGACCAGGGTGGTCTTGCCGGAGCCGACCGGTCCGCCGACGCCCACGCGCAGGGGCGGCAGGCGGCGAGTGCGTCCGGCGATGAAGTGCAGCGTGTTGTGGTTCATGGGATTCAGGATCGAAAGAGCCGTGAGTACTGGGTTTCGTGCTGCGCGGCAAGGATCGCGAGCATCGGCGCGTAGGCCTGGCGTTCGCTGTCCATCAGCCGGGCGGCATGATCCGCCGCTGTCGGGATCTCGGCGCCGAGGGCGCCCAGAATGCGCTGCCCGGCGCTCTGGCCGAGCGGCATCGACTTGATCGCGGCCTGCACCATGTTCTCGGCCCAGCCGAACGCGAAGGCCACTAGCGTCTCGCGGCGCGGGATGCCGGCCAGGACCGCAGCGAGCGCGAAGCCCACCGGCCAGGTCGGCGACGGGACGAGGGCGGCCAGCTGTTCAACGCGCGGATGGGAGCGGTGCCGCTGCGCCAGCCAGGTGGCAAGCGACCGTCCCATCTGCTGCGTCTGCTGCAGTCCCTCGCTCGATTCACGCGAGCAGGTGACCCAGGCATTGAGCGCAGCGGCGTCGACGTCGTCGCTGCGTTGCCAGGCCGCCCAGGCCTTGGACACGACCGCAAGTTCGCCGCGGGCCAGCACCAGGTGCAACTGGTCGCAGAGCCAGGCCGACGCATCGGCCTCGTCGGCGACGGCGCCGGATTCCACCGCCGCCTCGAAGCCTTCGGAATAGCTGAACCCGCCGACCGGCAGGGCCGGCGAGGCCAGCCACATCAGCTCCAGCAAGGCTGGCGCGCCGAGCGGCGTTGGCCGGGGCGTGTGCGTTCGTGCCGAAACCGTTGTCGCCGGCCGGCGCGCCATGCGCGCGCTCAAGGACGCGGGTTCCGTCGACTCTGCGGCGCGGAGGATGCGGCGTCGTCGACCGGATCCGCAGTTTCACCGTGGGCCTGCGCATGGCTCAGTGGATCGGTGTTGCCGACCATTCCGCCGTGGACGTGCTCGTGGTCGTGGCCCTGCAGGTGATCGTGCCTCGGGCCGCTGGCATGCCCGTGGTCGTGGCGAGGGGCGTGGTCATGGCCATGCTCGTGAGCGTGAGCCTGAGCGTGATCGTGATCGTGATCGGCGTGCCCGTGCCCGTGCCCGTGGTCGTGGTCGTGGGCGGCGTCGGTGGCTGCGTAGGCGCCGCTCTCGGGGTCGAAGGGTTCCTCGACCTCCTCGGTCACGATCAGGTGCATCCGTCGCAGCATCGCGGCCAGCACGTGGTCGGGTTCCAGCTTGAGGTGGTCGGGGGCGAGCTGCAGCGCGACATGGCGGTTGCCGAGGTGGTAGGCGGCGCGCACCAGGTCGAAGGGCGAGCCATGCTCGGCACAGGCACGCACGACCATCACAGGTTGGGGCGTGGCGACGACGCGGATCAGGGAGCCGTCCTCGGCGACGAGCACGTCGCCGCCGCGAACGGCGCTGCCGCGTGGCAGGAAGATGCCGAGTGCACGCCCCTGGCTGTCGGTGGCGTCGAAGCGGCTCTTCTGGCGAACGTCCCAGTCGAGTTCGAGCGTGGCCGCGCGCTTGAGAAGGACGGGGCTGAGGCCGCGTCCCTGGACCAGCAGCTTGCTGACGGACAACATCGGGGAATCAGCCTTCAGAACAGGAAGTAGCGCCGCGCCATCGGCAGTTCGGTGGCTGCTTCGCAGGTCAGCAGCACGCCGTCGGCGCGGACCTCGTAGGTCTGCGCATCGACCTCGATGGTCGGCGTGGCGCTGTTGTGGATCATGTCGCGCTTGCCGATCGTGCGGGTACCCCGCACCGCTTCGGTCCGTCGGGCCAGGCCGAGCGTTTCGGGCACACCGGCTTCGATGGCGGCCTGCGAGACGAAGGTGACGCAGGTGGTGTTCATAGCCGCGCCGAAGGCGCCGAACATCGGCCGGAAGTGCACCGGCTGCGGCGTCGGGATCGACGCGTTCGGGTCGCCCATCGCCGCTGCGGCGATCATCCCACCCTTGAGGATCAGCGCCGGCTTGACGCCGAAGAAGGCCGGCTTCCAGACGACGAGATCGGCCAGCTTGCCCGGCGCGATCGAGCCGACGAGGTGCGAGATCCCCTGCGTGATCGCCGGGTTGATCGTGTACTTGGCGACGTAGCGCTTGACGCGGAAGTTGTCGTGGCGGTCATTGTCCTCGGGCAGGGCGCCGCGCTGAGTCTTCATCTTGTGCGCGGTCTGCCAGGTCCTCAGGATGACCTCGCCGACGCGGCCCATCGCCTGGCTGTCGGACGACATCATCGAGAACACGCCGAGGTCGTGGAGCACGTCCTCGGCGGCGATGGTCTCGCGCCGGATCCGGCTCTCGGCGAACGCCAGGTCCTCGGCGATCGAGGCGTCGAGGTGGTGGCACACCATCAGCATGTCGAGATGCTCGTCGATGGTATTGACGGTGTAGGGCATCGTCGGATTCGTCGACGACGGCAGCACGTTCGGCAGTCCTGCGGCGCGGATGATGTCGGGCGCGTGCCCGCCGCCGGCACCCTCGGTGTGGAAGGTGGCGATCGTGCGGCCCTTGAAGGCCGCGAAGGTGTCTTCGGCGAAGCCTGACTCGTTCAGCGTGTCGGTGTGGATCGTCACCTGGACGTCGTGGCGCTCGGCGACGTCGAGGCAGCAGTCGATCGCCGCCGGCGTCGTTCCCCAGTCCTCGTGCAGCTTCAGCCCGTAGGCGCCGGCAGCGACCTGCTCTTCCAGCGCGCCGGGCAGGCTGGCGTTGCCCTTGCCCTGGAAGCCGAGGTTCATCGGGAAACTCTCGGCGCTCCTGAGCATCGCGTGAATGTGCCACGGTCCCGGCGTGCAGGTCGTGGCGTAGGTGCCGGTGGCCGGACCGGTGCCGCCGCCGAGCATCGTCGTCACGCCGCTCATCAGCGCCTCCTCGATCTGTTGCGGGCAGATGAAGTGGATGTGGGCGTCGATGCCGCCGGCGGTGACGATCATGCCCTCGCCGGCGATGATCTCGGTGCCCGGACCGATCACGATGTCGACGCCGGGTTGCACGTCTGGGTTCCCGGCCTTGCCGATGGCCGCGACGAGTCCGTTCTTCAGCCCGATGTCGGCCTTGACGATGCCCCAGTGGTCGACGATGACCGCGTTGGTGATGACGGTGTCGGCGACGTCGGCGGCGAGACGCTGGCTCTGGCCCATGCCGTCGCGGATGGTCTTGCCGCCCCCGAACTTGACCTCTTCGCCGTAGCCGACGGCCTGTCCGGCGCCATTCGTGCGGCCTTCGCCGGCCTTGAGCGTGTGGTCGTGCTCGATCTCGATGATGAGACCGGTGTCGGCCAGGCGGATGCGGTCGCCGACCGTCGGGCCGAACATCTCCGCATAGGCGCGTCGCGTGATCGTGGCCATCGCTGTCCCGTCGTCAAGGAAGTGTCAGAGCGTGCCCTGCACGAGGCCGCGAAAACCGAAGGCACGGCGCTCGCCGGCGTAATCGACCAGCTCGATGGTGCGTTGCTGCCCGGGCTCGAAGCGCACGGCGGTGCCGGACGCGATGTTCAGGCGCATGCCGTGCGCGGCCTGACGATCGAATCGCAGGCCGGCGTTGGTCTCGGCGAAGTGGTAGTGCGAGCCGACCTGGATCGGACGGTCGCCGGTGTTCTGCACCACCATCGAGAGCGTCCGTCGGCCCGGATTGATCTCCAGGTCGCCGGGCTCGGTGAGGATCTCGCCGGGAATCATCAGGAGATCGGCTGGTGCACGGTGACCAGCTTGGTGCCGTCGTCGAATGTCGCCTCGACCTGGATGTCCGGGATCATCTCGGCCACGCCGTCCAGCACGTCGGCTCGGGTGAGGATGGTCTTGCCCTCGCTCATCAGTGCGGCCACGCTCTTGCCGTCGCGGGCCCCTTCCAGGATCGCCGCGCTGATCAACGCCACCGCCTCCGGGTGGTTCAGCCGCAGGCCGCGCGCGCGTCGCCGCTCGGCCAGCAACGAGACCGTGAAGATCAGCAGCTTGTCCTTTTCGCGTGGGGTCAGGTCCATGGTCGGGGAAGCGGAGTGGGAGTCGTCGCTGTCGATCTTATCGATTGCCGCAAGCGGCCGACCTCGGTGGCAGCAAGAGCGGTGCCACCTTCGCGTGCACGCCCGCATGCCATGTTGGTGCGACGTTCGTGCTGCATTGGTGCGCGCAGTCGCTCGTGTGCACCGCGGCAACCGCAATGCCGAGGTGCGCACGCACCGTTAGGAGACGTGGGTGTCGATTGGCACAGCCCTTGCAAACAGGGTCGCCGACGAGAAGCTTTCTCGCCTGAACCACCATACAACGGAGGAATCCCCATGAAACGTCGCCACGCGCTCACGGCAGCCTGCGCAGCCCTTGCGGCTTCGGGACTGCTGTCCTTTCCCGCCTTCGCAGCGGACACCATCAAGGTCGGCATCCTGCATTCGCTGTCGGGGACGATGGCCATCTCGGAGACGGTCCTGAAGGACGTCGCGCTGATGACGATCGACGAGATCAACGCCAAGGGCGGCGTGCTCGGCAAGAAGCTCGAGCCCGTCGTCGTCGACCCGGCGTCGAACTGGCCGTTGTTCGCCGAGAAGGCCAAGCAGCTGATCAGCCAGGACAAGGTCGCGGTGATGTTCGGCTGCTGGACCAGCGTCTCGCGCAAGTCGGTGCTGCCGGTCGTCGAGGAGCTCAACGGACTGCTGTTCTATCCGGTGCAGTACGAGGGCGAGGAGCTCTCGAAGAACGTGTTCTACACCGGTGCGGCGCCGAACCAGCAGGCGATTCCCGCGGTCGAGTACCTGATGAGCAAGGACGGTGGCGGCGCCAAGCGCTTCGTGCTGCTCGGCACCGACTACGTTTATCCGCGCACCACCAACAAGATCCTGCGCGCGTTCCTCAAGTCCAAGGGCGTCAAGGACAGCGACATCGATGAGAAGTACACGCCGTTCGGCCACAGCGACTACCAGACCATCGTCGCCGACATCAAGAAGTTCTCGGCTGGCGGCAAGACGGCCGTGATCTCGACGATCAACGGCGACTCGAACGTGCCGTTCTACAAGGAGCTCGGCAACCAGGGCCTGAAGGCGACCGACGTTCCGGTGGTCGCCTTCTCGGTCGGCGAGGAAGAGCTGCGCGGTGTCGACACCAAGCCGCTGGTGGGTCACCTGGCCGCGTGGAACTACTTCATGAGCCTGAAGAACCCGACGAACGACAAGTTCAAGAAGGAATGGGCGGCCTACGCGAAGGCCAAGAAGCTGCCGGGAGCCGACAAGCCGCTGACCAACGACCCGATGGAGGCCACCTTCATCGGCATCCACATGTGGGCCAATGCGGTCACCAAGGCCAAGAGCACCGACACCGACAAGGTGATCGCGGCGATGGCCGGCCAGACCTTCCCGGCACCGGGCGGCTTCACCTCGACGATGGACATGAAGAACCATCACCTGCACAAGCCGGTGTTCATCGGCGAAGTCACCAGCGACGGCCAGTTCAACGTCGTCTGGAAGACGCCGGCGCCAGTCGTCGCCAAGCCGTGGAGCCCGTACATCGAGGGCAACGACAAGAAGAAGGACGAGCCCGAGAAGAAGTAGGCATCACCCGGCGCGCTCCCGCGCGCTGGCCTTTCGATCTCGAATCCGTCGGCAGGGCACTGGCTGCCCTGCCGACGCCTGCCCGGCTCCCGCAACGATCACCTTCCCCGTGAACGCCGTCCACCTCGTGCGAAACCTCTTGCTGATCCTGCTGCTGGCTCCCGGCCTGGCAGTGGCGCTGACGGCCGAGCAGACACGCGCGATGGCCATCGGCGACAACGATGCGCGCGTCGCCGCGATCGGCCGAGTGGCGGCGAGCGGCGATCCGGCTGCCCCCGCATTCTTCCAGGCCCTGCTCGACGGGGCCGTCAAGGTCGCCGGCGAGAAGGTCTTCATCGTCCGCGACGACAAGGCCCGCGAGGCCGCCAGCGGCGCCGAAGTGGCGCTGCCGGCCGACGCCGAGGACATCATCAACAGCAACCGCCTGCGCCGCGAGATCGAGGGCGCGATCGCATCCCTGAAGCTGCTGTCGACGAACGTCGGCGAACGTGCGCTCGCGATCAGGGAACTCGCCGACCAGGCCGACGAATCGAAGCTGCCGCTGATCGAGAAGGCCTACGCGGTGGAGACCGATCCCGCGCTGAAGGCGCAGCTCGACCGGTTGCGCGCGACCGTGCTGGTGTCGTCGCCGGACCGCGCCAAGCGCCTGGAGGCAGCGCGCGCGCTGACCGCGAGCCACCAGCCCGCCACCAAGACCTTGCTGCTCGCGCGCTTGAAGCCGGGGGTCGAGGACGATGGCGAGGTGCGCGCCCAGTTGCAGGTCGCGCTCGCCGCGATCGAGTCGCGGCTCGCCTGGGGCGAACGCCTGGGCGTCGTCTTCACCGGCGTGAGCCTGGGCTCCATCCTCCTGCTCGTCGCGCTCGGCCTGGCCATCACCTACGGCCTGATGGGCGTCATCAACATGGCGCATGGCGAGCTGATGATGATCGGCGCCTATGCCACCTACCTCGTGCAGAACGCGTTCCGGACCTGGCTGCCGGGAGCCTTCGATGCCTACGTGCTCGCCGCGATCCCGGCTTCGTTCCTGGCCGCGGCGCTGGTCGGCGCCGTGCTCGAGCGCAGCATCATCCGCTGGCTCTACGGCCGGCCGCTGGAGACGCTGCTCGCCACCTGGGGCATCAGCCTGGTGCTGCAGCAGGCGGTGCGATCGCTGTTCGGCGCGCAGAACGTGCCGGTCGAGAATCCCTCCTGGCTGTCGGGCGGGGTCGAGCTGATGAGCAACCTGACGCTGCCGTTCAACCGCCTCGCGATCATCGTTTTTGCGGCGCTGGTGCTGGCGGCGGTCGCGCTGCTCATCGGGCGCACCCGGCTCGGACTCTTCGTTCGCGGCGTCACCCAGAACCGGCCGATGGCCGCCTGCGTGGGCGTCGACACGGCACGCGTCGACACCTACGCCTTCGCGCTGGGTTCGGGCCTGGCGGGCCTGGCGGGCTGCGCGCTGTCCCAGGTCGGTAACGTCGGCCCGGACCTCGGCCAGGGCTACATCGTCGACTCGTTCATGGTCGTCGTCCTCGGCGGGGTCGGGCAGCTCGCCGGCACGGTCTATGCCGCCCTCGGACTGGGCGTGCTGAACAAGCTCCTCGAAGGCTGGCAGGGCGCGGTGCTGGCCAAGATCATGGTCCTCGTCTTCATCGTCATCTTCATCCAGAAGCGCCCGCAGGGGATCTTCGCGATGAAGGGGCGCAGCGCGGAGGCCTAGGATGAGTGCGGTACTCCCGGTGGGCTCCTCCCCGTCAGCTTCGGCCGCTGCCGAAGCCGGGGTCAACGTCACACCTGGCGCCGCGCCGGGAGCGGCCTCTGTCAGCCGCCAGCCGATGGTCCTGAGGCACTGGGGCTTCGTGGTGCTGGCGCTGGTGGCGATCTGCGTCGTCGCCCCGGCGCTCAACCTCCTCGTCCCGGCGGGCAGCGCCTTCCACCTTTCCGACTACGGCGTGCAGCTGATCGCCAAGATCATGTGCTACGCCATCGCCGCCCTGGCGATGGACCTCATCTGGGGCTACACCGGCATCCTCTCGCTCGGCCACGGCGTCTTCTTCGCCCTCGGCGGCTACGCCATGGGCATGTACCTGATGCGCCAGATCGGCCGCGACGGCAACTACGCCAGCGACCTGCCGGACTTCATGGTGTTCCTCGACTGGAAGACGCTGCCCTGGCACTGGGCGCTCAGCGATTCCTTCGTCGCCACGCTCGCGCTGGTCGTGCTGGTTCCGGGGCTGCTCGCCTTCGTGTTCGGTTTCTTCGCGTTTCGCTCGCGCATCAAGGGCGTCTACTTCTCGATCATCACCCAGGCGCTGACCTACGCGACGATGTTGCTGTTCTTCCGCAACGAGACCGGCTTCGGCGGCAACAACGGCTTCACCGACTTCAAGCGCATCCTCGGCCAGCCGATCGCCACGCCGTCGATGCGGATGGTGCTGTTCGTCGTCACTGGGCTGACCCTGGTCGGCTTCTTCGTCGCCGCCCGGTTCCTGGTGCGATCCAAGTTCGGGCGGGTGCTGCAGGCCATCCGCGACGCCGAGAGCCGGCTGATGTTCACGGGCTACGACCCGCTCGCCTACAAGCTGACGATCTGGGTCATTTCGGCCGTGATGTGCGGCATTGCCGGTGCGCTCTTCGTGCCGCAGGTCGGCATCATCAATCCCGGCGAGATGTCGCCGGCGGCATCGATCGAGATCGCGATCTGGGCCGCGGTCGGCGGCCGCGGCACTTTGGTCGGACCGATCGTCGGCGCCTTCTTCGTCAACGGCGCGAAGAGCTGGTTCACGCAGGCGTTCCCGGAGTTCTGGCTGTACGTGCTCGGCGCGATGTTCATCGCCGTCACGCTGTTCCTGCCGCAGGGCATCGTCGGCCTGATGCGGCGCCGGCCGAAGGAGCGCGCATGAAGCGGCGCGAGACGGCAAGGAGTCCGGCATGACACCCGACTTGATGCGTGCCGGTGCGCAGGCGCGCGAAGCCGCTGCGGCCAGGCTGCGCGCTCCGGCCGGACGCTCCGGCGGGCGCGAGACCAGCTATTCGCGACTGGTACAGCCCGGCGCGCTCGACCTCGCCCACGGCGCGATCCTCTACCTCGACGACATCACCGTCAGCTTCGACGGGTTCAAGGCGCTGAATGCGCTGACCCTGTCGATCAGCGTCGGCGAACTGCGCTGCATCATCGGTCCGAACGGCGCCGGCAAGACGACGATGATGGATGTCATCACCGGCAAGACCCGGCCCGACGCCGGGCGCGCCTTTTTCGGCTCGACGATCGATCTTCTGCGGATGCGCGAGAACGCCATTGCCGAGGCCGGCGTCGGCCGCAAGTTCCAGAAGCCGACCGTCTTCGAGCACCTCAGCGTTTTCGAGAACCTCGAACTCGCCCTCAAGGCCGACCGCGGGGTGCGTGCGTCGGTGTTCTTCCGGCTCTCCGGCGAGCAGCTCGACCGGATCGGTTCGACCCTGACGCTGATCCACCTCAAGGACAGCGCGCAGCGCACCGCCGGGCTGCTGTCGCACGGCCAGAAGCAGTGGCTCGAGATCGGCATGCTGCTGATCCAGGACCCGAAGCTGCTGCTGCTCGACGAACCGGTCGCCGGCATGACCGACGAGGAGACCGAGCGCACGGCCGAGCTGTTCCTGTCGCTCGAAGGCAGCCATTCGCTCGTCGTCGTCGAGCACGACATGAAGTTCATCCACGAGCTGACGCGCGACAACCCGGCCAAGAAGGTCACCGTGCTGCATGAAGGCAGCGTGCTCGCCGAAGGGTCGCTCGCCGACGTGCAGGCCAACGAAAAGGTCGTCGAGGTCTACCTCGGCCGCTAGCGGCCGCTCAACCCATGCTCGCAGTCGAAGGTATCAACCAGTACTACGGCGGTTCGCACATCCTGCGCAACCTCGGCTTCGAGGCAAGGATTGGCGAGGTCACCGTCGTCCTCGGCCGCAACGGTGTCGGCAAGTCGACGTTGCTGAAGAGCCTGATGGGCGTGGTGCCCGTGGCCACCGGCAGCATCCGGCTCGACGGCGTCGCCGTGACGCGGGACACGCCCTACGAACGGGTCAGGAAGGGCGTCGGTTACGTGCCGCAGGGGCGCGAGATCTTCGGCCGACTGACCGTCCGCGAGAACCTGGCCATGGGCCTGGCCTACAAGCGCGGCAGCACCCCTGTGCCCGAAGAGCTGTTCGAGCTGTTCCCGGTCCTGAAGGCGATGCTGCACCGGCGTGGCGGCGATCTCTCGGGCGGGCAGCAGCAGCAGCTCGCGATCGCCCGCGCGCTGGCGGCGGGCCCGAAACTGCTGATCCTCGACGAGCCGACCGAAGGCATCCAGCCCAGCATCATCAAGGACATCGGCCGCGTCATCCGCATGCTCGCCGAGCGCGGACTCTCGGTTGCCGGACAGGCCCAGCGGATGGCCATCGTCCTGGTGGAGCAGTACTACGACTTCGCGGCCGAGCTCGCCGACCAGTACCTCGTCATGGAACGCGGCGAGATCGTCCAGCGCGGCCAGGGAAAGGACATGGACACCGACGGCGTGCGCCAGCGGATGTCGATCTGACGGAGGCAGGGCCCGGCGTCCGGACCTTGGCTCGAGGTCGGCTGAACGAGGCCAGAGGCCACAATGCGGCGTCCTAACCTGCGGGCGCCTCCATGATCACGGTCCACCACCTGAACAACTCGCGCTCGCAGCGGGTCCTCTGGCTGCTCGAGGAACTCGGCCTGCCGTACGAGATCGCGCACTACCAGCGCGACGCGACGACCATGCTCGCCCCGCCGGCGTTGCAGAAGGTCCACCCGCTCGGCAAGTCGCCGGTGCTGACCGACGGCGATGTCACCGTGGCCGAGTCCGGCGCGATCGTCGAGTACCTGGTCGAGCGCTACGGCAACGGTCGGCTCGTGCCGCAGCCCGGCACGCCGGAGCGGCGTCGCTACACCTATTGGCTGCATTTCGCCGAGGGCTCGGCGATGCCGCCGCTGTTGCTCAAGCTCATCTTCGACCGCATCCCGACGACGCCGATGCCGTTCTTCGCGAAGCCCATTGCACGCTCGATCTCGGCCAAGGTGCTCGACCGCATGGTGCTTCCGAATCTGAAGCGCCAGCTCGACTACCTGGAGTCCGAGCTGTCGGGTCGTGAGTGGTTCGCCGGCCCTGATTTCAGCGCGGCCGACATCCAGATGAGCTTCCCGCTGGAGGCCGCCGCGCAGCGGGCCGGGCTCGACGCGACCCGGCCGCACCTGCTGGCGTTCCTCAAGCGCATCCACGCGCGCCCGGCCTACCGCAAGGCGCTCGAGCGTGGCGGACCGTACAGCTTCGCGAACGACTGAAGGCGGCGCGCGCGCCGGTTGCGGCGCGGCAAGAACGTAGGATCGGCTTCAGCACCAATCCAACCGCCTTGCCCATGCCCGCGCTTCCCGCCCCCCCGGTCGTCTCCTTGTGCCGGCCCCTGCGCCTCCCGCTGCGCGTCCTCGTCTTCGTTGCCGCGATGGCATACGGTGCGACGGCCGGCGCCGCCTCGATGGCGCCGGTGGCAGCGGAGCACGGCATGGTCGTCACGGCCCAGCATCTGGCGACGAAGGTCGGCGTCGACATCCTGAAGCAAGGCGGCAACGCGATCGATGCCGCGGTGGCGGTCGGCTATGCGTTGGCCGTCGTCTACCCCGCGGCGGGCAACCTCGGCGGCGGCGGTTTCATGACGATACAGCTGGCCGACGGCCGCAGGACCTTTCTCGACTTCCGCGAGAAGGCGCCGCTGGCGGCCACCGCCAACATGTACCTCGACGCTGCCGGCAACGTCGTCAAGGGAGCGTCGACCCGGGGCCACCTCGCGGTCGGCGTGCCCGGGACCGTCTCGGGTCTCGAGACCGCGCTGGCGAAGTACGGAACGATGAAGCGCGCCGACCTGATCGCCCCGGCGATCCGTCTGGCCGCGGAGGGCTTCGTGCTGGAGCAGGGCGATGCCGACATGCTGGCCGTCGGGACCGCGGACTTCAGGTCCGATCCGGCATCGGCCGCGATCTTCCTGAAGGCCGGCAACGCGCGGATCGCCGGCGACCGGCTGGTGCAGAAGGACCTGGCAGCCACCCTGCGGCAGATCGGCGAAGCCGGGGCGGCGGGCTTCTACAAGGGCCCGGTGGCCGCGGCGATCGTCGCGTCGAGCCGCGCCGGCGGCGGCATCATCACCCAGGCCGATCTCGACCAGTACACGACGCGGGAGCTGGCGCCGATCGAATGCGACTACCGCGGGTTCCGCATCGTCTCGGCACCACCGCCGAGTTCCGGCGGGGTCGTCGTCTGCGAGATCCTCAACGTGCTGGAAGGCTATCCGCTGAAGGATCTCGGTTTCCGCTCGGCGCAGGCGGTCCACTACCAGATCGAGGCGATGCGCCATGCCTACGTCGATCGCAACAGCTACCTCGGCGATCCCGACTTCGTGCGCAACCCGCTGGGGCGGCTGCTCGACAAGGGCTATGCGGCACGGATCCGCGCGGCGATCGATCCGGCGAAGGCGGCCGTGTCGAAGGACCTGAAGCCCGGCGTCGCCCCGCACGAGGGCGTCAACACGACGCACTACTCCATCGTCGATTCACAGGGCAACGCGGTTGCCGTCACCTACACGCTGAACGAGTGGTTCGGTGCCAAGGTCACCGTGGCGACGACCGGGGTGCTGCTGAACAACGAGATGGACGACTTCACCGTCAAGCCCGGCGTGCCGAACAGCTATGGCCTGGTGCAGGGCGCGGCGAACGCCATCGCGCCGGGAAAGCGCCCGCTGAGTTCGATGAGCCCGACGATCGTCGCCCGCGACGGCAAGCCGTTGATGGTGGTGGGCACGCCGGGCGGCAGCCGCATCATCACCGCGGTGGTCCTGACCATCCTCAACGTCATCGACTACGGCATGGATATCCAGGAGGCCGTCGACGCGCCCCGCTTCCACCAGCAGTGGCTGCCCAACGTGACCAACGTCGAGGCCTACGCATTGAGCCCGGACACGCGGCGCATCCTGATCGAGATGGGCCACGTCTTCGGCAACCCGCAACCGGCCAACCACATGGCCGCCATCCTTGTCGGCGCGCCGGCGCTCGGCGCCAGGCCGGTCGGCAACAACCGCTACTACGGCGCCAACGACCCGCGCCGCAACACCGGCCTGGCGCTCGGCTACTAGCCCTTTCGGGGCGACGCCTTCTTCGAAGGCGTCCTTCTGGAAGCCACCTTCCTCGCCGAAGTCTTCTTCGAGGCAGTCTTCTTGGCCGGAGCCTTCGTGGCCGGAGCCTTCTTGGCCGCCGTCTTCTTTGCAGCGGTCTTCTTCGCAGAGGTCTTCTTCGCAGAGGTCTTCTTCGCAGCCGCAGAAGTCTTCCTCGCCGAAGACTTCTTGGCCGGGGGTACCTTGCCGCCGGCCGCGCGTGCTTCCGACAGGCCGATCGCGATCGCCTGCTTGCGGCTCGTGACCTTCTTGCCCGATCTGCCGCTCCTCAGTGTGCCGGACTTCTTCTCGCGCATCGCCTCGCCCACCTTCTCGGACGCCTTCATGCCAAACGCCGCCATACGATTTTCTCCTGGGTTGATGTGCGTCGATGAGGCTGCTCGCGACGCATCGAATCGGCCGTCGGTTGCGCCTTCCCGACGCATTACTTTTGCTTTCAAGACTGGCACATCGCGACTGGCAATCGACGCGCCCACTGCGATGACTCTCGCGGATGCCAACTTTTGACATCGATTTGCCCCGAGTCCTGCCGAAAATCACGAAGCAGCCGTTGGCACGCACTCTGCGTTCCATGGTCGCAACAACATCTCCGGGAATCGGGTTGCCACCTACACACATCACACGCACGCGCCGAAGTGGCCGGGTCGCACGCCGGGGGGTCGAACCATGCTCTACATGATGCTGGTGTTCGGTCACCTGCTGGCCACGTCGATGGCGCTCGGGGCGATCGTCGCGACCGACCTGAGGATGCTGTCCAAGCTGTCCCACGACAAGGTCCGCATTCCGCCACCGAACGAGTTCGTCGCCCGCCTCGTCTCCATCGCCCTGGTGCTGCTCTGGGCCACCGGTGCCGGCATGGTCTGGCTCGGTCTTCGCGGCAATCCGGACTTCCTGACGCCCAAGATCCAGGGCAAGCTGGTGCTGGTGCTGCTGCTGACATTCAACGCCTTCGCACTCCACCGTTTCACCTTTCCGCGCCTGGCGCGGGGGCGCAGCCTGGGCCGCTGGCGCTTTTCCGACTGGCTCGTCATCGTGCCGCCGGTCGCGCTCTCGAATTGCTTGTGGATGTTCTGCGCCTTCGTCGGGATCGCCCGGCCCTGGAACCAGACGATGCAGGCGCGGGATATCCTGGAGATCGCCGGCGTGCTCTACCTCGTGGCTGTCGTCGGTGTCGGGGTGGTGCTCGCCGCCGCCTCGATGCGTCGACCCGAAGAGGGTCCGGAGGGCTTCATCGGCGTGCTCAAGCGAACGCTCGCCGCCGTGGGCAACCTCGGCAAGGAGGCCGAATCCGAGCACGAGGTCTATCGTCACGGCTCGAGTCATCCGCAGGTTACGGCGCGCGGTGTCCGGGCTTCGCAGCCACCCCGCGTGGCCCATGGCGCGCCGGCGGCGAATGCGCCGTTGCGGGGTCCCTGGGTCGGTAGCGGGTCGCGCCGGCGCGCCTGACCGCTGGGTCCTCGGGACTCAGGTACGCCAGACCCGCGGCACCGTCGCCGGCAATGCCCAGGCGGTTTCCCGCCAGGCGCGCCAGACGGCGACCAGCAGGTCCATCACCGGTTCCACGGCAGGTCCCAACACGCGCAGGACGACGACGTCGACCTGAGGGGCCGACGCCCCGGCCGTGCCGTTGAGGGAATGCCCCTCGACGACCGAGCGAGCGGCGGCCAGCAGCGAGTCCCGGCGCGTCTCCCCGATCGGCGTCCCGCTCGCGAACCACAGGGTGCCGCTGGCCCGTCGGCCGGCCCAGCCCAGGGGCGAGTCGAGCAGGCGCTTGTCGGTGGCCTCTATCGCGCCGCGTTCGAGCCAGCGCCCGGCGAGTTCGACCGACTGCAGGTAGCGCCCGCGCTCGAAGGGTTGGTCCGATGCGGGCAGGCCGAGCGCCAGCACATCCCAGCCGATCGCCTCGGCGCCCGCCGCCAACTCGAAGCGGACATGGCTTTCGCCCAGACAGCCGCTGTAGGCGATGGTTTCCAGCGGCAGCCATTCGACCCGGGAACCGGGTTCGAGCGTCAGCGTCACCGACTGCACCGCCGCTTCGCCCGTTGTCCGGTAGAAACGTGTCGCCCCCGCAGTGGTGAGGAGCGCATGGGCGTCGCTGCCGAGGCGGGCATGCAGGTCGAGGCGGTCGCCGCCGACCAGGCCGCCGGGCGGATGGACCAGCACGTTGTGGCAGACCGTCGGCGTTTCCGGATAGAGGCTTTGCAGGACCCGCAGAGGACCTTCATGGCGATCGTGCAGGATCGTCCGCTCGCCGGCGCAGCGGTAGTCGAGATGGAGGTGGCCATGCCAGCCCATGGATGAGTTGCCGCGCGGGCAGGATGAGGGTGGCGCAGTTTAGGTGCCGCAGCCCGACGCGCGACCCGTCCGCCCTCGACGAAACGCTGGCGCGAATCTCTCCCGGACGGATCGTCATCACGCTCGATCGCGGCGACTACTGGCAGTGCGCGTTCGTCATCGAGAAGGGCGGCGCGGATGCGCTGCGGGCGCCCGGTATCGAAAGCTTCCGCGCCGACGTCGCCGAGGCCGCGAAGGTCCTGGCGCCGCACGTTCCCGACGCGGGTCACGCAGGCGCTGCAGGTCGAACTCCAGCGCAACCTGCTGGCGCCGGTGCTGAGCGCCGGCGACCAGACCCTCAAGGTGCCGCTGCCGATGCGCGTGCTGACGGCGCTGCCACCCTTGCAGGGGCTGCTCGCCCGCGTTATCGGGATGGGCGTGCGTCCGGAGCACGTGCGCTCGCCGTCGATACGGCCCGGCTGAAGCGTCGATCCGGCGTTCCGGCAAAACGGCAGCACGGCAGCACGGCAGCACGGCAGCACGGCAGCACGGCAGCACGGCAGCACGGCA
>JBBQCD010000002.1:0-144919 GCA_038318385.1 Burkholderiales bacterium | reverse complement strand
GCTTTCCGACCTCGAGTGGAGAGACCGATGATTCATTTCGTGTTGCATGACGCTCACGACGCCGTTGCGGTGGTCGTGGTGGAAGGCGTCAAGGCGGGGACCTCGATGACCGGCTGGATCATGGACGAGGACAAGACCATGAGCCTGGACGCCCGGCAGGACATTCCCATCGGCCACAAGGTGGCCTTGAAGGACATGAAGCCCGGCGACACCGTGATGAAGTACGGCATCGACATGGGCAAGGTGGTGGCTCCGATCCGGGCCGGCGAGCACGCGCACGTGCACAACATCAAGACGAAGCGCTGGTAGGCGCAAGGACGACAAGCATGGCAGTCATCAGCAAAGACACCACCTTCCTCGGCTACCGCCGCGAAAACGGCCGCGTCGGCGTGCGCAACCACGTCATCGTGCTGCCGCTCGACGACCTGTCGAACGCCGCCGCCGAGGCCGTCGCCTACAACATCAAGGGCGCGCTCGCGATCCCGCACCCGTACGGGCGGCTCCAGTTCGGCGCCGACCTCGACCTGCACTTCCGGACCCTGATCGGCGCCGGCTGCAACCCGAACGTGGCGGCGGTCGTCGTCATCGGCATCGAGGACGGCTGGACCCAGAAGGTCGTCGACGGCATCAAGGCCACCGGCAAGCCGGTCGTCGGCTTCGGCATCGAGGGCCACGGCGACCACGACACCATCATGCGCGCCTCCAAGGCGGCGCGCGAGTACGTGCAGTGGGCGAGCGAGAAGCAGCGCGAGGAGTGCCCGATCTCCGAACTCTGGGTCTCGACGAAATGCGGCGAGTCCGACACGACGAGCGGCTGCGGCGCCAATCCGACGGTCGGCAACGCCTTCGACAAGCTGCACCCGCTGGGCAACTACCTCTGCTTCGGCGAGACCACCGAACTCACCGGCGGCGAGCAGATCGTCGCCGCGCGTTGCGCGAACGACGCGGTGCGCGAGAAGTTCATGTTCATGTTCGACCGCTACCAGGATGTCGTCAACCGCCACAAGACCAGCGACCTCTCGGATTCGCAGCCCACCAAGGGCAATATCGCCGGCGGCCTGACGACGATCGAGGAAAAGGCGCTCGGCAACATCCAGAAGATCGGCAAGAAGTGCACCGTCGACGGCGTCATCGACAAGGCCGAGATGCCGACGCATCCGGGCCTGTGGTTCATGGACTCGTCGAGCGCGGCGGCCGAGATGGTGACCCTGTGCGCAGCCTCGGGCTACGCGGTCCATTTCTTCCCGACGGGTCAGGGCAACGTCATCGGCAATCCGATCCTGCCGGTGATCAAGATCTGCGCGAACCCGCGCACGGTGCGGCTGATGAGCGAGCACGTCGATGTCGACACCTCGGGGCTGCTGCAGCGCGAGATCAACCTCGACCAGGCCGGCGACCAGTTGCTCGAATGCATGCTGCGCACGGCCAACGGCCGCCTCACGGCCGCCGAGGCGCTCGGCCACCGCGAGTTCGTGATGACGCGGCTGTACGAGAGCGCCTGAGTCCGCATGGCGCGGATCGTCATCAGCGAGTTCATGGATGCACGCGCCGTGGCGCGGCTCTCGGCCCGGCACGACGTGCTCTACGACCCGAGGCTGTTCGACGATCCGCCGCGCCTGATCGCCGAAGCCGAAGGCGCCGTTGTGCTGATCGTGCGCAACCGCACCCAGGTCCGTGGTGAGCTGCTTGCCGCCCTGGCGCGCTGCAAGGTCGTCGGCCGGCTCGGCGTCGGCCTCGACAACATCGACGTCGAGACCTGCGCGGCGCGCGCCATCGAGGTAATCCCGGCCACCGGCGCGAATGCGCGCTCCGTGGCCGAGTACGTGATCGCAGCGGCCATGTTGCTGCTGCGCGGGGCGTACCAGTCTACAGCCGCAGTGGCCGCCGGCCGATGGCCGCGGGTCGCGCTCGGTGAAGGTCGCGAAGTCGGTGGCAAGACGCTCGGGCTGGTCGGCTTCGGATCCATCGGCCGGCTGACGGCAAGACTGGCGCGCGCCGTCGGCATGGACGTGATCGCCTGCGACGCGATGCTGGCCGCCGACGATCCGGCCTACGCCGAAGCCGGCGTGCGTGCCGTCACGCTAGAGGCGCTGGTCGCCGAGGCCGATGTCGTCAGCCTGCACGTTCCGCTGGTCGACGCCACCCGCAACCTCTTCGACGCGAATCGCATCGCGGCGATGAAGCAGGGCGCGATTCTCGTCAACACCGCGCGCGGCCATGTCGTCGACGAAGCGGCGCTGGCAGCGGCGCTGCGCAGCGGCCACCTCGGTGGCGCCGCGCTCGACGTCTTTGCCGACGAACCGGTCCCCGCTTCGGGCCATGCCTTCGCGGACTGCCCGAACCTGCTGCTGACCCCGCACGTCGCCGGCGTCACCGCCGAGGCGAACACCCGCGTCTCGGCATTGATCGCCGACAAGGTCCTGGAGTCTCTCGCCTGATGGCCACCGTTTCCCTCGATGCCGCCCGTGCCAAGGTTGCCGGCGCACTGCAGCGCGCCGGCGCGAACCCGGCGATGGCCGAGGCCACCGCGCGTGCGCTCGTCCTGGCCGAAGCCCAGGGCCTGGGCTCGCACGGCCTGAGCCGCGTCGCCCAGTACGCCACGCATCTGCGCAACGGCCGTGTCGACGGCGCCGCCGTGCCCACGGTCGTGTCGACGAAGGCTGCCGCCGCGGTCGTCGATGCCCACGACGGCCTGGCGTTCGCGGCCTGCGAACTCGCCGTCGCCGAGGCGGTGCGCCGCGCAGGCGAATGCGGGATCGGCGTCGTCGGCGTGGTCAACAGCCATCACGCCGGTGTCATCGTCGATCACCTGCGCGCCGCTGCCGCGGCCGGCATGGTCGGCATCGGCTTCGCGAATTCGCCGGCAGCGATGCCAGCCGCCGGGGGGCGCCATCCGATCTTCGGCACCAATCCCGTGGCGGCGATCTTCCCCCGGCGCAGCGCGGCGGGTGTGCCGTTGATGATCGATCTCAGCCTCAGCGAGGTCGCGCGCGGCAAGCTGATGGTCGCGGCCAAGGAAGGTCGAACCATTCCGCTCGGCTGGGCCACGGACGCGAACGGCGAACCAACCACCGATCCGAAGGCGGGTCTCGCCGGCTCGATGCTGCCGGTCGGCGCCGCGTCGAGCCCGAAAGGGGCCATGCTGGCGTTGATGGTCGAGTTGATCGTGACGGCCCTGATCGGCGCGAACTTCGGCTTCGAGGCCTCGAGCTTCTTCGTCGACGAGGGCAACCGTCCGAAGATCGGCCAGGCGTTCATCGTCATCGATCCGGCCGCGCTGGCCGGTCGTGAAGCCTTCCTCGACCGCATCGAGGTTCTGGTCGCCGAGATGCTGCGCGACGCCGGCGTGCGTCTGCCGGGCGCGCGGCGCGAGGCCTTGCTGCGCAAGGCGCAAGATCAGGGAATCGCGATAGCCGATACCGTTCTCGCGAGCCTGAACGCCTAGCCGCAGCGTTCGGCGCGGATGGCAACGACAGCGACATTCGGAAACTCGGAGCAGCAGCATGGCGGAAGCCTTGAAGGTCAGCGTCTGGCGGGGCAAGGACAGCGGCACCTATAGCCGCTACGACGTTCCGCGCCAGTCGAGCCAGACCGTGCTCGATGTCGTGACGCACATCCAGCGCCACCTTGAGCCCACGCTCAGCTATCGCTACGCCTGCCGTGTCGGCATGTGCGGCTCCTGTGCAATGACCGTCAACGGCGTCGCCCGCTGGACCTGCCGCACCCATGTCGCCAAGGTCGTCGGCGACGACGGCGCGCTCGAGATCGGGCCGCTGTCGAACCTGCCGGTGATCAAGGACCTCGCCACCGACATGAGCGGCTTCTTCGACAAGTGGGCGCAAGCGAAGGGCCAGTTCAAGGGTGAGCGCACGCGCAACGACGCCTTTGCGCGGGTCGAGCCGGGATCGACCGAACGCGCCGCCGCCAACGCCGGCATCGAATGCATCGGCTGCGGTGTCTGCCACGCGTCCTGCGATGTCGTCGCCTGGCGTCCCGAATACCTCGGCCCGGCTGCGCTGAACCGCGCCTGGACACTGGTCAACGACGTGCGCGACGTGCAGCAGGCCGAGCGGCTGCGCGCGGTCGCCGGCGATGCCGGTTGTCATTCCTGCCACACCCAGGGCTCGTGCACCGAGCGCTGTCCGAAGGGCATCGCACCCACCCTCGGCATCGCCGGGCTCAAGCGCCGCGTCGCCCGTGCTGCCGTGCGCGGCGAGATCTGACGATGGCGACACAGTCGATTCGTCGCCAGGACGTCCCGGTGGGTCCGGCGCAGGGCGCTGTCGCCCAGGCGCGGCGCTGGTACTGGCAACGCATCAGCGCGATGGTTCTGGCCCTTTGCGTGCTGGTCCACCTCGTCGTCATCGTCTACGCCGTGCGCGGCGGACTGAGCGCGGCCGAAATCCTCGGCCGCACCCGAGGCAACTGGGCGTTCGCAGGCTTCTACGGCGCCTTCGTCGTCGCCTGCGCCGTTCATGTCCCGGTCGGCATCGCCAACATTGCGCGCGAATGGGCCGGCCTCGGCGAGCACGCCGCGCTCTGGCTCGGCCGCGCTTTCGCGCTCGTGTTGCTGGTGATGGGCCTGCGTGCGGTCTACGCAGTGGTTGCCTGAGATGAAGCGGCGCAACGATCAGCGTGCCCGCAGCCACCCGGCGTACTGGGCCTTCCTGATGCACCGGCTGTCGGGCCTGGCGCTGGCGATCTTCCTGCCGCTGCACTTCTGGGCGCTCGGCCAGGCGCTCGCCGGAACGGCCGCGCTCGACGGTTTCCTGCGCCTGGCCGATCACGCGCTGTTCAAGTTTGCCGAGTGGGGCCTGGTCGTCCTGCTGGCCCTGCACATGATGGGCGGGGTGCGCTTGCTGCTGATCGAATTCGCCGGCTGGAGCGGCCTGCGCAAGGACTGGATTGCCGGCGCCGCCGGCTTCGCGTTGCTCGCGGGCCTGGCCTTTGCGCTGGCGCTTGTCTTCTGAACGGGATCACGCCATGAAGATCGAAGTCGAGGCCGTCGAGGCGGCCGCCAAGGAACTCTACATCCGTGCGCTGAAGATGTTGCCGCCCGACATCAAGAGCGGCTTCAGCCGTCTGGCAGCGAGCGAGACGGCGCCGACCGCGCAGCGCGTCCTCGCGACCATGCGTACCAACATCCAGGTCGCCGAGGACACCGACAACCTGCTCTGCCAGGACACCGGCGTGCCGATCTACAACGTCACCATCGGCCGCGACGTCGAGATCGACGGTCACGCCCTCACGCAGGCCCTCAGGCGCGGCTGCGAACGTGCCACGCGCGAGCATCCGCTGCGCTCGTCGATCGTCCACCCGCTGACGCGCAAGAACGAGCAGACGTCCTGCGGCATCCTGGTTCCGGTCATTCACCTCGACTTCAGCGACCGCGCCGAGGTCCTCGAGATCGAGATGATCCCCAAGGGCAGTGGCTCGGAGAACAATTCCTTCCTGAAGATGGCCATCCCGGCCGAGGGTGTCGATGCGATCAAGACCTTCGTGATCGACTGCGTGCTGGCCGCCGGTGGCAAGACCTGCCCGCCGACCATCGTCGGCGTGGGTCTGGGCGGTACGTCCGACCTCGCCGTGCTGCTGGCCAAGCGCGCCGCGACACGTCCGCTCGGCAGTGCCTGCAGCGACCCCGAAGGCGCCCGGCTCGAGCAGCAGTTGTCGGCGGCCGTCAACGAGCTCGGCGTCGGCCCGCAGGGCCTCGGCGGCGACTCGACTGCCTTCGCGGTGCACATCGAACTCGCCGCCACGCACATCACGATGAACCCGATCGCGGTCAACATGCAGTGCCACTCGGCGCGCCGCGCCCGCGCCACCTTCACGTCTGACGGCGTGAGCTACGGATACTGAGCGGAGCCCGCATGGCCCACCACGAACTCACGCTGCCGATCGACGAGGCCCAGGTGCGCGCGTTGCGCGTCGACGACACGGTCACGCTGCAGCGCACGCTCTTCGGCATCCGCGACGCGACCCTGATCCACCTGTTCGATCGCGGCCGCAAGACACGCTTCGACCTGAACGGCCACGCCGTCATCCACACCGCGCCGAACGTCCGCAAGGTCGAGCGCAGCGCCGAGCATCCGTCGGGCTATGCGCCGATCTGCATCGGCACCACCACGTCGGATCGCATGGAACGCTTCACCCATGCGCTGATGACCCAGAACGGCGTGCGCCTGATCATCGGCAAGGGCGGCATGCGCGAGGGTTCGCTGGCGGCATTCCAGGAAATCGGCGGCGCCTACCTCGCGATCGTCGGCGGCACCGCGGCGCTGGAGACGACGTGGATCGAGCAGATCGAGGATGTCGACATGGACGACCTCAACCCCGAGTCGCTGTGGAAGTTCCGCATCCGCGACTTCGGCCCGCTGCTGGTGGCGATGGACAGCCACGGGGCGAGCCTCTTCAACGTCGTCAACCGCGACGCCCAGGCGCGCCGCGCCGACGTGCTGGCACGTCTGGGGGTAAAGGCGTGAGTGCGGCGCCGCTGCGACGGGTCCGCACCGACATCCTGATCCTTGGCTCCGGCGGCGCCGGCCTGTTCGCGGCGCTGCACGCGCACCAGGCCGCGCCCGAGCTTTCGATCACCATTGCCGTCAAGGGGCTGCTCGGCAAGTGCGGCTGCACCCGCATGGTCCAGGGCGGCTACAACGTGGCCCTGGCCGAAGGCGATTCGGTCGAGCGCCATTTCATGGACACGATCGAGGGCAGCAAGTGGCTGGCCGACCAGGACCTGGCCTGGACGCTGGTCACCAAGGCGGTCGAGCGGATCCACGAACTCGAGAACGAGCTCGGCTGCTTCTTCGACCGCAATCCCGACGGCAGCGTGCACCAGAAGGCATTCGCCGGCCAGACCTTCGACCGCACCGTCCACAAGGGCGACCTGACCGGCATCGAGATCATCAACCGGCTCTCCGAGCAAGTCTGGTCGCGCGGCATCTCGCGGCTCGAGGAGCATCGCGCGATCGAGTTGATCCGCACCGCCGACGGCAGCGCGCTCGCCGGCGTGCTGATGATCGACATGCGCGACGGCGCCTTCGTCTTCGTCGAGGCCAAGGCGGTGCTGCTCGGCACCGGCGGCGGACCGACCATGTACAAGTACCACACGCCGTCCGGCGACAAGACGTGCGACGGCATGGCGATGGCCCTGCGCGCGGGGCTGGGCCTGCGCGACATGGAGATGGTCCAGTTCCACCCGACCGGCCTGCTGGCCGGCACCGGCACGCGCATGACCGGGACCGTGCTCGAAGAGGGTCTGCGCGGCGCCGGCGGCCACCTGCTCAATGGCGACCGCGAACGCTTCATGGGCCGCTACGACGCGCGCGAGGAGCGGGCGACGCGCGACATCGTCTCGCGCTCGATCTTCGCCGAGATGCGCGCCGGCCGGACGTCGCCGCACGGCGGCGTCTACATCTCGATGAAGCATCTCGGACCCGACAACGTCCGGCGCCAGTTCAAGGGCATGGTCGAGCGCTGCGGGGATTGCGGCTTCGATCTCGCCGGCGGACTGGTCGAAGTCGTTCCGACTGCGCACTACATGATGGGCGGGGTCGTATTCCGGCCCGATTGCACGACTGCGCTGTCGGGACTCTTCGCCGCCGGCGAGGACACCGGTGGCGTCCACGGCGCGAACCGGCTCGGCGGCAACGGCGTGGCGAACTCGACGGTCTTCGGCGCCATCGCCGGCGACAGCATGGCGGCGTGGGTGCAAGGGCAGCCCGGGTATCAGAGCGCCGACGAAGCCGCGATCGCGAAAAGCATCGCCTGGCACGAGGCGCCGCTGCGTCGGCCTCCGGGCGACCTGGAGCCGATCCGCGAGGGTTTGTTCGACTGCATGTGGGAAGACGTCGGCATCCTGCGCAACGCTGCCGGACTCGCCCGCGCGCAGCAGCGCCTGGCCGAGCTCGACGCCGGGCTCGACCGGGTCGGCGTGGCCGATGCCGATCGCTCCTTCAACCTCACCTGGCACGACTGGATCAACCTGAAGAGCCTGGTCGCCGTCAGCCGGGTGATCTCGGCCGCCGCCCTGGCGCGTGAGGATTCGCGCGGCGCCCATTTCCGCGAGGACTTTCCGGAGGCCGGCGATCTGGCGAGCTCGAGCTACATCGTTGTCCGCGAGGAAGGCGGCGCCCTGCAAATGGCGCGCGAACCGGTGCGCTTCACGCGGGTTGCCCCCGGACAGACGATCCTGCAATCCGAAGGCGCCACCGGCTGAACGTTCGGCGGGCAGGACGCCCGGCGAGGTCTGGCCGCGCTGGTTATCTCAACCGGCCAACGCGCGCCAGATCAGGCCGGTGCCGCCGGCGACGAGGATGACCCAGACCACCTGGACCACCCGCTGCGGCGCCAGGCGCAGATGCAGCCGGTGACCGGCGTAGAGGCCCAGCAAGGCGGCCGGCAGCAGCACCGCCGCCAGCGGCAGGATCTGCGGCTGGGCGTAAAGGCCGACGCCGGTGAAGAGAGCCAGCCGTGCCAGCGCGCTGACGAAGACGAGCCCGCTGACAGTTGCGCGCAAGACGGTCTTGTCGGCGAGGCGGCGCGCGAGGTAGATGGTGTAGATCGGCCCGCCGGTGCCGAAGAGTGCCGAGAACACTCCGCCGAATGTCCCGAAGGCGCTCGCCCAGCCCGCTGCAAGCGGCGCCGCGAGACCGCGACGCAGCAGGCTCCAGGCCGAATAGGCGAGAACGAAGGCGCCGAGCAGCAGCAGGAGGGCCCGTTCCGGCGCCTTCACCAGCAGCGTCACGCCGGCGAGCATGCCGATGAACATGAACGGCACGATGCGACGCACCTCGCTCCGGTCGATCACCTTGCGGTTGCTCACGCCCATCAGCACGCCCACGCACAGGTCGAAGATCAGCATCAGCGGGACGGCGGTACGCAACGGCACGAGGAAGGCGAGCAGCGGGAGCGCCGTGATCGACGAGCCGAAACCGGTCAGGCCGTAGACGGCGTACGCCAGGACGATGACGCCGGCGACGAGCGCGAGCGTGCCGCCGGGCAGGACGAACCAGTCGGCCATGCGATTTCAGGCGGATGCTGGAAGCGACGGGAGGCGTTGCGCGTCCGACCCGCTCGGGGCGGCGCGCCGGCGTGGCGGCATCAGCTCTGCATGCCCCACTTGCGCACCGTGCGACGCTCGACCACCCGGAAGATCAGGTTCTCGACCAGCAAGCCGATGAGGATCACGGTGAACAGCCCGGCGAAGACGTTCGGGATCTCGAGCTGGTTCTTGTTCTCGTAGATGAACCAGCCCAGTCCTCCGGAACCGGAACTGACACCGAACACCAGCTCCGAGGCGATCAGCGTGCGCCAGGCGAAAGCCCAGCCGATCTTCAACCCGGTGAGGATGCTCGGGAACGCCGCCGGCACGAGGATCTTCGTGACATAGGCGAAGCCGCCAAGCCCGCAGTTGCGCCCGACCATGCGCAGCGTGTTGGAGACCGCGAGGAAGCCCGAATGGGTGTTCAGCGCGACCGACCACAGCACCGAGTGGACCAGCACGAAGATCAGGCTGCCGCTGCCCAGGCCGAACCAGATCAGGGCGATCGGCAGCAACGCGATGGCCGGCAGCGGGTTGAACATCGAGGTCAGCGTCTCCAGGACGTCGGTGCCGATGCGCGAGGCGATGCCGATCGCGGTCAGCAGCGCCGCCAGGAGGATGCCGATGGCGTAGCCCCAGAGGAGCGTCTTCATCGACGTCCACACCTTGAGCAGCAGCACGCCGCTCGAGATGCCCTTGGCGAAGGCCGTGGTCGTGGACAGGAAGGTCGGAAAGAGCAGCTCGTTGTTCAGGATGCGCGCGCCGATCTCCCAGACGAGCGCGAGCACGACGAGGATGACGGTCTTGCGCAGCGCACCGTTGTTGTAGAGCCGCTCGAAACGAGAGAGCGGCTTCTGCACCACGCCGAACGCGCTCGAATCAACGGGTTCGCGGTGGAACTCCGGCCGAGGCACCAGCACCGCGTCCTTGTCAGCCATGGGCGGCCTCGACGTCGGCTTCGATCTCGTCGGCAAAGAGCATGTCGTGGATCTGGGTTTCGAGTGCCTTGGCGGCGGCAGGGTCGTCGACGTCGCGCGGCACGCTGACCAGTTCGGCCTTGACCTGGCCCGGGTGCGGCGTCAGCAGCAGGATGCGGCTGCCGCACTTGATCGCCTCGGGAATCGAATGGGTCACGAAGAGCACCGTGAAGTGGGTGTCGTCCCAGAGCTGCAGCAACTCGTCCTGCATCTTGCGCCGGGTGAGGGCGTCGAGCGCGGCATAGGGCTCGTCCATCAGCAGCACGTCGGGTTCCATCGCCATGCCGCGGGCGATCGCCACGCGCTGCTTCATGCCGCCCGACAGCAGGTGCGGGTGGTGATCGGCGAACTTGGCAAGGTTGACCTTCTCGATGTACTGCAGCGCCTTCTCCTCGGCGGCCTTGCCACGCAGCTTGCCGGAGGCCAGCAGCGGGAACATGACGTTCTCCTTCACGGTCTTCCACGGCAGCAGCTGGTCGAACTCCTGGAACACCATCATGCGGTCCGGACCAGGCCGGGTGATGACGCGGTCCTTCAGGCGGATCTCGCCCTCGGTCGGGGTGAGGTAGCCGCCGACGGCCTTCAGCAGCGTCGACTTGCCGCAGCCCGACGGGCCGAGCAGCACATAGCGGTCGGAGCGGTGGACCTGGAAGTCGACCCGGTACGTCGCGGTCACCAGGTGCTGCGGCGTCTTGTACTGCAGCGTGACGCCGCGCACGTCGAGCAGCGGAACGGCGGGCGCCGGCGCCGCAGGCGCCGGGAAAGTTGCCGCTGTCACTCAGCTGCCGGGCAGGTTGTGGACCTCGGGGAAGAACAGTTCCTTCCACGAGTCAGGCGTCGCCTTGATCGAGCCGATCTTGTTCATGAAGGTGACGTACTTCATGACGTTTTGCGGTGTCGTCGTGTAGATCGTCTCCGGATCGTTCAGCAGCTTGAGGATCGACGCCTGCGAGGCCTTGTCCTTGGAGATTCGCAGGTAGGCATCGGCCGCCCAGGTCTTGTCCTTGTTGATCATCGCGTTCGCTTCGTCGAGCGCCTTGATGAACGCGCCGTAGACCTTCGGGTTCTCGGTACGGAACTTCGAAGTGGTCCAGACCAAGTTGAAGGTGGCCGGGCCGCCGAGCACCTGGAAGGAGTTGAGAAGCGTGTGCATCCCTGGCTTCTCGAGCTCGTAGCCCTGGAACGGCGGCGAGCCGAAGTGGCCCGTGATCTCGCTGTTGGCCGACGTCAGCGCGGTCATCGCGTCGGGGTGGCTCATCGTCACGGTCAGCGGATCGAGCTTGTTCTGCTGGCCCGGCCCGAATGCCTGCTCGGCGGCCATCTGCAGGGTCACGGCCTGGATCGAAACCTTCACCGCCGGCAGGGCGATCCTGTCTTTCTCCGTCAGGTCCTTGATCGTCTTGGCGTTGGGATTTCGGGTGACGAGCAGCAGCGGCATCGAATTCAGCGCCGACACGGCCTTGATGTCGTAGTTGCCGCGGGTCTTGGCCCACAGCGTGACCAGCGGGCCGACGCCGCCGGACGCGAAGTGCAGGCTGTTGGACAGCAACGCGTCGTTCATGACGTTTCCGCCGGCGAACTTCGACCACGACACCTGGAGGGCCGGAATGCCGGCCTCCTTGGCGTGCTTCTCGATCAGCTTCTGGTCCTCCATGATCATCAGCGGCAGGTAGCTGATGCCGTACTGCTCGGCGACCTTGAGTTCGCTCACTTCGGCAGGGGCTGCGAGCGGCGCGCCCATCACGACGGCGGCCATCGATGCGGCCCAGATCAACTTCAATTTCATGGCGGTATTCCCAGTGGAAAAGAGTTTGCGAAGAACAGCTCGCATTCTCGTCGCCACGGGGCTCGCCCCGATAGCGGAAAAGCCCTAGGCGCCGTGGTCGCGCTCAGCCCTGTCAGGATCGGGCTTCGGGGGTGTCTGGACCCTCGGGATACGGCACGACCCGGTCCTGTTCGGCGGGATCGTTGCGCGCGACGATCGCGCGTGCGGGCTCGGTGGCGCTCAGGTTGATCGCCACGTGCGGCTCGCCCGGCGGGATGAAGAGGAAGTCGCCGGGTTCGCTGACGATCGAGGCGGCGAGGTCCCTGCCGTAGCGGGTCTCCACGCGACCCTCCAGGACGTATATCGCGGTCTCGTGGTCGCGGTGCGAGTGCGGCTCCGAGCGTCCTCCCGGCGGAATGGCCAGCAGATGCATCGACAGTCCGGTGCTGCCGCACGAGGCCTGCGAGATGCCCACGAAATAGGGCAGGCGCTGGCGCGTCACGATGGCCCGGTCGGGGCGGACCGCTCGCACCTGCCGGGCCGGCTTCTTGTCGTCCATGGGAGTCTCCGTGCACCGCGTGTGCCTCCATCCTAGTCCCGTGGCCGGCTCGATGCGCATGCGAAGATTGCCGCACGGCCGCAGGCCCCAGATCGAGGTCCGTACCATGTCGACCCGCGAACGCTTTCACACCCACGACGTCGAGAATCAGGTTTCTCCACCGCCACCGTACAACGCGTTCCTGACCGACATCGCGCTGCGGGAAGCGGTCGAGCGCGAAGGTGCCGGATGGTCCGCGTCTGCGCTGACGGCCTTCGGCGAAGTGGTCGGCGGCGAGATGATCGCTCTCGGCGATGCCGCGAATCGCCAAAAGCCGGTCCTCAAGGCCTTCGATCCGACCGGGCATCGGATCGACGAGGTCGAGTTCCATCCGGCCTACCACCGCCTGATGCAGCTCGGCATGGCGCACGGCGTGCACGCCTACGCGTGGCGCCATGCCGCCACTCCCGGTGCCCACGTGGCGCGTGCGGCACTTTTCTTCATGCACTACCAGGCCGACAGCGGCACCTGCTGCCCGCTGACGATGACCTACGCGGTGGCGCCGGCCCTGCGTCATGAAGCCGCACTCGCCGACGCCTGGCTGCCGCGCCTCACGTCGCTGGAGTACGACCCGCGCAGTCTGCCGGCGGACGCCAAGCGCGGCTGCACGATGGGCATGGGCATGACGGAAAAGCAGGGGGGCTCCGATGTCCGCGCCAATTCGACGCGTGCCGCGATGCAGGCCGATGGCAGCTACGAGATCGTCGGCCACAAATGGTTCTTCTCGGCGCCTATGTGCGACGCCTGGCTGGTGCTGGCCCAGGCCGACGCTGGCATCACCTGCTTCCTGCTGCCGCGCTGGCGGCCCGACGGCAGCCGCAATGCACTGCGCCTCCGGCGACTCAAGGACAAGCTCGGCGACTGGAGCAACGCGTCGAGCGAGGTCGAGTTCGAGGGCGCATGGGCGCAGCGGGTCGGCGCCGAGGGCCGCGGCGTCGCGACCATCCTCGAGATGGTCTCGCTCACGCGCCTCGACTGCGCCACCGGTTCGGCCGGCCTGATGCGCCAGGCGACGCTCCAGGCCATCCATCACGCCACCCACCGGCGTGCGTTCGGCAAGCGCCTGCTCGAACAGCCGTTGATGAGGAACGTGCTCGGCGACCTGGTGCTGGAAAGCGAGGCGGCGACGGCGCTGGCGCTGCGCCTCGCGCACGCCGTCGATGCGCGCACGCGCGATCCGCAGGAAGCGGCGCTGGCGCGGATCGGCACGGCCATCGGCAAGTACTGGATCTGCAAGCGTGCGCCGATGCTCGTCAACGAGGCCCAGGAATGCCTGGGCGGCGCCGGCTATGTCGAGGAATCGGCGCTCGCGCGCCATTACCGCCAGGCCCCGCTGAACTCCATCTGGGAGGGCTGCGGCAACATTCAGTGCCTCGATGTCCTGCGGGCGCTCGGCAAGGAGCCGCAGACGCGCGCCGCCTTCTTCGCCGAACTCGAGGCGGCGCGCGGCCTCAATGCCGGCCTCGATCGGGCGCATGCGCGCCTGCTGCACGCGCTCGACGACGCGGCCACGCTCGAGATGCGCGCGCGTCGCGTCGTCGAGGACATGGCGCTGGCGCTGCAGGCTGCGATCCTCCTGCGCGGCGGCGATCCGGTGGTGGCGGCGGCATTCTGCGCGTCGCGCCTCGACGAGCGCCACGGCGGCGCCTTCGGCACCCTCGCGCCGGCCACGGAGCTGGGCGCGCTGCTCGCGCGTGGCGCGATCGGCGGCTGACACCTCGCGCGCCGTAGCGATGGAGCGCGTCGACGCGATCATCATCGGCGCCGGCGCGATCGGCCTGGCCGTCGGCCGCGCGCTCGCACAGCGCGGCCTGGAGGCGGTGGTGCTCGAGGCCGAAGCGCAGATCGGCACCGGCATCAGCTCGCGCAACAGCGAGGTCATCCATGCCGGACTCTACGACCGGCCGGACGCGCTCAAGGCGCGGCTCTGCGTGGCGGGCCGCGCTGCGCTCTACGACTACTGCGAGTCGCACGGCGTGCCGCACCGGCGCTGCGGCAAGCTCGTCGTCGCGACCGACGATGCGCAGGTCGGGGCGCTGCGCGAGATCGCCGTGCGGGCGCGCGCCAACGGCGTCGCCGAACTGCGCTGGCTCGACGCGGCCGAGGCCCGGGCACTCGAGCCGGAACTGCGCTGCGCGGCGGCGCTCCTCTCGCCGGTCACCGGGATCGTCGACAGCCATGCGCTGATGCTCGCCTACCAGGGCGACTTGGAGCGCGCCGGCGGCGCCCTGGCGGTGCGCTCGCCGGTCGAGGGCGTGCGCGTGACGACCGACGGTTTCGTCGTCGAGGTCGGCGGCGACGGCACCTCGGAGATCGCCTGCGGCATCCTCGTCAACGCCGCCGGTCTCGCGGCCGATGCGTTCGCACGGCGCATCGACGGCCTGGATCCGGCCTGGGTGATGCCGCTGCACTACGCCAAGGGGAACTACTTCGCGCTCAGCGGACGCGCGCCGTTCTCGCGCCTGGTCTACCCGGTGCCGCAGCCCGGGGGACTGGGCGTGCACCTCACGCTCGACCTGGCCGGGCAGGCGCGCTTCGGCCCCGATGTCGAATGGCTGGCCGTGCCCTCGGCCGACGCGATCGACTACGCCGTCGACCCGGCGCGCGGCCGGGCCTTCTTCGCCGCGATCCGGACCTACTGGCCGGGCCTACCGGACGGCGCACTCGCTCCCGCGTACAGCGGCGTGCGGCCGAAGCTGCAGCCGGCGGGGGCGCCGGCGGCCGACTTCGTCCTGCAGGGGCCGGCGCTGCATGGCGTACCCGGCCTGATGAATCTCTTCGGCATCGAGTCGCCCGGTCTGACGGCCAGCCTCGCGATCGCCGAGGAGGTGCTGCTGCGTCTTGGGCGCTGAGGCGCCACGCGCATCCTGGGACACGGTCCCGGCAGCGTGACGGGCTCCTCGTCCGCCGGACCGGGCGCGGATCTGGCGGGTCCGGACGGCGCATTTCGGGCTTTCGCCTCGACCACGCTCGCGCACCATCGCTGCATTCAACGAATCGAGGGCTGGGTGTGTCGATGTTGCGGGGTTCACGAAGCGAGACAGGATGGGTCGCGATCGCGCCGCAGGGCGACCGCGTCCGCGCCGTCGGCCTGGTGCGCGACGCCGCCCAGCGGCCGCGAGTGGCCTGGGCCTGCAGTGCACCGTGGGACGATCCGCTGCGCGCTCTGCGCGGATTGCGCCGCACCCGCTCGCTGTCCGGCCAGCGCACGGTCGGGGTGCTGCAGCCGGCGCAGTACCAGTGGCTCACGCTCGACGCTCCCGACGTCCCGCCCGAGGAGTGGCGCGACGCCGTCCGCTGGCGCCTGAAGGACATGGTCGACTTCCCCGTCCACAGCGCCGGCATCGACATCCTCGAGGTTCCGGCCGACCCGCAGCAGCGCCGCCGCGCCGCGCTCTTCGCGATCGCGGCTGCACGCACGACCCTGGCGCCGCTGGCCGAGGCCGCCGAGGACGCCCGGCTGCCGTGGAGCGCGATCGACGTTCCGGAGACGGCCCTGCGCAACGTGGTCGCGCTCGGCGCTGCCGGAGATCGCGCCGAGGCCCTGCTGCATGTCAGCGCGCAGCACAGCACGCTCGTCGTCGCCGCCCGCGGCGAACTCCTCGTCTCGCGCCACATCGAGGTCGGCTGCGACCAGCTGACCCATGCCGACGCCGCGGTCCGCCGCCAGCATGTCGAGCGGGCCGGCCTGGAGCTGCAGCGCACCCTGGACAACGTCGAGCGCCAGTTCGGTCACGCGGATCTCGCCCGGTTGCAGATCGCGCCGGGCGCCCTGCTTCTCGACTTCATCGGCTACGTCGGCGAACTCGTCTACGTGCCGGTCACGGCGTTCGACTTCGGCGCCGCGCTCGATTGCGCGTCGGTACCGGAGCTGGCCGACCCGGTCGAGCTCGCCGCCTTCCTTCCCGCCATCGGCGCGGCGCTGCGCTGAGGAGCCTCGTGATGCCGCATCAGCTCAACCTGCTCGACGCCTCGCTGCGGCGCCGGCGCGAGCCCTTCGACAGCGCCACCGCGCTGGTTGCGGTGGCCGCCACGCTGGCGTTGTCGGCGGCCCTTGCCTGGACCCTGCAGGCGCTGGCCGCCGACGCCACCGTCCAGACGGGTGCCGCGGAGCGCGAGTACGCCGACCTGCAGGCGCGCGTCGCCGCGCTCGGCCCCGCGACGCCATCGCGCGGCGCGGCCGAGCTGACCCGGCTGCGCGCCATCGACGCCGGTCAGCGGCGGCTGCTGGCCGCGGTCGACAGCGGCGCCGCCGGCGAGAGCCGGCCGTACTCGGAATACCTGCTTGCGCTGGCGCGCCAGGCCCCGGGCAATCTCTGGCTGACCAGCTTTGCCGTCGGCGCCGACGGGCGGGCGCTTGAAGTCAGCGGGCGCATGACCGATCCGCGCCAGCTGCCGGAGTACCTGAAGAAGCTCAACGCCGAGCCGCTTTTCAAGGGCCGCGAGTTCGCCCAGCTGAGCGTCAAGAGCGTCGACAGCGCCGCCTCCGCGGCCGAGTCGGCGCGCCCGGGCCTGGCGGAGTTCGCGCTGCGTGCGGTTCCGGTCGGAGCCACGCAACCATGAGGGCCGCGTTCCACGACGTGGCCGACCGCACCGGAGCCCTGGCGCGGCGACTGCGCCGCCTCTTCGATGCGCGCGCACGGCGCGAACGCCTGCTGCTGATCGGTGCCGCCGTCGCGGTGGCCTGGATGCTTGCCGAGAGCCTGTGGCTGACGCCGGCGTTCAACGCCTGGTCGGCCGCCCGCAGCCGCGAGAGCGCCTCCCGGACCACGCTCACGCGTCTGCAAGACGACCTGGCGCGTCGCGTCGCCGACGCGCGCGGTGCGGAGCAGCAACTGCGCGGCGAGGTGGCGCAATGGCGCGAGCGCGTCGCCCGTGGCGACGAAAACCTGCGCGCCCTCGGCGCCACCCTTGTCAACGCGCCGCAGATGGTGCCGATGCTCGACCGACTGCTGGCCCAGGTCGGCGGATTGCGGCTGCGTTCGATGCGCTCGCTCGGTCGCATCGACATGGCAGCGGCCGGCGAACAGGGCGCTGCCGCGGCCGGCGCGAAGCCGGCGACCGCCGCCGCGGCCAGCGCCGAGGCCGACGCCCATGCCGCCGGAACGCTCTACCGCCACGGCGTCGAGCTGACGGTGGAGGGCAGCTACGCCGACATCCTGGCCTACCTCCGCGCAATCGAATCGATGCCGCAGCGCGTCCTCGGTGGCGGCCTGCAGCTCAAGGTCGAACGCCATCCCAGCGTCGTCATGACGTTGCGCCTCTACACCCTGAGCCAGGACCGCGGCTGGCTGGAGATCTGACGTGAACCTCGCGCGCACCATGATCATCGTCGCTGTCGGATGCGCCGGCGGCACCGCGCTGGCGGCGGGAGCCGAACCGGTGCTGGTCGATCCGACCCGACCGCCGGGCGCAGCCGTCGCCAGCGCCCCGGCGCCGCGCGCCGTGGCGTCCGTGGCCCCCGTCCCGGCGTGGCCGGAGCTGCGCTCGCTGCGGCTGGCATCGCGCGGCGAGTCGAGCGCGCTGCTCGACGGCCAGGTCGTGCGGGTTGGCGAACGCCTCGGCGACGCCACGGTGGTCGCCATCGATGCCGATGGCGTGCTGCTGCGCCGCGGCCATGCCGAACAGCGCCTGTTGCTCTTGCCCGCCGGTAGCCGGACGGTCGCCAGCGCGCCACCGCGCCCGGCCGCGCTGATCACGGCCTCGAAAGGAAATCAATGACCGCCTCGCGACTCCTGGCGGGCCTCGCGGTCGCGCTGGCCACCCACGTGCACGCCGCCGGCCAGGCGCCGGTTGCAGGCCCGGTCGGCGGCGTCGCCGTCCCGGCCTTACCCGGCACCCCGGCGCGTCCTGCCGAGAACCGCTTCGACCTCGCCGTCAACAACGCCCCGGCGGCGCAGGTCTTCATGCAGATCGGCGCCGGCAGCGGCTACAACATGCTGGTGTCGCCCGAGGTCTCGGGCAACGTCACCCTGGCGTTGAAGGACACCACAGTGCTCGAGGCCATGGAGGCGATGCGCGACCTGTACGGCTACGCCTGGCGGGTCAGCGGCAACCGCATCCTGGTGCTGCCGAACACCGTGCAGACGCGCCTGTTCAAGATCAACTACCTGCCGGGCCGGCGCGAAGGCGCGAGCGACATCCGCGTCTCGTCGAGCTCGATCGCGCAGGGCACGAGCAACGGCTCGACCATCGGCTCGCCGTCGTCCAGCATGCCGGCGACGGGCGGCGGCAGCGGCGGCGGCCGCAGTGACGACACCGCCCACGTGCGCACCACCAGCGACGCCGACTTCTGGCGCGAGGTGAAGGCTTCGCTGATCTCGATGGTCGGCGTGGCCGAGCAGCGCAGCGTGGTGCTGAACCCGGCCGCCGGCGTGATCGTCGTGCGCGCCACGCCGGCCGAGCTCGGCCATGTGGAGGCCTACCTGAAGGCGATGCAGCTGAGCATCGAACGCCAGGTCATGCTCGAGGCCAAGATCGTCTCGGTCGAGCTGAGCCAGGGCGCGCAGTCGGGCGTGAACTGGGCCGCGTTCGGCAGCGTCGGAAACAACAAGCTCAGCGTCGGCACGGCCGCGCCGGGTGCGGTGCTGGCCCCCAAGGGCACGCCCATCAGCGACGGCGTCAACACCATCACCGCCGGTGCCGGCCTGGCTGCCGACGCCCTGGGCCGCGGCTTCTACGGCCTGGCCTTCCAGGCCTCGAACTTCGCCGCGATGCTGAACTTCCTCGAGACGCAGGGCAACGTGCAGGTGCTGTCGAGCCCGCGCATCGCCACGCTGAACAACCAGAAGGCGGTGCTCAAGGTCGGCAGCGACGAGCTCTTCGTGACCGGCATCTCGACCACCACCGTCACCAGCACCACCGGCGCGACATCGACGCCGAGCCTGACGCTGCAGCCCTTCTTCAGCGGGGTCTCGCTCGACGTCACGCCGCAGATCGACGACGCCGGGAACGTCATGCTGCACGTCCATCCGGCGGTCAGCAACGTCTCCGAGAAGGTCAAGAACATCGACCTCGGCTCGCTCGGCTCGTTTCGGCTGCCGCTCGCGCTGAGCAACGTCAGCGAGACCGACAGCATCGTGCGGGTGCGCGACGGCCAGATCGTCGCCATCGGCGGGCTGATGACCCAAGAGGCCCGGGACGACCGCACCGGCCTGCCGGTGCTCGGCGACATGCCGGTGGTCGGCGGCCTCTTCCGCCAGCGCACCGGTTCCGTTGCGAAGCGCGAACTCGTCATCCTGATCCGGCCGTCGGTGATCGGAGCAGAAGGCCCCTGGCCTGACGCCGCGGCGCTGCCGCCGCTGGCGCAGCGCTGACTCCGCCATGCCACGTCCGGAACGCATTCGCCTCGGCGACCTGCTGGTCCAGCAGGGCCTGATCACCGAGGAACAACTCGGCGAGGCCCTCGCCGCGCAGCGCCGCAGCGGGCGCAAGCTCGGCCGCACCATCATCGACAACGGCTGGGTCGACGAGATCCAGATCGCCCAGGCGCTGGCGCGGCAGCTGCGCGCGCCCTTCGTCGACATGAGCCGGCACAGCGTGCGCGCGGAAGTGGCCCGGCTGCTGCCCGAAACCCATGCCCGCCGGCTGCGCGCGCTGCCGCTCGAGGAGACGGCTGCCGGCGTGCGCGTCGGCATGGCCGATCCCACCGACCTGTCGGCCTACGACGAGATCTCGCGGCTGATGAAGCGCGAGATCGAACTCGCGGTCGTGGCCGAAAGCGACCTGCTGGTGGCCATCGACCGCTCCTACCACCACACCGAGGAGATCGCTGGCCTGGCCCGCGAACTCGGCAGCGAGATCGCCAACGTCCACGAGGAACTCGGCGACCTGCTCGGCCTGGCGAGCGCCAGCACCGAGGATGCGCCGGTCGTGCGCCTGCTCTATTCGGTCTTCGAGGAGGCGCTGCGGGTGCGTGCCTCCGACATCCATATCGAGCCGCAGGAGCGGTCGCTGCGCATCCGCTACCGCATCGACGGCGTGCTCCACGTCCAGACCGAGGCCGACCCGAAGATCGCGAGCGCGGTGGCGTTGCGCCTGAAGCTGATGTCGGGACTGGACATCTCGGAAAAGCGCCTGCCGCAGGACGGGCGCTTCGCCGTCAAGCTGCGCAGCGGCGCGGTCGACGTGCGCATCTCGACGATGCCGACGCAGCACGGCGAATCCGTCGTCATGCGGCTGCTGACCCAGAACGGCGGGCTGCTCTCGCTCGCCGCCCTCGACCTGCCGCCGCGCGTCGCCCAGGCGGTGCAGCGGGCGATCGCTCGGCCCAGCGGCATGGTCCTGGTCACCGGTCCGACCGGCAGCGGCAAGACGACGACGCTCTACGCGGCGCTGAATGCGCTCAACGGCAACGATCGCAAGATCATCACCGTGGAAGACCCGGTGGAATACCGCCTGGCCGGGTTGAACCAGGTTCAGGTGCTGGAGAAAATCGACCTCAGTTTCGACCGCGTACTGCGTTCGGCGCTGCGCCAGGACCCCGACATCATCCTGGTCGGCGAGATGCGCGACCGCACGACCGCGGAGATCGGCATGCGCGCGGCGCTCACCGGGCACCTGGTGCTGTCGACGCTGCACACCAACGACGCGCTGTCGACGCCGATCCGCCTGCTCGACATGGGCGTGCCGCGCTACATGGTCGCGCTGTCGCTGCAGCTCGTGATCGCGCAGCGGCTGCTGCGCGTCGTCTGCCCGCATTGCGCCGAGGTGCACGAGCCGCGGCCAAACGAGCGTGCCTGGCTGGCGACCCACGCGGACCCGACCGCACTGACCACGGCGACGCTGCGCCAGGGCCGCGGCTGCAGCCAGTGCAATGAAACCGGCCACATCGGCCGCACCGGGGTGTTCGAGTGCGTCGAGATGACGCAGGACCTGGTGGATGCGCTCAACCACGGCGATGCCGGGGCCTTCACCCAGGCCGGGCGCCGCCAGATGGCCGGGCACACGCTGACGCATGACGCGCTGCGCCTGGTCCTCGCCGGCCGGGCGACCGTCGAGGACGCGATGCGCATCGACAACGGCATCGAGGACGCATGAACTTCGCCTACACCGCCCGCTCGAGCGAGGGCCCGGTCCGCGGCGTCCTCGCCGGCGCCAGCGCGGGTGGCGTGGCCGACGCGTTGATGGCGCGCGGTGTGACTCCGCTCACCATCGCTGCGGTTCCGGGCGAGGCGCCCGCGCCGCTCGAGAGCAGCGTCGAGACCCGGCTGCGCCACTGGCTCGAGCCGCGCATCCAGCCGGTAGACCTGCTGCTCTTCAGCCGCCAGCTGCACACGCTGCTGCGCGCCGGCGTGCCGATCCTGCGCGCGCTCGCGGGGCTCCAGGAATCGGCGCCGAACACGCGCATGCAGCGCACCCTGCTGCAGGTCCGCCAGAGCCTGGGTTCGGGCATCGACCTGTCGATGTCGCTGGCCCAGCAGGGCCACCTGTTCGATCCCTTCTATGTCGCGCTCGTGCGAGTCGGCGAGATGACCGGGCGACTCGAGGAGGTGTTCCTGCGCCTCTTCCACCACATCGAGTTCGAGATCTTCATGCGCCAGCAGATCAAGTCGGCGCTGCGCTACCCGCTCTTCGTGGTGGCGGCGATGGCCGCCGGCGTCGCCGTCATCAACGTGATGGTGATCCCGGCCTTCGAGGCCGTCTTCAAGGGCTTCGGCGCGCAGCTGCCGCTGGCCACCCGGGTGCTGATGGCGACCTCGTCGTTCACGCTCGAATACGGCTCGCTCGTCCTGGGCGCCGGCGCCGCGGGTGTCTGGCTGCTGCGGCGCTGGACCGCGACGCAGGCCGGGCGTCTCGCCTGGGACCGCATGAAGCTGCGCCTCCCGCTGGCCGGCAAGATCATCCGCAAGGGCATGCTGGCGCGCTTCGCGCGCAGCTTCGCGCTGTCGCTCAAGAGCGGCGTGCCGGTCGAGCAGGCGCTGTCGATCGTCGCCCAGACGGTCGACAACGCCCATATCGCCCGCAAGATCGAAGGCATGCGTGCCAGCGTCGAGCACGGCGAGCCGATCCTGCGTGCCGCCGCCGCGGCAGGCGTGTTCACGCCGATCGTGCTGCAGATGATCGCCGTCGGCGAGGACACCGGCGCCGTCGACGAGATGATGGAGCAGGTCGCCGAGCTCTATACCAACGAGGTCCAGTACGAGCTCAAGACCCTGGGCCAGCAGATCGAGCCGCTGCTGATCGTCGTCCTCGGCTTCCTCGTGCTGGTGCTGGCCCTCGGCGTCTTCCTGCCGGTCTGGGACCTCGGCCGCGTCGGCCTGCGGCACTGATGCGTCGCCCCGAAATGTCGACCGCGCCACCCTCCCGATACCCATGCAAACCTGCCCTTCGCCGCTGCAAGACCGCGCCGCGGCCGCCCCGGCGTCGTGGCGGCGGGGTGGCGCGGCTGGAGTTCGCGCTCGTGGTCGTGGTGACCGGCGTGCTGGTCGCGTTCGCGCTGCAGCGGCTTCCCGCGCTGCAGGCTTCGGCCGACGCGGTACGGGCCGAGACGCGCGCGGCCCAGGAGCGCTCAGTCTCGGCATTGCAGCATGCCCGCTGCGACGCCACGGCGGCGGCCCCCCGCGCGTTGCCCCCGGCCTCGGCCGCACCGAACAGCCTGATTTCCTGCCCCTGAAAAGAATCGATATCCGCTCCTCCAAACATCCAAGGATCTCCACCATGAAACCCCGTCAATCCGGCTTCACGATGATCGAGCTGATCGTCGTCATCGTCATCCTCGGCGTCCTCGCCGCCACGGCGCTGCCGAAGTTCATCAACATGCGCGGCGACGCCGAGCAGGCCGCCGCCGACGGCGTCTCCGGCGCGGCCGCCTCCGCCATGAACCTGAACTTCAGCGGCTGCTCGCTGACCAACCACGTCGTCACGGCCAACAAGTGCGTGCAGGTGAGCACCTGCGCCGGCGTCGGCTCGCTGATGCAGGGCGGCCTCCCGGCGGCCTACACCGCGGCGCCGAACGCGCCCGGCGTGGACGTCGGCACCACCGACGGCAACACGGCGCTGTGCAAGCTGACCAAGACGGTGGGCAGCACGACCTACACGTCGACGTTCACCGGCGTTTCCGCGGGCAACTGACCGGGACGGCGGCGCCCGGCCCGTGCGCGCGGCCCCCCTGACTGCCGAGATGAACCGACCTCGTTGGCCTGCGTCGTGGCGTGCCGTCGCCGTCCGCCTGCTGGCGGGCGTGCTGCTGTGGGCGTGCGCCGGCGCGGCCTCGGCGCTGACCTACACCAGCGCGTCGACGACCTATGCCTTCATCGATTCCAGCACCCACGCCAAGGTCGGCTACAACACCACGCCGTACAAGTTCAACGCCGCCTCGGGCTGCGGCTCGACGCCGCCGACGCTCGACGACGTGTTGAGCGACGCGATCCCGATCGGCTTCACCTTCCGCTACGGCACGACGAACTACACGTCGGCCTACATCATGAGCAACGGCCGGCTGCAGTTCGGCAACGTCACCTGCGGCTACGGGACCAATGCGATCGGACCTCCGCAGACCTACCCCTACGGCTATCCCGACGCGAGCATGAACGCGACGATGAAGATCTTCGGCGTCGACCTGGACCCCACCAATCTCGTCAATGTGCCGAACTACCCGTCTGCGAGCCAGAAGACGCCCTGCGCCAGCAGCGCCGCCTGCTACGTGAGCTTCTCGACGATCGGCAGTCCCGGATCGCGCCAGTTCGTCGTTACCTGGAAGAACGTGCCGGAATGGGTGTCGGCGAGCAACACCAGCGGTTCGTTCGACCTTCAGATCATCCTCAATGAGGACGGCAGCTTCATCTACCAGTACGGTTCGATCGTTCACGGCGGAACCGGCACGGCCCAGATCGGCTGGCAGCTGTCGACGAGCGACTACAAGGTGCTCAATTTCGGCGCCTCGTCCGAGCCGCCGCCGAACACGGCAATCGTCTTCTATGCCCAGGCAGCGGTCGCCTCATACCGCTTCGACGACGGCGCCTGGGTGGCGGGACAGGCCGCCCAGGTGATCGACAGTTCCGGCAACGCCCTGCACGGTACGGCTGTCGGCGGCGCCCAGGAGATCAGCGCCGGCAAGCTCTGTCGCGCCGCCAACATCCCGGCGAACACCAGCGGCGCCCAGGTCGACGCGATCAAGATGCTCGACCTGCTCACGCCGGGCTTCAACCTGCGCGGCGCCGGGACGGTGGCGTTCTGGTACAAGGCCAACGCCGACTGGAACAGCGGCCAGACCGCGCAGCTGCTGGATGCGACCGCCGTCAACGGCGAGTGGTTCTACCTCACGCGCAGCGCCACCGGAACGCTGTACTTCGCGGTCAAGGACAGCACCGGCGTGCTGCGCTCGGTGGAGACACCGGTGCAGGCGGTGAGCGCCGGGACGTGGGTCCACGTCGCGGTGTCCTGGGAGTTCAACGGCGACGCCGCCGCCAACCAGGACTTCCTCAGCATCTCGGTCAATGGCGGCACGCCGACGACCTCGTCCTTCACCAGCAACGGCACCGTCACCACCCAGGCGGGCTCGCTCTACCTCGGTGACAACCCGCTGGGCGTGGCCGACACGCGCGGCAGCGTGAACTCCGCCGACGGCGTGTTCGACGAAGCCCAGGTCTACAACTACGTGCTGACGCCGGCGCAGCTCACCGCGATCATGACGGCCACGCGCACCTGTCCGGTGTTCGCGCTCGATCACTTCGAGATCCAGCACGCCAGTGGCAGCGGCCTCACCTGCACGCCGAGCACGGTGACGATCCGCGCCTGCTCGAACGCCTCCTGCAGCACGCTCTACACCGCCGGCGTCTCGGCCTCGGTGAGCGCGACCGGCGGGCCGACGACGACCTTCGACTCGGCGACCGGCAACGGCGTCGGTCCGGCGTTCTCGATCCCGATCGGCAGCTCCTCGGTCACGAAGGGCTTCCGGGTGGTCTCGCCCGGCTCGAGCGTGCTCGGCATCACCGGCTCGAGCGTCTCGCCCTCGAACGTCGCGACCTGCAACTTCGGCGCGCCGTCGTGCACCTTCACCACCGCCGATTCGGGCTTCCTGTTCAGCGTGCCCAATCACGTCAGCGACCTCGCGCAGACGGTCAGCATCACCGCGGTGCGCAAGTCCGACAACGCGGCGCTCTGCGTGCCGGCATTCGCCAGCGTCACCAAGTCGATCGGCTTCACCTGCGCCTACCTGAACCCGGCGAGCGGGACCTTGCCGGTGCGGGTCGGTGCCAGCGCCCTCAACGCCGCGAACAACGCCGCGCAGGCCTGCGACGCGACCGGGCAGGCGCTCAACCTAGCGTTCAACGCCGCCGGCACCGCCAGCATCAGCGTGCGCTACGCCGACGCCGGCCAGATGCGGCTGGATGCGCGCTACACCGGCAGCGGCAGCGACGCCGGCCTGGTGATGACCGGCAGCAGCAGCTTCGTCGCCGCACCCGCCTCGTTCGCCTTCAGCGGCGTGACCGCCGGGCCGATCCGCGCCGGCACGGCCTTCGGCGCGAGCGTGACCGCCCTCAACAGCAGCGGCGCGACGACGCCGAACTTCGGCCGCGAGAGCGCCCCGCAGGGCGTCACGCTCGCCTTCGTGCGCGCCCAGCCGACCGGCGCGGGTGCGAGCAACGGCACCTTCACCGGCAGCCTCGGCGCGTTCTCCGCCGGTGTCGCCGCCGCCGCCAACCTGGTCTGGAGCGAAGTCGGCCGCGGCGACCTGACGGCGACGCTGACCGGCGCGAACTACCTCGGTTCGGGCTTCGGCGCCACCGGCACGACCGGCAGCGGCGGCGTCGTCGGTCGCTTCATCCCGCACCATTTCGACGTCGCCGTGACGCCCGCCTGCGGCGCCTTCACCTATGCCGGCCAGCCGTTCAGCGTCCGGGTGACGGCGAAGAACGGCCTGGCCACGCCGGGCACCACCCTGAACTACGACGGCAGTGCCGCGACGGCACCGAACTCCGCCCAGGCGACGACGCTCTCGGACGCACCGGCGCTCGGCCTCGGCAGCTTCGGCGCGACCGGCGCCATCGCGGCGAGCGCGTTCCTGGCCGGCGTCGCCAACACGACGCCGCCGGCCTACAGCTTCACCGTCAAGCTCACCGCTGCGCAGACGCTCGGGGTTCGCGCCACCGATGTCGACGGCGTCAGTTCCACCGGCTGGGCCGAAGGGACGACGGGCTTGCGCAGCGGCCGGTTGCGGCTGTCGAACGCCTTCGGTTCGGAGAAGGCTCCGTTGCAGCTCGCGGTGCAGGCGCAGTACTGGAGCGGCAACGCCTGGGTCACCAACGCCGCCGACAACTGCACGGCGGTGCCGGCGGCGGCGGTGGCGCGCAGCAACTACCTCGACGGCCGCGGCGCGCCGGGCGCGACCTGGACGACGACCCCGGGCGCGATCGCCATCGTCGGCGGCGCCGGCACGCTGACGCTGTCCGCGCCGAATCCTGTGGCCACCGGCAGCGTCGACGTCGCCCTGAACCTCGGCGCCGCGGCGGCCGACCAGTCGTGCCTGGCGACCCATCCGGGCACAACCGGCGCCGGATTGCCGTGGCTGCGCGCCCAGCAGGGCAGCTGCTCCGCCGCGTGGGATCGGGATCCGGCCGCCCGCGCCACCTTCGGCATCTATGCCCCCGAAACCCGCAAGCTGCTGCATGTGCGCGAACTCTTCTAGCGCCGGCCGCCCGCGCAACGGGCTGCCACGCAGCCGCGGCTTCACGCTGCCCGAGCTGGTGGCGGTGCTGCTGATGGTCGGCATCCTCTCGGCGACCGCGCTGCCGCGGCTGCAGGGCGCGCTCGCCTTTCGCGATGACGGCTGGCGCGACCAGGTCGTCGCCGCGCTGCGCTATGCGCAGAAGGTCGCCGTGAGCCATCGGCGCCTCGTCTGCGCCAGCGTCGGCAGCGCTGGCGTGACGCTCAGCATCGCCGGCGCGAATCCGGCGAGCGCCTGCGGTACGGCGCTGCCGGGCATCGACGGCCAGGTCCTAGCGGCCGAAGCGAAGGGCGGCGCGGCCGCGGCGATCAGTCCGGGCGGTGCGGTCTATTTCCAGCCCTCGGGCCGCGCCAGCACCGACGGTGCCGGCGCCAACGCCGCCGACCGGACCATCACCATCGCCGGGCAGGCGCCGATCGTCCTCGTCGGGGAGACCGGCCATGTCGAGTGACCACCCCCCGTGCCCCGGGCCGCGCCAGCGCGGCTTCACGCTGGTCGAGATGATCCTGGCGATCGTCGTCGTCAGCGTCGGCCTGAGCGGTGTGCTGCTGGCGTTCGCCAGCGTCACCCGCGGCTCGGCCGATCCGGTCGTCGCCGGGCAGATGCTGACGATTGCCGAGGAGATGCTCGAGGAGATCGAGCTCAAGCCCTATGCCGCGACCGCCAATGCGGCGCCCGCGGCATGCGCGCGCAACACCTTCAACGACGTCCTCGACTACGACGGCTATGCCACCGTGGGCCAGGTCTGCACCATCGACGGCACGCCGATCGCCGCGCTCGCCGGCTACTCGGTCCAGGTGCAGGTCCAGGCCGGCACGCTCGCCGGAGTCGCCGCGGCACGTCGCATCAGCGTCACGGTCACGCGCGGCACGAACGCGCTGACGCTGCGCGGCTGGCGCACCGACTTCGCTTCCTGAGGCGCGACGATGCGATCCTCCGGCGCCGCGCGCGGCTTCACCTTGATCGAGCTGATCCTCGTCATCGTCGTGACCTCGGTCCTGGCGGCGACCCTCGTCGTCTTCTTCCGGCCCGCTGTCGAGAGCTACCTCGCCAGCCGGGCGCGCGCCGACCTCACCGACCAGGCCGACACCGCGCTGCGGCGCATCGCCCGCGATGTCCGCCTGGCGGTGCCGAACTCGATCCGCACGCCGGGCGCGCAGTGCTTCGAGGTCCTGCCGAGCAGCGGCGGCGGGCGGCTGCGCACCGCGCCCGACACCGTCAACGACTCCGCGCCGGGCTGCACGCCCGGGCCGACCTGCTCGGCCCCGCTCGATCCGTCGCAGGCGACGACGATCTTCGACGTGCTCTCGCCGCTGGCGACGGTGCCGGCGGCGGGCGACTGGGTCGTCGTCGGCAACCAGAATCCAGCCGACGTCTACGGCGGCGTCAACCGCGCCGCGATCACCTCGGTGGCGACGCCGACCGTCGCCTACGGGCGCCATCGCATCGGCGTGGCGAGCACCCAGTTTCCGCTCGGCTACGACGGTGCCCGCTTCAGCGTCGTGCCGAACGCGCAGCGCGCGGTCTTCTACGTCTGCAGCGGTGCCGACGGCACGCTCGACGCCGGAGGCAACGGCCGCGGCACGCTGTACCGGCTGCGCAACTACGGCTTCAACGCCGCATATCCGTCCTCATGCCCGGCGACGACTTCCGCCGACGTGCTGGCCACGCGGGTGCGCAGCTGCAACTTCGTCTACGACCCGAACCAGGGCGCGACGCAGCAGAGCGGCTTCGTCTGGATGGAAGTCGAACTGGCGCGCAACGGCGAGTCCGCCCACCTCGCGATGGGCGCGCACGTCGCGAACACGCCGTGATGCGCGCCGAGCGCGGCTTCGGCGCCGTGATGGCCATCGTCGTCCTGGTGGTGCTGTCGGCGCTGGCCGCGGCCGTTGTGCGCTTCGGCAGCGTGGCCCAGGCGACGAACGCGCAGAACATCCTCTCCGCGCGGGCGCTGCATGCGGCCCGCGCCGGCACCGATTGGGGGCTGTACCAGGCGTTCAAAGGCACCTGGACCGCGTGCGCGGCCGCCAGCCAGACGCTGGACCTCACCGCGAGCACGGGATTCCATGTCACCGTGAGCTGCGACTCGCGCACCTTCAACGAGGGTGAAACCGCGCCCGGCACGCCGCACGGCGTGCGCATCTACACCATCGACGCGGTCGCTTGCAGCAGCGCTGCCTGCCCCGACAACAGCGCCGCCACGGCGCCGAACTACATCGAGCGGCGCTGGCAGATTCAGGCGAGCGACTAGGGCGCGGGGGGCGGAGGGCGGCGGGCCCGCCCGGCGCGCCGGTCGGGCCGGGCACCCCGCCATTGCGGACCCGGCCGGCTACGCTTCGGCGCGCTGCCAGCTGCCGATGACGAGCAGCTCGTGCGGGCGGAACTGCGCCTTGTAGGCCATCTTGTCGCTCTGCTCGATCCAGTAGCCGAGGTAGACGTGAGCCAGCTTGAGCTGGCGGGTCTGCTCGATCTGCCACATGACGTTGTAGGTCCCGTAGCTCGCGCGCGGGTCGGGCTCGAAGAACGTGTACACCGCCGACAGGCCGTCGTTGAGGATGTCGAGGATCGAGACCATCTTCAGGACGCCCTGACCGTCGGGGGTGGGCTCGCGGAATTCGACCAGGCGCGAGTTCACGCGGCTTTGCAGCAGGAACTGGGTGTACTGGTCGATCGAATCGTGATCCATTCCGCCGCCGATGTGGCGCCCGGCCTGGTAGCGCAGGTAGAGCTGGTAGTGCTCGGGCACGAAACACAGGCGCAACACGCGCGCTTCGAGCGCGTGATGGGCCTTGACGGCGCGGCGCTGGCTGCGCGTCGGCCGGAAGTCCGCGACCGGTACACGCAGGGGCACGCAGGCACGGCAGCCGTCGCAGTACGGCCGGTAGGTGAACATGCCGCTGCGCCGAAAGCCGTTGGCGACGAGGCCGGAATAGGCGTCGGCGTGGATCAGGTGGCTCGGCGTGGCGACCTGCGAGCGCGCCATCCGGCCCTCGATGTAGCTGCACGGGTAGGGCGCGGTGGCGTAGAACTGCAGCGAGGCGAGCGGAAGCTCTTTCGGGTGGGTCACGGGCCGGTGTCCTGGGAGGGCGGGCCATCGATCCGCAGATGGCGCCACAGCGCCAAATCATAGGACCAATCGTCGATCGGCGGGCCCGCGAGGGCAGCGCGGAGGCGACTCTCGAAGGCGCTGCGCGGCAGCTCGCGGCCGCCGAGCGAGGCGAGGTGTCCGGTGCGCTGCTGGCAGTCGATCATCGCCACGCCGTGCTCGCGGCAGAAGCAGACGAGAGCGGCGAGCGCGATCTTGGAGGCATCGCTGCGCCGCGAGAACATCGACTCGCCGAAGAACATCCGGCCGAGAGAAACGCCGTAGAGACCGCCGGCGAGTTCGCCGTCGATCCACGTCTCGACACTGTGCACCTTGCCGCGCGCATGCCAGTGGGTGTAGGCCTCGACCATTTCGGGCACGATCCAGGTGCCGTCCTGGCCGCTGCGCGGCGTCCCGGCGCAGGCCCGGATCACGTCCGCGAAGGCGCTGTCGATGCGGATCCGGCAGCCGGGGCTGCGAATGAACGCGACGATCGTCTTGCGCAGCGAGCGCTTCAGACGGAATTCGTCGACCAGCAGCACCATCCGTGGATCCGGCGACCACCACAGCACCGGCTGGCCTTCGCTGTACCACGGGAACACGCCCTCGGAGTAGGCCTCTTCGAGGCGCCGCGGCGTCAGATGCCCGCCGGCAGCCAGCAGGCCCGGCGCCTCCGTCTCGCCGCCCAGCGCGAGGCGGGTCCGCGGCAAGGGATCGGTCTCGCTTTGCAGCCAGGGGATCACGTCGGCAGCGGCTCGCGGCGCAAGGTCAGGGGCTGTGCGCCGAGGCCGGGCGCACCGGCTTCTTCTGGCGCAGTTCGACGCCGTTGCGCACGGCGATCACCTCGGCGAGGATCGAAACCGCGATCTCGCCGGGCGTGCGGCTGCCGATGTCCAGGCCGATCGGGCCGTGCAGGCGATCGATCTCGGCTGCGCTGAGGTCGAACAGCGCCAGTCGCTCCTTGCGCGTGGCGGTATTGCCGCGCGAGCCCAGGGCGCCGATGTAGAACGCCGGAGACTTCAGGGCCTCGAGCAACGCCATGTCGTCCAGCTTCGGGTCGTGCGTGACCGCGACGACCGCGCTGTGCGGATCGAGCTGCAGTTCGACGGCGAGGTCGTCGGGCATCGACTTGCTGAAGATCGTGCCGGGCACGTCCCAGGTCAGGTGGTACTCCTCGCGCGGGTCGCAGCAGATGACCTCGAAGTCGAGCGCCAGCGCCATCTGCGCGAGGATGCGCGACAGCTGGCCCGCGCCGATGATCAGCATGCGCCAACGCGGCCCGAACAGGGCGCGCAGCGTCGTGCCGTCGAATGCGAAGGCTTCGCCGCGCGTCGCCGCCTCGATCGTCACGCGGCCGCTGTCGAGGTCGACGATCCGCGCCACCAGCTGGTGCTGCGCCGTGCGGCGCAGGATCTCGTCGAGCCAGCCGACGTCGACGAGCGGCTCCTGCACCAGGCGCAGGTTGCCGCCGCACGGCAGGCCGAAGCGGGCCGCCTCTTCCTTGGTGACGCCGTAGGTGATCAGCGAGGGGCGTTCGACCCGCTCGCCGTTGCGGACCCGGTCGATGAGGTCGTCCTCAACGCAGCCGCCCGAGACCGAGCCGGCGACCAGGCCGTCGGCGCGCATCGCCAGCAGCGCACCCGGCGGCCGCGGCGCGGAACCCCAGGTTTCGATAACCGTGACCAGCCACACCCGGTGGCCGGCGACATGCCAGTCGCGGGCCTGGGTCAGCACCTGCAGATCCAGACTGTCCATCGTCGTACCTCTCCTGCCGACAGCGCCGCCGGCCGTTCATCCTAGCGTTGTCGCACCCGCCCTGCCGACAGTCGCGCGGCTGTCGCGAAACGCGTCGCTATTGCATGAACCAGCCGTGGCTGACGACCAGCGACTGGCCCGTCAGCGCATTCGACGGGAAGCTCGCGAACAGCAGCGCCACCTCGGCGACATCGGCGGTCGTGGTGAACTCGCCGTCGACCGTGTCCTTGAGCATCACCTTCCTGATCACATCCTCCTCGCTGATCCCGAGCGCCTTCGATTGTTCCGGGATCTGCTTGTCGACCAGCGGCGTGCGCACGAACCCGGGGCAGATCACGTTGGCGCGGACCTTGTGCTTGGCGCCTTCCTTGGCGATGACCTTGCACAGGCCGATCAGGCCGTGCTTGGCGGTCACGTACGGCGCCTTCAGCATCGACGCCTCCTTCGAGTGCACCGAGCCCATGTAGATGATGCTGCCGCCGCGCCCGGACGCATACATGTGCGGCAGGCAGGCCTTGGTGGTGAGGAAGGCGCCGTCGAGGTGGATCGCGAGCATTTTCTTCCACTCGGCGAAGGGAAAGTCCTCCATCGGGTGGACGATCTGGATGCCGGCGTTGCTGACCAGCACATCGACGCCGCCCCAGGCCTTGACGACGGCGGCGACGGCGGCCTCGACCTGGGCCTCGTCGGTGACGTCGGCGTCGACCGCCATCGCCTGCAGGCCTTCGGCCTTCATCTCGGCCGCGGTCGCCTCGGCGGCCGCCCGGTTCAGGTCGGCGATGACGACGCGCCCGCCCTCGCGGGCGTACGTGAAGGCGATCTCCTTGCCGATGCCGCTGGCGGCGCCGGTGACGATGCAGACCTTGTCCTTGAGTTTCATGGTCGTTCCAGTGAGTGAGTGTTCGGAAGGAAAGGGCGGCCGACTTCGGTCAGCGCGGCGCGTCGAGCGGGGTGGCGTCGGCGTGATGATCGCGCAAGCCTTCACCGGTCACGGTGGTGCGCTGCGCGGTCGGCTTCGCCGCGCCGAGGTCGTAGACGTGGATGCCGCCGGCGTTGCGCTTGCGCTCGAGCCAGCGCGGATCGCGCAGCGTCCGCAGGGTGTCGGCCTTGCCGGCGGCCCAGTGTTCCTGCATCGACAGGCGCGAGAACTCGTAGTCCTTCGATTGGTTCTCGTAGCGCTTGCTGCGATAAATCAGATGGACGACGGCGACTTCGGCCTCGCAGCGCAGCCCAGCCAGCGCCTTGGCGTCGGGATCGTCGCGCAGGTCCGGCGGGAGCTTTGCGAGGAGGCGTCGCGCCGCCTGGGCGATCGCCTGCTGCTGCAGTTCGACGGTGGTGTTCATTCGCGTGCGGCTGGAGAATCGGATGTCCTTCTCGCGCTCGCCGACATCGCCGAGCGTGGCGGGCATCCGTCCGCGCGCCGGGAACAGGTCGACCTGGAACACGACGCGCCGGCGCGTGCCCTCCTGGTCGAGCACGTACTGCAGCGGGGTGTTGGACACCAGGCCACCGTCCCAGTAGTGCTCGCCATCGATCTCGACCGGCGCGAAACCCGGCGGCAGCGCGCCGCTGGCCATCACGTGGCGCACGTCGAGGCGCTCATGGGCGGTGTCGAAGTAGGCGAAGTTGCCGCTGCGCACGTTGACCGCGCCGACGGACAGGCGCACCGGCCCGTCGTTGAGCAGGTCGAAGTCGATCAGTCGCTCCAGCGTCGCGCGCAGCGGGGCGGTGTCGTAGTAGCTGATCGCCGCCGTGCTGCCGGCAGGCTGGAACGGGGCCGCGGGCAGGCGCGGGGTGAAGAAGCCCGGCACGCCGAAAAGCAGCGCCAGGGACGCGCTGCCCTGGTTGCGCAGGGCCCGATCGGCCCCGACGAAAAGAAACGCAGCGGCGGGGACGGGTGCGCTCACCACATCCCAGAACTCCCGCAGGCGCTCGAGTCGCCGTGCCGGAGGATTGCCGGCGATCAGGGCGGCATTGATGGCTCCGATCGAGATCCCCGCGACCCAGTCGGGACCCGCGGTGTCTCTGCTCATGGCCTCGAACACGCCGGCCTGGTACGCACCCAACGCACCGCCGCCCTGCAGCACCAGGATGCATTCCTCGCCACCCGGCGGCCGCGCGCGGTGGACCGGGGACTTCTTCAGCGGGGCTCTGGACATCGGTCTGACGGTTCGGAGCCCGGGAGAATACGCGACCCAGCGGGGCGAGGTCCGGCCTCCGGCGCGAGCGTCGCCGGGCCCGACTGCCGGATCCCAGGCCGCTGCGCCGGCGTCGTGGCATGCTCCGGTCTTCGGCAACCCTCTGCCGCACGGAGCATTGCATGAAGGTGCTGGTTCTCAACGGTCCCAATCTGAACCTCCTCGGCACCCGTGAGCCGGGTGTCTACGGCAACGCAACGCTGGCCGACATCGAGGCCACGCTGCGCCGCGAGGGCGCGGCCGCCGGTGCCCAAGTGGAGTGCTTCCAGAGCAACCACGAAGGCGCTCTGATCGATCGCATCCATGCCGCGCGCGAGGGCGGCGTCGGCTTCATTCTCATCAACCCGGGCGGGCTGACGCACACCAGCGTGGCGCTGCGCGATGCCCTGGCAGGCGTGGCGATTCCGTTCGTGGAGGTCCATCTCTCCAACGTCCACCAGCGCGAGCCCTTTCGCCATCATTCGTACCTGTCTCCGATCGCCGTCGGCGTGATCTGCGGCTTCGGTGCCAGCGGCTATTCGATGGCATTGCAGTTCGCGTGCCAGCGCCTGGCCCGAGGGACCTGATCGACGCCTCCGGGCGCCCTTGAAGAATCGGTGATGCGTCCACCGTAGTCCATGAACTTCCTGTGGCCGCAGTACCTGTGGTTGCTGCTGGGGCTGCCCCTGCTGCCGGTGGCCTACCTGTGGCTCCTGCGCCGGCGTGGCAAGCCGGCATTGCGCTACAGCAGTCTGTAGGTTGTCCGCGCGGCATCGAGTCACGCATGGCGGCGACACGTGCCGCCAATGTTGTTCTTCGTGGCCTGTTCCCTGCTTCTGTTCGCCACGGCGCGACCCTTGGCGTCGGTGACGCTGCCGTGGACGAGGTCCTCGATCATGCTGGCGATGGACACCTCCCTCAGCATGCGCGTGGCCGATGTCAAGCCGACCCGGCTGGCGGCCGCGCAGGAAGCCGCCAAGACGTTCCTGGGCGAGTTGCCCCGGAACATCGATGTCGGGCTCGTCACCTTCGCGGGAAGCGCCCAAGTCGTCCAGCGGGCGACGCTGGATCGCACCGCGCTGGTGAGCGCCATCGACGCGTTCCAGATGCAGTTCGGCACGGCCATCGGCAGTGCCATCGTGCTGTGCCTGGCGGAGCTCTTTCCGGACCACGGCATCAGCCTGGGCGACATGACCTTCGGCGCCCGTCAGAAGGCGCGCAGCCGGGACGACAGGGAAAAGGCGCCGGCTCGGCAGATCACGCCCGTGGCGCCGGGCTCTTACGACTCCGCCGCGATCATCCTGCTGAGCGACGGTCGCCGCACCACGGGGGTCGACACGCTGGAGGCCGCGAAGATGGCCGCCGACCGGGGCGTGCGCATCTACGTCGTGGGCCTGGGGACGGTGGACGGCGCGTCGGCCGAGGCCGACGGCTACGCCATCTATCTCAAGCTCGATGAGCCGACCCTGCGTGAGGTGGCGCGGATGACCGGCGGCGAGTACCACCACGCCGGCACGGCCGAGCAGTTGCGCGGCGTCTACCAGAACCTCGGCTCGCGCCTGCAGGTCCAGACGCGCGAGACCGAGATCACGGCCCTGCTGGCCCTGCTTTCGGCCGTGGTGTTGCTGACCGCGGCGGTTCTGTCGCTGCGCTGGTTCGGGCGGATCGGCTGAGCGCCGGATGACGAGCGCAGGTGGGGAATTCCCTCAAGAGGTTCGACGATGGCGCGCCGCAGCCCGGCGGGATAATGTGAGGAATGACCCGCGACCTTCACCTGATGTGCCGCGCCGCACGAACCCGGCTGCCAGCAGGGCCGGAGGGGGTGACGCGATGAGCCGCGTCCTGCATCGCCAGATGCGCATCGTTCCGCCGGTGGCGGTGTCCGGGCGCGGCATCAGGATCATCGACGCGGCGGGCCGCGAGTACCTCGACGCTTCAGGCGGGGCCGCGGTTTCCTGCCTCGGCCACTCCCACCCGGACGTGCTGCGCGCCATGCACGCGCAGATCGATCGCATCGCCTACGCCCACACCAGCTTCTTCACCACCGAGGTGGCGGAGGCACTGGCCGACCGCCTCCTCGCCCAGGCGCCGCCCGGCATGGCGCGGGTCTACCTCGTCTCCGGCGGTTCCGAGGCGATGGAGGCGGCGCTGAAGCTGGCGCGCCAGTACTTCGTCGAGATCGGCCAGCCGCAGCGGCGCCGCTTCGTCGCGCGCCGCCAGAGCTACCACGGCAACACCCTCGGTGCGCTGGCGGTTGGCGGCAACGAATGGCGGCGGCGCCAGTTCGAGCCGCTGCTGATCGACGTGGCCCATGTCGCGCCGTGCTACGAGTACCGCGACCGGGAACCCGGCGAGACTGCGGTCGCCTACGGCGAGCGGCTCGCCCGCGAGTTCGAGATCGCCCTCGAGCGGCTCGGCCCGGAGACCGTCATCGCCTTCTGCGCCGAAACGGTCGGCGGCGCGACGTCCGGAGCCTTGCCGCCGGTGCCGGGCTACTTCCGGCGCATCCGCGAGGTCTGTGACCGCCACGGCATCCTCTTCATCGCCGACGAGGTGATGTGCGGCATGGGCCGCACCGGCACCCTCTATGCCACCGAGCAGGAGGACTGCGTACCCGATCTGGTGGCCATCGCCAAGGGACTCGGCGGCGGCTATCAGCCGATCGGCGGTGTCCTCGTCCAGCAGCGCATCGTCGACGCCCTCGAGGCGGGCAGCGGCCAGTTCCAGCACGGTCACACCTACATCGGCCACGCGACCGCCTGCGCGGCGGCGCTGGCCGTGCAGGACGTCATCGTGCGCGACAACCTGCTCGATGCCGTGAAGTCGCTCGGCGCGCGTCTGTCCGCGCGGCTGCACGAACGCTTCGACGCCCATCCTTCGGTCGGCGACATTCGCGGCCGCGGCCTCTTCATGGCGGTCGAACTCGTCGCCGACCGGGCCACGAAAGAGCCGTTCGATCCCGCACACCGGCTGCACGCGCGCATCAAGTCCGCGGCGATGGCGCGCGGCCTGATGGTCTACCCGATGGGCGGCACCATCGATGGACGCCGCGGCGACCATGTGCTGCTGGCGCCGCCTTTCATTACGACACCCGGCGAGATCGACACGATCGTCGAGCGCCTCGGCGCAGCGATCGACGACGCCCTCGCGGAGCTTCCGCTCGCGCAGCCCCTTTCACTTTCAACCCACCCCTGAGGAGTTCCACCATGCACACCCATGTCTTCACGACACGCAGTCGCCACGCCGGTCCCGTCGTCGCAGCGCTCGCCCTTGCGGCCGCACTCGTCGCGCCCGTGCCTGCCGCCGCGCAGCAGAAGTTCGTCACGATCGGCACGGGCGGCGTCACCGGCGTCTACTACGCAGTGGGGGGCGCGATCTGCCGGCTGGTCAACAAGGACCGCGCCAAGACGGGCATCCGCTGTTCGGTCGAATCCACCGGAGGGTCGGTCTACAACGTCAACGCCATCGCCAACGGCGAGCTCGACTTCGGCATGGCCCAGTCGGACGTGCAGTACCAGGCGTTCAATGGCGCCGGCTCCTTCAAGGAGGCGAACAAGGACCTGCGGGCTGTGTTCTCGGTGCACCCGGAGCCGTTCACGCTGGTCGCCCGCAAGGAAGCCGGCATCACCAAGTTCAGCGACCTGAAGGGCAAGCGCGTCAACGTCGGCAATCCGGGCTCGGGCACGCGTTCGGCGATGGACGAGCTTCTCGCTGCCGAGAACATGAAGACCTCGGACTTCGCGCTGGCCTCCGAACTGAAGGCCGACGAGCACGGCCCGGCACTGTGCGACAACAAGATCGACGCATTCTTCTACGGCGTCGGCCACCCGTCGGCCAACATCCAGGATCCGACCACGACCTGCGGTGCGAAGCTGGTGACGATCGCCGACCCGGCCGTCGACGCCCTGGTCGCCAAGCACCCGTACCTCGCCAAGGTTTCGATTCCCGGCGGCATCTACGCCAACAACCCGCAGCCGACGCCGACCTACGGCGTGCTGGCGACGATGGTCACCTCCAGCAAGGTTCCGGCCGACGTCGTCTACGTCATCACCAAGGCCGTCTTCGAGAACCTCGACGAGTTCAAGAAGCTGCATCCGGCGTTCGCCCACCTCGACGCGAAGAACATGATCAAGGATGGCCTGTCGGCGCCGATCCACGAGGGCGCGGCGCGCTATTACAAGGAAAAGGGCTGGATGAAGTAGGCCGGTCGCAGACATGAGCGCAGGAACGACCGGCGCTGCCGGAACCGCCCACACCGCCGCGGCCGACCAGGCCGCGGCGGCGCTCGTCCAGGAGAGCGATCTCGGCGGGCGCATGCCCACCGGCATGGCGGCGCGGATCGTCGCCTGGACCTGCCTGGCTTGGTCGCTGCTCCAGCTCTGGTACGCATCGCCGCTGCCGTTCACCTTCAACGTCTTCGTCCTCAACTCGACCGAGATGCGCTCGCTGCATCTCGGCTTCGGACTCTTCCTCGCGTTTCTCGCGTTCCCGTTCGCGAAGCGCTCGCCGCGCGACCGCATCCCCCTGCAGGACTGGCTGCTCGCCGCCGTCGCTGCCGTCTGCGGCGCGTATCTGTTCCTCTTCTATCGCGAGATCTCGACCCGTCCGGGGCAACCGACCACGCAGGACTTCGTCGCCGCCGTCGTCGGCATGGTGCTGCTGCTCGAGGCGACGCGTCGCGTCATCGGGCCGCCGCTGGCGATCATCGCCATCCTGATGCTCGGCTATGCCTTCGCCGGGCCGTACATGCCGGACGTCGTCGCCCACAAGGGGATCTCCCTGTCGAAAGCGGTGTCGCATTACTGGCTGACCACCGAAGGCGTCTTCGGCGTGGCGCTCGGCGTCTCGGCGAGCTACATCTTCCTGTTCGTCCTGTTCGGCTCGCTGCTCGAGAAGGCCGGCGCCGGCAACTATTTCATCAAGGTCGCGTTCGCGCTGCTCGGGCACATGCGCGGCGGCCCGGCCAAGGCGGCCGTCGTGTCGTCGGGGCTGATGGGCATGATTTCGGGTTCCTCGGTCGCCAACGTCGTGACCTGCGGCACCTTCACGATCCCGCTGATGAAGCGGGTCGGCTATTCGGCCGAGAAGGCCGGCGCCATCGAGGTGGCGGCCGGTGTCGACGGCCAGATCATGCCGCCGGTGATGGGGGCGGCAGCGTTCCTGATGGCCGAGTACGTCGGCGTGCCCTATTCGGAGATCGTCAAGAACGCTTTCCTGCCGGCGATCATTTCCTACATCGCGCTGTTCTACATCGTCCATCTCGAGGCTTGCAAGGCAGGCATCTCCGGCATCACGCCGCGCGCCGGCGTGTCGGGGCTGCGACGCATGGCCGGGGTGCTGATGACGCTGGCGGGCATCGTCATCATCGGCAATCTCGTCTATTACGGCCTCGGCTGGATCAAGCCGCTGCTCGGGGCGGCGACCAACTGGCTGATCCTCGCCGTCCTCGTGGCGGTGTACGTGCTCGTCGTGCGGCAGGTCGCGCGCGAACCCGACCTGGAGATCGACGATCCGAACGCCCCGGTGCTCGAACTGCCCCGGCTGAAGGAGACGCTGCTCGCCGGCCTTCACTACCTGCTGCCGATCTTCGTGCTGGTCTGGGCGCTGCTCGTCGAGGAGCTCTCGCCGGGGCTTTCCGCCTTCTATGCGACGGTCTTCCTGATGGTCATCCTGCTGACGCAAAAACCGCTGCTGGCGTTCTTCCGGAGCCAGCCGAGCGGAATCGCGGAGTTCCATGCGGGCTGGGCCGATCTCATCGACGGCCTCGAGCGCGGCGCCCGCAACATGATCGGCATCGCGCTGGCCACCGCTGCCGCCGGGATCATCGTCGGCACCGTCACCGTGACCGGCCTCGGCCTAGTGATGACCGCGTTCGTCGAGACGATCTCGGGCGGCAATGTCATCGGCATGCTGCTCCTCGTGGCCTTCGTCTGCCTCGTGCTCGGCATGGGCATGCCGACGACGGCGAGCTACATCGTCGTCTCGACCCTGATGGCGCCGGTGGTGGTGGAACTCGGCGCCCAGACCGGACTGGTGGTGCCGCTGGTCGCGGTTCACATGTTCGTCTTCTATTTCGGGCTGATGGCAGACGTGACGCCGCCGGTGGGGCTGGCGTCGTTCGCGGCGGCGGCGATCTCGCGCGCCGACCCGATCCGAACCGGGATCACGGCGTTCTGGTATTCGAGCCGCACTGCGATCCTGCCGTTCATGTTCATCTTCAACCCGCAGCTGCTGATGATCGGGATCGAGAGCTGGTGGCAATTCGTCCTGGTCGTCGCTGCCGCGATCGCGGCCATGCTCGCTTTTGCAGCCGGCTCGCAAGGCTGGTTCCTGACGCGCAGCCGCTGGTGGGAATCCGGCGTGCTGCTGCTCGTCACCTTCACACTGCTGCGGCCGGGTTTCTGGGTCGACATGGTCTCGCCGCGCTATGAAGTCGTTCCCGGCAGCGCGTTGCTGTCCCGGGCCGAGGCCGCGCCGCCGGGAACGCGCCTGCGCGTCCTGATCGAAGGCACGACCCTGGAAGGCAAGGACGTGAAGAAGACGGTGCTGCTGCCGCTCACCGACAAGGGGAACGCGCAGCAGCGCATCGCCGGCGCCGGGCTGCAGCTGATGACACTGCCCGATGGTCCCCAGGTGATGGGCGTGGCCCTCAACAGCGCCGCCGACAAGGCCGGCTTCGAGCAGGGCTTCAAGGTCCGCGGCGTCGAGGTCGAGCGCGAGCGCCTCGCGAAGGAGTGGCTGTTCGTGCCGGCGCTGCTGCTGCTCGGCGGCGTGATGTGGGTGCAGCGGCGCCGCGCCGCCGTCACGCCGGCGCCGACCACGGCGCGCGTGGCCGCCGGCTGAGCGACCCCCGGCGCGGTCTCAGCTGCGGTAGCCGGGGTTGCGACGATCGAGGCGACGCAGCAGACCGGGCCAGACGAGGGATGCGCCGGCACCGCGCGTCGCGCCGCGCGCTTGCTCGAGGGCCGTGCTGATGATTGCAGCGCTGACCTCGCCGAGGTCGCCGCTGGCGAGTGTTCCGCCGGCCTGGGCGCGAAGCTGGATCGCGCAGGTCGCCTCGAAGAGGTACATCGCCTGCCAGGCTTCGGCGATGGTCGTGCCGACGGTCAGCAGGCCGTGGTTGCGCAGCATCAGGAACGTGCGGTTCCCGAGGTCGGCGACGAGCCGTGGCTTCTCGTCGTCGCGCAGCGCCACGCCCTCGTAGTCGTGATAGGCCAGGCTCGCCAGCACGAAGATCGACTGCTGCGAGATCGGCAGCACGCCGGCCTTCTGCGCGGAGACGGCCACGCCGTTGAGGGTGTGGGTGTGCATCACGCACTGGATGTCGTGGCGGGCGGCGTGCACCGCGCTGTGGATCGTGAAGCCAGCGGGGTTGATCGGGAACGGCGTGTCCTGCAAGACCTTGCCGTCGAGGTCGATCCTGACCAGGCTCGACGCCGTGATCTCGTCGAACATCAGGCCGTACGGGTTGATCAGGTAGTGGTCGGTGCCGGGGATGCGGGCGGTGAGGTGGGTGAAGACCAGATCGTCCCACTTGAATTCGGCGACGAGCCGGTAGGCCGCGGCCAGATCGACGCGGGTCTCCCATTCGGCCGCGGAGACCTTGCCGGCGAGGCTGGGGACGAGATGGCCGATATCGGTGGGTGCGTTCATGGGGCCTCCGGGTGCGCTGTCGGACCCCAGTATCGCGGAGCGACGGCGCCTTAGCCCGCCGCCGGTGTCACGCCGTTACGGCGTCGGGGAGACTCCGCGGCGCTGGCGCTGGCGCTTCGCGAGCAGGGGGCGCACGAGCGGCGCGAACCAGATCAGCAGCGTCAGCGCGCCGAGCGTCGCGGCGATCGGACGCTCGAAGAAGGCGAGAGGGTTGCCGTCCGACTTGATCATCGATGAAACGAGGTTCTCTTCGAGCATGCCGCCCAGAACGACGCCGAGGATCAGCGGCGTGATCGGGAAGTCGTTGGCCTCGAGCAGGTAGGCGGCGATGCCGGCGACCAGCATCACACCGACATCGAAGGCGGTGTTGTTGATCGCGAAGGAGCCGACCACGCAGAACAGCAGGATGACCGGCATCAGCACGTTGCGCGGCACCTTGAGGATGCGCTTGGCCGCCTTGATGCACATCCACCCGAGCGGCACCATGATGAGGTTGGCGATGATGAAGAGCAGGAACACCGCGTAGATGTTCTGCGGGTTGGTCGTGAAGAGCGTCGGCCCGGGATTCATGTTCTTCATGTAGAGCACGCCGATGACGATCGCGGTGATCGAGTCGCCGGGGATGCCGAACACCAGCGCCGGGATCCAGGCGCCGGCGAGCGCACTGTTGTTGGCGGCGCCGCTCTCGACGATGCCCTCGACGTGGCCGGTGCCGAACTTCTCCGGTTCCTTGGAGAAGCGCTTGCTCATCGCATAGGACATCCAGGCCGCGATGTCCGCGCCGGCGCCGGGCAGGGCGCCGACGACCGTGCCGAGCACGCTGCCGCGCAGGATCTGGACCGGGTACTTCACGGCCAGCGCCCACATGCCCTTGAAGACGTTGCCGATCGCCTGTTCGATGATCAGGCCTTCGGGTTCGGTCGAGACCACGAAGCGGATGATCTCGGAGACCGCGAACATGCCGATCATCAGCGGAATCAGGCCGATGCCGCCGAGCATCTCGGTGCTGCCGAACGTGAAACGCGGGAACGCTGCCGGGTTGTTCAGGCCGACGCCGGCGATCAGCAGGCCGACAAAGAGCGTCATCAGCCCCTTCAACGGCCGGTCGGTCGAGATGAAGACGGCGCAGGTGAGGCCCATCAGCACCAGCCAGAAATATTCGAACGAACTGAAGTGCAGGGCGAACTCGGCCAGTGTCGGCGCGGCGACCATCAGGACGGCGGTGCCGAACAGGCCACCGACCGCGGAGAACACCAGGCCGGCGCCGAGCGCGGTCTCGGCCTGGCCCTTCTTCGTCATCGCGAAGGCTTCGTCCGTGTAGGCTGCCGAGGCCGGGGTTCCGGGCATGCGCAGCAGGCAGCCGGGTATGTCGCCGGAGAAGATCGCCATCGCCGTGGCCGTGACGATCGCGGCGATCGCCGGGATCGGCGCCATGAAGAACGTCACCGGTACCAGTAACGCGGTGGCCATCGTCGCCGTCAGGCCGGGCACGGCGCCGACGAAGAGGCCGTAGAGCGCGGCGCCGATCATCACGAGGATGTTGTACGGCGCGAACACCATCGAAAAGGCCTGCAGCCAGGCGTCGCTCATGGCAGACCTACCATGCGATCGGCTGCAGCAGCCCCCAGGGCAGCGGGACGCGCAGCAGCTTGTAGAACGCGAAATGGATCAGCAAGGTCAGTACGACCGCCAGCGGCACGATCCGCGCGCGTGGCACGCGCAGGACCCAGAACAGGGCGGCCAGGTAGAGCGTTCCGGTGATGACGAAGCCGAGATAGTCGACGCCCCAGAGATACACCAGGTTGACCGCGACGAGTACCGCGAAGCCGAGCACGTGCCGCGGCGAGCGCGACCAGTCCGGCATCTCGCTCCAGCGAGCGCCCGGTCCGCCGCCGGCGCGAGCGCGCCAGCCGCGCACGGCGAGGATCAAGCCGGTGACGACGAGGCCGATACCCAGCAGGCCGGGGAAGAATGCCGGGCCGATGCGCTGCCCGGGCATCGCCGGGAAGCTCTGGATGTGAACGAGAAGGGCGGCGCCGAAGAGGGCCGCCAGCGCGCCCCAGATCGCGTCGTTGATCTTCACGCGGACGCGACCGGGGTTACTTGGCGATGCCGACGGCCTTCATCGTCGCCCCGAGGTCGGCATCGGACTTGGCCATGAACCGGGCGAAATCCTCAGGGCCCTGGTAGATGACGCCGAAGCCGCGACTGCTCATGAACTCGTTGTATTCCTTGCTGGCGGCGATCTTCTTGATGGCGGCCACGAGCTTGGCTTGGGCGTCGGCCGGGATGCCCTTCGGCGCGGCGATGCCGCGCCAGGCGCCGAGCTTCCAGTCGCTGCCGGTGGCGCTCTTGAGCGTCGGCACGTTCGGATAGAGCTGCGAAGGCGTGTCGTTCATGATTGCCAGGCTCTTGACCTTGCCGGCGTCGATCAGCGAGCGCGCCTCCGGTAGCGAGCACGGCACGACCTCGACACCGCCGGCAACGAGATCCTGCAGCCCAGGCGCAGCGCCGTTCGACGGCACCCACGGCACAGCAGCCGGATCGACCTTGAGGTCCTTCAGCATGCCGGCGATCGCCAGGTGCCAGATGCCGCCCTGGCCGGTGCCCGAGGCCTTGAACTTGCCGGGATTCGCCTTGATGGCCGCGACCAGGTCGGCGGCGGTCTTGTAGGGCGAATCGGCGCGGACCTGCAGTCCGGCCGGGTCCTGGTTGACGAGCCCGATCGGGGTGTACGACGTACCCGACAGATCGGTGAGGCCCTGCCAGTGCATCATGCCGATCTCGACGGTGATCAGGCCGATGGTGTAGCCGTCGGGTGCGGCCGAGGCAATGGCCTGGTGACCGACGACGCCGCTGCCACCGGTACGGTTGACGACATTGATCGGCTGGCCGACTTCCTTCTCGAGCAGCGAGCCGATGATGCGCGCAGTCGCGTCGGTGCCGCCGCCGGCGCCCCAGGGGACCACCAGCGTGATCGGGCGCTCGGGCCAGGCCGCGTGGGCGACGCTGGACAGGGTGGCGAGGAGCACCGCGGCGGCACTGCAAATCAAGGTCCTGCGCGAAGTCATGGCGAGTCTTTCGGTCGGTACGGGAAGCCTGCCACTGTGCCCCTCCCACCCCAGTCTCGCCACCGGGGTGACCCTAGGCGCACCCCCCCGGTCAGCGCGTCGATGCCGCGGGAGCAGCGGGAGCGGCGGGAGCCGTGGGAGCCGTGGGAGCCGTGGGAGCCGTGGGAGCCGTGGGGGCATTGGGAGCCATGGCCGCGGTGGACGCGGCCGGAGCCGGAGACGCCGGGGTCGCGGAAGCAGCCGAAGCGGGAGCCGACGCGATCCTGGCCACCTCCGGCGCACGCCGGATCGCATCGAACGCGCGGGCGATCGCCGGCTTGTCCTTGCTGCGCAGCGCCTCGGCGAGGGCATGCGTCGCATCGCCGCGCAAGGCGGCGTACTTGCGCAGCATGTCGAGCTGCGCCGCCGACGGGGCTGCGGGCGAGACCGCGACCGACGAGAGCTGCTCGAAGCTGTCCTGGTACTCCCGGGAGACGTCGCTCTCGATCGCTCCCGCCAGGTCGTCGAAGCTGGCGCTGCCGCTGCGCCCGAGGGTGACGATCGCCTGGAGGCGATCGGTGATGCGCTGGTCCTCGTCGAGGAACTGCCGGATCGCGCCGCGTGCCTGGCGTTCCTCGCCGAAGCGGTACCTCGGTTCCGGAATGTTGAGGGCGAACAACGCCGCGGCGGCCATCAGCACCAGCGTGGCCAGGACACGCTGGCCGCCCGGGATGGGGTGTCGCGGCAGCAGGGGGCGGCCGAGCGCCACGCCAAGCAGCCCGCCGCATGTCAGGCCACCGATGTGGGCGGCGTTGTCGATGCCGGGGACGACGAGTCCGAGCGCCAGGGTCGCCAAGGCGAACGCCGCACCTCCCCAGAACAGCCAGCGGAACTCGGTCGGGTCGACCTGGCGGCGCTCGCGCAGCAGGCTGACCAGGAGCGCACCGAAAAGCCCGAAGATCGCGCCCGAAGCGCCCCCCGAGACCGCACGGTCGCCCTGCGCCACCAGCGACACCAGGTTGCCGGCGAGGCCGCTTGCCGCGTAGAGCAGCAGCAGGCGCGGCGCGCCGAAGAGGCGTTCGACCAGGCGACCGCAATCCCAGAGCGCCCACATGTTCACGGCCAGATGGACGATGCCGAAGTGCAGGAACATCGCGCTGCCGAGGCGCCACCATTCCCCGTCCTTGGTGGCGGGCCCGAAGTTCGCGCCCCAGTCCAGCTGCACCTCGCTGGGTGAATGCCAGAGCCCGGCGCCGAAATGCACCATCACGAAGAAGATGACGATGTTGAGGGCGACGAGGCTCGCGGTCGCGGGCGCACGTCGCGGGCCGCCGCGCATCATGTCGGTGAGGCTGAGCCGCGCGGCACCCGGGGGAGGCGGGTCGCGCGTCAACCGCAGGGCCGAACGCAGCCGCGCCAAGGGGGTCGCGTTCACGCCGGCAGCGCCGGCACGGCATCGGCGCCGGAAAGCTCGATCGCAGCGTGCCCGGAGCACGCGGCGCAGCCCCGGGCAAGGCCCCGGCTCGGCTGGAGAGGTCGACGTTGAGTCATCACGTGTATCGATCGAGGCCCTGCTGCGCGGCGCCGTCGCAATATACGGGTTGGCTGCAAGACCGCGTGCCTGCGACGTGGATGCCGACCACCGGGTTGCGGGATGGCGGCCGCGCGGCCGCGCAGCCACACTTCGGGCGATGTAGCCGACTTTTGTCAGTGAGGCGGCTGCTGTCACCGGCGGGCTTCAGCTCGCGCACCCCGGACCGTCGATGACGGTTTCCGCGTTCTTTCCCCCTGGATGGCTGCCGATGGATCTCTTCAACCTCTTCAGACGCAATGGCGCTGCCCGGGCCCGTGTCGCGGCGGTTCGGGCGCGACATGCCGCGGGAACTCCCACCGGGCGCTGGGCCCGCGCGCCGGCCGCTGTCGGACCCGTGGAGCTTTCCTTCGCGGCGCGCCAATGGCTCAAGGCGATCCCCACCGCGCTGCAGCCGCTGGAGTTGTGCCGGGCCTACCCGCGCGTGGCCAACCGGATCGCCCTGTGCTGGGACGATACCGGGCTCGCCGGCACGGTCTTCAACGAACTCCTCGTCGACAGCCGCGGCGGGCGGGAGGGCTTTCCCTCCGCGGTCGCGGCTGAATTGCTGCGCCTGCATGCCTGGTGCGAGCGCCGTGCCGCAGCGGCGCGCTTTGCTTCAGGCTGAACGTGCTGGCGGGTTTCGCCCGAAAGCGCCCATGCCGGCAAAGCGGGCGCGCTGGCCGAGCCGCTCCTCGATCCGCACGGCCGCGTTCCACTTCGCCATGCGTTCACCGCGGGCGAAGGCGCCGACCTTGAGCTGCCCGACCCCCCAGCCGATCGCCAGATCGACGATGGTCGTGTCTTCCGTTTCGCCGGAGCGCGCGGAAACGATGCCGGCGTAGCCGACCTCGCGCGCGGCAAGCCAGGCATCGAGCGTTTCGCTCAGTGTGCCGCGCTGGTTCGGTTTCAGCAGGACCGCGTTCGCCGCGCCGCGCGCAGCGGCTTCTCGCACCAGTGGCGCCTGCGACACCAGGAAGTCGTCGCCGACGATCTGAACGCGATCGCCCGCGGCTCGGGTGAAGCGCGCGAAACCTTCGACGTCGTCCTCGGCCAGCGGATCCTCGATGGACACGATCGGGTAGGTCTCGAGCCAGCGCAGCAACAACTCGCTCAGGCCGTCGCTGTCGAGCTCGCGCGACTCCAGGCCGAGCGCATACCGACCGCCCCGGCCGAACTCGGACGCCGCGATGTCGAGTGCGATCGCAACCTGACTGCCGGGCGTGTAGCCAGCGCGCTCGATGGCGGCAACGAGCGTCTCGAGCGCCTGTTCGTTGGTCGCGAAATCCGGCCACCAGCCGCCTTCGTCGGCCACGCCGAAGCGCGAACCGCGTTCTTGCATCAGCACGCCAGCATGTCGATAGACCTCGGCGGTCCACTCGAGCGCCTGGCGAAAACTGTGCGCGCCAGGACAGACGACCATGAAGTCCTGGATGTCGACGCGGCGGCCCGCGTGCGCGCCGCCGCCGAAGATCTGGATCTGCGGCATCGGCAGCAGCGTGGCGGCATCGCCACCGAGATGCCGGTACAGCGGAACGTGGTGCGCCGCGGCCATTGCATGGGCCGCGGCCATCGACACCGCGAGCGTCGCGTTGGCGCCGAGCCGCGACTTGTTCGGCGAGCCGTCGAGCTCGATCAGGCGTGTGTCGAGCGCGCGCTGGTCGGCCGCCGTCGTGCCGACAAGAGCGCGCGCGATCTCGCCGTCGACGTGGCCGACCGCGCGCTGCACATCGAGGCCGCCGAAGGCCGCTCCACCGTCGCGCAGTTCGTGGGCTTCGCGCGTTCCCTTCGAAGCGCCGGCGGGGACGATCGCCCGCCCGATCGCGCCGCCGTCGAGTGCGACCTCGGCCTCCACCGTCGGCCGGCCGCGGCTGTCCCAGACGCGGCGCGCATGGATCGAGGCGATGCGGTGCGGGTTCATGTCGGCAAGGCCCTGGCCCAGGCCGCGCGCACGGCAGAAAGTTGTTCGACGGGTCGGGCGAGCAATCCCCGCCCGACGCCGCGGACGACATCGCGCGCTTCGTCGGTGGTGATGTATTCGACCGGCGACTTGCCGTCGACACGGGCGAGCAGCAGCCCCGGCAACAACGCCGCGGCGCGGGACTCGAGCGCGGCGACCGGCTCCCAATCGACACCGCTCAGGTAGGCCGCCGCGAGGACGTCGAAGCTCGCGAGGAAGACGCCGGACGCTTGCGGTCGCCACAGGCATTTCAGCAGCAGATGATTGAGGCAGAAGGCGAGGTCGAATGCGGGGTCGCCCCACCACGCGCATTCGGCATCGAGGAATACCGGGCCCTGCGGACCGGCCAGGATGTTCTTCGGGCTGACGTCGCCATGGACGAGGGCCACAGGGTGGGCCTGCGTCGTCGCGACGAGGCGCTCGAGCGCCGCCGCACGGTCCGGATGGCGGGCCGCCGTGGCGAGCAGGTAGGGCTCCAGGCGGATGTCGAAGAAGATGCGGTCGGTGTCGAACTGCGCGGCGAGGGCCGGGCGCGCGGCCGTGTGCGCGTGGATGCGCGCGAGCGTGGCGCCGACTGAGCGCGCGAACGCGGGGTCGGCGTTGCCGGCGCGCAGCGCGTCCTTCCACAGCCCGTGATCGGCCCGCGGCAGGTAACTCATCACCAGCACGCCGAGGCCCGGGTGCTGGCCGAGCACCCGTGGCGCGCAGCCCGGCTGTGCGGCGTCGGCGGTCTGCATCCAGCGCGCCTCGTAGCGATTGCGCTCGATCGGTGCGCGCCAGTCCGCGGCCACGCGCAGCTTCGCCAGGGCGCGCTTTGCACACACGGGACCGCCCTCCGTGTCGATGCACCAGATGTCGGAAGAGACGCCGCCGGTCAGCGCCCGGCCAGTGAGCGGGGAGTCGCTGGCGAGGCCGAGTTCGCGCAGTGCCTGCGCGAACGCCGCCGGCACGGTGGCGCCGACGGAGGTGTCTTCGGCGGTCCTCGGCATCGTGCTGGTCAGGTGGGTGCCGAGCCGCTGTTGCCCGGTGCGGTCTCGACGAGCTTGACGAGCGCGTACAGCGCCTGGTTCGCCGGGGTGGCGATGCCGAGCGCGCGTCCGCGCCGGGAGACGAATCCATTCAGGTGCTCGATCTCGCTCGGCTTGCCCTTGGCCATGTCCTGCGCGGTCGACGAGAGCTGCGCCGGCATGGCTGCGGCGATGCGGGTCATGGCTTCGAGCGCCGGTGCCAGCGGCAGGTCGATCCCTTCGGCCGCTGCCACGGCCACGACCTCGGCGACCACCTCGCGCTGCAGTTCGCGGATCGAGACCTGCGCGGCGAGCGCACCGTACGGCATCTGGGCCAATCCGGAGATCGCGTTGTAGGCGCAGTTGACGAGCAGCTTGGACCAGAGCTCTGCCATGACGTTCGAGGAGACCTGGACCGGCACGCCGGCAGCGACGAAGAACGCGGCCAGTGCCTCGAGGCGGGCGCCGAGCACCGGATCGGCAGCAGCTGCGGCATCGAGCGGGCCGATGACCAGGTCGCCCCGCCCGTAGTGCTTCACCGTTCCCGGCGCCGGCATGGCGGTGGCGACGTAGACCACCGCAGGAACGACCGGCCGGGCGACACGCCGTGCGATCGCAGCCGCGTTCTCGACGCCGTTCTGCAGGCTCAGCACCAATGCGGCGGGGTCCAGGTGTGGTGCGATCTGCGCCGCCACGGCCTCGGTGTCGGTCGACTTCACGCAGAAGAGGACGAGGTCGGCGCCGCGGACCGCCGCGATGTCGCTGCTCGCCGCCACCGGGATCGACTCGACCTTCCCTCCCTTGTCGAGCAGCAGGCCGTGGCGGCCGATGGCCTCGACGTGTGCCGGCCGGCCGATCAGCGTGACCGGGTGGCCGGCGCGCGCCAGCATGGCCCCGAAGTAGCCGCCGACGGCGCCGGCACCGACGACGGCGATGCGGCGCACGGGTGGTTCGCTCGTCATGGCTTCGGACTCGTCGCGTCGTGGGAGTGGATCTGCAGTGCTTCGAGAAAGCGCGACACCATGTTGTAGCCGGCGATGGTCGCCACGAGCTCGACGGTCTGCCGGTCGTCGAGCTGCGCGCGCACCTCGGCCATCAGAGCGGCGGGGACCTGGACGTCGCGCGTCATCGTGTCCGCGAGCTGCAGCGCGGCCCGCTGCCGTGCATCGAAGTCCGGCGACGCCTGCCAGTCCGGCAGGGCGTCGAGCTGCGCCTGCGTGAGTCCGGCGCGCAGCGCGAAAGGCACGTGCTGCTCGGCTTCGTACGGCGCCCGGTTGAGGTGCGCGACCTCCATGATCACGAGTTCGCGCAGTCCGGCATCGAGGTCCAGGCGTTGCCGGACCTGTGTGAAGTAGCCGAGCCAGCCCTCCGCCAGCGGTGGGCTGTGCAGCAGCATCCGGTAGAGGTGCAGGACTTCGCCGCGTTCGGCGACGATGCGGTCGACCAGCGGGCGCAGTTCCGGGCGGTCGGGATCGGCGTAGGGGAGGTGGGCCATGCCGCATTGTCGATCGACTCGGAAGCCGGCAGGAAACCGAAGTTTTTCCCGATCCGCGCGACGGGCCAGTTGCACCGGCACGCGGATGGACACGGCGACGAAGGCAACGTGCAAGGATGTCGCGGACCCGGGATGAACCCCTGTGACGGGTCGGCCAGCCTTGCGGACGAAGGGCGTTTCCCGCAAAATCCAAGTCCAATAGAGAAAGTGAAATTCGGAGGTCCCGAGTCTTGGACGAGAACGCGCTGATCGGCAGCTGGCACCTGCTGCGCTGGGAGATCACCTACGGCGACGGTCGCCCGGAGACGCTGCCGTACGGCGACGCCGCGACCGGCCTGATCGTCTACGCGGCCGACGGCTGGATGAACGCCTGCATCGCCCGCGGAGGCCGGGCGCCGCTGTCGAGCGCGAGCGTTCGCACGGCACCCGAGGGCGAACGCCTGGCGGCGTTCGAAAGCTACTTCTCCTACGCCGGCTCCTGGACGCTGCGCGAGCGCGACGGCCGCAGCCAGGTCGTGCACCGCGTGACGCATGCGCTGAACCCGAACTTCGTCGGCAGCGAGCAGGTGCGAAACGTCGAGTTCGACGCTGCCGGGCGCCTCACGTTGTCGGCCTCCGACCGCGTCCCCGGCGCCGACGTCGCGCGCCATCACCGCCTGCACTGGGAGCGCCGCAGCCATGGCTGAGATCGTCGACCTGTTCGAGAAACACCGCGTGACCCTGGAGCGTGCCGCGCTCGCCTGCCGCGAACGCCACTGCTGGAGTCCGTTTCCGGAGATGCCGGCGAAGTATCCCGACAGCGCCGCGGCCCAGGCCGCGGGACTGACCGCCTTCCACGGCCACCTCGATCGGCGCTTCGCACTCGACCAGCCGGGGACCCTCGGCGAGGTGGGCGAGGAGGTCTCGCCGTACACGCAGGCGCCCCTCGGCATCCGCTATCCGCGCGCCGATCCCGATGCGCTCTTCGACGCCGCGACTTCCGCGATCGGCACGTGGGCGGCGGCGGGCGCCACCGCACGCCTGGGCGTGCTGATGGAGGTCCTGGACGTGCTCTATCGCGAGCACCTGTTCGAGATCGCCCAGGCCGTCATGCACACCGCCGGGCAGAGCTTCAACATGGCTTATGCCGGCTCCGGCGTCAATGCCCTGGACCGCGGCATCGAGGCGCTGGTCTACGCGCAGCAGGCCATGGCCGCGGTCGCGCCGCAGGCACGCTGGGAACGCCAGTTCGGCTGTGCCCGCATCGCCCTCGACAAGACCTACCGGCTCGTGCCGCGCGGCGTCGCCGTCTGCTTCACCTGCGCGAGCTTTCCCACCTGGAACGCCTGGCCGTCGATGCTGGCGAGTCTGGCCACGGGCAACGCGGTCATCGTCAAGCCGCACCCGGCGACGGTGCTGCCGATGGCGATCTCGGTGCGCGTCTTCCGGCAAGTTCTGGCGGACGCCGGGTTCGACCCGAACCTCGTCACGCTGGCGCTCGACACGGTTGCCGAACCGCTCGGCAAGGTCCTCGTCAAGCACCCGCGCACTGCGATCGTCGACTTCACCGGCAGCGTGCGCTTCGGCCGCTGGGTCGAGGAGAACGCCCATCCGGCGCTGTGCTTCACCGAGACGGCGGGCTGCAACACGGTCGTCCTCGAATCCGTGGACGATCTCGATGCGGTCCTGCGCAGCCTGGCCACCACGTTGTGCATGTTCAGCGCGCAGATGTGCACCAGCCCGCAGAACATCTACGTCCCCGCAGGCGGTGTGCGCACGCCCGCGGGCACCGTCGGGTTCGACGAGGTCTCTCGCCGGTTGGCCGAGGCGGTCGCAGCGCTGACCGGAGAGCCGAAGAAGGCGGCGATGATCCTCGCCTGCCTGCAGTCGCCGCAGACCCAGGCGCTGCTCGACGACATGAGTGCGACGGGTCGGCGCGACGGCCGTGTGCTGCTCGAGTCGTCGCCTTATGCGCACCCCGATTTTCCCGGCGCGCGAACGGCGCAGCCGCTGATGATCGCCTGCACGACTCGGGAGCGCCACCTCTACGGCGAGGAACGCTTCGGGCCGATCAGCTTCGTGATCCGCTGCGCCGACGCTGCCGATGCCCTGCGCCAGGCGACCGGCGACGTGCGCGAGTTCGGCGGCCTGACGGCGTTCCTCTATTCGACCGACGAGGATTACGTCGCGAAGGCCGAGGCCGCCTACGCCGCGGCCGGGGCACAGCTGACGATCAACCTCACCGGACCGATGCCGCTGAACTTCGCCGCGGCGTACAGCGACTACCATGTGACCGGGCTCAACCCCGCCGGCAACGCCAGTCTCACCGACCTCGCGTTCGTCGCCGGACGATTCCGGATCGCGCAATCCAGGCGGCCGGCGTCGACGCCGAGTCCCTGAAGGAGACAGACGATGGGTGCCAACGAGATCCCGGTCCTGCAAGGCGGCTACGCGCCGATCGAGCAGGAACACACGGTCGACCTCACCGACGTCGAAGGCGAGATCCCGAAGGACCTGACCGGCCTGCATGTGCGCAACGGTCCGAACCGGCGTTTCGAGGCCGCCGGTCGGTACCACTGGTTCGACGGCGACGGCATGCTGCACGCGGTGCGCTTCGAGGGCGGTCGGGCCCAGTACCGCAACCGCTGGATCATGACCGACGGCCTGCGCGAGGAACTCGACGCCGGCCAGGCGCTGTGGCAGGGCATCAAGGACCCACCGCGGAAGGACCGCCCTGACATGCCGGTGAAGAACACGTCGAACACCGACGTCAAGTTCTATGCGGGCGATCTGGTGTCGATGTGGTACCTCGGCGGCGCCGTCTACCGCTGCAGCCCGGAGGACCTGTCCACGCGCGGCAAGCTCGAGATGGACCCGCGTCTGCAGGGCCTGCCGATTTCCGCGCACTCGAAGGTCGACGAGCGCACCGGCGAGTTCTTGTTCTTCGCCTACGGCAAGGAATCGCCGTACATGCATTACGGTGTGATGGATCGTTTCGGCAAGCTGCAGACCTTCATGCCGGTGCAACTGCCGGGACCGCGCCTGCCGCACGACATGGCGATCACGCCGAACTACACCATCCTCCACGACCTGCCGCTGTTCTACGACATGGAGGCGTTCGGCGCCGGGCGCCACAAGCTGAAGTTCTACCCCGAGCTGCCGTCGCGGTTCGCGGTCGTGCCGCGCCACGGCAAGCCGGAGCAGATCCGCTGGTTCGAGGCCAGCCCGACCTACATGTACCACGTGTCGAATGCGTGGGAAGAGGACGACGGCCAGGGCGGCACCGAGATCGTCATGACCGGCACGCCCTTCCGGCTGCCGCGCGACGTGCACGGCGACCTCGACGTGAAGCGCTTCCCGAAGATGCTCGCCCACCTCGAGCACGACTTCATCTTCATGGAGTGGCGTTTCAACCTGCGCACCGGGCGTACCCGCGAACGCGTCATCGACGACATCGTCAACCAGGAGTTTCCGGTCATCAACTCGGCGATGCAGGGGCTGAAGACGCGCTATTCATGGAACGTGCTGATGGGCCGGCTGAACCGGCCCGAGGAGCCCCGGTTCACCGGGCTGGCGCGCTACGACCTCGAGCTCGACCGCTGCACGACCTATCACGAGGGCATTCACCGCTGGTTCAGCGAGGCGCCGTTCGCGCCGAAGGACAAGGCGGTGGCCGAGGACGACGGCTACCTCGTCGGCTTCATGTGGGACGGCGTGAAGGAGGCCTCGTTCGTGGTGGTCTTCGATGCCGCCAACATCGCCCAGGGTCCGGTGGCCCGCATCCGTCTGCCGCAGCGCGTGCCGAACGGCTTCCACGCCACCTGGGTCAGCGGCGCGCGACTGGCGCGCGGCTGGTAGCGATTCACCAGAATTTGCCGAGGAGGCCGGTGTGCGCCGCCGATGGGTGGACCGGCGTGGCCTCCCGGTCGCGCGCGGCCGACGCGTCTACTCGGTCGCCTTGAAGCCCGACAGGCGCACCGCTTCCTGCCAGCGCTTCGAGTCCTTGCGCATGTAGGTCGTGAACTCCTCGGGGGTGCCCGGCAGCGGGGTGAAGTCCATCACCCGGAACTTCTCGACCACTTCTTCGTTGCGCAGAGCCTTCGTCAGGTCGGCGTTGAGCTTGCGGGCGATCGCATCGGGCGTACCGGCCGGTACCAGCAACGCAGCCCAGACGTAGAGCTCCAGATCGGGATAGCCGAGTTCGGTGAAGGTCGGCACGTTCGGGATGAGGGGTGAGCGCTTCTCGCTCGTCACCGCATAGACCTTGACCTTCCCCGCGTCGAGGTGCGGCTTGATCGCGAGCAGCGGCAGGAACGCCGCCTGCACGTGGCCGCCGAGGAGACTCTGCACGGCGGGCGGCGTGCCGTTAAACGGCACGTGCAGCATGTCGATGCCGGCGCGCTTGTTGAGGATCACGCCGGCGAAGTGCGAAGAGTTGCCGGCCGTATACGAGGCGAAGGAGACCTTGCCGGGGTTGGCCTTGGCCCAGGCGACGAACTCGGCCAGCGTATTGGCGGGAACCGACGGATGCGCCGCCAGGACGAGCGCGGCGCCGAGGAAGTTCGTCACCGGCTTGAAGCTCTTCTCAGGATCGTAAGGCAGCTTCGAGAAGGTGTGCGGGTTGACGGTGAGGATGCCGGAACTGCCGAGCAGCATCGTGTAGCCGTCGGGCGGAGCGCTCGCGACCGCCTGGGCGGCGATGAGGCCGGCCCCGCCCGGCTTGTTCTCGATGATCAGCATCTGGCCTGTGCTGTCTTTCCACTTCTCGCCGACGATCCGCAGCGCGGTGTCGAGCGTGTTGCCCGGGGCGAACGGCGTGATCACGTGGACCGGGCGGTTGGGGAAATCCTGGGCCTGGGCCCAGCAGGCAACCAGGGCCAGGGCCCAGATGCCGATCTTCGAGGCGGAGTGGGAGCGGCTCGTCATCGTGTGTTCCTGTGCGGTTGGCGATCGCGGCGTGCGCGGCGGACTTGCATCGACGTCGGCAGTGTAATAACCTCCAGTCTATCAATGCAAGTGAAATCCCTGTCCCTTCCGGCCGGCCGCAAGCAGCTGCCGGCTGCCGCGCGGGCCGTTGCCGCCGCGGCCTCGCCGGGCGTGGCGCGGCACCTGCACGATTCCTCGCTGAATCGCGCGCTCGACGTGCTCGGCGACTGGTGGACGCAGCGCATCCTGCGCGAGTCCTTCCTCGGCGTGCGTCACTTCGACGTCTTCCAGCGTCACCTCGAGATCCCGCGCCAGACGCTCAGCGTGCGCCTGAAGGACCTCGTGACCAACGGCATCCTCGCGTCGTCGGACGCGCAGTACCGCCTGACGCCGCGCGGCCTCGCGCTCTACCCCTGGGCGTTGATGATCTGGCGCTGGAGCCATCGCTGGGGCGGGGCGAGCGGTTCGCGCCATCCGGCCCGCCTGCGTCATCTCGACTGCGGCCATGCAATGCGCCCGGTCTTCGCCTGCGCCGCCTGTCGCGAGGAGGTCACGCTCGCCGACGTCGACTACGAGGAGCGGACGATGGCGCCGGAGCGCGAGCCTGCAGCGACCCGGGGCGAGCGGCGCTGGACCGGAGACCGCTTCGTCGTCGGCGGGCCGCAGGCCGAGGGCAACGTCGCGTTCATCACGGCCGACCGCTGGACGCACCTGATCCTCGGCGCGGCCTTCCTCGGTTGCCGCACCTTTGACGTGCTGCAGCGCGAACTCGGCATCTCGTCGAACATCCTCGCGCAGCGCCTGGCGCTGCTGGTCGATGCCGGATTCCTCGACAAGCAGCGCTCGTCCGAAGACGCACGGCGCTTCGACTATCGCCTCACGCCGCGCAGCCGCGATGTCTTTCCGCTGACGATCGCCCTGGTGCAGTGGGCCGATCGCTGGCTCGATCCGCGCCGTGCCCCGCCGATGCAGCGTCGGCACCGTGCCTGCGGGCAACCGCTGCAGGCGCTCGCCACCTGCTCGCGTTGTGCCGGCGAACTGCTCCCGCGCCGGGTCGCGGCGGAGCGCATGCCGAAGACCGTGGCCACCCCCTGACCGGAGATCGACGATGAGCACCATGACCGTCCTGGAACGCCCCGCAATTCCTGCTGGCGAGGACGCCGAACTGCCCCCGGTCCTGCGGGGCGCCTTCACGCCGGTGACGCGCGAGCTCGACGTGGACCGTCTCGAGGTCATCGGCAAGGTTCCGGCCGACCTCAACGGCGCCTATTTCCGCAACGGCCCGAACCGGCGTTTCGCGGCCGAAGGCCGCTACCACTGGTACGACGGCGACGGCATGGTCCACGCGGCGTACTTCGACCGGGGCACGGTGCGCTACCGCAACCGCTGGATCGGCACCGCGCCGCTGGCCGAGGAACTCGGCGCGGGGTGCGCACTGTGGAAGGGGCTGCACGAGGCGCCGCGCCGCGACCGTCCCGACATGCCGCTGAAGAACACGTCGAACACCGACATCGCCTTCCACAACGGCAAGCTGGTGACGATGTGGTACCTCGCCGGAGGCATGTACCACCTCGACCCGATGACGCTGGAGACGCTCGGCCCGGCGCGTTTCGGCACGGCCGACGGACTGGCCGCTTCGGCCCATTCGAAGGTCGACGAGCGCACCGGCGAATTCCTGTTCTTCGACTACGGCAAGGAGGCGCCGTACATGCACTACGGCGTCGTCGATCGCGGCGGCCGTCTCGTCCACCGCATTCCCGTGGAACTGCCGGGGCCGCGCCTGCCGCACGACATGGCGTTCACCGAAAACTACGCCATCCTCCACGACTTCCCGCTTGTCTACGATGCCGGCGCGCTCGCCGCCGGGCGTCACAAGCTGCGCTTCCACGCCGACTGGCCGAGCCGGTTCGCGGTCGTGCCGCGCCGCGGCTCGGCGGCGGACATCCGCTGGTTCGAGGCGGCGCCGAACTACATGCTGCACGTGGCCAACGCGTGGGAGGAGGGCGACGAGATCGTCATGCTCGGCACCCCGTTCCGGCTGCCGCGCGACCTCGACGGCAACATCGAGGCCGAGAAGTTCGCCAAGATGTGGTCGGTGATGCATCGCGACTTCGTCTTCCACGAGTGGCGCTTCGACCTCGTCACCGGCAAGACCCGCGAGCGCATCGTCGACGACGTCTTCTGCACCGAGTTCCCGATGGTCAACAACCGGCTCCGGGGGCAGCGCACCCGGTACTCGTATCACATTGCGATGGTGCGCGAGAGTCGCATGCAGCCGCGCTTCGCGGGGCTGGTGAAGTACGACCTCGAGCGCGGCAGCGCGCAGGCCTGGAGCGAAGGCCGCGACTTCTTCTACAGCGAGGCGCCGTTCGCCCCCGCCGACGCGGCCGAGACCGAGGACCACGGCTACCTCGTCAGCTTCGTCTGGAATGCCCGCGAGTCGCGCTCCGAGATCCAGATATTCGATGCCCGCAACTTCGGCGGCGGCCCGCTCGCGCAGGTGCTGCTGCCGCAGGCCGTGCCGCCGGGCTTCCATGCCACCTGGGTCAGCGCCGGGCGCCTGGCCCGCGGCTGGTGAGCGTGACCATCGTGACGGAGACCTCTCGATGATCCTCGTCCCGCAGGACAAGATCGACGCGTATTCGGCGCAGGGCTGGTGGGGCCACGAGACGCTGTGGCAGCTCTTTGCGCAGCACCGGGCCGCAAGGCCCGACGCCGAGGCCGTCGTCGACGCCCTGAACCGTGCCGACTTCGCCGACGGCGCACCGGCGCGCTGGACCTGGTCGCAACTCGGCGATCGGGCCGACGCGGTCGCGCTGGCGTTCCTCGATGCGGGCCTGGTCCGCGACGAGCGCGTCGTCGTGCAGTTGCCGAACTGCGTCGAGCAGTTCGCGGTCTACCTCGCCTGCGCGCGCCTGGGCCTCATCGTCTCGCCGGTGCCGGTGCAGTATCGCGAGCACGAGCTCGCCCAGATCCTGCGCCTGACGGCGGCCGCCGCTGTCGTGACCTTCGGCCGCATCGGCCATGCCGAGCGGCCCCATCGGGCGGCGCAGATGTTCGTCGGTCTTCGCGCTTCCCAGCCCGCGTTGCGCCATGTCTTCGCCTGGTGTGCCGGGCACGAGGAGGGCGTCGTGGCCCTGGAGCGTAACGCTGACTGGTGCGCCGACGCGGCGGAAGTCGGGCGCCTCGACGCCGCCGAGGCCGCCGCCGCGGTGACCGCGAACGACGTCTTCACGGTCTGCTGGACCTCGGGCACGGAAGCGCAGCCCAAGGGCGTGCCGCGCAGCCACAACGAGTGGCTGGTCGTGGCGCCGTCGATCATCGACGCGGCGCGTCTGCAGCCTCACGTGCGCCTGCTCAACCCGTTCCCGTTCGTCAACATGGCGGGCCTGTCGACGGCCTTCGCCGCCTGGCTGGTCCTCGGCGCGACGGTGGTCCAGCACCACCCGTTCAACCTGCCGGTCTTCCTGGCGCAGTTGCGCAACGAGCGCATCGACTACACCGTCGCGCCGCCGGCGGTCCTGAACATGCTGCTGCAGAACGAGACCCTGCTCGAAGGCATCGACTTTCGGCGGCTGGCACGCATCGGCTCCGGCTCGGCGCCGCTGTCGGAATGGATGGTCCAGGGTTTCGCCGAACGGTACGGCGTGCAGATCGTCAACTACTTCGGCTCGAACGAAGGTGCCGCGCTCGCCGGCAACGACATCGACATCCCCGACCCGGCACTGCGTGCCCGCGTGTTCCCGCGCGCCGACGCGCCCGGCCGCAACTGGAGCGTGTCGACGACGCGCAAGGTGCGCACGCGGCTGGTCGACATCGACAGCGGCGAAGACATCGTCGATGCGGGCCGCGTCGGCGAGCTGCGGTTTTCCGGCCCGACGATCTTCAGCGGCTACTTCGGCGCGCCCGAACAGAGCCGGCGCGCGTTCGATGATCAGGGGTTCTACCGCAGCGGCGACCTCTTCGAGATCGTCGGCGAGGCGGGCGAGTTCTACCGCTATGCCGGCCGCTCCAAGGACCTGGTGATCCGCGGCGGCGTCAACATCTCGTCCGAAGAGGTCGAGAACCTCCTGCTCGGGTGCCCCGGCGTCGCCGAGGCCGCCGTGGTCGGCGTCCCCGACGCGATCCTCGGCGAACGCGTCTGTGCCTGCATCGTCGCCAGCCCGGGCGCGACGCCGCGCCTCGAGGAACTGAGCGCCTTCCTGCGGGACGAGCAGCGCGTGGCCGTGTTCAAGCTGCCCGAACTGCTGCTCGTGCTCGACGCGTTGCCGCGCAATCCGGTCGGCAAGCTGCTCAAGCGCGAGTTGCGTGCGCAGGCGGCTCGCCTGGGCGCTGCGGTCGCATGAATACATTTCCGGTTCGCAAATGAAAGGCGATTCGATGAAGCCGGTGCTGCTGATGATTCCGGGTTTCCTCAACGACGAACGCGTCTGGACCGATGTGGCCACGCGCCTGCGCGACAGCGTGGAGGTCCGGATCGCCGGTGTCCTTCCCGGGGAGAGCATCGACGAGATGGCGGCTGCCGCCTGGGCGCTCGTCGGCGACGTGCCCTCGGCCACGCCGGTCGTCCCGTGCGGGTTCTCGATGGGCGGCTACGTCGTCATCGCGATGCTGGCGCGCCCGGCGCGCAGGGCTGCCGGCGTGGCGCTCGTTGACACCTCCAGCCGGCCCGAGGCGGCCGAGAACATTCCACTGCGTGAACGCCTCGGCGGAGCCATCGTGCGCGACATGGCTCGCACCGTCGAGGCCCTGCTGCCGGTGAACTTCCACCCCGACAACCTGGACAACCCGGTGCTGATGGATGTCTTTCGCCAGATGGCGCTGCGCGTCGGTGCGGACAACGCGGTGCGCCAGTTGCGGGCGATCGTCGGCCGCGGCGACCATCGCGAGATCCTCCGCGCGCTCGATGTGCCGGCGCTGGTGCTCTGCGCCGATGCCGATCGCGTCCTGCCGCCGGCGCTCTCCCGCGAGACCGCGGCACTGTTGCGCCGGTCGACGCTCGCGCTGATCGCCGGCGCGAACCACATGACGCCGCTCGAGCAGCCCGACTGCGTCGCCGCTGCGCTGCGCGAACTGCTGGCCAGGGTGGACGCATGATCGCGACAGCCTCCTCGAGGCTTCCGTTCGCGCTCCGGTTGCCGGTCTTTGCCGCGCCGATGTTCCTCATCTCCGGACCGGACCTGGTGCTCGCCGCCTGCAGGGCGGGCATCATCGGCGCGTTCCCGACCCCGAACGCGCGGCCGATCGAGGTCCTCGACGTCTGGATGAAGACGATCACCGAGGGCCTGGCCCGGGCCCGGGACGAGATGCCCGGCGTGTGCCTCGGTCCGTGGTGCGCGAACCTCGTCACCCATTCCTCGAATACGCGGCTGCCGCAGGATCTCGCGCTGATCGCCCGCTACAAGCCGCCGGTCGTCGTCACCGCGCTCGGCAGCCCGAAGCCCGCAATCGAGGTCGTGCAGGCCTATGGCGGCCTGGTGTTCGCCGACGTCATCAGCGTCGGCCTGGCGAAGAAGGCACTGGCCGCGGGCGCCGACGGTCTGGCCTGCGTGTCGGCCGGTGCCGGCGGGCACACCGGCTTCTTGTCGCCGTTCGCGTTCATCGGCGCCATCCGCGAATTCTTCGACGGACCCATCGTCGTCGGCGGCGGCATCGGCGATGGCTGGGGGATCGCCGGGGCGATCGCCGCAGGTGCCGACTGCGTCTACATGGGCACGCGCTTCATTCCCACCGAGGAAAGCATGGCGCCGATGGCCTACAAGCAGATGATCGTCGACAGCAATATCGACGACCTGGTCGTCAGCGCCGGCATCTCCGGCACGCCGGCGAGCTGGCTGAAGCCCTCGCTGCGCGCCAACGGCCTCGATCCGGACAACATGCCCGCGGCGCCGGTCCGCCGCTACGACAGCAGCCAGTCGTTCGAGACCAAGAAGTGGAAAGAGGTGTGGGCCGCCGGCCAGGGTCTCGGTACGGTGCGCGCGATCGAACCGGTCGCCCGGGTGGTAGACCGGCTCTGCAGCGAATACGATGCCGCGGTCGAGCGCCTGCAGCATCTGTCCAGGGGAGTCATCCGATGAGCGATCCGGTCTACATCCTCGGCGGTCACCAGACGGATTTCGCCAAGGTCTGGTCGCGCCACGGCGAGGACATTTCCGACCTCGTCCGCGAGGCGACCGAAGGCGCGCTCGAGGCGTGCGCGCTCGACGCCGCGGCGATCGGCAGCATTCATGTCGGAAACGCCTTCGGCGAACTGCAGCGGCGCCAGGCCCACCTCGGTGCCATGGTCGCGCAGGTCGTCCCGGCGCTCTGGGGCGTGCCGGCGATGCGCCACGAGGGCGCCTGCGCCTCCTCGTCGCTCGGCATCCTCGCCGCGACGGCAGAGATCGAGGCTGGCCGCTACGACTGCGCGCTGGTGCTCGGCGTCGAGGAGTTCAAGAACGTGCCGGGCGACGTGGCCTCGCAGAACCAGAACGCCGCAGCCTGGCAGGATCATGAAGACATCGAATGCCGCTTCATGTGGCCGGCAGCGTTCGGGCTGCTGGCGCAGGAGTACGAGCGTCGCTACGGGCTGGACCGGCGGCACCTCAACCGGATTGCCGAGCTCAACTACGCCCATGCCCGGCGCAATCCGCTTGCGCAGACGCGCAAGTGGAACTTCGAGCCCGATGCGTTCACCGACGACGACGTCGCCAACCCGATCATCGAGCCCGGCACGCGGCGCCAGGACTGCGGCCAGATCACCGACGGCGCCTGCGCGGTGGTGCTGGCTTCGCGTGCTTTCGCCCGCGACTACGCCGCGCAGCGCGGGCTGACCCTCGACGACCTGCCGCGCATCGCCGGCTGGGGCCATCGCAACGCCGGCTTGCGGCTGCTCGACAAGTTCGAGCGCAGCGCCGACGCCACCTACGTGTTTCCCCACGTGCGCGCGACGATCGAAGACGCGTGGCGGCGCGCCGCGATCTCCGGCATCGAGGCGATCGGCGGTGTCGAAACCCACGACTGCTTCACGATGACCGAATACATGGCACTGGACCATCTCGGCCTCACCCCACCCGGACAGGGTTGGCAGGCGGTCGAAGACGGGCGGATCGAGGCCGGCGGCGCATGCCCCGTGAACATGAGCGGGGGCCTGATCGGCTGCGGACATCCGGTCGGTGCGACCGGGGCCCGGATGCTGCTGGACGCCGCACGTCAGGTCACGGGGCAGGCCGGCGATTGTCAGATCGAAGGGGCCGAGCGCATCCAGACGCTGAACATCGGTGGCTCCTGCGCCACCGTCGTAAGCTTCGTCGTCGAAAGGCTGCAGGCCTGAGTGCTCGCCTCGCCTCAGTCGAGCGTCCGGGCGCGATCCCAACCAGCCCACCACGCGGCCGCGTGAACGCACAACAACACTTCTCGCTCGCCGCGCACGCGAGCCACGAGTGCCGTGAGGGCGAAGGGGTTGTGATGCCTGAGGATGCCCCTGTCGTGGGCATCCGCTCCCTGAAGGGCGTCGCTGACGAGTTCGAATTTGTCGATGGTGATCATGGGAGTCGCCGGTAACCGGATCAGGCCTTTGAAGGGTGGCGATCCGATGATGCAAAGTTACGCCGCGCACCGGGCGCCGGGTGCAAGAGATTCGCCGCTTCGGCTGTAGGATCGGGCGCCCCCGAGCTTGCACCGGGCGAAGGCCGTCGGTTCGCAGCTGCCGGCCTCGCACGCCCGCAGTCCCTCTCCAGACCTGAAAGACACCGTCGTGATCAAGCTCTACTACCACCCCTCCCCGAATCCGGCGAAGGTCGCCCTCTTTCTCGAGGAAGCCCGCCTTCCCTACGAGGTGGTGCCCGTCGATACCCGCAAGGGCGAGCAGCATGACCCGGCCTTCCGGGCGATCAATCCGAACGCCAAGACGCCGGCTCTCGTCGACGGTGAGGCGGTGGTCTTCGACAGCAATGCCATCCTGCTCTATCTCGGCGAAAAGACCGGGTTGTTCCTGCCCGGCAGTTCGCCGCAGGCCCGCGCCGAGATGTATTCCTGGCTGATGTTCGTGGCGACCGGTATCGGCCCCTATTCGGGTCAGGCGGTGCACTTCAAGCACTTCGCGCCCGAGCCGAAGGCGTATGCGGTCAATCGCTACGACTTCGAGGCCTGGCGCCACTGGACGCTGCTCGACGAGCGGCTCGCGTCGCGCCCCTTCATGCTCGGCGACGACTACACCCTGGTCGACATGGCGGTGTGGGGCTGGGCCCGTGCGGTGCCGCGCATCCTCGATGGTGTCGGCGCCTGGGAGAAGCTCCCGCACGTCAAGCGCCTGCTCGACGCCATCAGTGCCCGCCCGGCCGCTCAGCGGGTCGAGGCGCTTGCCAAGCAGCACGCGTTCAAGGCCGAGATGGATGACGTGGCGCAGCGCGCGATGTTTCCGCAGAACCTGCGGCTCGCGGCCGGCGCGACGTGAGTCGGTCCCCCGGCTACAGTCGTGCCACGGATGCTCCAACCCTCGCACGCGCATGTCGACCGCTGACCGGAACCTGACGCCCGGCGCCTCGACCGACCGTTTCGAAACCCTGTTCGAGCAGGCGCCGTTCAGTCTCCAGATCCTGGCGCCGGACGGGCGCACCCTGCGAGTGAACAAGGCCTGGGAGGAGCTCTGGGGCGCGACCGAAGAGCTCAAGTCGTACGTCGTCGGCGTCTACAACGTCCTGGACGATCCCCAGCTCCAGAGCAAGGGGGTCGCTGCGCAGTTGCGTCAGGCGCTGTCGGGAACATCGGTCGAGATTCCGGCGATCTACTACGACCCGGCCGAACTCGGCCGGCCCGGGCGCGCCCGCTGGGTCCGGGCGGCTGCGCACCCGATCAGGCATGCCGACGGCCGGGTGCGCGAAGTCATGCTGATGCACGAGGACGTGACCGATCGGGTCCAGGCCGAAGAGGCGCTGCGGTCGAGCGAACTGCGCCTCAAGCAGCTCGCCAACACCATTCCGCAACTCGCCTGGATGGCCGATCCCGGGGGCTCGATCCACTGGTACAACGAACGCTGGTATGCCTACACCGGCACGACGTTCGCGCAGATGGAAGGGTGGGGCTGGCAATCGGTGCACGACCCCGAAGCGCTCCCCCAGATCCTCGCCCAGTGGAAGAAGTCGCTGGCGAGCGGGGAAGCTTTCGAGATGACGTTTCCGCTGCGCGGACGCGACGACCGGTACCGGCCGTTCCTCACTCTCGTGGCGCCCCTCAAGGACGAATACGGTCGGGTGGTTCAATGGTTCGGCACGAACACCGATGTCTCTGCCCTGCAGGAGGCCGAGCGCGACGCACGCGTGGCCGAGGAACGGCTGCGCCTGGCCGTGCGGGCCGGCAACATCGGCATCTGGGATTGGGACCTCGCGGCCAATACGGTCGCGTGGTCCGACGAGGTGTATGCCTTGCACGGGCTGCCGCTGGGGGCCTTCGGTGGCGGGGTCGAGGACTTCCTGACGCTGGTCCATCCCGACGACCGCGCGGCGCTCGAGGGCAAGGTTCGGGACGCTGTTGCCGCCAGCGGCGGGTTCATGGCGGAGTTCAGGATCGTTCTGCCGAACGGGGAGGAACGCTGGCTTTCGACGTGGGCGATGGTCCGTTTCGACGCGCGCGGCACCGCCACGCGGATGATCGGGGCGACACTCAGCGTGGACGAGTACAAGAAGTCCGAAGCGGCCCTGCGCGAAGGCGATCGTCTCAAGGACGAGTTCCTCGCAATGCTCGCGCATGAACTGCGCAATCCGCTGGCCCCGATCAGCACATCGACGCGGGTGCTCAAGCGCCTGCCGGGAATCGACGCCGACGCCTCGCAGGCCATCGACATCATCGGCCGCCAGGTGAGCCACATGACCGAACTGGTGGATGACCTGCTCGACGCTTCACGGGTGACTCGCGGGCTGATCCGGGTCGAGACGGTGGCGCTCGGTCTTGCGACCGTGATCGAGAGCGCGGTCGAGCAGGCGCGCCCGCTCATCGAGGCCCGCGGCCACGAGCTGACGTGGGCAGTGCCTTCGACAGCATGCTTCGTGCTCGGAGACAGAACCCGCTTGATCCAGGCTCTCGTGAACCTGTTGAACAACGCCGCCCGCTACACGCCGCAGGGCGGCCTGATCGATGTGGCGATCGAGGTCGAGGAGGGGCTGGCCCGCGTCCGCGTGCGCGACAACGGCGCCGGAATCTCGGCGGATTTCCTCCCGCACGTCTTCAATCTCTTCAGCCAGAGCGCGCGCGCGCCGGACCGCGCGATCGGTGGACTGGGCATCGGTCTGGCGCTGGTGCGGCGCATCGTCGAGTTGCACGGCGGAACGGTCGCAGCGCGCAGCGAAGGCGCTGGCAGGGGCAGCGTGTTCGAGATCTGCCTGCCGTTGGTCGCTGCCGAACCGGTCGCAGCTCGCCGCGATGGCCCGCCACCGGCGGCTCCATCGGAGGGCCTGAGCGTGATGCTGGTCGACGACAACCAGGATGCGGCCGAGGCGCTGGCGGCGCTGCTGCGAATGCAGGGCCACACCGTCACGCTCAGGCACGACGGTCCTGGCGCCCTCGAGGCCAGTTGCGCCGCGAGCATCGACGTCTTCGTGCTCGATATCGGCCTTCCGGGGATGAACGGTCACGACCTCGCACGCCGCTTGCGCGAACGCCATCCCGAGGCCGTGTACATCGCGCTGACGGGCTATGGCCAGGCCGAGGACCGCGAGCAGTCGAAATCGGCCGGTTTCGATCATCACTTCCTCAAGCCCGCCGACCTCGACGCACTCGACCGCGTGCTGCTGTCCATCGGTGCGCGCCAGGCCCGCAGGGACTGAGCCGTGCCGGTCCACGGATGGGTGCTTGGCCGCGCCGCGCTCGCGTTGCTGGCCGCGATCCTCGGCGGATGCGGCCTGTGGCGGCCGACGCCGGTGCCGATGCGCACGGTCGTCCTCGAAGCGGCCTGCGTCCAGCGGCCCACGACGTTGCTCGTTTTCCTGCCGGGCTCCTACTCTTTGCCCGAGGACTTCGTCACCCACGGTTTCGTTGCAGCCGTCCGCGGGCAGCAGATCGCCGCGGACATCGTTCTCGTCGACGCCCATCTCGGCTACTACAGCGAACGCAGCATTCTCGAGCGCCTGGAGCACGACATCCTCGCGCCGGCGCGCGCGCGCGGCTACGCGCACATCTGGTTCGTCGGCATTTCCGTCGGCGGCTTCGGCGCGTTGCTGCAGGCGGCTGCGACCGCGGACACATCGGCCGGGATCGACGGCATCGTCGCCCTTGCGCCATACCTCGGCGAGCGTCGCCAAAGCGCCGCCATCGCCGCAGCGGGTGGACTGGCAGCCTGGCAGGCACCGGCACGGTCGGCCGTGCCGATCGACGAAGAAGGCCTGTGGCGATGGCTGCAGGCCCACGCCTCCCGACCGTCGCCGCTGCTCTACCTGGGTTACGGCGACGGCGACCGCTTTGCGTTCAGCCAGCGGCTGCTCGGCGCCGTGCTGCCGCCGAATCGGGTCTTCACCGCGGCCGGTGGCCACGACTGGCCCGTCTGGGAGACACTCTGGCAGACCCTGTTGCCGGGTTTGCCGTTGCCGCGCGACCCGTCGTGCGCGGGCTGAAAGGACTGCGAGGAGAAACCACGTGATCGAGCACCACATCGACATTGCCACCGCCGACGGCGCGATGAACAGCTTCGTGGTTCATCCGGAAGAGGGTGGGCCGCATCCGGTCGTCTTGTTCTACATGGACGCCCCGGGCAAGCGCGAGGAACTGCACGACATGGCACGGCGCATCGCCGCGGTCGGCTATTGCGTGGTCCTGCCCAACCTCTACTACCGGCGCTCGCGCGACTTCTGGCTCACCGAGCGCACCGAGGCGGCAATGGCGCACATGTTCTCGCTGATGGCCACGCTCGATGGTGCGACGACGCGCTGCGATACCGCGGCCATGCTCGCCTGGGTCGATGCGCACCCGCAGGCAGCCGATGCGACCCGCGTCGGCGCGGTCGGCTACTGCATGAGCGGGCCGTTCGTGATGTGGGCGGCGGCGGCATTCCCGGATCGCCTGCGCTGCATCGCTTCGATCCACGGCGCCAACATGGCGACCGAGCAGCCGGATTCGCCGCACCGCACAGCGCCGATGCTGCGCTGCGAAAGCTACTTCGCCTGCGCCGAGATCGACAAGTGGGCACCGCCGGCCGACATTGCCCTGCTCGAGGCCGGGTTGCAGAATGCGGCGGCTCCGCATCGCCTCGATTGGTACCCCGGCGTGGAGCACGGCTTCGTGTTTCCGCTGCGCGCCGGCGTCTACGACAAGGCCGCTGCGGAGCGCCATTGGGAACGGCTCTTCAGCCTGTTCGAGCGCACGTTGCGCCACTGACAATCGCCAACTCCTCGCGGGGACGAAGGCCCCGGAGCCCCGCGCTGTTCCGCGGCGCGATGGCCGCCACGTTGCGACGCGGTCAGTTCGCCATCGAATAGGGACCACCGCGCTCCAGCGCGCGACGGTAGGCCGGCCGCTGCTGGAAGCGGCGGACCCAGGCATCCATCTGAGGGTAGTCGGCGCGCAGGCCGCGCGCGGCTTCGCCAACGAAGCTCATCTGGATGTCGGCGCCGGAGAGCTCTTTGCCGACGAGCCACTCGCGACCTTCGAGCGCCGCATCGACGTAGCCGAGGTGGTTCTTCAGCTCGCTGTCGATCCGCGGCGCGAGCGGCGCGCCCGCCTCGCCGAGGCGCGAGACGTAGAGCTTGAGCAGCAGCGGCAGCATGGCAGAGCCTTCGGCGTAGTGCAGCCACTGGTTGTAGATCTCGAAATCCGCTGAATGGCGAGCGGGCTCGAGCCGTCCGCCGCCATGCCGCCTGATCAGGTAGTCGACGATCGCGCCGGACTCGATGATCGTACGCCCGTCGTCCTCGATGACGGGCGATTTGCCAAGCGGGTGCACGGCCCTCAGTTCCGGCGGTGCCAGCCGCGTCGCCGCATCGCGCGCGTACCGGCGGATCTCGTACGGAACCCCCAGTTCCTCGAGCAGCCACAGGACGCGCTGCGAACGTGATTCGTTGAGGTGATGGACGACGATCATCGGAGGCAATCGGAGTGAGGCCGCAATTATCGACGTCCTTGCGTGCACCGTCGGACGTGCAGCGACGCTGCGCTAGTCGGGCGTCGGCCGTCCCGCGAGCGCGTCCTCGATGCTCTCGTTCGGGAACACGACCTTCACCGCATACCCGGACCCGGGTCGGCAACGCGGGTCGGGAAACCATTTGGCCACGAACTCGGCAACCGTCTTGCGCCCGAACTCGGTGGCCTCGCGCCAGTTGGCCGTCGCCTTCGCGTTGCTCTCGAGTGCGGCACTCAGCGAGCGCTGCAGGGTCTCCAGGTTCTCCGCCTTGTTGAGGCGGGCCCAGCCGTTGCGGGTGTCCATGCGGATGCCAGCGGTGTCGAAGGCGACAGGGCTTGCGAGCGCGATCGGCGGCGTCTGCACGACGCAGGTCCTGCCGCTGATCAGGACCGGCCACTCGCGGGCGAGCGCGATCTCGTACTGGTAGACGACCGGCACCTCGATCGTCGAGACGGTGGTGCCGAGCGAAACGCCCGCCACGAGCAGCGTCTCGGACCGGGTGACACGCTCCGTGCGCTTCAGTGCAGCCACGCCGAGCACGCCGCCCTCGGTGCGCATCAGCACGAAGGTGCCGCGCGGACCGACCCGCGTCTCGACCTGGACCCGAGGTCCGAGCCAGAAGTGCCACGTCGACCAGACGACGAGCGCGAAGAAGGCGAGCAGTGCGAGACCGACGAGTGCGAACTTGCGCATGAGCAGTGGAGGCTCGATGGGGACCGCCACGATGGTGAGCGGCTGCATGCACTGTATTCCTCCCCGCGCGGGGTCGTCGCGGGGCAGGAGAACCGGCTCGACGGATGCCACCCGGACATCCGCCGGCGCGACTCAGGCCCTCGACTGCGGTCAATGTCAGCAGGGACGTGCGCGAATAGCCCCGTAGCGGCCCGCGTCCACGGCGCCCCGTACGGACCTCGCGGACGTGGAGGGTGGGCTGCCTGCGGTCGGCGCTGCACTGCGGGGTGCCGCCCCCGTGGTCTCGAGGATCAGCTTCACGGTGGCTTCGGGTGCGTCCCAATGGGGAAAATGTCCGCAGTGTTCGAACCAGTGCAGCCGCGCGTCGGGAAACAGGGCCAGCGCGCGAGCCGCCTGCGCCGGAGGACAGACGCGGTCGGCGCGGCCCCAGCCGATCACCAGCGGTGCCGCAATCGATCCCGGCGGGGCACCACGCTGCGGCTCGCGGTAGGCGAGCTGATAGAGCAGCGAATCCATCGCCGGCTTGCGGGCGTAGCCGCGCATTTCTTCGAGGGCGATCGCGGGTGCCAGGGCGGTGGGTCGCGAGGAGAGGCGTGCCAGCAGCAGCGAGCGTCCCGCACGGCTGCGCAAGACACGGTCGAGCAGCGGTCGCAGGATGGCGAGCAGTCGCACCGACAGCCAGACCGAAACGAAGAACACATGGGCCTGCCAACGCTGCCAGAAGCCTCCGGGGTCGAGCGCGACGACAGCGCCGACATGACTGCCCCGCCGCGCCAGTTCGAGAACGACGCGGGCGCCGAGCGAACTGCCGACCGCATCCACGCCTCGCAGGCCGGACTTTTCGAGGAAATCCTCGACGGCGTCCGCGAGGGCGTCGATCGAGGGCTGGTGATCGAGGGCGACGCTGGCGCCGAAGCCCGGCAGATCGATGGCCACCACTTCGCGTTGCGCCCCGAGCAGGGCGAGCACGGGTGTCCACGAGCGCCAGCTTCCGCCGAGCCCGTGCACCAGCAGGAGGGGCTTGCCGTGACCGAAACGAATGTGGTTGAGAGTCATCGATGTGCCGAGCAAGTCCCGTACCGGGTTCTTTCGGACCGGATGGCTCTGCTCGTGGGGCGAGCCCTCGACGCGGTGCGGACATGCATGGCGCGTTCGACCCCGAATCGATCTACGAAGTTCACCCTCGAGCCGAACGGCCGCGACCTTTCGGAGACCTGCCGGCGAATGCCAATCGCCATGCGCTTGATGACCGCGAACGGGCGCCGAGCGTCGCGCAGGGAAAAGGAGCACTCCCGATGCCCGGAGCGCCTCTTTGTGTTCACATGCGGCATGCATCCCGCGATCAGGACGCCATGAATTTTGCCGAACGTCGACGCAGTCCGTGGCGTCATCTGGTCGGCATCGTCATCGTCATCGCCCTTCACGTCGCGCTGGTGTATGCGCTCGTCAACGGCCTGGCGAAGAAGATCATCGACGTCGTCAGGCCTCCGGTCGAAGCCAAGGTGATCGAGGAGCCCAAGGTGAAGCCGCCGCCACCGCCCGAACTGGTCGTCGCGGCGCCGGAGTTCGAGCCGCCGCCACCGCCGTTCATCCCCCCGCCGGAGATCCGCATTCTCAAGCCGCCGCCGCCGGCGCCGCGGATCGTGGTGAGGACGCCGACGCCCCCGCCCGAGCCGGTCGTGATCGCACCGGCGCCGCCGCCACCGCTCGTACCCGCTCCACCCGCACCGCCGGCGCCTCCGTCCCCACCGGCACCCAGGCCGCCGCCTCCGCCTCCAGCCCCCCCGCCGAAGCCTGCGCCGGCACCGCCGGTGACGGCCGGCGTGGCCTGCGCCAACTACACCACGGTGATGGGGGATGCGTCCTACCCGGTGCGTGCGCGTCGCCTCGGCATCGAGCGCGGCGACGCGCTGGTTCAGTTCACGCTGAAGGCCGACGGCAGGGTGGCCAACGTCAAGGCTCTGCACGCTTCGCACCCGACGTTCGCGCGCGCCAGCGTGCGGATCGTCGAGAGATTCAAGTGCCAGGGCCAGGGCCGCGACGTGCTGGTCACGGTGCCGTTCGGCTACCGCCTGCAGTAGGTCAGGAGCGACTGACGATGCCCTGGCGAAGTGGCGAGGCCACCACCGCCAGTCGGCCCTCGCCTCAGTTCACCCGGATCAGCTTCTTGTTGACGAACTCCTGGATGCCTGCCCCGGAGAGCTCGCGACCGTAACCGGAGTTCTTGACGCCGCCGAACGGCAGGTCGGGCGTGGACACCGCCGCCGAATTGATGAACACCATGCCGGTCTCGATCTGCCGGGCGACGCGCTTGCCGCGCTCGGCGTCCTGGGTGAACACCGAGCCGCCAAGGCCGAACGGGGAGTCGTTGGCCAGGGTGATGGCCGCGGCCTCGTCCTTGACGCGGAAGAACAGGGCGACGGGGCCGAAGAATTCCTGGTGGTAACCCGGGTTGTCGGCTTTCAGGTCGGTGAGGATCGACGGCTGCATGAAGGCGCCGGCCTGGCCGTCCACGCGCTTGCCGCCGAGCAGGACGCGCGCGCCGTGGCCGACGGCTTCCTCGACCTGGCCGAGGATGGTCTTCAAGGCACCCGCCGAGGACAACGGCGCGAGCGTGGTCTGCTTGTCCATCGGGTCGCCGGGCTTGAAGCCCTCCATCGCGGCCTGGAACTTCTCGAGAAAGCGGTCGGCCAGCGCGTCGACGACGATGATCCGTTTGGACGCCGTGCAGGCTTGACCGGAGTTGCCCATGCGTCCGCTGACCGCGTGCTTGACAGCCTTGTCGAGGTCGGCGTCGTCGAGGACGATGAACGCATCGCTGCCGCCGAGCTCGAGCGTCGACTTCTTCAGGTTCCTGCCGGCGCGCTCGGCGATGACGGCGCCGGCGCCTTCGCTGCCGGTCAGGGCCACGGCGCGGATGCGCGGGTCGTCGATGACCTTGGCGACCTGGTCCTTGGAGATGAAGAGGTTGGTGTAGGCGCCCTTGGGCGCACCGGCCTCGATCAGCAGGCGCTCGAACGCCAACGCGCACTGCGGCACGTTGGAGGCGTGCTTGACGAGGACCGTGTTGCCGGCCATCAGGTTCGGCGCTGCGAAGCGCGCGACCTGGTAGTACGGGTAGTTCCAGGGCTCGACGCCGAAGAGCACGCCGATCGGGCTGCTCTCGACGGTCGCCTCGCCCCGCGCCGTGGTCAGCTTCTCGGGCGCGAGGAAGGCTTCGGCGTGCTCGGCGTAGTAGTCGAGGATGGCCGCGCTCAGCGCGACCTCGCCCTGGCTCTGGGCAATGAGCTTGCCCATCTCGAGCGTGATCAGCTCGGCGAAGGTCTGCGACTGTTCGCGCATCAGCGCCGCGGCCTTCGACAGCACCGCCTTGCGCTCGGCGAACGACTTCTGACGCCAGACGTTCTCGTAGCAATGGGTCGCCGCCTTCAGGCGTGCCTCGAGTTCGGCGTCGCCGATCTCCTCGAAAGTCTCGACTGTCTTGCCGGTGTAGGGATTGGTGCTTTGGTAGGCCATGGAGGTCTCGCGCAGTTCGGGTCGATTTCGATGTTCGCGCAAAAGCATCGCTCGCGCTGGCTTACGCCGATAGACCCTGATTCCGGGGCGTTCCCGCCGCGGGAACCCTCGAGGCAGTCGCCCGGCACGACAGGGAATCGACTGCCGGCGCCGCTCTCGGTTCGTCTAAGGGTTCTTCCGCCCTCGACCTGGAAACGGTGTCGGCGATGGGGCGCGCGTATGGCTGCACAATCTCGCGTATGCCAAACATCGCCCAGATCCTGAAAAGCGAAATCTCCCGAGTGGCCCGCAAGGAGATTCGCAACGAGACGCTTGCTCTCAAGAAGTCTGTCGCGGGATATCGCACCGAGATCGCGGCACTGAAGCGCCGCACCCAGGCCCTTGAACGGCAGTTGAACCGGGTGCAGAGAGGGGCCAAGGGAACAGCGCCGCCGAGCGACGCCGAAGAGGGGAGCAGCAAGCAGCGGTTCAGTGCGAAAGGCCTGGCGTCGCAACGCGCGCGCCTGGCATTGTCGGCGGTCGAGTGCGGCCTCCTTGTGGGGGCGTCGTCGCAGTCCGTCTACAACTGGGAACAGGGGAAGTCGCGTCCATTGGCGCGCCACCTTCCGGCCATCGCCGCCATCAGAAAGATGGGCAAGCGCGAGGCTGCCGCGCGCCTCGCGGCCTTGCAAGGCTGACACGGCCGGCGGTCGCCGCCCACGCGGCCGCGCCTAGCGCGACAGACAGCGCCTGAAGCGCTCGTCGACACGGCGGGCGAACCATTCCGTCGTCAGCGGCCGCCTGATCTTCGGCCCCTGAAGATCGATCCGGGGCACCGTGGCTCGCGGAAGGCGGCGGCCCGCGATCTGGTCGGCCAGCGCGAACACCCCCTCATAGAGCGACGTGCGCTCGAACGTCGCGCTGCGTCCCTGTTCCAGCGCACGACGGATGGCGCTTTCGCCGATGTCGATCCGCTTGCCGACGACGCGTGCCGCGAGTTCGGTGTTGCCGATCGCGGGCTGCGGGCCCTCGCGTGACAGCAACGCGCCATCCGGCACGAGCGGAATGCCCGAGGCGATGCTCAATGCGTCCTGGAACGCCGCGTTGCGGCTCGCGTACTGGCCGGCATTGAAGTCGGCGAAGCGAAAGAGGTGACGGTCATAGGAGGCGGGGTAGTCGAGCAGGTGGGCCACGCCGAAATACACGCCACCACGGCGCGTGAAGAGCTCGTCGCCGATGCCGCCCTTGACCGGGTACGGGTAGGGACGGACGTCGGCATGGCGCTCGGCGAAGGCGACCTGGACCTGCATCGGCCCACGCGTGCGGACCGGGTTGGCTCCCGCGAACAATCGACTGCCCATCGGCACCATGCCGATGAAGTCCTCGAAGATGTCGCTGAGGTCCCTTTCCGTCTTCACGCCGTCGATGCGGTCGCTGAAGCTGGCCCCCGTCGGCGAGCGCAGCTGCAGCGCGGCGCGCACGAGCAATCGGGGTACGCCGACCTGCTCGGCCCGACGATCGATCTCCTCCCAGGCGATCTTCGGCAGGCCGGAGACGACCGGGTCGGTCCGAATGCCGGACTCCTGCTCGGCCACGGCGATCACCGCACACGCATTCTCGCGACTCGGTGCGATATCCATGACCGCGAAAGCCACGTAGATGTCACCGGCCCATCCATCCCGGTCCGGCGTTCCGGACGGCAGCAGTTGCGCGATCAGGGCCCTGGCCTCGGCGGGACTCGGCGCCGCGGGAGAAGGGGCAGGAGGCGTGCTCGCGCAGCCGGCCAGCAGCATGGCCCAGCCGAGGAGGCGCGCCCGCAGGCCGAACCTCCCCTGGCGGGGCGTCGCCCCTGTCACCGATGCCTCGGTCCTGATCACGCGCTTTTCTTTCACCGTCTGCACGTGGCGACGGCTCGACCCATTGCAACCCGAGCGGCAGGCACGCCTGCTGCCGTTCGTCTGCGGGCACTCAACTCGGGGATGGTGCGACGTCCGGATCTGCAACAAGATGTCTTCAGGTAATGCGGGAGCAAGAGGCGTGCACGAAGACTACGAGAAGCTGCGCTACGAACTCGAAGCCGCGTATGCGGCACCCGTGTGGGACAGTGTTCGCATCGATCGCATCGCGGCCGAGATGGCTCGCGTGGAGCTCGTGCTGACAGGGAGCATCCCGAGCATGTCCTCGGGCGCGTCCTCGTGAGCGACATCGAAAGCGGCAACGGCAACGGCAACGGCTATCGTCTGGTTCCGTTCGCCGAACGCTGCGGCGACATCGAATGGCATGCCGGCGTCGTGCTGAACACCGACGGCCCGCGCGGAATCCGCGAGACCAGGAGCACGTACTGCCAGCCGTTCGCGTCCAAAGAGGAGGCTCTGCGCTACGCGCGCTCCCAATGCGAACAGGCATTCTGGCCGGAGGCCTCGACGTCCTGAGCAGCCGCGGGCTGCGGTGCGGCCTTCACACGAATGCGGCATCACGCCAATCAAGCCCACCGCAAAAGAACCCGATGAAATCTCTCGCTCTGATCAGCCTCTTTTTCACCATCGGGATGGTGGCTGCCCTGGTGGGTGGAGTGCTGTTTCTGCTTCGTTAGACGCGTCCGGCAGGGGGGCCCCCGAGGTCGGGGGTGACACCTGATTCGCGGGGGCCGCATGCGCCCCGAAAGAGCCACCGAGCCGCTATGGTCCCGCACCACGATTCAGAACACGGGAGTTTGACATGCGGGTTCAACAACTATTCGGTGCGGCACTTCTCGCCGTGTCGTCGGTCCCGGCCGTCGCCGGGGGTTTCGATTTCTCGAATCTGACCTGGAACGGCGTCGTCAATCAGGGGTTCCTGCCCAGCGACGGCGTTCCCTGCACCGGTGGCGACCTCTGCAGCTCCAACGTCAACGGCGGCGTTCTCAACGGCGACCTGACGTTCACGAGCGGCGGGCTGACGGTGCATGCGACGGCTGCTTACACGTCGCCGAACGGCGCCGTCGGTGTCGCAGCGGCCGTGCAGGATCACGAGAACGCCTACAACGCCGCCAACCGTATCGGCGCGGGGCTCGGTGTCTACCACCTCAGCGGCGACACCAGCGACGACAACATCACCTTCGGGGAGCGTCTCGTGCTGACGTTCGACCAGGTCGTGACGGTCACCTCGATCGGACTGCGTGCCGAGGGGCACAACGATACGGGCTGGATCAACAACGCGACGTTCCTGTTCAACGGCGTCTCGACGCTGCTGCCGAAGAACGTCGGTTCGATCAACAACCTGAACATGACCGGGACCGTCTTCAGCTTCGCGTACGGTGGAACGAATCCTGATCAGTTCTACCTGAGTTCCATCGTTGCCAACCCCGTGCCCGAGCCCGAGACCTATGCGCTGATGCTGGGCGGTCTGGGGGCGCTGGCGGCGTTTGCGCGGCGCCGCAAGGCCCTCGCCTGATGGGTTCATCCTCGGCGGCATCGGTGGGGCACCGGCCCGACTCGGCGTTCCCTAGGCCCTCCGACCTTGGCGGAAGTCTTCCAGCGTTGCGTTGATTTCCGCCCCGACCAGCAAGACGAAAGCCGACAGGAAGAACCACAGCAGCAGGATCACCACCGCACCCATGGACCCGTAGATCTGGTTGTAGCGGCCGAAATTGGAGACGTACCAGGAAAAGGCCGCCGAACCGAGGACCCAGAGAACTGTCGCGATCAGTGCGCCCCAGGCCACTGCACGCCACTCGGCACGGGGCCGGCACGGCCCGTAACGGTAGATGATCGCGGCGCCGAGACCGAAGAGTGCCGCGATTGCTGGCCACCTCAGCCACTGCACCAGACCCTTCATCCAGCTGCCTTCGCCGACGAGCTGCGCGGCGGCGGGCAGGATGACGATTGCGGCCACGGCCACGAGTGCGCTGCCGAGCGCGCAGAGCGTCAACAGCAGCGCGAGGCCGGAACGCGCGATGAAGTTGCGCCTTTCCTCGGTGTCGTAGGTGGCATTGAGCGCCTTGATCAGGGCACGCACGCCGATGGAACTCGTCCACAGCGTGGCCAGCAACGCGCCCGCCGCGCTCCAACCGAGCGAGTTGCGGCTTCCCTGCAAGCCCTGCACCTGCCGGAGCACGACATCGACCGCCTGCGAAGGGACGATGCCGCGCATCGCTTCGATCTGTTGCGTCACGGTCTGCGGTTCGAGAACCAGGCCGTAGAGCGACACCAGGGTGGCGAGCGCCGGAAACACCGCCAGAAGTCCGTAGAACCCCACGCCGGCAGCGATGATGCCGAGCCGGTCCTTTTCGATGCGCCGCTTGACGTCCACCAGCACGTCGCGCCATCTCATCGAGGTGTCCTCCGGAGATCAGGCATTTCGGGCGCGCGCCCCGCGCGCGCTTGCGCCGGCGTCGTGGCCAATCGGTGCGGGAAGGGCATCGGGACTTCGCATCGTTCGATCCTTGGAAGCGAGCGAGCAAACGCCGTTCCCCCGGGGCTCGGGAAAGACCGGTGAATACCCTTGCGAGCACCCGTTCTCGCAATTCCTAGGGGCGCCGAGAATGCCCGGTCGAGGCGAGTGTCCCAGGGCCATGACGCATGCCATCGTTTCAAACCCCCTGCGCGTTCGAAGTGTCGCGCAGCGCGTCGAATCCGGCGACGACGTCGAACAACTCCTCGTCGATGCTGCCCTGGCGCAGCTGATTGAAGCGGCCGCGAAGGTCCTCGAGGAGTTCGTCGATGTTGCGGTCGGCCCGTTCCATTGCCGCAAGACGGCTCGCGTTTTCGCTGGCGAGCGATTCCGAGCAGGCCCGAAACAGCGAGACGAAGAGGTGCTCGCCGATCAGCGCGGCCAGGGTGGGTCCGAGGTCGCCCAGCGTCTCCGGAATGCGCGGTGTCGGCCAGGGAACTCCCGTGCGTGCGCGTCGCCAGCGTTCGTCCAGTGGCAACAGGCGCTGGCCGACGCTCTGCCAGGTCGCGTGCGAGGTCGGACGGTTGTGAAAGAGGTGGAACTCACCGTCCGGCTCGCCTTGCGCATGGCTGTCCAGCAGGATGCGGGCGATCAGCGGTGTGATCGCCTGGACCGACGTCGGAACCTCGAACTGCCCGACCATGACGATGCCGGCGTCTTCCAGCCGGTCTTTCACCCGCTCGCCCACTGCCCAAACCCGGGCCCTGCCGGGGCGCTTGGCGAGCGCACTGACCGCGTGGTCGGCGATCGCGTCGTTGAAGCGCCCGACGAGCCCCTGGTCCGAGCCGAAGACCACGGCCCGGACGACCGGTTCGTCAGCGCGCCGGCGTACCGCCGGAGCGCCGGCAGCGGTGCGGCGCAGACACGCGCCGAGGGCGAGTCCCACGGTGCTGTCATAGTCGGCCAGCGCGCGCACCGAGCGTTCGTACTGGCCGATGCTCGACGCCGCCAGCGCCTTCATCGTTCGCACGACCGCCTGGAGATCGACCGCGCTGTCGATCTGGCGGCGCAGGCCGACCTCAGTCGCGCTCACGCCGGGCTCGGTTGCCCACCGGCGGGGGGCGGTTCGACGGGTCCGTCGCCGTCGCTGTCGCTGTCGCCGTCGCCATCGCCATCGCCATCGCCATCGCCATCGCCATCGCCATCGCCATCGCCTTGGCTCTCGCCTTCGGCCGCCGCCGCGAACGGCGCGATCGCCCGACGGGCCGACGCGACCAGCGCCGACGCATCGGCGTCGTCGAGCGCTTCGTTCCCCTCAAGCTTTTCGACGAGCGCCTGGGGCAGACCGCCGACGGCTTCGCACAAGGCTCGTTCGGCATCGGGCATGCGGTCCAGGGGTACCGGGTCGAACAGCCGTGCGCCGAGCGCCGTCAGGATCGCGATCTGCTCGATCACAGGAACCGGGCGGGTCTCGTCCTGTCTCAGGCACGCGCGGATCCGGCGGCCGTGCTCGAGCGACAGGCGCGTGGCGTCGTCGAGCCGGGCACCGAACCGCGAGAAGGTCTCGAGTTCCTCGAACTGCGCATAGGCGAGCTTGAGGTCGCCGGCGGCCGCGCGGTACGCGGCGCGCTGGGCTTTGCCACCGACCCGCGAAACCGATACGCCGATGTCGACCGCAGGCAGCACGCCGAGTTCGAACAGGGTCGGCGACAGGACGATCTGCCCGTCCGTGATCGAGATCAGGTTCGTCGGAATGTAGGCCGACATGTTCTGCGCTTCGGTCTCGATGATGGGCAAGGCGGTCAGCGAGCCGCCTCCGAGCTCCGGGCGCAAGTGCGTCGAGCGTTCGAGCAGGCGCGAATGGATGTAGAAGATGTCGCCGGGGAAAGCTTCGCGCCCCGGCGGCCGGCGCAGCAGCAGCGACAGTTCGCGATACGCGCGCGCGTGCTGCGTCAGGTCGTCGTAGACGATCAGCACGTCGCGGCCGGCGGCCATGAAGTGCTCGGCGATACTGGTCGCGGCATAGGGCGCGACGTAGGCCAGGCCCGGCGCCTGATCGCCTTCGGCGACGACCACCACGGTGTGCTCCATCGCGCCATGTTCGCGCAGCAGCGCCACGGCCTTGGCCACGGCGGAAGCGCGCTGGCCGATCGCGCAATAGACGCAGACGACGCCGCTGCCGCGCTGGTTGACGATCGTGTCGATGGCGATCGCGCTCTTGCCGGTCTGCCGGTCGCCGAGGATCAGCTCGCGCTGGCCGCGGCCGATCGGAATCAACGCATCGACCACCTTGAGCCCTGTCTGCAGCGGCACGACGACCGGCGCGCGGTCCATGATCGGCGGGGCAGGGCGCTCGATCGGCAGGCGCTCGTCGGTGTCGATCGGCCCATGGCCGTCCAGAGCGCGACCGAGCGGATCCACGACGCGTCCGAGCAACGCGTCGCCGACCGCGATGTCCATCACCCGGCCGGTGCGCGTCACGTCGTCACCGGCGTGCAGGTCGGCGTGGTCGCCGAGCAGGACGACGCCGACGCCGGTCTCGTCGAGATCGAGGGCGATTCCGAAGACCCCCCCCGGGAACCGCACCAGTTCCTCGGAGCCGATGCCGGGCAGTCCCGAGACCCGGGCGATGCCGGTGGCGACGCTGACGACGGTGCCGACTTCGCGTGGCGTCATCGCGGCAACTTGGTCGCGGCGCACCGCGCGCAGGCCCGAGAACGTTCGATCGAAGGCCGCCTCGAGGTCGAGCACCGCGGTGGTCATCGAGCGGCCGCGCTGGGCGCGGGTTTCACGCTTGGCGGGGCGACCCATTCGTCAAGCGCCTGCTGCAGCGACTCGAGCTGGCCGGCGATCGTCCACCCCACCTGCCGGCCGTTCGCGAGCAGTTCGATGCCGCCGCCGCCGTCGGGAGCGGTCTCGAAGGCGAGTTCCGTGCCGGGGCCGAAGGTCTCGTCGACGGCGCGGCGGACTACCGCGCGCGGGCCGTCGGGGAGTTCGAAGGCACTGCGCACCCGCGCCGGCGCGCTCGCCGAAGTGCCCTTCAGCGCGGCTTTCATGCGTTCGTGGTCTTCGGTCTCGAGAGCGCACAACCGATGGGCGAACGCATCGGCAGCAGCGGCCTCCAGGCTCGTCGAGGCAAGGTCGGCGAGCACCTTGCGCGCGATGGCGAACACCTCGTCGCGGGTGCGGCGCACGATGGATTCCTGCAATCGCTGCATCTCGCCATGCAGCGCTTCGTCACGCCTGGCCGACTGTGCGGTGGCGGCGTTCCGCGCCTCGTCGACCAGCCGGCCGCGCTCCTTCTCCGCAGCCGTCTTCGCCTGTTCGAGCAGCTTCTCGCGGCTGCGATCGATCTCTTCGACCTTTGCCGCGTAGGTGTCGCGTTCCTGGCCGGCCAGCACTTCCTTGCGGTCGGCGTCGGCCAGCGCCGCGGCGATGCGCTGCTCGCGTGCATCGATGGCCGCCAGCACCGGTCGGTAGAGGAATCGCTTCATCAGCCATACCAGGACGACGAAGTTCAGCGCTTGCGCGCCGACGGTGAACCAGTCGATCAGCATCTACTTGGCCACCTGCGCAATCGCGTGATTCCAGAACGGGTTCGCGAACAGCAGGATCATCGAGACGACGAAACAGTAGATGGCGGTGGATTCGATCATGGCGAGGCCGACGAACAGTGTGCGGGTGATCGTGGACGATGCGTCGGGCTGTTGAGCCAGCGAAGAGAGGGCGGTCGCCACGGCGCGCCCTTCTCCGAGCGCGGTGCCGATGACGCCGATGGCGATGGTGAAACCGGCGGTGACGATCGACGCGACGGCGATGGTGGTGGTCAGATCCAAGGGGATTCCTTCAGGTGGAGTTCAGGAGCCGGGCTGCGCAACAGCCTTCGACGGGCGGGGCGGGGCGGTGCGCACGGCCGCAGCGACGTAGACGGCCGCGAGGACGAAGAAGATGTAGGCCTGGACCATGCCGGTCAACAGGCCGAGCAGCGTCATCACGACCGGGAACAGCAGGGGCGTGATGGTCAGCAGGATCGCGACGATCATCGCCCCGCTCATCATGTTGCCGAACAGCCGGACTGCCAGCGCCAGCGTCCTCGAGATCTCGCTGATGATGTTGAACGGCAGCATGATGAAAGTGGGCTCGAGGTACGACTCGAGGTAGCTGCGCAGGCCGCGTTCGCGGATGCCGTAGGCCGGGACTGCGGCCAGTACGCACAGTGCCAGCGCCGCGGTCGTCGACAGCGACTCGGTCGGTGTGGGGTAGCCGGGGATCACGGTGCAAAGGCTTGCCGCGGCAACGAACAGGAACAGCGTGGCGAGAAAGCCGAGATGGCGCCGCGGCGCGCCGACGCCGATGTCGCGGATCTGGTCCTCGATGGCGATGACGATGATCTCGAGCATGTTCTGCCAACGCGATCGCTGCCCTCCGGACGACAGCTTGCGCGTCACCAGCAGCGATCCGACGACCAGAACGGCCATCAACGCCCAGGTCGAGACGATCGTCGCGTTGAGATGAGCGGGGCCCCATTGCCAGAGGACCCATTCGTCCGGGCTAAGCCGCATCGCCGGCCCTTCTGGTCGCTGCCGCCGCTCTCGCGCGGCCCGGTCGCGTCGCGCGACTCACCAGCACACGGGCCAGGACGAAGCCGAGCAGGCATGCCGCCAGCCGCTCCCAGTTCCCGCCGCCGACCAGGTAGAAGCCCGGCAGCACGATTGCCATGCGCAGCAGCAGGCTGCCGGCGAACCACGTCGCCGGTTGCGCCGACCGTGCGCCGCGCCGGGCCGTGATCCACAGCCCGCCGAAGAAGACGACTCCCAGCGCGGCGCCCGCGACCAGTGCCAGAGCGGCCGCCAGTGCCGGCGCGCCCACCGTGGCGACGAATCCGTCAGGCATCGCCGGCCTCGCGTTCGTCCTTCATCGCGCGCTCCTCCTTCGCGACCCAGTGCCATGCGATCGCGCACCCCAGGACCAGCCCGGCGATCAGGAAGGCCAGCGTCCACGACCTCTGGCTCAGGTGCGTGCCGTCGAGCCATATCCCGAGCGCCGCGCCGAGCAGGGTCGGCACTGCAATCGACCAGCCGACCAGTCCCATCGTGCCCAGCCCCATCCAGACCTCGCGCCCGGCATTGCGGCGCGCCCGGAGCTTGCGGTCGGCCTTGGCTGCGGCGAGATCGGTGAATGGCGGCGTCGCGGGCGCCTTGCCCGGCGATTCGCGGTTGGAGGGATCAGTCATGGCGCAGCCCGCCGAGGCGGCGCAGGAAGCCCGCCTCGAGCCGATGGCTGACGTCGCGCAGCGACTGTTCCTCCTGGCTCTTCGCGACGAATTCGCGCGCCACCGTCTGGCGCAGGCCGGCAAGGTCGGAGCCGCCGAAGGCACTGCGAACGGAGACCCTCACTTCGGCCCCGGCTTTGACCAGCAAGCCTTCGTCGACGGCGAGGCAGATCTCCCCGTCGGCAGCGCTCTCGTAGATCAGGATGCCGGGAACCAGGGCGGCGATGCAGTCGGCCCGGTGCTCGAGAATGCCGAACGATCCGCGATTCGTCTCGACGACGATGCGCGAGACGCCGGACTTGTCCGCGAACACGCCTGAGGGCAACAGAACCTCGAGCTTCATCACGCCTCCACCTGCGCGGCGCGCGGCGTCGTCGATGGCGGCGCCGGTGCCGCCTTGCGTGTCGCCTCGTCGATCGCGCCGATCATGTAGAGGGCGCTCTCGGGCAGGTCCTTGAACTCGTCGGCAAGGATGCGTTCGCAGCCGTCGAGCGCGTCTTCCAGGCTCACCAGCCGGCCGGCGAGACCGCTGAACTGACCGGTGGTGAAGAACGGCTGCGTGAGGAAACGCTCGAGCCGCCGGGCGCGGCCGACGATCCCCCGGTCTTCGGGCGAGAGCTGTTCGATGCCGAGCATCGCGATGATGTCCTTGAGCTGCTCGTACTGCGCCAGCGTGCGCCGGATCGCCTGGGCGAGCGCATGGTGTCGGGGCCCGACGATGCCCGGCGTGGCCATCTTCGAGTTCGACTGCAGGGGATCGACCGCCGGGAACAGGCCTTCGCTGGCGCGCTTGCGCGACAGCACGATCGAGGCCGACAGGTGCGAGAACGTGTGCACCGCGGCCGGGTCGGTGAAATCGTCGGCCGGCACGTACACCGCCTGGATGCTGGTGATCGCGCCGCTGTCGGTGTTGGCGATGCGTTCCTCGAGCCCGGCCAGCTCGGTGCCGAGGGTCGGCTGGTAACCCAGGCGCGACGGCATCTGCCCGAGCAGCCCGGACAGCTCGGCGCCGGCCTGGATGAAGCGGAAGATGTTGTCGATCAGCAGCAGCACGTCGCGGTGCTCGTCGTCGCGGAACGCCTCGGCCATCGTCAGCGCCGCGTGGCCGACGCGAAAGCGCGCGCCCGGTGGCTCGTTCATCTGGCCGAAGATCATCACCATGTTCGGCAGGACCCCGGCGTCCGTCATCTCGCGATGCAGTTCCTCGCCTTCTCGCGAGCGCTCGCCGATGCCGCAGAAGATGCTGACGCCCTGATGATGGCCGATCATGTTGTGGATCATCTCGGTGAGCAGCACCGTCTTGCCGACCCCCGCACCGCCGAACAGCCCCGCCTTGCCACCGCGTTCGAGCGGGGCCAGCACGTCGATGACCTTGATGCCGGTCTGGAAGACCTCCGACTTCGTCGAGCGCCGCACCAGCGCCGGCGGTGCATGGTGAACCGACCGCCACGTCACGTCCCCGAGCGCCGGCCCTCGATCGATCGTGCGGCCGAAGACATCGAACATCCGCGACAGGGTCGCGGGCCCGACCGGAGCGCGCAGCGGACCGCCGGTGTCGTGCACCGGCGTGTCGCGCGCCAGGCCCTGAGTGGGTGTCAGCGCGATCGTTCGGACCCGGTGCGCATCGAGCTGGACCATCACCTCGAGGGCGATCGCCTGGTCGGCACCCGCCCGAAGCAGCGCGTGGATCGGCGGCAGGCCACGCTCGAAGCGGACATCGACGACGCTGCCCCGCACAGAGACGACCGTGCCGGTCGCTTCCCCAGCCGCTGAAGCAGCACCCGAGACTTTCGCGCGGTCTTCGGGGTCGGTAGCGGCACGCGGCGGTCCATGCGCAGGAGCATTTAAGGGAGTGGGGTGTGCAAGGGCCATGGATCGCGAAGGTCGACAACGGAGCGGGAATGCCAGACAGGCGCCGCGCTCTGCGAACACGGTAGTCGATCGCGCGCCGCGTGCCGCCGACCGAGGCGCACGCCGCTTGACGCGCATCAAGTCAGGGCGCGGGCGGAAAGCCGATCCCGCGTGGCGGGAGCTGAAGCTGAGTTCCGCCGATCGCGATCACTGCCGTCGCCCTTGCCGGCCCATGGCCCACTTGCGCGCCTATTCGACCCACTCGATTTGGCGGTGTTGTCGGCATCGGCAGGCACAGGCCACCGCGACTACGGCCGACCTCCAGCATGCCAGCGACCCCGGGCCGTGCCCCTTGTCCGCGCGCAAGTCCCGCGGCTCCAGCAAGACGATCGTCCCGCCTTCAGCGCCGTTTCATCTCCGTGCCGCCGACGTAGATCCGGTTCCAGACCGGCGAGATCACCAGCTCGTTGATGCAGACATGCGCCGGCAGCTCGGCGATGAAGCGGATCGTGCGGCCGAGGTCCCCTTCCTGCAGCATGCGCGCCTTGTCCTCGGCGCTCGGCTCGATCGGCCGGTTCTTCAGGATCGGGGTGGCCGCCTCGCCGGGGCACAGCGCGGTTGCCCGCAGCCCGTGCACGCATTCCTCGATGTTGAAGGAATGCGTCAGCGCCATCATCCCGGCCTTGCTGGCGGTGTAGGCCGGCCCGGTCAGGTGGCTGAGGTGCCAGCCGGCGAAGGAGGCGACGTTGATCACCGTGCCCTGGCCGCGTTCGCGCATGCCCTTCAGAACCGCCAGCGTGCAGAAGGCGGCGCCGTTGAGGTTCATCGCGACGACTTTCTCGAAGGTTGCGCCGTCGGTCTCGGACCAGTAGCGTTTCGGGTAGTTGACGCCGGCACTGTTGACGAGGATGTCGACGCGCCCGCAGGCCGCTTCGATGCGGCGCGCGACCTGGTCGACGGCGGCCTTGTCGGCGACGTCGAGCGGCTCGGCGACGATCGCACCGGCCGGAATGCCGAGTGCCGAGGTCGAGCGGATGGCGGCGTCGAGTTTGTCGGCGTCGCGCCCCGAGATCACGACGCGGCAGCCCGCCTGCGCGAGCGCGACCGCGCCGGCCAGGCCGATGCCGCTGCCGCCGCCGGTGATCCACGCCACCTGGCCGGAAAGGGTTGCCGCGTCAGTCATCGTGTTGTCCTGTTCGAGGGGGCTCAGACCTTCCGAGTGTGCACCGAAGGAAGCCCTGCAGGCGGCGGATCGCTCCAGCGCGTCTACCTCCATACGCTCCCTCCGTTGCGGCGGGTCGCCCGGTCACGGCAGTGCCGCCAGGGCGCGGGCCATCGACGGGCCGGCCGGCGTGAGCGCTGCATCGGCCGCGCCGATCGCTTCGGACGTGTCAGCCGCGAAAAGCGCGGCCGACAGCGCTTCCTCGCGAGTGCGGACGGTGGCCAGGAATTCTTCCGCACCCTTCATCGCCCGGAACGTGTCGAAGCCGGCTTCGAGAAAGGCCTGCAATTCGCCGAGTCCGGCGGCGCGTGCGGGGCCGCGCATCAGGTGCAGACTCTGGCGCAGCAGCACCTTGCGGGTGAGCCGGTCCAGCCGCCGCGCCACGTCGAGCGTCACGGCGATCTGAGCCTGCCGGTCGGCGTCACGGCCGACGAGTTGCCAGGCGCGGATGTAGCGCAGCGGCGTGACATGTTTGCCGTCGAGCTGCAGCGCCATCGCCGTGTCGAGCGTCTCGGAGAGCGCATGCAGTTCCGCCAGTCGTCGCACCGTGTCGACGATCTCCCTCGGGAACAGCCTCACCAGCGCCGGCACGACGCGGGCGAACTGCGTGTCGCGACGGGAGTAGTCGCGTGGGCCGTAGAGCTCGTCGAGGAAGAAGCGCGCCGCCGGACCGTGGCGGGCCGATTCCAGCAGGTCGGCGTAGGTGTGCGAGAAGCGGCGCTGCTGGAAAGTCTTCAGCGCGGCAACCCGGGCTTCGAGGCCGGGGACGGCGCTGCGTCGCGCGCGCTCGGCGTCGACGGTCTCCAGGTGGCAAAGGATCGAATCGGCGGCGGCAGACATGCGGTTCTCGATGCGGAACGTGCATTCTGGAGGCAGTGCCCGTGGAGGCAGTGCCCGCTCCCTGGCATTCGCGGCGCAGCCGCGCGACTCACCAGGCGTAGCCGAGACTGAAGTGGACGCGGTCGTCGTGGCTCGGGTGCAGGCCGCTGCCCTTGAGCACGTGGGCGACGTCGAAGCGCAGATTCCACGACGGCGCCACCGAGAGGCGCAGGCCGACGCCCGCGCTGGCAATCTCGGCGCGCGTCGTCTCGCCCGGCAGGGCACGGTTGCGGCGAACGCTGCCGTGGTCGATGAAGGCGAGCAGCCGTGCGCTCGCGGCGGGAGCGACGCGGGCGCCGAAGTCGGCACCGTAGACCTCGAGGGTGACCCGCTGGCCGCTGTCGTTGACGAACTCGCGCTCGAGAAAGCCGCGCACCGATTCCTGGCCGCCGACACCGTATTGCTCTCCCGGCACCAGTGCATCGCGGCTGGTCTGGCCGTCGGTCGCCAGGCGCAGCTGCCAATCGGCCGGCAGCGTCTGCAGATAGCTCGCCGACCAGCGCACGAGGGTGTAGTCGGCCTTGGCGCCGCTGCGCGCAGCGGCAATGTCGGCGACGCGGCCGTTGCCGCCGCCGGGCAGGTTGTGGAACAACGTGGCCGAGAAGTCGAGTTGCTGGCCCGCATCGGCCCAGGCGCCGCCGTAGCCCAGGCTCACCGGGCGAACGGTGACGTCCGGCACCAGTCCGCCGGGACCGCCGACCACCGCGACGCGGTTGCCGAACGCGCGCCGCTCCAGCCCGAAGGTCAGTCGCTGGCGCACGCTTGCGGTCGGATCGAAGGTATGGGTGTAGCGCATGCCGGCCACGTCGCCGCGCCCGCGTACGGTGAAGAGATCGCCGACGACCCCGGAGTCGACATCGGCATGGACCGCGAACAGGTCGAGCGCGTCGCCGAGCTCCGGCAGCGGCACACGGTAGTTGAGCGCTGCGATCGAGACTTCACCGAGGCGCCCGGGCGCCGTGATGTACTGAAGCGTGGCGACATGGCCGCGATCGAGGACGTCGGCGTGCTGCAGGAAGGTGCCGATGCGATACCGGCCGGTCGCCGGCGTTCCGGTGTCGTCGAGGACCACGCCGACTCGCCAGGGCTTCTCCTCCTGCACCGTCACGACCGCCTCGAGGCGATCGGGAGCCTCGCTGTGCAGATCGATGCTGAAGCGGCGCGCCGGGTTCTCGTTGGCCAGGCGCAGTTCGCGCGCGAGCTGTGCGGTGTTCGGGGTCAGGCCCTCCTGGAGCGCGGGAAGGATCCGTCGGATGCGCTCGGAGTCGGTCTGTGGCGCTCCGTCGAGCGCCACGCGCTCCAGGCGCGGCTCGATCACGTCGAGGCGAACGCGGCCTGACTCGATCCGTTGCTCGGGCAGGACCACGGTCACCGCGCCATAGCCGGCGCGGGCGTAGGCGGTCTGGAGCGCGGCGACGGCCGCCTGCACGTCGGTGAAGGTGCGCTGCGTGCCGGTGTAAGGCCGCAGCGTCGAGTCGAGTCGTTCGGCCGTCAGCACGGTGTTGCCCTGGACGACGTAGCGTTCCACGTCGAAGACCGGGGGCGGTGTTCCCTGCGCCGCCGCCTTCGCCGCAAGCAGCGCCGCCGCACCGGCAGCGATCCAGTGGGCGAGACGGCGAGCGCCACCGCGGGCCGAGAGGGGCAGCGCGCGGAAGCCGGCGTCGGCGAGGTCGGGCGGCCGCATCAGCGGACGCCTCGGGGTGTCGGCTCGACCGGGAGGCAACTTCGCTGTCCCGAAACCGAGAGCGCGCAGGGCGCTGGTGGGGCGCCTCGCCCCCCCTCCGGCTCCAGGCCCGCAAGCTCGGGCTGTGTCACGAGGCGGGGCAATGGCGCCGACGCGCTGAGAGAAGTGCTGCCGGACAGCAGCGCTGGCGTGCCGCCCGAGGCAGTGGCTTCCGACGGTGACGGGAGGGAGGGTGATGCAGGGGAAGCTGGTATGAGGGGTGGTGGCAGCGGCGTCGGCGTGGCGACCGGTGGGAGCAGCGGCGCTGGCGTGGCGACCGGTGGGATCTGGGGCGCCGGCGTGGCGATTGCCGCCGCGGGCGGTGTGGTGACGCTGAGCGTGCCGTCGACGTAGCCGATGGTGTAGTTGGCCGCGGCGACTCCGCGAGGGACGATCGGATAGCTGCCCGCCGGTGAGTTGCTCGTCGCCGAGGTCGTGAGCTGCAGCGTGCCGGTCAGGATCGCAAGGGTGTCGCCGCCGACCCAGCCCCCGTAACGCGCGGTGAAGAGCGGCTCGGAATCGAGCGTGGTTCGGGTCTTGTCGTCCGCGGTGATCGTCAGCATGGCCGGCATGATGAGGCCGGGCGCGGTCGCGGTCGAGACGGCGTAGTTGCGCCCCCCGTTGCCGTCGAGAAGGGTGTAGCCGCTGACCGACAACACGCGCGCCCCGGCACTCTCGACGTCGAAGGTCTGGGAAAGGGCGACGAGGCTGTCGCCGGCCACCAGGCCGGCTACGCTCGGACTTGCCGTCGATGCGGTGCCGCCGTCGTAGACACGGCTGTCCGGGCGCGCGCCGATCGCCAGCGGCGCGGGGCTGATGGTTCCGATCGCGGCGCTCGCATCGGGCGCCGACAACGCATAGCCGTAGACCGGCATCGCCCCTTGGCTGGCGCCGACGATGGTCAGACCGGTGACGGTGACCGTCTTGCCGCTGCCCGCGTGACGGGTGTCGAAGGTTGCGACCCCGCCGCCGATCACGAGCGTGTCGCCGGCCACCGTGCCGTTCGCGGCGATGTTCGCGGGTGCGAGGTTCGCCGCGGTCGTGCCGTCGTAGACCTTGGCGACGCCGCCGATCAGGTTCGGTGCGACCACCGGCGCCAGGCGATAGAGCAGGCCGTTGCCGCTGCCGACTGCCGGGGTCGAGACGCCGGCAGCCGCGTACTGCTTGAAATCGGCCGTCAGCCCGCCGGGCGTGTCGGCGCTCGGGTCGCCTGAAAAGATCAGCCAGCGCCCGGCGCCGGGGTCGAGCGCGGCTGCGCCGGCCGTGTTGACGAAAGCGCCGCCGGCGCTGAGGACGATGGCGTCACCGGACGCGCCGGCGCCGAGCGTGGCGCCGAGCGTGAGGTCGCCGGCGTCGGCGACGACTCGGAGGCGTCCGGTGCTCGAATGGATCGGTGCCGTGAGGGCGATGGCTTCGCGCGCACGCAGCGTCACATCGCCGAGGGTATCGACGGCGCCGAGCGTGAAGCTGGCGGCGTCGGCGACGGTCAACGCACCCAGTGGTCGGGCCGCACCGACGGCGCCGCCGATGGCGACGGTGCCGGTCGGGCCGGCGTCGAGCGTCAGGGCGCGCCGGTTTGCCGCGAGATCGGCGTCGATCGGACCCGCGATCGTCAGCGCCGCGTCGGCCCCGGTGCCCGCGCTGCGCAGGACGACGCTCTCGTGCAAGGTCAGCGTGCCGGTGAGCGCGATCGGGCCGGCGTTCGCGCTCGCGCCGGTGGACAGATCGCCGTACAGGGCAATCCCGCCGGCATCGACCGTGATGCCACCCGCACCGGTCGAAACCGCCGGCATGCTGACGCTGGCGCCCCGCACCGTGAGGCCGCCAATCGGCGCGAGCGCGCCGATCGGCGCAGCCAGGGCGACCGTGCCGGCGTTGCCGGCATCGAGCGTGAGGTGGCGGGCCGCGAGGCCGCCGTCGCCGTCGATGCGACCAGTGACCGCCAGCGCCGCTCCGCCGGGGGCACTGCCGCCGCCGGTGGTTTCGAGCAGGACCGTGGCGCCGAGCGTGACCGGGCCGTCGAGCGTGATCGACCGGCCGATCGTCGAAACGTTGCCAGCCAGGCCGATCGCGCCGGCCTGCAGCCTGAGCGTCGCGTCGCCGCTGCCGGCGAGCGCGCCGTCCACCGCGATCGAACCGAGCGGTGCGCGCAGCGTCAGCGGATCGGTGAAGGTCAGCGCATGGACAGTCATCGCGCCGCTGCCGTCGGCGCGCCCGATCGTGATCGAGCTGAAGCCATCGATCAGATTACCCATTGCCGTGGCGCCGAGGGCGAAGCCGATCGCCGCCGCGCCGCCCCTCTCGAGCGGCGTCGCGGCGGTCAGCGGCTCGAGCGTCAGCGCGCCGCTGCTCTGCAGGCGAACGTTGGCGAGGTCGATGGCGTCGGCGCCGAGGCGGATGGGGCCGGTTGCCAGCGGCCCGCCGATGGAGGAGAGCGCGTTGGTGCCGACGATCCCGCGCGCCCCGGCCGCACCGACACCGGTGAGCGAGATCGCGGCCGGGCCGCTCGACTCGATCGCACCGCCGGCGTCGAGCACGATCCCGTGGTTGTTCGCGCCGGTGCCGCTGCCGGTGCCCGTCAGGCGGACCGCCCCGCCGGCGGTGGTGATCTTGGACACGCCGCTGCTGATCGCGATGCCGATGTTGCCGTCGGTGCCGACACCGCCGGTGCCGACGACGTCGATCGCACCGCTGCCGAGCGAGCGCACCAGTCCGCTCGTGCCGGACGAGACGTTGATCAGCACCCCGACGTTGTCGGCGCCGGTGCCCCCGCCGGTGCCTTCCAGGCGGAGGTCGCCGTCCTTCACGCTGACGATGCCGCTGCGCGCGATCTGGATGCCGTAGTTGCGGTCCGTGCTGGCGGCGCTGCCGATGCCGGTGAGCGTGACGTTGGCGTTCCCGAGGCCCTGGACGATGCCGCCGGCGTTGACGACGATGCCGACGTTGTCGCTGTTGGTGCTGCCGCGGCCGCCCATTCCGTAGCCGGTCATGACGATCGCGCCGTCGACGGCCGAGACCGTGCTGCCCTGATTGCGGATGCCGAAGTTGGCCCAGTCGCCGTTGCCGGCCGTGCCGGTGATGTGGATCGTCGAATCGACGGTCGAACGCACGATCGCGCCGGCGTCGAGGTGGACGCCATGGGCGCTCACGCCGGCCGCCGAGGGTCCACCGGTCCCGGTGATGTGGATCGCTCCGGTGGCCGTGCTGACGATGGTGCCGACGTTCGCGATCCGGATGCCGGGGGCGGTGCCGGTGCCCCAGCCGAGCAGCCGGATGTCGCCGCTGGTGGTGGTGAGGGTGGTGGCGCTGGCGAGCGAAATGCCGTTCGATCCCGCGACCGACCCGGTCCCGGTCAGGGTGATCGCGCCGACGCCGGCGCTGAGCGCCCGGCCTGTGGCGGTGATGCCTCCGTCGGTCGCGAGGAGCGTGATCGCGCCGCCGGAACCGAGCGCCGTGCCGCTGGTGGTGTAGTTGCCGTTGACGGTGATCGCACTCCCGTCCAGCACGATGCGGCCCGCCGCTCCGGTGGTGGTCGCGCCGAGCGCTGCGCCGTTGGAGGCGGTGAGCGCAGCGGTGCTGAGGGTCCCGGAGCCGGTCACCGTGCCCGCTGGCCCGGTGACGACGATCGATCCGGCGTCGCCGTCCTTGTTCCCGGCCACGACGGCTGCGGTGCCGCTCGCCGTGACCGCGCCGGAGAGCATCCGGTTGACGCCCTGGACCGTGAGCGAGCCGGCATCGCGCCCCGCCGCGATCGTTCCGGCGGCCAGTGCGCCGCCACCGAGCGCGATGGTGCTGCTCGCGGTGACGTTGCCCGCGGAAACCAGGCGAACGTCGCCGCCGCTGCCGCCGGCCTGCCCGCTGGTGTCGATCGCACCGACCTGCAGGAGCGTCGGGGCGTTGTTGGTGACCTCGAGGCGTCCCGCTGCCCCGCTCGTCGTGGCGCCGTTCGCCGCGCCCACGCGTGCCGTGAGTGAGGTGACGGTCACCGCGCCTGTCGTCGTCGAGGTGTTGGCGAGCGTCACCGTGCCGGAGCGGCCTCCCGCGGCAGCGCCGGCGTTGCCGCCGCTTGCGTTGCCGCCGCTCGCCTGCACGGCGCCGATCGACATCGCACCCGCGCCGCGGATGTCGACGCTCGCGGCATCGCCTCCGCGCGCAGGCGCGCCGTTTCCTCCTGCGCCTCCGCCGCCGCCACCGCCGCCGCCTGCGGCGCCGCCGTTGGCGGTCACCGAGCCGGTCGTGACGCCTGCCCCGCTCGAGGCCAGCGTCACGGTGCCGGCGGCTCCACCCGCGATCCCCGTGTTCCCCGTCCCGCCCGAGGCGGCGATGGCGCCCGTGGCGAGAGTGCCGCTCGCCCGGACCGCGATTGCACCGCCGTCGCCGTCGATCCCCCCGGTGGTGGTGAGGGCCCCGAGTGAGACGGCCGCGCCGCTCACGTCGAGCGTGCCCGCCGTGCCGCCGGTGGCGCCGGTGCCGAAGGCGTTGCCCGAGCGCGCCCCGATCGGGCCGATCGTGACGTTGCCGGTCGCGGCGACCGTCACATTGCCGCCATTGCCGCCCGCTCCCACGCCGGCGACCGCGTTGCCACCGACGGCGCTGATCCCACCCGTACCGAGATTGACGGCTCCAGCGGTCGCGGTGATCGACAGGGCACCGGCGTGGCCGCCCCGGGCGCCGGCGAGCCCCAGGGCGTTGCTGCCGCTGGCGGTGACGAGATTGCCGCCACTGGCGCCGGGCGACATCGTTACCGTCGAGCCGCGGAGCGTCACGTTGCCGGCATCGGCGCCTGCCATGCTGCCGAGGGACGTGCCGCCCGAGGTGGTGATCGCGCCGCCGACCGTGACGGTGACGCTGCCGAGAGCGTCCAGGACGACACTGCCGCCGTTGCCCTTGGCTGCGCCGGTCGTCGTGATCGACCCGGTCTGGATGTTGCCGGCACTGTTGGTGACCGAGATGCTGCCGGCAGTGCCCGCTGCCCCGCTTCCGGTGGCCGCACCGGTGGACGCGGTGAGGGTGGTCGCGGTGACATTGCCGGCGCCGCTGTTGGCGATCGCGATCGAGCCGGCGTCGCCCCCGGCGCCGTTCGACGCGGAGCCGGCGCCGCCGTTGGCGGTGAGTCCGAATGTGAGGCCGACCGCACCGGTGGCGGTCAGCGCGATGGCGCCTCCCTTGCCGCCCTTCAGGCTGGTGCCGGCAGCGGCGGAGCCGGTCGCGACGACCGCGGCGACGCTGATGGTCGAGCCGTTGATCGTGACCGCGCCGGCGTTGCGCCCGGCGCCGGCGGACGCCGTGCCGCCGTTGGCGATGAGGTCCCCGGTGACGACGGCGTTCGTCGCGGTGAGTTTCATCGCGCCGCCGTCGCCGTCCGTCAGCCCCGTCGTCCGCAGGGTGACGGAGAGCGGGGTCGTGATGTTCACCCCGGAGATCGAGATCCCGCCGAGTCGCGTTGTCACGTTCGCGTTGACGGCGACGTTGCCGGCGCCGTTGCCGTCCTGGTCGGCAATGAGCCGCAGGGCGCCGGTTCCGGTGGCGTTGATGGTTGCCCCGCTGCTGACCGTGATGTCGTTGTGGGCCTTCAGCTCGAGCGAGTTGGCGCCGGCCCAGGTGACGGCGTCGGCGACGGTGATGTTGCCGGCGCCTGCGAAGGCGCTCGTCGTATCGACGACGACGTTGTTGGAGGCCAGCGCGGTCTGCAGGGTGGTGACGTTGAGGTTGGAGGAAGCGGCGGTGCCGGTGTAGGTGGGCCCGGCGCTGATGGTGCCGTTCGCTGCGTTCGAGATCGTGATGTCGGTGGGGTCGAGCAGGAGGGTTCCGGTGAGGCCGAGGGGAGCGCGGGTGTCTGCGGTGCCCTGGAAGTCGAGCGTGGCCTTGCCCGAGACCTCGACGAAGCCGCCGTCGCCGCCGTGTGCGCCGCCCCTGGCCGAGATCGATCCGGCGAAGGCGCTCGCGCCGTCGGCCCAGACCACCACCTTGCCGCCCCGGCCGCTGGCGGTGGCATCGGCGGTGAGCACCGAGGCCGCGTCCACCTGCGTGCTGCGGGCGTTGGCGATGGTGGGGTTGGCACCCTGGTAGTCGCCGCCCACCAGGATCGTGCCCCCGGCGCTCGCGCCGGAGACATCGAGCTGCGCACCGGCCAGGCGCACATCACCGCCGAGCAGGTGGATCGAGCCGCCAGCGCCCTGGCTGCCGCGCGCCTCCATCGTCCCGGCCGCCTGCAGCGTTGCGCCCGGCGCCTGCGCCGTGATGCGCCCGCCGACCGTGCCATTGGCACTCGTGCGGCTGGCCGCACCGAAGGTCAGGGCCGAAGCCCCACCCGCCCCGCTGCCGGTCGGGCTCGGGCTCGGGCTGCTCGTTGTCGAACCTGCGCTGCCGCTGGCCCTGAGGTAGACCTCGCCCCCCGGCCCGAGGGCAGCGCCATCGGCATTGAGCGTGCCGTTCTGGGTGATCAGGCCCGCGTGGATGCCCAGCCTGCCGCCGCGCGCCACCAGCTCGGCCAGGTTGACCGCAGTGCCCGCCGCGCTCACCGTCACCCGCAACGCCGGATCGGCCGCATCGACGAGCTGCACGCTGTGGCCCGCGGCCAGGAGGATCTCGCCCTCGGGGGTCGTCACGAGCCCGGCGTTGTGCACGCTCGGGGCCACCAGCAGCACCTGCCCGCCCGAAGGCGTCGTGATCGTGCCCAGCTGGGTGAGCGAGCCCGATCCGGCCGGGCCCGCAAAGCGCAGCCGACCGGCGAGAAAGTCCGAATCCGCGATGTCCAGCGTCGAGGCCGCGAGCGCGGCCACATCCACCCGCGAGGACGCGCCGAAGACGATGCCGTTGGGGTTGACCAGAAAGACGCGCCCGTTGGAAGAGAGCTGGCCGAGGATGCGTGAAGGGTCGGCACCGACGACGCGGTTCAGGACACTGCTGGAGGCCGACTGCTGGACGAAGCGGGTGAGCTCGTCCGGGGCGATGGAAAAGCCCTGCCAGGACACGATCGCCCCGGGCGTGTTGGTCACGGTCAGCGTCTTGCCCGAGGCCACCACCGAGGCCTGCCCCGACACCACCACCGGAGCAGCCGGATTGGCCCAGCCCGCACCGCCATAGGCCAGCATCAACGCCAGCGCCAGCGGCGACAACGGCGGATGCCGCGCCGAGGCGCTCCGCCCATCGGCGGCCCTGCGTGACTCCATTCGCTTCATCGGAATCCCCATTCGCCCTGCCGAGAGGCATTCCGGGCGCGTTCGCGCGGCCCTCGGAACGCCCGGGCACAGGACGAGACGAGACGCTAAGCCCGGCTATCGACGCCCGAACCGCAGAAAAGAGAGGGAAATCCGGCCGGAAGTGATCCAGTGCACGTGGCGGTGCCGATCCGATGCAGCGGCGCTGCACTTTTCGTCCCGCGAGGCCGCGGCCGACGGCTCTACGGCGCTACCGGGCGAGGGGCGAGGGCGCTACGGCGTACGTACGGCGCTACCGCGCTAGGCGCGAGGCGCGCCCCCGGCTGGCCGTTGCGCCCCCGCCGACCAATCCCGGCGCAACGCGGTGGAGGTTTCCCGAGCGTCCGCGCAGGCCCCTCGAGCGGGTCGCGGCTAGAAGCTGATCGGCATCCGGACGGTGAGGGTGACGTCCGGCGTATCGCGGGTCAGGCCGGCACCGAGCGAGACGTTGAGAGTCCGCTTGTCGCCGAGGCGGTAGGAGTAGCCGAGAAGGAGCGTCCCGAGCTGGATGCGAACGGAGTCGGCGGCGAGTGCGCCGTTGAGCTTGGTCTTGCCGACGATGGCGTGGTCGTAGCCGATGCTGAACGAGGACTTCTCGTTGAGACCCAGACCCATGCCGAAGTTGAAGCCGAGGATGCCACCCGGGGCGACCTTGCCGAGCGGCTCGGGGCCGAGATCGGTGTTGCGGACGACGTTGTCGCGGCTGAACGTGTGCAGGTAGCTGATCGTCCCGAAGAAGACGGCGGGGTCGGAGGGATACAGCATCGTCACGGCGGGTTGCAGGCCGTAGAAGCCCGAACCCGTCGGCAGCTCGGTCTGCACGCCGTCGTTGCGGAAGCCCAGGATGGTCTTGGAGGTCTGGACCTCGAACGGGTCGGTGCCGGTCCTCGTCTTGAAGCGCAGACTGCCGATGTAGTAGGGCTTGTCGAGGCCGCCGTCGTTGAACTGGTAGCGGCCGGTCACCTCGATGTCGCCGAGCCCCCGTCCCGTCGCGTCGAGGACCGTCGAATTGGTCGCCGCGCCCTGCAGGAACTCGCGACCGATCGCGTTGTCGCTGCGGTAGACGTACGGAACCTTCGCTTCGACCTCGAGGCGGTTGCTGATTCCGAAGCGTCCGGTGAGCGCGCCGGTCAATGTCGAGCGGCGGACCTCGCGAATGTCGATCGCACCGATCAGGATCGCGGGAATGACGGTGTAGCCGACCAGCGATACCCGGTTGCTCGACGAATAGGCGTACTGCAACGACGGCTCGAGGATGTAGGAACCCTTGGGCGTGAGAACGCCCGGCTGCTCGAAGATCGGTGCGACCTCGGGCCGTCGGCTGCCGTCGGCCGGCGCGCGGCCAACCGGCGCCGGTGCCGCCTGGGCAACCGTTTCCGCCCCGGCGCTCGCCGCGCCCGGCGCGGCGCCGCCGCGCTGGGTCGCCAGGGCCTCGTTGCCGAGCGCGCGCCGCATGGAGTCGAGACTGGCCTCCTGCTCCGCCAGGGACTGCTTCAGCGCGTCGAGGCGGCGAGATTGCGCGTCGATCCGCTGGCGGAGGTCGCTGAGCCTGGCGGCGGCTTCGTCAGGAGTTGATGCGCCTTGCGCGTGTACGCCGCCGGCCAGAATTGCCAGCGCCGAGCCGCCGATCACGCCGATCGATTGCAGTCGATTTGTTGTCGTCACTTGAATCATCCTCCGTTGCCTCACCTTGCGACCGTTGCCAGCTCCAGTCACCCCCGACTTGCTGCGATCGATGACTGGCGTGAATCATCACCCGGAAGCGGCGGAAGGGCCGCAACTTCCTCACATTATTCGATGGGAATTTCCCACCCCCGATTCATGGGGTGACCGGCTATCCAAGCGACTTGGGCAGCGGTAACGTGTTTGTAACGCTTAGTACGCAGTATCCAGCGTTGCGAGGCGTTCACGAAAGAGAGAAGTCATGACAGGGAGACGAGTTCTGTGCATAGGGGCTCCGCGATTGTCGGCGCCGTTGTGCAAGGTTTTGGCTGAGGAAGGGTGGCTGGTCCAGCAGGCGATCGATCTGCGGCGGGCACGGCGCCTTCTCGCCGAGCAGAGCTTCACGGTCGGCCTGCTGATGGTGGCCCGAACCAGCGATACCTCGCTCGCCGAACTCGACGCGTTCCTTCGGAGCCACGAGAACCAGGAATGGGTCGGCTGCTTCGATGTCGCGTCGCTCGGCCAGCCGGGTTGCCGAGATCTCATCCTGGGCCATCTGTTCGATCACCATACGCTGCCGGTCGACCCGGCGCGGGTCCTGTCCTGCCTCGGACATGCGCACGGGCGGGCCCTCCTGCGCGAGCCGATCGCCGGCAAGGAGCTTCCCCAGGATGACACCGCCGTCGTCGGGCAGAGCGCTGCGATGACGGAGCTGCTGCGCCAGGCCGCGCGCTCCGCCCCTTCCAGCGCACCCGTGCTGATTTGCGGGGAGAGCGGCAGCGGCAAGGAGCTGATCGCGCAGTTCGTGCACCAACACTCCCTGCGGGCCCAGGGGCCCTTCGTGGTCGTGAATTGCGGCGCCATCCAGCCGGCGCTGATCCAGTCCGAACTGTTCGGCCACGAGCGCGGTGCGTTCACCGGTGCCGTCGGGGAGAAGCGCGGTCTCTTCGAGGTCGCCGACGGGGGTACTCTTTTTCTCGACGAGATCGGCGACCTGCCGTTCGATCTGCAGGTCAACCTTCTGCGCTTCCTCCAGGAGGGCACTGTCAACCGTGTCGGCTCGACCAAGGTCATGAACCTCGACGTGCGGGTCGTCGCCGCCACCAACATCGATCTCGAGGCGGCCGTGGCCCAAGGCCGTTTCCGCGAGGATCTGTTCTACCGGCTGAACGTCCTGCCGCTGCAGGTTCGTCCGCTGCGCGAGCGGCGCGAAGACATCCGCGCCTTGGCGCATCACTTCTTCCGCAAGTTCGCCCCCGAGAAGCGGGCGCAGCTCAAGGGTTTCAGCCGGGTTGCGATCCAGGCCATGGAGGCTTACGCGTGGCCCGGCAACGTGCGTGAGCTGATCAACCGGGTGCGCTGTTCGATGATCATGGCCGAAGGCCGGCTGATCCTGCCCGCCGACCTCGGTCTCGAGGCGCCGACGTGCCCCGATTTGCAGAACGTGCTCGACGACGCCCGCCAGAAGGCGGAGCGCGGAGCGATCTACTCGACCCTGCAGCAGAACGGTCGCAACGTGGCGGTGGCCGCAAGGCAGCTCGGCGTCTCTCGCATGACGCTGTATCGCCTGATGGTCAAGCACGGATTCCACGCGGCGCAGTGATGGCCGCGTCGGCGGCGACCCTGATCGCGGCGACGGCCGATCCTGCGCTCGAAGCCGAGCTTCGGCGCCGCATCGAGGCGTGTCGCGGCCCGTCCGGATCGCTCGGCGAGCTCGAACCGCTCGCTTTGTGGCTGGGGTTGATCCAGAACACGCTGGTGCCGAGCTTTCCGACGGCACGCCTCGTCCTTTTCGCCGCCGACCACGGCATTGCGGTCGACGATGTCGCCGCCGACCAGCCGCAGTCGACCGCAGCGATCGTGCAGGCGTTGCTGGAGGGCCGTTCACCACTGGCGCGACTGGCCGACGCCCAGGGTCTCGAACTCTCGGTGGTGGACAGCGGCATCGCCGAGACGCTTGCCCCGCACCCGCGCCTGCTGACGCGCAAGATCGCCCACGGGACTCGCAACTCGCGGGTGGGCGAAGCGATGACGACGGAGCAGGCGCACGCGGCGCTGCGAGCCGGCATGGAAATCGGTGAGACCGTGGGTGGTGACGCGGTTGCCTGCGCCGGCATCGGTATCGGATCGGCCCAAAGCGCGGCCCTGCTCATTGCCTGCATCACGGACACACCGCTCGATGCCTTCATCGATCCCGGCGAGGTCACCGGCAGCGCGTTGCTCTCTCATCGTCGGCGTGTGCTCAGCGATGTCCGCGGACGGCACGGACATCTCGAAGATCCCGTGGAACTGCTCGCGGCAGTCGGTGGGTTCGAGGTCGCCATGATGGCCGGCCTGATGCTGGTCGCGGCCGGACGCCGCCGCCTCGTCATTGCCGACGGGCTCTCTGCCTGCGCCGCTCTGGTCGTTGCTTCGGCCATCACCGCCGGCGTCGGCGGCTACTGCGTCCACGCCCGGAGCAACGATCTCGCGAGCCTGGATCGCGCGCTCGAATTGCTCGACGCGAAAGCGCTCGCGCGACCGGGCCTTTCGAGTCTTGACGGGACCGGCGCGGTGCTTGCGTGGCCGATGATCCGATGTGCCGCCGCGCTGCTTGCGGACGGGCCGGGACTCGGGTTTTCCCCGGGGTCCGATTCGCCTTCGGTTGCCGCGGCAAAGCTTCTGTCGTCACGCCGGTGATACGCCGTGAGCGTGATGCACATCACGAATCGACCACTGTGCAGGTTCTCTGGTAATTCTTACCACCCGTTGTCACATGGCTGGTTCACTTGTCGGCGCCTTCCTACGACTCGACGCCATGTCAATCACTTGCTGTCCTGCTGGAATTGCGATTAGTCGTTTCAGATCAAGGGCTTGCGCCACGGAACCCTCGCCGGCCTCGATCTTGCAGTTAAACAGGTCGGAACGGCCGTCAGCGCCCTTCCTTCATCAACCATGCAAAGGAACTCAACATGAAGAAGACGCTTCTCGCGTCGTCCATCGCGCTGGCCTTAGGCGCGTACGGAACGGCGTGGGCCAACCCGACGAACAACGGTACGGACGGTACTAGAAACGCAAGCACGGGAAATCAGACCGCAACCGCGACTTCGACCCAGGGAGGCAACGGCAGCCCGCAAGCGAATGAGAATTCGACTGCCACCCAGGACAACAATTCCGACAATCGGAACCAGTCCGACAACCGGAACCAGTCCGACAACAGCAACAATTCCGACCAGAAGAACAACAAGAGCACCGGCGACAACCGCGACAACAAGGGTGAAGCCAAGGCTCAGGACTACGGCAACGCGGCCGCCAACAACGGCAGCACCGCCACGGCCAACTTCTCGAACTCGTTCAACACGAGCAAGGCGATCGCGATCAGCAAGCTGAGCGGTTCGGTCACCAATATCAGAACCTACGGGCTCGGCAACAACGCCTACAACAACGGCAATGCCAATGCGGCTCAAGGCGGCAACGGCGGCAACGGCACGGGCGGCAACGCCACGGGTGGCACCACGACCAGCGGTGCAGGCGGCAACGGCTCGGGCGGCTCGGGCGGCAACACCGGAGCGGGTGGCTCGGGCGGCTCAGGTGGCTCGGCGACCAACGGCAGCGCGACGGCCGGTGCGGCGTCGAACGGTAGCGCGACCAACGGCAGCTCGAATGCCGGCGACGGCGGCAACGGCGGCGATGCCAGCCGTGCCACCGGTGGCGATGGCGGGAACTCGACGGCCAAAGGCGGCAGCGCCGAGGGCACCAGCGGCAACGTGAAGGCCGCTGGCGGGGAGTCGGAGAGTAAGGGCGGCGCAGCCCTCGCAGGCAATCTCCAGTCGACCGGCAAGGCGTCGAGCGAGAGCGAGGCGTCGGGCGGCAACGCCAAGTCGTCGAACGACTCATATGGCGGCAACGGCAAGGGATCGAACGCGTCCCTCGGCGGTCTTGCTGCGTCGGGCCAGAAGTCGAGTACCGGCGCGCTCGGTGCCGGCTTGGCCGTCGGCGGAAGCTCGAAGTCGAGCAGTGAAGGCGAGGGCGGCAAGAGCGCGTCGGCAGGCGGTGGCGGCGGAGCTGCCGGCAATACCGGCAACGGCGGCAACGGTGGCAATGGTGGCACCGGCGGCGCAGGCGTTCCGACGGGCGGCGTCGGCGGCAGCGGCGGCAACGGCGGCGGCGGCGGCGGGTCAACCACTGGCGGCGCAGGCGGCGGCGCCACGAGCACTGCGGGCGCGGGCACCGGCGGCGGAGCGACGTCTACGGGCGGTGCAGCCACCGGCTCGGGCACCGGGACAGCCGGCGCGGCGAGCAATACGGCCACCAATACCGGTGGCGCAGCGACCGGCACCGGCACCGGCACTGGCGGCGCGGCGACTGGGTCATCGACTGGCACGGGTGGCGCGGGCTCGAGCGGGACAGCAACCGCAAGCAGCGGCAGCAACACGGGCACCGCGACTGGCACCGGCGGCGCGGCGACCAGCACGGGCGGCGCAGCGACCGGCACGAGCGGCACGGCGACGGCCACGAGCGGCACGACGACTTCGACCGGTGGGAACGGCGCCTCGGCGACCAACACTGCCGGTGGTGGTGGCGGTGGCGGATCGTCGACCAACGGCAGCGCCACCAATGGCGGTGCATCGACGTCGGCAACCAACGGTAGCGCCACGGCCGGCAACGGCGCAGTCGGTGCCACCAGCGGACCGGGCGGGCAAGGCGCCACGGGCACGGGCGGTACAGGCGGCACGAGCACGGCTGCCGCGACCACCGGAGGCGTCGGCAACGGCGCGACCGGCGGTGTCGGCGGTTCGGGCGGGACCAACAGCGTCAACGCCGGCAGCTGGGCGATGTCGAACACGATGAGCGGCACCGCGCAATCGGCGGCCGGCATCCTGACGATCGCGCAGACGACCGGGGTCGCAAACCTGGTCCAGCAAAGCGTGAACGTGCAGGCCAACCTCAACGTGGGACGGCCGTAACTTGAGAAGGGGCGCCGGAGGCTTGCTTCCGGTGCCCCGTTTCCAACCAGACAGGATCAGTCATGTCACACGCAATGCGGCCATTCATCGTCGGCGCCACGCTGGCGATGCTGCTTTCGAGCACGAGCGTTCTGGCGTCCGACGAAGCAGGGGTGCTGATGTTGGCGCCGTCGGCCTCGGAAGACGGTGGACCTGCCGTTTCGCCGATGCAGAGGGCCAATCCGTTCGGTCTCAAGGCCATCGACAGCACGTCGCTCGCCAAGCGACGCGGCGGTGACGGCGGCATCTCGGAGATGCAGCTGAAGGGAGTCGTCGCGGACAACCGCGCGATCAATGTCAACACCGGCAACAACGTCATCAGCGACGCGGCCTTTCAGGGATCGGTGGGCCTTCCGATGGTGGTGCAGAACACCGGCAACAACGTCCTCATCCAGAACGCCACGATCGTCAATGTGCAGTTGAAGTAACGAACCCCCGAATGAAGAATCTATTGGCGCGGCTGTTCGTCGTCCTCGCCGTCACATGCGCAAGTGCCGCTCGAGCTGGCTCGGTCGAACTGCCGTTGCAGATCGGAGGCGCCTATTCCGTTCCGGCCACCAGCATCAAGGAGGCCCGGTTCAAGGCGATGATCCGCCAGCAGTACGACTTCAGCTGCGGATCCGCAGCGGTTTCCACGCTGCTCACCTACCACTATGGCGACGCCATCAGCGAACAGCAGGCCTTCGAGGCCATGTTCGCGCAAGGCGACCAGGAAAAGATCAAGCACGAGGGCTTTTCGCTCCTCGACATGAAGCGATTTCTCGAGTCGAAAGGTTTCGAGGCCGACGGCTTCGAGGCGCCGCTCGAAAAGCTCGCGAGCGCCAAGATCCCCGCGATCGTGCTGATCAACGACAAGGGGTACAACCATTTCGTCGTGATCAAGGGTATCCGCGGTCAGCGGGTTCTCATCGGAGACCCCGCCGGCGGCACCCGTGCCATCTCGAAGGAGGCTTTCGAGTCGCTGTGGGTCAATGGCGTCCTGTTCGTCATCAGCAACCGCAGTGATCTCGCGTCCTTCAACCGGGACGAAGACTGGCGAGTCGCGGTGCAGGCACCCCTCGCCCAGGGCATCAGCCGGGCAGGTCTCGGCGGTCTTGTCCTCCCGAAGTTCGGGTCGTCCGATTTCTGATGGCTGCGCAGCCATGAAGCCGACGCCTCGCCAACTCGTCGTGCTGATGTCGATCGCGGGCCTCGGCCTGTCGCTCGGCAAGCCGGCCTACGGGCGCATCGAAGCCGACGTCAGCGCCAGCTCGGTCGCCGTCGACGCATTCGACCTGCGCAGCGACGGGCCCTTCAACCCTCTGGTGTCCTCCCCGATCGATGCGCTGCCCGCCTGGCGCACGCTGGTGGGCGAACTCGGCGACAACGAGCGAGCGGCCATGCGTGTCGCGATCGACGCCTTGCGCCGCGATTCGCTCAGTGCCTTGTCCGATCCGAGCCGCCAGGGGTCGCGCGCCGTAGCCCGCCCGCGCGTCAGCGACCAGGAATACGAGCGGGCCGACGCCCTGGCACTGGTGCTGATGGAGGACCCGCGGGTTCCCGCCGGGGCGCCCGCACATCCGCAGCCGCCTGCCACCCGTCAGCTGGTGACGGGGCTGCGCCAGCGCGATCCGAAGGGTTCATCGACATCGATGCAACTGCGGCCCTGGACCAGCGTGGCAGGCCCCGATCCGCAACCCGAAGGTCAAGCTGACGAGGCGCGGCCGGTTCGACCGCCGCTGGACCCCACCGCTTCGGCAGTTCCCACGCTCTCGGATGGCTCCGACAGCGTCGCGCAGAAGGAAGGCGACGTTCGCCCGAGTCATGCCTGGCTGTCCGTGGCTGAACTGGCGCGCTACCTGGCCGGTCCGCCCCTCGACGATGCGACTGCGCTTGCCACCACAACCTCCGGGAGCGAACGCGCTGCGGCGGATTCTCAGGTGGCGGCATCCGCCGAGGTGCCAGTCGGCGTCGACATCGATCTGCCCCTCGACCTGCCGCAGGCGATCGCGTTGTCCGCGCGCTCCACACCGGTCGCGAAGGCCGCATCGCAGTCGATCCGCGCCGCCAAGATGGACCGGATGGCCGAGGCGCTGCGTCAGGTATTGGTCGCCGAGATTGCGCCCCGCCAAGAGGATGGCCCGGTGCTCCCGACGAGTCGAATCGCGGCGGCGACCCCTGCGCCGACGTCCGTCGCCGCGAATCCGATCGAGAGCCGTGTCGAACGCCCCATCGCGAGTCCGATCGCGAGCCCTGTCGAACCCCCCATCGCGGCGACGGGCACGACGTCCGCGCTCGACATCAACCTGGCGATCGGGCCGATGGCAGCGCTCGACGTCAATCCGGTCGTGGCCGAATCCGCGCTCGACATCGAGCTCGACATCGGGCTCGACCTGATCGCGCCGTTGCTCCAGCTCGATCTGAACCTCGATCTCCGGCCGCCTATCGACATCGAGCTCGCTGGCTCGTCGAAGCAAGCGAGCGGCGACCATGTCGACATCGATGTCGACCTCTTCTCTGCGGCCCCCGCGAGCACAGTCGCAAGCGCTCCCACGAATGCAGTCGCAAGCGCTGCCACGAATGCAATTGCAGGCGTTGCGGTGAATGCAGCAGGAGGGGCTGCGGCGACGACGGTTTCAGGCGCTGCGGTGCCGAATCCCGCAACCGCCGAAGTCGCCTTGCCGGCCGAGTCGCCGGTGGTCGCCGTCGATCGCATTCCCAGAATCGTCGTCGCTGCGTCCCATGGCGAGCGCGTGCGGCACAGCCTCGAGGCCTTGCTCAGCCCGGACGATGCAGTGCCCGCGCTGGTCGGTACGCAGGCAGGCGCCATATTCGTTTCCTCGCACGCCGAGCGCGCCTTGCTCACGCTCGCAGCCACGCTCGGACGCCACGATCTCGTGGGTTCGTCAACAGGCGCGGGCGGCGAGGGCGGCGTCGCCGCCCCTCCGGTGGAACCGACGAGGTTGTCGTCCGGCAACGTGCAACGACCGCTGGCGTCGACCGACGCCCCGAGATCACGTGGCCACTCGCCGATCGGCGAAGGGCTGGTGGCCGTCGGCGACCTGGATCTCGATCGGGTACGCGGCGGCTTCGATGCCGGCAACGGCCTGCAGGTCTCGTTCGGCATCGAGCGGGCTGTCTACATCAACGGCAGTCTCGTGACGACGACGTCCCTCAACGTCAGCGATGCCGCGGGCGCTGTCCGCGGCCAGAGTCCTGTGGGCACGGTGGCGTCGGCGGTTGCTTCGGGCAGCGGCCTGACCCTGATCCAGAACGGTGCCGGCAATACCTTCCTGACCGGCCCCATCTCCGCGGCGACACTCGGCACGGTGGTTCAGAACACCCTGAACGACCAGAAGATCCAGAACATCACCTCGATCAATGCGGCGGTGAACAGCCTCCAGGTGCTGCGCGCGCAGAACTTCGAGTCGACGCTGCGAGGTGCACTGATCGATTCGCTGCGGCGCTGACTTTGCGCCGCGGTCGGTTCTGCCGGCCCCTTGATCGCCGAACGCGGTAGCGCGCTGGCCGGCGGGCCTAGATGCCCAGATACTTCTGCAGCACCCGGGGGTCGGCCTTGAGCTCATCGGCCGAGCCTTCGTGCGCGATGTGGCCGTTGTTGATGATGTAGACGCGGCTGGCGAGGGCCAGTGTCGCCGCCAGGTTCTGCTCCACCAACACGATGGTCTGCCCGGCCTCCGCCAGCTTGCGGCAGACCGCGAGCAGGTCGCGCACGATCACGGGCGCCAGGCCTTCGAAGGGCTCGTCCAGCAGGATCATCTTGGGATCGCGCACAAGCGCGCGGGCAATCGCCAGCATCTGCTGCTCGCCTCCCGACAGATCGGAGCCGCGGCTGCGCCGACGTGCGGCGAGTCTCGGAAAGATCTCGTAGATGCGCTCCAGCGGCCAGGCCTGCTTTGCGGTCAGGCTGGCAAGCACGATGTTCTCTTCGACGTCGAGACTGCCGAAGATGCGCCGCTCCTCGGGTACCAGTTGCATGCCGGCCCCAGCGATGCGGTGGGCCGGCTGCCCTGCGATGTCGACCCCGTCGAACACGACGCGGCCCGATCGCGGGCGGACGATCCCCATCAGCGTCTTCAGGGTGGTGCTCTTGCCGGCGCCGTTGCGACCGAGCAGTGCCACCACCTCATGGGCCTCGACGCGCAATGCGACGTCGAACAGGATGTGGGAGTCGCCGTAGTAGCTGTTGAGTCCCGAGACTTCGAGCAGGCTCACCGATGGACCTCCGTGCTGTGGGCATCGGCACTCGCCCCGTGATGCAACCCGAGGCTCATGCGATGGCCATCCCGCCGAGATAGGCTTCCTGCACCGCCGCGTTGGTTTCGATCTCTTCCGGGGTGCCCTCGACCAGGACGCTGCCCTCCTGGAGGACGGTGACCTTCTCGACCAGTTCGAACAACGACTCCTTGTCGTGGTCGATCACGATCATGGTCCGCCCCTGGCTGATGGACTTAAGCAGCTTGACGGTGTCGACCCGCTCGCGCGGGCTCATGCCGGCCAGCGGCTCGTCGAGCAGCAGCAGGCTCGGCGATGTCGCCAGGGCGAGGCCGATCTCCAGCCGGCGCTTCTCGCCGTAGGCGAGCGCCGACACCGGCGTGTCGGCGCGCCGCGTGAGGTCGACCAGCGCGAGATTGTGCGCAACCCTCTCCGACAGTCCGGGAAACTTGTCCGCCAGTCGCCACATGTCGATGCGGAACTTGCCCCGCAGCTCGGCCAGCACCGCGATGGTCAGGTTCTCGCGAACCGTCAGGCGATTGAACAGCTGATTGACCTGATAGCTCTTGGTGAGCCCGAGCTGGCAGGCGTCGGTGACCGTCATGCCCGTGATGTCGCGTCCCTCGAAGACGATCTTTCCCGAGGTCGGGCGAACCTCGCAGGTCAGCATCTTGAAGAAGGTCGACTTGCCGGCGCCGTTCGGTCCGATCACCCCGCGCAGCTCGCCGTGGTTGACGGTGAAGTCGATGTTGCTGTTGGCGACCAGTCCGCCGTACTGCTTGGTCAACCCGGTCACCTGCAGGATCGGGCCGGCATGGCCGTTGCCTTCGCGGATGCGTCGCGGGACCGGCGCGGTGGCGACCGCTGCGCTCACAGCGCCATCATCCGCGACGGCATTGCCAGCGGCCGTTTCCGGCTCGGCTTCGGGTTGCCTGTTCCGTCCGGTCCAGTAAGCGTAGAGGTCGGCGAAGCCGCCGATGATGCCGTGCCGCAGGAAGCAGACCAGCAGCACGAAGATCACGCCGAGCACCAACGCCCAGGCGGCGCCGAGGTTGAGTCTGGCCTGCAGGAAATCCTGCAGGTAGAGCCAGACCGCGGCGCCGAGGAGCGGGCCGAAGAGGGTGCCGACACCACCAATTACCGTCTGCATGACCAGCTGCGCCGATGTCTGGAACATGAAAGCATCGGGCGGCATGAAGGCCTGCATTACGCCGAGCAGCCCGCCGGCGAAGCCGGCATAGGCGGCCGCGATCACGAAGGCGGTGAGCTTGTAGCCGTGCACGTTGTGTCCGACCGCCGCCGCGCGCAGCGGATTCTCGCGAATGGCACTCAGGATCGCGCCGAGGGGCGAGCGCACGATGCGCAGCGCGATCACCATGCCGATGAAATAGCACAGCGCCAGGAACCAGTAGAGCGACCAGCCGCTGGTGAACTTGAACGTGGTGAAGCCGAGATCGAAGGACGGGGTCGGAACGCCGGGCAGCCCGTTCTCGCCACCGGTGAACTGCGAAAGCGGAGAGAACTCGACGAAGAAGAACACCTCGGCGATCGCCACGGTGATCATGACGAAATAGATGCCCGTGCGCCGCAGAGCGATCAGCCCGACCAGATAGCCGGTGACGGCGGCGGCCACCGTGCCGATCGCGAGCGCCGTCACGACATGCGGGAAGCCTGCGACGGTGAGGAGGTAGGCTGCGACGAAGCCGCCGGTGCCGTAGAAGGCAGCCTGGCCGAAGGAGAGCAACCCGGCGTAACCGAACAGGATGTCGAAGCCGATCCCGAACAGACCCCAGACCAGGATCCGGTTGACCGTGTTGGGCGCGAAGTCCAGATACGGCAGCAGGAACGGCGCAGCGAGCAGGCCGATGGCCGTCAGGGCTTCGAGGAGAAAAGGGCGGCGGATGCGCATGGCGAGGGCGCTTACTCGCGGCTGGCGCTGCCGAGCAGGCCGCGCGGTCGCACCATCAGCACCAGCGTCATCGCCACGAACAGCATCACGTACGAATAGGCCGGATCGATCATCGCCGTGATGCTGATGATCTCGCCGGCGATGAGGCCACCCAGGATGGCACCGGGGAAGGAGCCGACGCCGCCGATGACGACGACGACGAAGGTCTGTACCAGGATCGTCTCGCCCATGTCGGGGGTGAGCGACACCACCGGCGCGTTGGCGATGCCTGCGAATCCGGCGGCCATGGCGCCGATGCCGAACACCAGCGTGAACACTCGATGCACGTTGATCCCGAGTGCATCCACCATCTCCGAATCCTCGAGGCCGGCGCGCACGGTCAGTCCGAGTCGCGTGCGATAGAGCACCAGGTACAGGATGCCGAGCGCCACCGCGATGATCCCCACCAGTGCCAGTCGGTAGGTGGGGTAGAGCATGAACCCCATCGAGGTGATGCCCGAGAAGCCCGCCGGCGCCGGCACCGACATCGAAAGGCTGCCGAAGAAGTAGCGGATGGTCTCTACCATGACCATGCCGATGCCGAAGGTCACGAGGAGCTGGTCTTCGCCTGAACGCGTGTAGAAGTGGCGGATGATGACCTGCTCCATCACCACGCCGACCACCAATACGAACAGCGCCCCCGCGATCAGCGCGACGATGAAGGAGCCGGTGTACGTGAACGCCATGTAGCCCGCGTATCCGCCGAGCATGAACATGGCGCCGTGGGCGAGGTTGAGAACGCCGAGGGTGCCGTAGATGATCGTGAGGCCGGACGAGATCAGCGCCAGCAAGGCCCCGAGGACGAGGCCGTTGAACATCTGCGATACGAAATTGGGCCAATTGATCAAAGCCAGCCTCGAAGACGACAGTTCAATTCCTGCGCGGTGGTTCGGAAGCGGGATCTTCCGAGCGGCGCCGCGCTGGCCCCGACGATTATGGTGTGCCGATCATGAATCCGGGCCTCGCAGAGTGCGAGGCCCGGATTCGAGAACGTTGCGGCGAAGCGATCAGGTGTAATCGCCCGGCTTGCACCCGAAGGCACCCGGCGCCTGCATCAGCGGGGCACCGGGGACGACCTCGACGACTTCCCAGAAGTCTTCCTTGTTCTTCATGTCCTTCTGCGCCTTGCCCCTGACGATGATGACAGGGCGGACGCACTGGTGGTCCTGCGGGCGGTAGTGCACGTCGCCGACGAGCGAAGGAATGGTTTCGCCCTTCTCGTAGGCCTTGATGACGTCCGGCGGGTAGAAGGACCCCGCTTCCTCGACCATGCGGGCCCAGTGCGCAAAGCTGGTGTAGGCGTTTTCCGCGCCCCATTCCGGCTTGTAGCCGAACTTCTTCTCGAAGGCTTCCACGAACATCTTGGCAAGCGGAAACTGGTCTTCGAGCGTCCACCAGAAATCGGTCGCGGCGTAGACGCCCGCGAGCAGGTTGCCGCCCACTTCGGGAGCGAGGAACGGAATCTGGTAGGGCACCACCAGCTTCATCTTCTCGAAGATGCCGAACCGCTGAGCTTGCTGGATCGACAACACGGCGTCGCGACCCCAGTTCACGTTGATCAGGACGTCGGCGCCGGAATTGGCGATGTTGAGCAGATAGGAACTGAAGTCCGGTGCACCCAGCGGCGAGACCTGGTTGGTCACCATCTTCCAGCCGCCCTTTTCAGCCAGGTAGTCGTTCACCGACTTGGTGACGGTGTGACCATAGGTGTAGTCCGGCGTCATGAAGGCCGCCTTCTTGTTCTTGCCGAAGGTCTTCAGCAACACCGGGCCGATCGCGTTGGCGGCCGTCTCGCCGTAGAAGCACTGTCGAAAGCCGTAGCGCACGCAGTCCTTGCCGGTGGTGTCGTTCGATCCCGAGATGCCGGACACGTAGAGCACTTTCGAGCTCTGCGCCAGCTTGTTGAGCGCGACCGCGACCGCGCTCGACGTCGAGCCGGTCATCAGGATGGCGTTGTTCTCGGTGATGAAGCGCTGCTCCGCCTGGACCGCGGTGTTCGGCTTGGCCGCCGAGTCGGCGACGCCGATCTTCACGACCTTGCCGAGCACGCCCTTCGTGGTCTTGGGCGAGAGCTTGCGCATCAGTTCATGCCCCGAATTGAGGTGCTCGACCGCCAGTTGCCAACCCTTGAGCTCGTCTTCGCCCTGCACCGCATAGGCGCCGGTCCGCGGCACCGCGATGCCGATGAAGACCGAGTCGCCGGAAGCACCGGCCGGATAGGTGCCGACAGCTGGACGATCGGCAGCGAACAGGGGCATGGACAACGTCGACAGCAGGCTGCCGCCCGCCAGGCCGACCCCGGCCTGCACCAATGCTCGCCGCGACACGCCGTCGGGGCCGCCGTCAAACCGATTCTTTTGTGCCATGTTCGAGTTCTCCATTAGTGGTGGATTTCGAGTCACCCCAGACGCGGGAGCGATGCGACGACGTGCGTCGCGCCGGTGCGTCTGAATTTGTATCGTGGCGCGACACTCCGCTTGAATTTACATCGTCATGCGATATAACGTCAACCATGAAAACGCGGGCAGTGAGAACCCGCATCGCGCGGCGGTTCGAGCAGCGCGGTCCGACAAGAAAGGGGGAGCGACAGGTGCAGGACGAGGAATTCCGGCTGCTGGCGGCCTTTCGGGTGGTGCTGCGCCAGTTCCATTTCTTCAGCGAGCAAGCGGCCCAGGCCCTCGGCCTGACCTCGTTGCAATATCAGACGCTGCTCGCCATCAAGGCCCGTGAAGGGGCCGATCCGCTCACCATGACGGCGCTGGCGCAATTGCTGCTGATCAAGCACAACAGCGCCGTCGGGTTGGTCGACCGCATCCAGGAACTCGGCCTGGTGGCGCGGCGCCAGCTCGAGAGCGACCGGCGTCATGTCGCCGTCGAGCTGACGGCGCGCGGCCGGCGTATCGTCAACCGGCTGGCGACCCGGCATCGACAGGAACTGCAGCGTATCGCCCCCGAGTTCGGCCGCTACATGCGCCAGCTCGCCGGTGCGATCGCGCCGGACTGAAGCCGCAGCGGAGGGCGGGGCGCCTGCGCCGTTTTCGCTCACCCTTTTATCGACCCGGTTGCGGCCCTTGGCAATTTGAGCGGCAGGGGTTAAAACGGGCGCTCGACCGCCGCCGCCCGACGGTCGCCCCGGCAACGACAGCCGCGAACAAGGGGAGGACGGGGCATGGATTTCATCGAGCGCGCATTCGGCCTGGCGCCAGACGGCGGCAACGGCTGGTTCGAGTTCCTGCTTTTCGTCGTTCCGCTCGCTGGCGTCGCCTTGCTCTGGCAACGCCGCCGCGAGAGACAGCGTCGCCAGGACGCCGACAAGCTCGAGCGCGGCCGGTAGACGATCGGATTTCTTCGCGGCTTCCGGCATCGCCGAACCATGGCCGATCTCTCGCGACTCGCCCTCGATTCGCGCTTGCTGGTGAGCGGCCTTCGCCTGATCGACCCCCAGCTCTTCAAGCCGGAGCCCTTGCCGGCCGGGTCGACGTCGAGCGTGGCGACGCTGACGGCCAAAGACCTGCCCGGGCTCGTGCGCAACACCGCGCTCGCGATCTGTGGATTCACCGACGCCGCCGCCGCCGGCCGTGCGCCGTCGGTGCTGTGGCGCAGCGGCGCGAGCGAGTTGCTGCTGCTTCCCGGCGGCGTGCAGACGCAGCTCGCCGACGGCATCGTCGCGCTCAGCGTGCCGGTGCGTTGCGACCAGAGCGGCGACGCGTTCGTCCACATGTCGTTCTTCGTCGGCGCGCCGAGCCGGCCCGCAGGCCTCGTCGCGGCGACCGAGCCTCGGCCGCGCGGCCCAGCGGCGGTGGTCGACGTCTGGGGTGAGCGGCTGGTCGCGTTCGGCTGGCACATCGTCGTCGAGCTGGCGACGCAGATCGCCGCCGAGTCCGGGCGTGACGAGGACGGCGCACCGCTGCTGCCGGTCGCGATCACCGCGACGGCGAATGGCCTCTCGGTGCTGCCGATGGCGCGCCATGCGATGGACCGCAAGTGAGTAGCGCTGCGCCAGACCTCGGCGTCCTCGGCAACCTCGCCGAGGCGATCGGCCTCACGAACGACGGCTCGTTCGAGCCGGGCTGGCTCGGCGATCCGGGTCGGCACCTCGGTGCCGTGCTCGCGAGCGAACGCCAGCGCGATGCACTGGTCGCCTTCGTCGACGAGGCGCTCGGTGGCGCCGAGCGCAGCACCGGGCCCGACGGCTCGACCTGGCTGCCGATCGCGCAGGCGAGCGACCCGTCGGTCACGGTCTACGCCGTATTCGACGACCGCGCCGCCGACTTCGTCGCGATCGGCCTCGGCGTTCGCGTCACGTCGAGCGCGCCGCAAGCTTCGTTGTCGGCGCACGTGCCGCTTTTTCGCGCCGCCAAGCAGGGTCACAGCGTCGCCTCGCCGATCCTGCTCGGCAGCGCCGCGGCGCGAGCAACGCTGTCCTTCGACATCACCACCGACGCCGCGCCCGCCGCTCCCGGGCAGGCGCGGCTGGGCGGCGTCGCGCTCGCGCTCTCGGTACCGACCGGCAGTGGCGGCGCCGCGCCCGAGTTCACGCTCACCCTGCGCGGCCTGCAGATGCCGGGCGCGCCGGCGCCGCGCGACCTGACGCTCGGCGCATCCGACGTCGGTTCGCTCGAGTCGTCGGTGCTCGATCTCGTGCTCGGCCTGGCGCGCGCGCAGGCCGCGGCCTTGCCGGGCGGGCCGCTGGCCGCGCTCGCCGGCCGGGTCGGGCTGCGCGACGGCAGCGCCGTGCCGCCGTTGCCGCTGCAGGATCTCGCGCAGCACGGCGTCGGCGCGCTCGCCCGCTGGCTCGGCCAGGTGTTGCAGCAGGCGGCCGCTCGCGACGCCTGGATCGCGCAGCTCGCCGCGCTGCTCGGCGGCGTTGCCGCGGCGGGCCGCGTCTCGTTCGCCCTCGGGCCTTTGCGGCTGATGATCGCCGTGCCGGCTGCGCCGGGCGCCGCCGGCCTGGTGCGCATCACGCCGACGGTGACGATCGAATGGCCGGCGCGAGCGGGCGTGTCATTGCGGGGCGAGGCGGTGCTGTGCGCGCTCGACCTCGGCAACGGCAGCGCCGTCGCGCTGCCCTCGCTGCAGCTCGCGCTGGTCGTCGGCGAGGCGGCCGGCGGCAGCACGCTCGTCGATGTCGCCGCGCCGACGGCACTGCGCATCGCCGGCGTGCGCGCCGGCATCGCGCTCGACGCCTCGCGCAAACCGACGCTCCTGCTCGCCGCCGACGGCGTCGTCATCGCCGGCCACGACCACGCGACCCTCGACCTGTCGAGCCCGGACGCGATCGCCGGGGTCGGCGCGACGGTCTTCGCCGATGTCGCCGACGAGGTGCTGAACCGCCTCGGCGCGGCGGCAGGTGCGGTGCGGGTCCTGCTCGGGCTCAGTCCGCCGGCCGGCGTGACGCCGGTCGCGATCGGCGCGCTGCTGCAGGACCCTCTCGGTGCGCTGCGCGCTTACTGGCAAGGGCTGGTTCGCGACCATGCCGCCGCCGTGCCCAGCGTGCTCACCGAGCTGCGCAACCTGCTCGCCGACCGCACCGGCGCCGCGCTCGGGGTGGCCGGCAGCGGCAGCGTCGATGTGCCGTGGCAGATCGCCCTCGCCGGGCCGATCGTGCTGCAGGCCTGGACGGTCGGCGACCGGCTCCTGTTCGGTCCGGCGATCCGCTTCACGGTCGACGACATCGGCCAGCGCTGCACGCGCATCGAGACGCGTCTGGCGGTGACGCTCGTCGACATCGATTTCGCGGCGCCGCGTGCGAGCTTCCTCGCCGCCATCGACGTCGACCTGCAGCTGCGCGCCCGGGGTCGCGACGAGGCGGTGATCGACGTCGGCTCGTTCGAGCTGCGCGCCCGGCACGTCGCGCTGGTCGGGCGCTGGCGGCCGGGGTCGGGGCTCGATTTCGGGTTCGACGCACCCGAGCTCGCCCTCCACCTCGGCGTGAGCGCGCCGCTCGCGGTGCCGATCCCGCGCCTCGATGCGAACGGCCGCGTCGTCATGCCCGCCGCTGACTGGGGGGCGCTCGAGGAACTGCTGGCGGCGCTCGCCAGCGCCGCCGCGCCGCCGTGGCTCGAAGGCCTGGTCGGCCTGCTTGGCTGGCACCGCCGCAAGATTGCCCGGACCGGGGCGATCGCCGCGCGCCTGCACCTGGCCGAACTCGTCGTCGACCCCGCCGCGGCGCTGCGCCAGTGGCTCGGCGATGCGCTGCTCGGCGACCACGAACTGATCGGGCGTGCTTTCGACACGATCGCGACGCTCCTCACGGGATCGCGCAACGGCATCCGGGGAATCGTCCTCGGCGCCGGGTCGCCGAACGATCCGTGGCGCGTGCCGCTCGCGCGCGGCACGGCCTCGGCCGAGCTGGTCGCCTGGGTCGGTCCCGAGGGCCCGTTGCCGGCGGGGAAGGGCGTCGTCGACCAGTTGCAGGCCTGGCGTCCCGGCGCGCGCGGACTCGCGTCGACGGCGCTGCAGCGGATCCTCTCCGACCATGCCCGGGTGGTTGCCGATGTGGCCGCACTCGTCGAGGGCCGCGACGACATCGGCGCGGGCTTCGACGCGCTGGTCGCGCGCTGGAGCGGCAGCGACGGCCGCATCCTCGCGCCGACCGCGGTCCCGGCCGGTATCGAGGTGCGTCGCTTGACCGACCTCGCGCAGGCCGACCTGCTCGGCGCGGTCGACCTCGAAGGCCTGCTCGGCGCGGCGCCGGCGACGGTCGTCCACGTCGCCATCGCGCCGGTGGCTGCGCTGCCGTGGCCCGACATCGATGCCGATCGGGTCGTCGACCTGACGGCGCCGGGACTGCAGGCCACGGCGTTCACGCCGCCGGGCGCGGCGCCGGGCGACTGGTACCTCGCCCTCGGCGGCCGCGACGCCTGCCGCGCCGACGCCGGTGACGAGGACGGCATCCAGGGCCAGGCCGACCGCATTGCCCGCATCGTCGCTGCCTTCGCCGGCCTCGGCGGCGGCCTGGCGCTGGTCGCCGATGCGGGCGCCGGCCACGCCGCGCGGCGCGCCGCCGATGCGGTCGCCGGCGTGACCGCGCTCGTCACCGCCGGCACGCCGCTCGACCCGGTCTCGCTGCAGGTGCTCGACGCCGCCCCCGCCGCCGACGCGCTGCGCCTGCTGCAGCGTCTGCTGCCGAACCTTCCCGCCGACGAGACCGACGAGCTCGGCGACGACCCCGATCTGCATCTCGGCCGTGGCCTGCTGGGCGCGCTCACGGGCCTCTCCGGCGCCGACGATCCGGGGCGCGAGCTCAGGCCGCCGTCGTTGCCATTCGGGTCGCCGCGTGCCGGACTCGCCGTCCACATGCTGTTCGGCGAAGTCGGGGCAGACGCGGTCGTGCGCGCCATCACCGCGATCGTCGCGGCCGGACTCGGCGATCGCGCCGCGCTGCGCGCGAAAGCGGCGATCGCGGCACCGGTCGCGCCGCCCGACCGCCTGGTCCTCGCGCTCAGGACGACGCTCGCCAATCCGTCCGCGCCGGCCGGAGCGCTGCGCGTCGACGGTCGCGCCCAGCTGGTCATTGGCGAGCTGCGCGTCGATGCCGCCGGCGTGCACCTGGCGACCGAGCGCACGCTGCGTGTTCACGTCGGCGTCGGCCGGAGCGGCGGCGCCTGGCTGCTGGGCGGGCCCGACCCCGGCCGCGCGCCGGGCGCGCCGGTGTCCCACCAGCTGCGCCGCGTCAGCCTCGACCTCGAGATGGCGCTCGGCGGAGCGGCCGCTGCGAGCACGTCGATCACGCTTCACGAGGCGCGCGTGTTCGACCTCGCACGCGAGCGCTGGCGCCTGCAGGCGGGAACGCTGCCAACCGCGCTCGCCGGCTTCGACGCGGCGACGACGCTGCTGCCGGAGGCGCGCGTCCTGCTCTCCGGGGTCGCCCAGGCGCTGGCGAGCGAGACCACCGGCGCCGGCGCGGCGCTGGCGCTGCTGCTGCGCGCGCTCGGTGCGATCGACGCCGCCGGCGGCAGCGTTCCCGATGCGATCGAGCACCTGCTCAACGACGCCGGCGCGCGCCTGCGCGCCCTTGCCGCCGAAGCGACTTCGCGCAGGGCGCTGGTCGACGCCTTGCGCGCGCTCTGGCCACAGGGCGCGGACGCGGCCGAGGGCGAGATCCTTGTCGCGGCCGGGCCGCTCGCGGCACGCCTCACGCTGGCGCCGGCGTGGCGGGTCGAGATCACGGCGGCCGCAGGAGCCGGCACGGGCGCCGGAACGGGCACCGATTCGTTCGGCTGGTTCGGCTGGCAGGCCGGCCTCGCCTTCACCGCGAGCGGTGTCGTCGACGGATCGCTGCGGATCGGCGCGGCGGCGGGAGCAACCGCGATCACCGGCGGCGTCGCCCTCGTCCTCGATCGCACGCTTCGCCTCGCGCTCGCCTGGTCGCGCCCGGGCGCGGCGGCCGCCGACGAGCTCGAGCTCTGGCCGAATCCGCAGCCGGCTGCTTTCGAGCGCGCCCTGGCACGTCTCGTTCCCGCCGAGCTGACCCGCCAGGCACTCGAAGGGCTGCGCGGCCTCGACGACACGGCACGGCCGATCATCGATGCGGCGCTGGCCGCCGTCGGCCTGCTCGGTGACCCTGATGCGCACGCCGCGCGCCGGGTTCTCCTGCCCGCGGCGCTGTTCGCCGACCCCGCGGCGTGGCTGCGCAGCGAAGCGGCGATCGGCCTCGGCGCTGCGTTCGCGCCAGCCAAGCTGGTCGCGCTCGTCGATGCGCTCAAGCCCCTGATCGGCGTCGCCAATGCCGGCGGTGTCGCTGGCAGCTGGGCGCTGGCGCCGGGCGTGACGCTGCGCGCCGACGCCGACGCCTCCGGCAGCGCCCGGCTCGGCCTCGCCCTCGACACCAGCGCTTTCGAGCTGCCGCCCGGCGCCGGCGGCCGTCTCGTCGCCGGCGGCACGTTCCAGCTCGCACTTCCCGGCAACGCCGCGGCGCGTGTCGGCATCGAGGTCCATGTCGGCGTGCCGTCGGCGAGTCCCGGCCGCTCGGCCGTCCATCTGGTCCTCGCCGATGGCCTGCGCGTCTTCCTGCGCCCGGCCGTCGGCGCCGACGTCGAGCTGTTCCCGAATCCGGCCGGCCTCGGCCAGCTCGCCTCGTCGGCGGTGACGCAGGCGCTGCCGCTGGTGCTCGACGCGCTCGCCGACCTGCAGCCGCGCGGCGGCCTCGAGGGCGACGTCGGCAGGCTCGTCGTGCGCTTCGGCGATGCGCTGGCGCTGCGCAGCGCCGGCCGCTTCCAGGCGGCGGCACTGCAGGCCTGGGGCAGCGATCCGGCGGCGGCGCTTGCCAGCCGACTGCCGACACTGCTGGCGGCAGCGCTCGACGGCATCGCCCAGGCCATCGCCCCGCTGCTGCCGGGCGGCGCCAGCGCAACCTTCACCGCGGGCGAGCTGCGCATCGTCGCTGGCGGCTTCACGCTCGGCATCACGCCGGCGCCGCTGGCCGTGCGCGTCGCCGGCGATCTCGCCGGCCTGCCGGCAATCGCCCGAGCGCACGTCGCGGCGACGCTGAATGCGGGCGGCCTGACGTCGTTCGAGCTCGGCGTCGGACCGGCGAGCATCGATGCGGGCGGGGTGATGCTGAAGCCGGCGTTCGACGTCGTCGCCGGCAGCGCACCGATCGGCGGTGCACGTGCCCGTCTCGCGCTCGGCCTGCCCGGCGATCGCCTGGTCGGCGCGCGCTGGCTCATCGGCAACCGCTTCGATCTCGTCCTCGTCGACGCCGGCATCGAGAGCACCTCGCTCGAGCAGGTCGCCGTGGGCTTGCTCGAAGCAGTGCTCGATCTGGTCGCCTCGTTCGTCCTCAAGACTACCGCGGTGACACAGCTGCTCGCCAAGCCGGTCGGCGCCGGCGGCGCGACGATCCGGGACGTGCTCAAGGGCGCCGCGTTGGTCGACGCTGCCGGGCCGCCGGCGCTCATCGGGCAGCTGTTCGGCGCCGACCTGTTGCTCGCGCGCCTGCAGCGTCTCGCGAGCAACGTCGCCGCCGCGAATCCGAGCGTCACGATCGACAACGCGCTGACGATCGGGCTGGCCGGAACGCCGCTCGGCGGTGGTGCGCAGTCGATCGGCATCCGCGTCACCTTGCCGCGCCCGGCGACGCTCATCGGCGGCGACGTCATGCTGTCGCTCGAGACCGACGCGCGCTGGATCCATCCGCCCGGCGGTGCGCCGGTGCCCGACGGCATCGTCGTCGACGTCCTGCGTGCCGGTCCGGGCGCCGGCGTCTTCGCGATCCAGCCTGGAATCTCGGTCAACGGCGTCGGCCTGCGCGTCGCCCGCAGCGAGCGGCCGCTGCTGGACACCGGCTCGTTCGCGATCGGCTCGGTCGCGCTGCACGTCTTCGGGCGCGTCGACGCGAGCAGCAAGGCGGGCGGCGTCCAGCTTCAGCTCTCCGAGCTCGCCGCCGGTGTCGCCGGCGCCGGCGGCGGCAACGGCATCGCCCAGGGCATCCTCGGCGATTCCGGCACCGGTCCGAGCAAGCTCGCCCCGGCGTTCAGCCCGGCGCTCTCGGTGCAGAAGCACGGCGCCGGCCCGATCGTCGTCGGCCTGCGTGCGGGCGACGGCAGCGGGCCGTGGTGGCTGGCGATCCAGCGCGGCTTCGGGCCGCTCTACATCGAGCAGGTCGGCTTCGGCGTCGCCACCGAGAACGACCAGCTGAAGAGCATCTCGGTGCTGCTCGACGGCCGGGTCTCGCTGTTCGGGCTGACGGCGGCGGTCGACGACCTGCAGCTCGGCTTCGTCGTCGCCTCCAACGCCGACGTCCTCGATCCGTCGCGCTGGGCGGTCGACCTCGCCGGCCTCGCCTTCAACGCCGACATGGGCGGGCTCACCCTGCAAGGCGGCCTGCGCAAGTTCGGCAGCGGCGACACGACGCAATACGTCGGCATGCTGATGGGCCGCTTCGCGGTCTACGGCCTGTCGGTCTTCGGCGGCTACGGCCAGGGCATCGTCAACGGCGAGAAGTTCGCGTCGTTCTTCGCCTTCGGCGCCGTCAACGGGCCGATCGGCGGGCCACCGGCGTTCTTCCTCACCGGCATCGGCGGCGGCCTGGGCATCAATCGGCGGCTCGTGCTGCCTTCGGACCTGTCGCGCTTCGACCAGTACCCGCTGATCAAGGCCCTCGACCCGGCGGCGCGGCCGAGCGCCGACCCGATGGCCGAGCTGATCGCGCTCGGCGGCACCTTCCCCATGGCGCGCGGCTCGTTCTGGTTCGCCGCCGGCCTCTCGTTCACCAGCTTCGCCCTCGTCGACGGCGTCGTCGTCGTCTCCATCGAGGTCGGCGACGGCCTGGAGGTGGCGCTGCTCGGCCTGGCCCGCATGGCGCTGCCGCGTCCGCAGGTCGCGCTCGTCTCGATCGAGCTCGGCCTGGTGGCGCGCTTCTCGTCGAAGGAGGGCGTGCTCTGGGTGCAGGCGCAGCTGACCGACAACTCCTGGCTGCTCTATCCCGATGTCCGGCTGACCGGCGGCTTCGCCTTCGTCAGCTGGTTCGCCGGTCCGCTGCGCGGCCAGTTCGTGCTCACCATCGGCGGCTATCACCCGAAGTTCCACCGCGACGGCTACCCGGTCGTGCCGCGCCTGGGCCTGAACTGGCGCGTCGGCCCGTTCATCACCGTCAAGGGGGAGTCGTACTTCGCGCTGACGTCCGAAGCGGTGATGGCCGGCGTTCGCATCGAGGTTTCGGCACGCTTCGGACCGGCGTGGGCGCAGCTCATCCTCGGTGCCGACGGCATCGTCTTCTTCGATCCGTTCCACTTCGAGGTCGAGGTCTACGCGTCGATCCGCGCCGGCGTGACGATCGACGTCTGGATCGGCGAAATCACGATCTCGATCTCGATCAGCGCCAAGGTGATGGTCGAGGGACCGAAGTTCCACGGCATCGCCACCTTCTCCGTCGGTCCGGTCGATCTCGAGGTCGAGTTCGGCGATGCGCAGCAGCCGCCGCGGCCGCTGCTGCCGTGGGGCGATTTCGTTCGCAAGTACCTCGAGGAGTCCGGCCCGGACACGGCGCGCGTCCTGGCGGCACTGACCGGCAAGGGCGCGTTGCCGCCGGGCACCGGGCCCGGCGGAGCCACCGACACCGGCGTCGCCGACGGCTCGGTCGACAAGCCCTTCGAGGTCTACGCCGAGTTCGAGATCACGCTCACCAACGCCGTGCCGACGCGGCGCGTCGAGCTCGGCGCGGCGCGTGTCGTCGAGAAGACGCCGAGCGCGTCGATCGGCCTCGCGCCGATGGGCCTCGCCGGCGTGACGACGGTGCTGCACATCGAGCTGACGCGCGACAGCGACCACAGCGCCCACATCGACGCGATGCAGGCCGAGGTGCACAGCGGGCCGTCGTTCCCGCTCGGCGTCTGGGGTCCGGCCCAGGATCAAGGCAATCCGAAGCTGCCGAAGGGCGACGTGATCGAGGCGATCGACGGCCTGCGCCTCTTCACCGTCGCCGACATTCCGCCCGGCCTGCCGCCGATCGACTACAAACGCCGCGTCGAGACCGGCCTGCGCCATCCGCTTCCGTTCGTGAGCGAGAAGGCGACGCGGCCGGCGTTCCTCGGCAAGACCGTCGAGCTGCGCGATCTCCTGCCCGCCGCCAACGACGACCGTGCCGTCCTCGCCGTCGCCGCCGAATGGGCGGCGCGCGGCGGCGCAAGCCGCACTGCGGTCGCATCGCTGCGCGGCGAGCGCGCCGCGCCGCCCCGCCTCGGCTCGCTCACCGATGGCCTCGCCGTGCAGACGCCCCCGAAGCCGGCGATCGATCTCGTCACGCCGGGCAGGAAGGCCGCGGTCAACACCTTCGTGCAGCGGCCGAAGGTCATCGCCGTCCTCGGCGCCGGCCTCGACGAGCCCGAGCGTGCGGCGCAGCGGACGACCGTGGCGCGGCCGCCGGCGAGCGCCTTGCTGATCGTCGATCCGCCGACGCTGGCCCGCGTCGCCGCCGACAACGACGCGGCGGTCCCGGCCGTCCTCCACCTCGTCACGGCGACGCGCGGAACGACTCTCGGCAAGACGCTGGTCGCCGCCGACTCGGTGCCGCTCAGCCGGATCGCGCGCGCGCCGATAGCCGCAGTGCGCGGCCGCGGCGCGACACGCGAGGTGCGCGAGCGGCTCGCCGCGCTGAACGGCGCGCTGCTGCGCAAGCCGGGGACGCGTGGCGCCATCGCCGCCGGGTCGACGCTCGGTGCCGGCGAGGTGGTCGTCATGGCGTTGCCGAACGCGGCGCGCGATCTCGACGAGAAGACGCCGCGGCCGCGCCTGGCCGTCGCTGGCGCCAACGTTCGGGTCGTCTGCCTGCGCCACGGTGGCGCGGTGATGCTCGACCGCGAGCTCGGCGACCAGGGCGGAGACTTCGCGGTGCCGCTGGGCGCCGAGCGGATCGCGCTGGCCGTCGGCGTCGCCGCCGAGCGCCAGCGGCCTGGCCTCTCGGGCTGGCACGCCGGCAGCATGCTGCCGATGCTCGGCCACGGCAGCGCGCTCGCGGCGCAGTCGGTGCTGCACGTCGAAGGGCGCGCACGCGCCGTGCGCCAGCGCGGCCTGCAGCGCGAGAGCGGCTGGCTGCGAGCGTCCGACCTGGTCGAAGGCACGGCGCTCGTCAGCACGCGCTTCGGGGCACCGGTGACGCTCATCATCGTCGCCCTCGACGATCCGGCCGGCACCGCTGCCGGGCGCGGCCTCTCGTTCGCGCTCGAGGGCGGGGAGCGCGCCACCGGCGCCGACGGTGAGGCCGTGGCGCCGACGGTCGTCATCCGCGGCCAGCGCGTCATGCTGATCTACCCGGTCGTCGGCGCTGGCGCCGATGGCCTCACCGTCAGCGTCGCCAGCGAAGACGGCTGGCACCTGGTCGGCGTGATGGCCGCGCTGCCCGATGCCGACGTCGCAGCGCTGGCCAGCGATCTGGCACAGACGGGCCTGGACCTCCTCGTTCGCGGCGTCGTCGCGCCGGGGACGGCACAGGCGACCCTCGAATGGCGGCCGGCGCAGCGACGCGGTCGCGAGATCGAGGAAGCGATCGACACCGAAACGCCGCGCAGCGTTCGCCGCGCCGCGGCGGCGCCGCCCCGTGCACGCCGCGCGCGCACCAGACGACCTTCGGAGTGACCATGCCCGCGATCGGAACCTTCGTCCTGCACAGCATGGCCAATCCGCCGCTGAAGGCAGCCGACTACACGCTCTCCGGACAGGTGTCGCTGACCAAGCCGGGCGGCGCATCGGTCGGCGCGGTCGAGGAGCAGCGCACGCACCTGCGCGTGACCGCGCCGCGTTTCCAGCTCCCTCCCGAGCAGATGCTCTCGACCTTCCCGCCCGCCAACAGCGAGGGCGCCTACGAGTCGCGCCTGCCGCAGATCGTGCTGAAGCGGCGCACGCTGCCGTGGGAGCGCGAGCCCGCGCCGGGCGACACGACGACGCCGTGGCTCGCGCTCGTCGTCATCGCCGAGGGCGAGGCGACGCTCTCGGGCGACACGCCGGTGGCAGACTGCGTGACGAAGGGTGTCGTCCTCGGCGGCAGGAACGACGTCGCGACCGGCAACTACCTGTCGGTGACGCGTTCGGTGATCGACAAGGTCTTCCCGATGAAGGACGAACTGCCGCTGCTGTGCCACGTGCGCGAGGTCGACGTCAACGACACCGAGCTTGCGAACGGCGACGACGACGGCTTCCTCGCCACCGTCATCGCCAACCGGCTGCCGCAGTACGACCGCACCGACGACAAGCCGGTGCGCTACCTGGCGTGCCTGATCAACGTCGAAGGTCAGCTCGCCGATCTCGCCCATCCGCCGCCGGCAGTGTTCGACTTCCTCGCCACCGACCTCGTCTACGACTACCGGGCGCTGTCGACGCCGGCCGGCGATGCCGATCGCTTCGTGATGGGCACCTCGCCGGTCGCGCTGGCGGTGCTGCCGCGCGGCGTCGGCGCGATCACCCCGGCGGCGAGCACGAAGACGGCGGCGGCGAACTTGGCCGGCGCGGGGGTCGCGTCGGCCGGGGTCGCGAGCCAGTGGGCAACGACGACGCAGAAAGTCGAGCACGTCGCCCTGACGGCGGCGCAGGACGAGGCCGGCCGGCTCGTCCGGGACGGCATGCTCGAGGGCTATCGCGGCAACTTCGAACGCTTCGTCCAGGCCGAGAAGACCTATCGCTTCCCGGTCCTCGCCCACTGGTCGTTCACCGTCAACGGCGCCGGCGGGTTCGAGAGCCTGATGCGCGGCCTCGACGTCGGCCTGCTCGGCACCGCGCCGGCCGAGCCGGTGCTGCCGCCAGGTGCGCCGCCGGCGCCGCCGCTGACGCGACCCGCGCCCGAATTCACCGAGACCGGCCATGTCGGCCTGCCGCACCTGACGCGGCGCGGCGATCGCGTTCGGGCCTGGTACCGCGGTCCGCTCGGCACCTATCCGACGACCCGCGACCAGGCCGACGCCGCCGGCCGGCTCGCGCTCGCGCACGTCAGCGACCAGTTGCGGCGCAGCGTTCCCGATGGCCGCGAAGACCTGTCGCTCGCGGCCGCGTTCGAGATCGGCCGGCTGCTCGCGCTGGCGCAGCCGTCGGTCGTTCGCGCCCTGCTGGCCTGGCGTTCCGAGCAATTCGGCGCGGCGCGCGCGAAGGCCCTGCTGTCGGTGCTGAGCGACGCGCCGAAGCTCGGCGCCGCAATCGCCGGAGCCCTCGCCGACACGCGCCTCACCGACCTGTTGTCGAAGCACCTGGTTCTCGAGGCCGCAGCGCGGCCCGACCGCGTCTTCGCGCCGTCGCGTCCGCTGGTCGATCCGGGCCGGCCGCTGCCGTTCGCGCGCGAGGGCGGCCTCGACAAGCTGATCTCGGAGGGCTTCGGCTTCTCCGCTGCGCTGGTGAAGGAACTGCGCGTCGGCACCGGCACCGTGGCGGCGCTGCAGCGGACCGCGGTGCCCGTCGCGAGCGTCGGCGCCGACGGACCGCTGCTGAAGGGCGCGGCTTCCGATCGCCTGCGCGCGGGCCTGACGGCGGCCGTCGATCGCCTGACCGGCGACAGCATCGGCCGGCTGCGCGATGCGCCGCGCGGCGCTCGCGAGCGCGCCGGTGCGGAGCCGGCCGGGCGCGAGCCGGACGAGCTCGACGCGTTGATTGCGCGCGCGGTGAGAGGTGCGGCGCCGGCGCCGAAGGCGGCGCCACCCGCGAGGGCCAGCGCGAAGAGCGGGGCAAAGCAGAGCGCGGCAGTCAAGAGCGTGGCAGTCAAGAGCGCGACAGAGAAGAGCGCGGCAAAGAGGGGCGAGGCCCGGAAGGACGCGACCGGCACCACGCCGCGCCGGCCGAGGAGCAAGCGATGAAGATGAACCTCAGCGCCGCCGACGCGATGCAGTTCGCGAACGCCAAGATCGCGTCGGTCACGTTTTCGCGCCAGGACGACGATCCCCATTTCGGCGATCGCGTCGTCCCGCACGAGCTGAGCGGCTGGCTGGCGCGCCTGCGGCTGCTGCAGGGTGTTCCTTTCTCCTACCTGGTCGCCGACGCGCAGCTGCTGCCGAAGGAATCGATCCGCTTCTTCTACCTCGACCGCGCATGGACCGACGCGCTCGTGCAAGGCGCGCTCAGCGTCGGCACCGTCAACTCGAGCGATCGCGCCGAGCTCGCCGCGCTCTACAAGGTCGTTCGCGCCGAGCTCGACGAGGAAGAGCGTCGCGTTCGCCTGCCCGGCGGGGAAACGGTGCAGCAGGGCGCTGCCGGTCCGGTCACGGGCTTCGTGCTGCGTTCGCGCGCCGTCGCCGGCTGGCCCGGGCTGCACGTGCGTGCCTACGACCGCGAGCTCGGCGTCGCCGACGACGCGGCCATTGCCGAATCGGATCCGCGACGCGTCAAGCTGCTGCGCATGGAACGGCTCGCGCCGGCAGTTCTGCTCGTCCTCTTCGACGGCATCCCCGCCGTCGTCCACATCGAGGAGCCGCGGCAGGGGATCCAGTTCGGCGTTCGCCTGACGCCGGCGGCGGGCGATCCGAACCGGTTGCAGGCCGGCGTCAAGGCTCGGAACGCGAACACCGCGCTCGATGTCAACGCCAACCCGCTCGACATGGTGCCGGTGCCGTTCCGGCGCGGAACGCCGGGCGTCCTCGACATCAAGAAGCTGAATGCGGCGCTGCTCGCCAAACCCGGGACGAACATGGGCGCTTCCGTCGACGGCGCCGAATTCGCGCTGCAGATGCTGCGCTTTCCGTATCGACAGGTGTTCGGCGATCCGAGCGTCAACGGGGCCCCGGCGCTGCTCGACGTATTCCGGCCGACGATCAGCATGAAGGTGCTGGCCAAGACCTTCGCGAGGGATTGACGCGATGGCCAACTTCGATCCCCAGACGATCGCGCTGCAGCTGAAGTCGGCACGCTGGAGCGCTCTCGCGCGCACAGGCCTCTCGCTCGACGCCGTCGGCCGATTCGACCCGGCGCTCGTGCGCGACACGCGCGTGCTCGTGCCGATCGACGTGCAGGCGCTGGTGGTTCCCGCCGGCAGCGACGAGCCGATGGTGCGGCTGCCGCTCAGCATCGCCGCCCCCGACGACTCGCCGCCGGCGCCGGCGACCGACGTCCTCGGCGACGGCCCGGCGCGCCCGGCCGGCGTCCACCTGCACTGGGCGATGCCCGATGCGCTGCTGCGCGGCAAGCTCGCCGACAACGGGCCGACCAATCGGCTCGCCCTGCCATCGCTGCCCGACCGCTGGGTCGTGCTGCGCGTCGTCGCCCCGAAAGGCGCGAGCGCGCCCGTCGTTCGCGGCTGGGTGATCGAGGCCGACACGACGCGCGTGGTCGCGCTGGAGCAATGGCCGGCCGGCGCAACGGCCGTCGCCGCGACCGGCCGGACGGTCGCGCCGGCCGACCTCACGGGCGCCTGCGGCGGCTCGCTCAACTGGACCGCGACCTACGACGCCACGCTGAACCGTTTCGCGCTGTACGACCCGCTCGACGACCTGGCCCAGGTCGCGCCGAACGGCACCGAGGGCGAGCAGCTCGCCTACCTGGTCGCCGGCTGGTGGAGCGAGGCGCCGCGGGACCCGCTCGACGGTGCGCAGACGGCGAGCAGCCTGCACGAGCGGCTGCGCCAGCTCGGCTGGGCGCTGGTCGAAGACCGCGAGGACAGCGAGAAGCAGCAGCTCGAGCGCCGCGTCATTCAGGAGAAGCAGGCGTCCATCGGCCTCACCACGGCGACGCGCTACGCGCCCGCGGCGACAGCCAAGGCGAAGGCACCGCTGGCGACCAGTCCGGTGTCGCAGATCGCACAGCCCGGCCTTCAATTCGCGACCGCTGCGTTCGTCGACAAGGCGAGGGCGGTGATCCAGACCGAGCCGCACTGGCCGCGCAGCTGCCTGCTGCACGGCAGCCTGTACGGCGTGCCGATCGGCGGGGCCGGCGTCGAGAACCGGCCGCGCGGCGACGACGTGCAGCTCGTCTGGGGCGAGCACGGCGACGATGTCGCGGCAGCGCTGGCGTCGATCGCGCTGGCACCTGCCGACGCGTCGGCGCGGCGCGCCTACGAGCGGCTCCTCGCTGCCTTCACCGGCAACCTGGTCGATCGCATCGACAGCGCCGACGGCCTGGTGGATGTCGAGGAATGGGAGCACGCCGCCGGCTACGCGAGCCGACCGGGAGGCGACGGCGGCACCGACCGCCTGCTCGAAGGCGCCGACGGCGACCCGCTCGCGGTCGGTCGTCATGCAAGGGGTGCCGTCGCGCGAGCCGCCGCCGCGGCGGTGAAGGGCAAGGGCGGCGCCGGAACGAAGGTCGCCTTCGGCAAGCAGAAGAAGGACCTGCACGTCGTCTCCAAGGACGCGCAGCGCGTCGAGATGATGAGCTGGGGCCAGACCGACGCCGAGCGCGACACCCAGCGCGTCTCGCCCGAGCTCGCCGGCCGCGCCCCGCCGCGCGCACGCGAGGTGCGCCAGGCGGCGCCGCGCTTCTACACGCCGCTCGAGCCCCTCGTCGCGGTGCGCGGCGCCCGGCGCAGCCTGCGCCACGGCGGCGACGGCCGCGCTTCGGGCGACGGGAAGCTGCACTGCCGCTATCCGGCGCAGGTGATTCGCGCGATCGAGCAGGTGATCGACGGCGCAGAGATCCTGCCGTCGCTCGGCAGCGCCGCGGTGCCGGAGGAGGTGACGCTGCTCGCGCGCGAGCTGGTCCTGCACAACCCGTACTGGGCGAGCTGGATCGCCAGTGTCGCAGCGGCGAAGCACGGCCTCGACGGCAAGGCGACCCGCAGCCGCATGATCGCCGAGGCAGCGCTTCGCTTCGGCAGCACCGAGGCGGTCTACGACGGCACCAGCGGCGCCTTCTCGCGCAAGGTGAAGATGGCCGGCGGGGCGACGCGCCAGCTCACCGACGAGCGCATCGCCGACCAGCTGCGCCGCTTCTCGCTCTTTCAGGGCGTCGACCCCGATCCGGTCGGCGTGACGGCGTGGTCGCAGCCGTGGATCCCGCTCTGGCTCGAATGGGAGATCGCGCTCGACCTCGGCGACCGGCTCGAGGGCTGGGCGCTCGGCAGCGTCGACGTCGAGGCCGCTGGCGCGCCGGGCGTCGCTGGCGCGCCGGCGACGCCGACGGCGCGCACGCTGCGTGGCCGCAGCATGCTCACCACCGGCACCGCGACAACGCTGAGCGGGGCGGTGCGGAGCTGGCTCGACGGCGAAGAGCAGCGCGACCGCGACGGCACCGGCGAGGCCAGCGAAGCGACCGAGACCGCGCTGGCGCGGATCGCCGCTGCCGTGGACCAGCTCGACGTCGTCAGCGCGAGCCTCGATGGTGTGCGCGAGCAGCTCCTCGGCCTGGCCTACCACGGCGGGCTCGTGCGCGAACGCTTGGCCGACGACAGCCTTTCCGATCCGAACGTGAGCGGCGATGCCGCGCTCTGGCTGCGCGGCGGCACGGCACGCCTGGAGCGGGCGCGGATCGTCGACGCCTTCGGCCGCACGCTGGCGCTGCCGGTCGAGCGCTTGCGCGCACCGCAGCGACTGTTCGTGCCGCCGATCGCAGGCGGCGCGCCTGCTGGCGCCAGCGGCGATGCCTTGCGCCTGCCGCCGCGCCTGACGCTGCCGGCGCGGCTGATGTTCCGCCTCGTCGATCCGGCAGCGCGCGGCGACGGTGCCGCCGAGGCCAACGTCGACCAGGTCGAGCCGGCACGGATGGTCAATCCGGTTTGCGGCTTCCTTCTGCCCGACCACATCGACGAGGCGCTCGAGTTCTTCGACGTCGCCGGCAACCCGCTCGGCCAGTTGATGCACGAGCCGATCGGCGGTGGCGTCGTCTGGGAGATCGCGCCCGGGCGCACCGGCCCCGCCGATGCGGGGCCGCTGTTCGACCTGGCCGGCGCGACGACGCACCTCGGGCGCGTCGCCGCCGGCGCCGTCACCGCCGATGCCCGGTTTCGCGGCGGCGCCAGCGCGTCGCTCGACCCGGACGCCGAGTCGGCGCTGTCGGCGCTGCTGCGCGCGATCGACACAACGATGTGGAGCGTCGATGCCCTGAGCGGCCTCGGCACCGAGCACATCGCCGGCCTCGTCGGCCGGCCGATCGCGCTGGTCCGGGTGCGGTTGCGCCTCGAGATGGAGTCGGAGTTCGGACGCGATGCCGAAGCGGCGGCGCAGGATCTGGCCGACCGCGCGTTCACGGTTCGCATCGGCGAGATCACGCGCGCCGACGACGCCGTGCTCGGCTACTTCGTCGACGACGACTACGAGCATGTGCACGTCGTCGACAAGGTCGTCGCCCATCTCGCCGTCGACAGCGGCCGCCTGCGCGGCCAGCTCGCGGGCATCGACCATGCGGTGCAGGTGCCGGGGACGCGGCCGATCACCCATCCCTACGTCGTTGCCGAAGACGAGCTCCAGCTGCGCTTCGGCCAGACCGTGATGCTGACGCTGCTGATGCACCCCGCGGGCAAGGCGAATGCGACCTGCGGCATCCTGCCGAGGAAGTCGATCCAACTGGCGCGCGACTGGGTCGCGCCCGGGTTGGCGGTGATCGCGCCGTCGGCACGGATCGGCCCGGTGCTGATCGATCCCGCGCAGGTTCGCCTGCCGAAGATCTCGTCGTTCCCGAAGGATCAGCTGTTCACCCGCCGCGACACGCCGGCGACGTGGAAGGACGATCCGATCCTCGCCGCGACGCAGGCGGCGCTGCTGCCCGACCTGCCGCACGAGGTGCAGGAGGGCTACATCCGGATCGCCCCCGACGCGGGTGCGGCGGAGGAGGGCTGACGTGGCACGTGTTCGTCTCCGCGGCGCTCCGGCGAAGGATCCCACCCGGCGTGGCCGTGCGGCCGAACGGCAACGCTTTCTTGCCGAGAAGCGCGGCCCCCTCGACGCGGCCGCGTTGCAGGAGGCGATCGCGGTGCGGCGTCGCCAACAGGCGGGGCAGGCGGCCCCGCGGGCGCGCGGTGCCGCGCGCGCCGCACCCGACGCCGCGCAGCCGCACCAATGGCTGCCGATCGGGCCGACGGTCGTCCTCGCGGGACAAGCCGGAGGAAGGCCGCGCGTCGCCGGCCGCGTGAGCGACGTGCAGGTGTCGAGCGACGGCCTGCGCGCGTATGCGGCCACGGCCAACGGCGGCGTCTGGTTCAGCGAAGACGGCGGCGAATCGTGGCGGCCGCTCGGCGGCTGGACAACCACCGGCGACCCGCCGCCGATCGACCGCGCCGCCGGCGTGCTGGCGTGCGGCTGCATGCTGGTGCGCTTCGATCCCGGCAACAACGTCGGTGCCGACGAGGTCTACGTCGGCACCGGCGAACTCATGCCGAGCACCGGCAACACCCTCGGTGGCCAGAACTCCGGTGTCGGCGTGATGCACGCCACCGGCCCGGCGACGAGCACGATCTTCGCGGCGCCGTGGACGATCGAGGGCAGCAACCTCGCCAACTCGGGCATCTTCCGCCTCGCCGACGATCCTGCCGATCCGACCACGCTCGTCGCGGCGACGTCGGCGGGCCTGTGGACACGCAACGGCGGCCCGGCCGCCGCGTGGACGCAGGTCGGCGTCGCGCCGTTCGCGGCCGCCGCCGGCGCGGCGCTGATCTGCACCGACGTCTGCTGGGTCGCGGGTGTCGGCGCGACGCCGACCCGCCTCTGGGTCGCCGTGCGTGACGACGCCGGCGCCGCATCGGGCATCTGGGTCAGCGCCAACGGACTCGCCGGCCCCTTCGCCCAGATGGCGCTGCCGGCGCTCGCCGGCAATCCCGGACTGATGCCGAAAAGCCGCGTCACTCTCGCGCCGGCGCCGTCGGATCCGCGCGTCGTCTATGCGCTCGGCGAGGCGAACCAGGTCTGGCGCTTCGACAACCTGAATGCGGTCGGCGTCGAGCGCATCCCGCCCAACCTGCTCGGCGGCCAGGACGCGTACAACCAGGCGATCGCCGTCCATCCGACGCGGCCCGAGCGGCTGTTCCTCGGCGGCGCGACCGAAGCCGCGGACGGCGAATGGAGCGCGTCGCTGTACCTCGCGAGCGTCACCGCGCCGGCGGCGGGGCGCTGGCGGTACGGCTTCACCACCGTCGCGGCCGGCGCGGACCCGACGGTCGACGATGCCTACATCGGCCACGGCGTGCATGCCGACATCCATGCGGTGCGTTTCGTCACCGTCGGCGCGCGCACCGAGCTCTGGGTCGGGTGCGACGGCGGCGTCTTCCGCTCGCTGCGCGGCAACGACGACAACCGCCAGGTCAAGAACAGCTTCATTGCCCGCAACAACGGCATCGCCGCTCTCGAGTGCGGCTACGTCGCGAACAATCCCGCCGTCGACGGCCACGTCGTCAGCGGCACACAGGACAACGGCACGCTCGAGCGCGTCGGCATGAACCTGTGGGGGCGCCCGTTCGGCGACGGCGATGGCGGCGGCGTCGTCTTCGATCCGGCAGCGCCCGATCGATTCATCGGCCAGGTGACGAACGCGACCTTCCGCGGCTCGAGCGCGGTGTTCACCGCACCGGCGATGCGCTCCGGGACGCCGCCGCCGGCGGCCGAGGCCGACGAGGACAGCAACACCGAGTTCTACACCGGCCTCGACGGCGTGCTGGTCCCGGCGGTCGGCCCGGCAGCGTCGACGAGCCGCATCGCCTGGGGAAGCTGGCGCCTCTGGATGACGCAGGACTCGGGCGCCACGTGGCAGACGTTGAAGTCGCTCGGCGATCCGCTGCAGGTGGGCCTGCAGGACAGCGTGACGGACCCGTGCGTCACCACCGCGAGCGGCGGACGCGATGTCGCTCGCGGCAAGGTGATCGCGGTGCGCTGGGCGAGCCCGACGCGCCTCTATGCGCTGTGCAGCCGGGAAGTGCTGAAGTACGAGCTCGTTGTCGACGCCGCGGCGACCGGCGGCCTGCGCGCCACGAAGGATCAGCTCACCCGCCAAGGCCCGCACAAGAAGGAGGATCCCCAGGCGGCGGTGACCGTGGCCTCGCCAGGGCAGCGCCTGCCGGAGATCGGCTTCTGGAGCGACATAGCCGTCCACGATCCGGCGCGCGGTCCGCACGGCTCGTTCTATGTCGCGACCACCGGCGATTCGGCGAAGCCAGACATGGACACGGTGTGGTGGTTCGACGGCACCGACCGCTGGCATGCGACCGGCCTCAGGACGAATGCCGATCCCGCCCGGCGCGTGCCGGCACCGGCGTACGCGGTCGTCGTCGACAAGACCGACCGCAACACCGTGTACGCCGGTACCGCCGTCGGCGTCTGGCGGGGGGTCTTCGACCCAGGCGCGAAGACCTGGGGTTGGTTCTCGATGAACAACGGCCTGCCCGAGGCGGCCGTGCAGGACCTCGCCCTGCACGACGAGGCGGCGACCGGGCAGCGCCTGCTGCGCGCGGCGATTCAGGCGCGCGGCGTCTGGGAAGTCGACCTCGCGCAGCCCGACCTCGGCGCGCGAACCATGCTGCGCGTCCACGCCTGGGACACGCGCCGCCAGAGCCCGACGTCGCTGACCGATCCGAAGCAGCCAGTGCCGAATGCGCTGCTCTCCTGGCACGCGAGCCCCGACGTTCGTGTCCGGCCTCGGCGTGGCAGCCGGCCACCGCCGCCCGCCGCCGCCTTCCCGTGGGTCGGCGCGTCGCCCGACGCCTACGGCCTGTGGGTGTTTCAGACCGCGCTGCACGTGCGCGGCGCGGGCGATCCGCTGGTCAAGCCCGACGGCCAGTGGACGCCGCTGTTCGATGCGCGCCTGCGCGCCGCCAACGCCAATTCGAACCGCATCACGCTGGCGCTGTGGCGCAACATCGTCGGCTCGGGAGCGGCGTTCCCGAACGCCTACGGCGAGCCGTGGAACGGCGCCGAGCCGTCGGAGGCCGACCTGTTCGAGCTGATCGTCGATCGCGCGCCCCCCGGGGGTTCGCCCGCGTCGATCGGCATCGGACGCGTCCACGCCCGGGTCGATGTCCAGGTGCACCATCGCAGCGGCGTCGCCGCCCCGGCGAACCAGGTGCGCGTGACGCTGCTGCGGCGCGATGTCTCCGGGACTGGCGACGGCGCATGGTCGGCACTGCCGTGCCCGTGGCTGGCGCCGGTGCAGCAGCTGCTGCGCAACGGCGGTGCGCTGCCCGCCCTCGGCGACGGCTGGACCTTCGCCGACGCAGCGCAGGCGGTGCGCAGCCCGCCTGGACCCGTCGATGCGCGTCTCTCGCGCGTCGTCACCTTCGATGCCGACCTCAGCCCGCTGGCGGCAGCGGCGCGTGTCTTGCTGGTCGCTGTCGTCCACTCCGATGTCGACCCGGTGACGCTCGCCGGCGCGTCGCTGCGGACGGTCGTCCTCGGCAGCCGGTTCGTCGCCTTGCGCAGCGTCGAGTTGCTCTGACCCGTGAGGTAGCAGGCCGACTTTCCCGGTCAGCCACTCCGGGGGCGCAACTGCTCTTGCTCGTAGCCGAGCATGTGCGAGAGACGGTTGGCCACTTCGCGCAGCGCCGTGACCACGGGGCTGCTCCAGCGGTGGTCGAAGCCGGCTTTGTAGCCGAGTACCGTGAGGCTCAGAATGAGTCGGCCGCGGTCGTCGAGCACGGGCGCCGCGAACGCACTCATGCCTTGCATGAAGTCGCCTTCCGCGCGTGCGATGCCGCGCTTGCGCACCTGCTCGACGGTTTCCGTCACGCCGGCATCCGGCCGCGCCTGCCCCACCCGCGCCAGATAGGCCTTGATCACGTCGCCTGGCAGGAAGGCGGCAAAGATGCGGCCGGTGGCGGAACGATGCAGCGGAAACACGGAGCCCAGGCCGACGTTGACCATGACCGGCGTGGCGGGCTGCTCCCAACGCACGACGGTGGGCCCGAAACTTCCCCACACCGATACGGCCACGGTGTGGCCCGTTTGTGCGCACAGGCGCTCGGCTTCGCGGGTGGCCAGCGAGATGGGCTCGATGGTGGCCAGGCAGGACAGGCTGAACTCCAGCGCCACCGGCCCCATCCCGTACAGGCCTGTGTCGGCGTCCTGGGTGACGAAGCCGGCCCGGATGAAGCTCACGAGGTAGCGATGGGCCTTGCCTGGCGAGACGGCGGCTTGCTCGGCCACGGCCGTCAGCTTCATCGGACGTCGATGGTGCGCGAGCACCAGCATCAGTTCCAGGCCGCTCTCCAGCGACTGCACGCCGGCCTGCTCACGCTTGTTGACGGGTACGGAAGCTGTCATGGTGACTTTGACTGTACGGCACCCGCACCCCACGTTTCCCGGCATTGACATCCACAGTGCTCGGTCTTTACGATTAGCGGAATCCATTTCTGTTAATCGAAAACAATGTTGACTGGCGACATGCTGCGGCGCTCAGCCCGGCGCTTTCCCGACAAGATGGCCATCGTCTACCGCGGCCCTGACGGCGTGCGGCGCATCAGCTACAGGGCGCTGGACCGGGACGCCGACCGCCTGGCCAACGCACTGCTGGCGCTGAAGCTCGCCAAGGGCGCCACGGTGGCCATGCTGTCGCGCAACCTGCCGGAGTACGGCACGGTCTTCTTCGGCGTCGCGCGCTCCGGCTACCTGCTGAACAACATTTCCGTGCTTTACGCGCCGGCGGAGTTGGCGTGGGTGCTGAACAAGTCGAAGACCGAGGTGCTGATCGTCGATGCCGCGTTCGCCGAGAAGGTGGAAACGATCCGGCACGACTGCCCCCAGATCCGCACCTTCATCACCATCGGCGATGGCGTCCTCTCCCAGGCGACGCCGTTCGCCCAGTTGCTCGAGGGAGCCAGCGCCACTGCGCCCGACGTGGCGCTGGACGAACGCGACCCGTTCTGCATGACCTATACCGGCGGCACCACCGGCCGCCCCAAAGGCGTCCTGATGAATCACCGCGCGCGCGAGATCACCGCCCAGACCGTGGTGGTGGAGGAGCGCCTGACCGACGTCGACGTGGTCGGCATCGTCACGCCGCTGTTCCACGTGGCGGCCCTCAACATCATGTTCCAGCCCGCCGTGCTGGTCGGCGCCACCACGGTCTTCGTCACCCCCTGGTCGCCCGAGGCCTGGATGGACGCCGTGGAACAGGAAAAGATCACTGCCGCGTTCATGGTGCCGACGCAGGCCAATGCGCTGGTCACCCACCCGGCGTTGGAGCAGCGTGATCTCGCCACCTGGAGCAAGCTGTCGTTCGCCGGGGCACCGATGCCCGATTGGGTGCAGCGCGAACTGATGCAACGCCTGCCGGGCCTGAAGCTGACGCAGATCTACGGCCAGTCGGAGATGGGCGTGATCGCCGCCTTGCCGCCGGCCTGGCTGCCGCAGAAGCTGGGCACCGTCGGTCGGCAGCCGTACAACGTCGACGTGGCGGTGCTGCGAGCCGACGGCACGCCGGCTGCACCCGGGGAGATCGGCGAGGTCGCCTCGCGCGGCGAGAACCTCATGCTGCGTTACTTCGACGAGCCGCAGCAGACCGCCGACTTCTTCAAGCTGGGCGACGGCTGGGGCCTGTCGGGCGACGTCGGAACCATCGACGAGGATGGTTTCATCACCCTCATCGACCGGGCCAAGGACATGCTGATTTCCGGGGGCGAGAACGTCTACCCGAAGGAAATCGAAAACGTGCTGTATCAGCTGTCGCAGGTGGCCGAATGCGCGGTGTTCGGCATCCCGGACGACAAGTGGGGCGAGGTGCCGGCCGCCTACATTCTGCTGAAGCCGGGCTGCTCGCTAGGCGAGGCCGAGGTGGTCGCGCAGTGCGAGGCGAAGCTGGCGCGACTGAAGCGGCCGCGGCTGGTCAAGTTCGTCGAGAGTTTCCCCAAGACCCCCATCGGCAAGATCCAGAAGAACGTTCTCAAGGAGCCTTACTGGGACGGTCGCAAGAAGATCTGAGCTGCTGCAACCCATTCACAGGACACGACCCCATGAACCACGAAGAGCGCTACGCGCATTACGAAGCACTGGCGCTGAAGCGCCACGATCACGGCATCCTCGAAGTCGTGATGGGCGCCGACCAGAGCGCCAACCGCAAGCTTTCCACCGCGGACCACCGCATGCACCGGGAGCTGTCGACCATCTGGACCGATATCGACAGGGACCCCGATACCCGCGTCGTCGTCATTCGCGGCGAAGGCAAGGGCTTTTCCGCCGGGGGCGACCTCGGCCTGGTGGAGGAGATGGCCAACGACTTCCATGTGCGTGCGCGCGTCTGGCGCGAGGCGCGAGACCTGGTCTACAACGTCATCAACTGTTCCAAGCCGGTCGTTTCCGCCATGCACGGGCCGGCCGTCGGCGCCGGTCTGGTGGCCGGCCTGCTGGCCGACATCTCGATCGCCACCAAGTCGGCGCGCATCATCGACGGTCATACGCGGCTCGGCGTGGCGGCCGGCGACCACGCTGCCATCATCTGGCCCCTCCTGTGCGGCATGGCCAAGGCGAAGTACTACCTGCTGCTGTGCGAGGCGGTGTCGGGCGAGGAGGCGGAGCGCATCGGCCTGGTTTCGCTGGCCGTCGACGACGCCGACCTGCTGCCGCGCGCCTTCGAGGTCGCCGGGAAGCTGGCCAAGGGCTCGCAGACGGCAATCCGCTGGACCAAGTACGCGCTGAACAACTGGCTGCGGCTGGCCGGCCCCACCTTCGACAGCTCGCTCGCGCTGGAATTCATGGGCTTCGCCGGCCCGGACGTGAAGGAAGGCATCGCCTCGCTGCGAGATCGTCGCCCGCCCGCGTTCGAGCCGAACTGCCCGTTCTAGGCCCGACCATGCGCATCGACCTCGCGGGCCGCACGGCCCTGGTGCTGGGCGGGACCCGCGGGCTGGGCTGGGGGTGCGCCCTGGCGCTGGCCGAAGCCGGCGCCCGGGTGATCGTCAACGGCCGCGACGCCGCCCACGGCGCCGCCGCATCGGCGCAGATTCCGGGTGCGGCCTTCGTGGCCGGCGACATCGGCGACGAAGCCCAGCGCCAGGCGCTGGCCGCGGCGGTGGACAGGATCAGCCCCCCGGACATCATCGTCACCAACGCCGGAGGCCCCCCGGCCGCGCCCTTCGAGGAAACCAACGCGGACCAGTGGCGGCGCAGCTACGAGGTGAACATGCTGGGGCCGCTGGAGCTGGTGCGCCACTGGCTGCCGCGTATGCGAGCGCAACGGTTCGGCCGCATCCTCAACATCACGAGCTTCGTGGCGAAGGAGCTCTATCCCAATATGGCGCTGTCGAACAGCCTGCGGGTAGGGCTCACGGGCGCGATGGGCTCGCTGGCACGCGAGGTCGCGGGCAGCGGCATCACCGTCAACGGGTTGCTGCCCGGATTGATGGACACCGGCGCGTTGCAGCGGGTGATCCGCGACCGGGCCGCGCGCAGTTCCATCACGGAAGAAGACGTGCGCCGGCAGATGGCCGAGAGCATCCCGATCGGCCGGCTGGGCACGGCCGATGACTTCGGGGGGCTGTGCGCCTTCCTGGCTTCCGGCCGTGCGTCCTACATCACCGGGCAGAACATCTGCATCGACGGCGGGCTGACGAGAAACGTGATCTGAGGCCGGCGGCCGCGCGTCGCTTTGGCAGTAACCACACAAACCAGGAGACAAGAACCATGAATCGATTCCGCAACACCCTGCTCGCCGCCGCACTGACGGCCGGCCTGGGCACCCTTGCACACGCCCAGGGCATCTCGGACGGCGTCGTGCGCATCGGCGTCGTAACCGACATGACCGGCGCGCTGTCGGACCTGTCCGGGCGCGGCTCGGTCGTCGCGGTCAAGATGGCGGTGGAAGACTTCGGCGGCAAGGTCCTCGGCAAGCCCATCGAAGTCCTCGAGATGGACCACCAGAACAAAGCCGACATTGCCTCCAGCAAGGTGCGTGAGTGGTTCGACCAGGACAAGGTCGACATGATCACCGACCTCACCAATTCGGCGGTGGCCCTGGCGGCCATGGGCATGGCCAAGGAGAAGAACCGCATCGCGATCGTCAACGGCGCGGGCTCCACGCGCATCACCAACGCCGCGTGCAACGAGAACACCGTGCACTACGCGTGGGACACCTACGCGATGGCCAACGGCACGGCCAAGGCAATTCTGAAGAACGGCGGTACCAGCTGGTACTTCCTGACCGCCGACTATGCCTTCGGCCACCAGATGGAGAAGGACGTGACCGAACTGGTCAACGCCGGCGGAGGCAAGGTGCTCGGAACGGCCCGCCATCCCCTGGGCGCCGCGGACTTCTCGTCATTCATGTTGAGCGCCCAGAACTCCGGCGCCAGGATCATCGGCCTGGCCAACGGTGGCAGCGACACGATCAACGCGATCAAGGCTGCCAAGGAGTTCGGTGTCGATCCCAAGAAGCAGAGCCTGGCCGGACTGGCCGTGTTCATCACCGACATCCACGGTCTCGGCCTGAAGGCCGCGCAGGGCCTGATGCTGACCGAAGCCTTCTACTGGGATGCGAACGAGGAGACGCGAGCCTGGTCGCGCCGCTACTTCGAACGCATGAAAAAGATGCCTACCGCCATCCAGGCGGCCAACTATTCGTCGACATTGCACTATCTGCGCTCCGTGAAGGAGGCGGGCACCGACGCGACGCAGGCGGTGATGGCCAAGATGAAGAGCCGCAAGATCAACGACTTCTTTGCCCACAACGGTAGCATCCGCGAGGATGGACGCATGGTGCACGACATGCACCTGGTGCAGGTGAAGGCGCCCAGCGAGTCGTCGTACCCCTGGGACTACTACAAGGTGCTGGCCACCATTCCGGGCAACGATGCCTTCCAGCCCTTGTCGAAGTCGACATGTCCGCTGGTGAAGCGATGAGCGAGTCGTGGACGCGGGCGTCCGGGGAGTTCCAGTCAGCGGAAATCAACTTGCCTTGGGGGCATCGTTCCTTGCCAGCCAGAGCACGAGGTCCGCTGCTGAAAGCGGCCGGCTGAAAAGGTAGCCTTGCCCCTTTTCACAGCCCAGTTGCGTCACCAGATCGGCTTGCGCCTGGGTTTCGATTCCCTCTGCCACCGTGCCCATTCCGAGGCTCCGGGCTACCCGGACTGTCGCTTCGATCAACACGTGATGGTGTGCGCTCGACACGGCCTCGCTGACGAATGAGCGATCGATCTTCACCGTGCCCACCGGCAGCTGATGCAGGCTTGCCAAAGACGAATAGCCTGTTCCGAAATCGTCCAGTGCGAGCGACAGGCCGAGCGCCTTGAGCTGCTGCAGACGCGCCTGGACTGATTCGTCCTGAGCGGCCAGGCTCTCCGTGACTTCCAGCTGTAGGTCCGAGGGTTGCATACCGCTGGACCTCAGAATCCGCTCGACGATCTCGACAAAGCTCGAATCGCCGAGTTGGCCGCGCGACAAGTTCACCGCCAGGAGTCGGGGGGCAAGCCGGCCCAGTTCGCGCCGCCACACCGTGAACTGGTGGCACGCTGCCGAGAGGACGAATTCGCCGATGGGGCCGATCAGTCCGCACTTTTCCGCGATGCCGATGAACTCCAGGGGCGGCACGACACCCCGCGTGGGATGGCGCCAGCGCACCAGCGCCTCGACACCGGCGGCATGTGAGGGAGGGCAGTCGGCGCCCTCCGGAATCTGCAGCGCCACTATCGGCTGATAGACGACAAAGAGCTCGTGGTTGAGCAAGGCGCGTCGCAAGTCGCTTTCGATGCCGCCGCGCCGCGCTGCGCGTTCATGCATCGATGGTTCGAAGACGACGTAGCGCGCGCCGCCCGCACGCTTGGCTTCAACCATCGCGATGCTCGAGTCCTGAAGCGCAGCATCGGCGTCGCCCGTGACGTGGTCGCGCAGGACCACGCCCATGCTGGCGGTGAAGTGAAGCTGCTGCCCGAGCACGCTGTAAGGCTGGCTCAGCACATCGAGCAGCCGCTGGGCCACCGCATGCACTTCTTCCGCTGCTTGCAGATTGTCGAGGAGCACCACGAACTCGTCGCCGCCCAGACGCCCTGCCATCGCCTCGTTGTCGGCCGTTCGATCGCCACGGTTGCGCCGGCGAAGCGCGGCGCGCAGTCGATTCGCCATCAAGCCAAGCACTTCGTCACCGGCCAAGTGCCCAAGAGAATCGTTGATCTGCTTGAAGCGATCGCAGTTCATGAAGAGAACCGCAAAATCGTAGTTCGGTTCGACGCGTGCCCGTTCGATGGCTCGCTGGATCCGATCTCGGACGACGGGCCGGGTCGGCATCTTCGTCAAGGTGTCGGTCCTTGCCGCCGCATCCAGTCGGCGAGCCAGTCCTGACTCTTCGCGTTGCACTTCCAGCGTGACGTCGCTGACCAACCCCATCAGGCGAAGCTCATCCAGCTTCATGAGGCTGATGGAAAGGATCTGGGCTGCGGCGGCCGACTCGCCACGGGCGGGCACCACGATCCGAAGCGAATCGCACACCGCTCCGTTGGACGGTTCGTACCCGACCACCAACTGGCGCAGGTGCGGGGCGACCTCTTCCAGCGCCGTGAACAGGTTATCCAGGTCGCCGTTGCGCGACAACGGCATGAGGAGGCTGGCGGACATCGGATTGATCATCTCGATCGTGCCGTCCAACGTCGTTTGCAGCAAGCCGATCGGCGCTCTGTACAGGAACTGCATCAACGCCTCGTGGGCGCCGGCGCTTTCACTTTGCATCGCGGCCATTCGAGGTGCTGCTGCGAAGGTTCGAGCTAGGACGACCAGCTCTGGACTTGATTCCGGCCGGCTGCCTTGGCCGCGTACAAGGCGACGTCGGCCCGTTTCATCAACGCGTCCAGAGACATCGAATGGTCGTCGGTGGTCGCGACGCCTGCGCTCACCGTGTAGTGGATCTGTACACCGTCCACTTCGACCGGCTTGGAAGCCACCGCAAGTCGCAGTCGCTCCGCGACCTTTGTAGCGCCCTGAATGCCGGTCGATGGCAGCAACACCGCGAACTCTTCTCCGCCTACCCGTCCGACCACATCCACCTCTCGGAAGGTGACTGTCAGCAACGCTGCCAAGTGGCGCAGCACCGCATCGCCCGCGGGATGGCCGTGTTTGTCATTGACGTTCTTGAAATGGTCGGCATCGAACAGGACGAGGGATAGTTCGCGGGGCGCTCGCCGGCCGCGGGCCAACTCCACTTCGGCGGCTTCGAAGAACGTCCTGCGGTTGGCAATCCCCGTCAGGTGGTCGCAGGTGGACGCCTTGCGCTGGCCTTCGCTCGCCTCACGCTTGTCGGTGATGTCGCGGATGATCAGACAGTACGCGGGTTCGTCTGGCACTGTGTCCACCAGTCCTTGGCCCTGGCATGGCGCGTCGGGGCGCTCGCGCAATGGGGAGATCATCGCGCTGCCCCAGAAACGAGTCCCGTCGGACTTGACGCGCCATCCCTCGTCGAGGCTCCAGCCACTTTCGTCTGCCTCACGCAGGCGATCCAGGACACGGTCGGGCGTCGTACCGCCGCTGGGATAGAAGACGGAGAAGGGCCTGCCGAGGATCGCCTCCCGCCCGAAGCCGGTGATTCGCGCGATGCTCGGGTTCCATTCGTCCACGCACCCCTCCTTGTCCAGTCGCACCAACGCATAGTCGGTGACGCCGGTCAGGATGGCGTTGAGCCATGCGTCGTTCTGCCGGAGGAGGCGCTCCTGAGCGACTTGCTGCGTGATGTCGCTGAGCACCGCCATGAGCCGCTCCTCATCGAGCTTGAGGAGGCTGAACGACAACATCTGAGGATTGTGCTTGTTCCGGGCCCCCACCCCAACCTGGATGCGCAAGGCGTCGCAGATCATCCCTTTCGGTTGATCGAACGTGGAGACTCGATGCCGGAGATCCGGCGCCACAGTCTCCAAAGCGGTGAACAGGTTCGTCAAGTCACCGTCCCGCGACAGCGGCATCAGCAGCTGCGCGGAGATCGGGTTGATCATCGCGATCTCGCCGTCTAGCGACGTCTGCGCCAAGCCGACAGGGGCCAGATACAGGAACTGGATCAGTGCCTCGTATTCTTCTGCGAGCTCAGGAACGGTCGCGACCACTCAGGTGCGTCGATTGACGAGGACGTAGCGCAGGGCGAGCGTGGGGGAGGCCAACAGCCGCAGCGCGACTTTCGCCGGGCGCATGCGCAACGTGAAGACATAGTCGATGGTCGCGTCAAGGAACGTTGCCGACGTGGCGGCATCCTCGAAACGCTGAGCCACCAGAAAATTGTTCATGCAGGGCGCGACAGCGGTGAACAGCGCATTGCCGAGCACTCGTTGCGGGGCGAGCCCGGCAAGCCCGGACTCGAACGCGTTGTATCGGCGCACGGCGGTGTCGGCGTCGAAGCCGATGACGCCGAAATCAAGGGCGTCGAGTTCGGAATCGTCGAGATCGTCGAGCTGGCCAAGAATATTTGCCTGATCGAACTTCAGCAGTGCCAATTGATTCATTCCGAGCTCCGGTGACAGTGGCTCGCAGAATCACGGGGCACACATCCTTATCGGCAGACGCCGCCTGGTCTTGAGCCGGTGTCGCGCCGATGTGGGATGACCGAATGGGCGCTCTGCGAAGGAGTGGCGCTACTCGGACGCACATCGGCGGCACCGGCTTGGCGCATACGAAACGACCAGGGTCCTGACATCGCTGTCAGACCCTATTTTTTCTTCTGGCTCCTCGACCTGGGCTCGAACCAGGGACCTACGGATTAACAGGACAGCTCTCACTGCGGGACAGCCCTCGCTAAGCGGCACCCCCTTTACCGGGATTGCCGGTTTTCGCTCGACCCGTCATGAGGATTGCCGAGAGACGTACGTTGCGGGGATGTCTGTATCCGAAAGGGACGCGGCCAATTGCGGGTGCTCCCGACCGACCGGTTCAGGTGCCGAATCTGCAACTCGCAGTTGCTGTGAGGCAACCAACGAGACGTTGACACCATGAGGAAGGCACCAGAAAGAAGGGCGCCACATTGGGCAATGGCCGCGTACCACTTGGTCTGGGGCGGAGGCGAGCCTCCCGAAGGTCAGTCCAAGCGGGCCAGCAGGCCCACCAGGGTTCGCACATCGGCGTCGCCCAGCTCCACGGTCAGGCTTTCCACCGCGCTGAAGTCCTGAGGGTTGCGCCGGGCCCAGAAGCGATGGTGGTGCGCGGTCAGCACAAGCCGACGGGCGCGGCGATCGGCTTCGTCGACCACGATGTCAAGGAATCCCTTGCGCTGCAGCGCCAAAGCGATCTGCTTGACGTTCTGGTGCGTCATCGACATCGCCAGCGCCACAACGCCCATGGTCGGCGCCTCGGGCTGCGCCTGCACGCACTGCAGCAGCGCAGCTTGCTGCGTGGTGATGCCGCTGGACGCCAACTCACGATCCAGTGCCACGCGCATGCGTGCCGCCGTCGCCAGCAGCAGCCGGAACAGGCGCACGCGATCGGCGCGCGGGGTGGGCAGGGCGTCCAGCCCCAGGTCCAGCCATTGACGGTTCGCGGTCATATCCAATATATTACCTTTATGTCGACCACCGACGGAGACTCTGATGATTGTGCTGTTGCCGAACTGCGGCTTTCTCTCCGAGACCTCACGCATGCTGGCCATTGCCCAGGCCCTGCAAGCGCGCGGCGAGGCCGTGGCACTGGCCACGCATGGCGGGCCGTACACACGCGTGCTGGACGAAGCCGGCATGCCCTGGACCCTGCTGCCGCCCGAGATGGATGCGGCGCGCTGTGGGCGCTTTCTGAAGGACCTGGTGCGTATCGGCAAGCCCGGCGTGCGGATGCTGGAGGCCGACGAGGTGCGCCGCAGCGTTGCGGCCGAAGCTGCATTCTTCCGTCAAGTGGGGGCGCAGGCGGTGGTGATCGGCTTCACGCTTACAGCTTACCTGTCGTCACGCGTGGCAGGCATCCCACTGGTAGCGTCGCACGGCGCCTCCTATGTCCCGCCCGTCTTCGAGCGCGGTCTGGCCCCGGTGCCTGCGACCATGCCGGCGCCCGCCCTGGAGTGGTTGCCGGCGTGGGTGAAGCGCAAGATGGCGAACGCCATGCCAACTCGGCTAACCGACCCCACCGTCTTTCTCAACAGCGTGGCGGCCGAGCTGGGCGTGGAGCCCGTGCCCACGCTGGCGGCCTTGATGCTGGGTGACCTGACGCTGGTGACCGACCTGCCCGAGGTGCTGGGGGTGTCCGAGGCCGAACTGGAAGCCTGGCGGCCGAAGCGGCCCGGACTCTACCGGCCCGATACGCAACTGGTCTACACCGGACCGCTGTTTGCGCAACTGGACCTGCCGATTTCGCCTCAGGTCCAGGCTTTCCTGGACGGTCGCGAACCCACTGCGTACGTTGTGCTGTCATCCAGTTCGGCATCCCTGCTGCGCAAGGTCACCGCCCGCGTGCGCGCGGCCGGGCTGCGTGTGATCGTCGGCGCCACGGTGCACGATTTCGGGCCTGTGTCGGACCCCGGCGTGGTGGTAACTGGCCTGTTGCCCAGCCACCGCGTGATGCCGCAGGTGCAGGTGGCCGTGACGATGGGTGGACAGGGCTCGGTGCAGACCGCCATGACCAGCGGCACGCCACTGGTGGGCCTGCCGTTGCATCCCGAGCAGGACCTGAACGTCGACTTGGCGGCCCGCCACGGCATGGCATTGGCGGTGGCGCCACGGCACGCTGACACGCCTCGCCTCACCGATGCAGTGAAGCGCGTCGCAACCGACCCGCGCTTTGCCGCCAGCGCCGAACGGGTAAAGGGCTGGTACGCCGGCGTGGACGGCGCAGGCCGCGCCGCCGATGCGATCAGGCGCTACCTGGCCAGGCGGACAGACACCTCAGGGGCAGCGTTGGCAGCGTGATCAGGCCGCGGCGGAGTTGTCGCCACACGCAACCCCAGGCACCGGGAAGGCCGGCGCCAGTGCCACGGCCGCCGACACGCAGGAGGGGAGCGAGGCGGCAGAGTTGTGGCTGCGGCCGATATCAGCGACGTTCGAGTCCGTGGGCCGGTAACGTGTTGCTGACGCGGTCACATGACAGTCACCCGCGCCAGGGCGATGAGTGGAGTCGGCCAATAGCCGCAGTCCACGAGCGACCGCTACGACGCCGTCCGCTTGCCACCCCGGCTTGTGGAACTAGAGCTTTCGGAGGAATCGTTGCCGCTACGGTAGCCCTCTCGGGCGTTGGAGGACACGCGAGCTGGGTCATCACTGCAAATGCAGACTGGAGTTGGAGTTGCCCCGTTCTCGCGGACGGTTGATGACTTGATTCTCAAGTCACGATGAGCATCGGTGCAGGGTTGTCCACGGCCGGCGTGGCGCCAGCCACGCACAGGCCGGCGGTGGGCAACCCGTGTTGGACGCTC
>JBBQCD010000001.1:0-160843 GCA_038318385.1 Burkholderiales bacterium | reverse complement strand
GTCAGTCCGGCGTCGCGAAGGGCGCCCGCGAGCTCCGGAATCCCGGCCTCGATCGCTCGGCGGGTGTGGGCCAGATCGGCGCCGAAGTCGATACGCGCCTGCGTGCCGTCCATGACGATCTGCACCGAGACCGGTCCCATGTCGGCCGGGTTGAGATGGAGTTCGGCCTTGTGGACGCCGTTCTTCGCCAGCACACTGACCTGGACGCCGAGCGCCTGCGCGAAGTCGGGTGCGTCGAGGGGCACGGGCAGTGCGACGCTGACCGGCGCGGCCGACGAACCCGGTGCGAGCGGAGTGGCCTGCGGCAGGGCGGCGACGGCAGGTGCACCCGGCGCGGTGTCGACGCCGCGCGGGCCTTTCGCGGTCGCACCCGGCGTGACGCCGGCAGCAAGTGCGCCCGACGGCTCTGCCGAGAGGGCGGCCCTGAAGTCCTTTCCTTCGCGCAGGAGCTGCTCGTCTCCCGCCTCGTGGTCGACGGGGTCCCCGAGGTTCGGGTCACGGGCTTCCACCGGTCGTCCGCGGACGCCGCCGGCCTGCCCGGTGTCGGCCTCGGAGGGGCTCGCTTCGGCGGTTTCGCCTGAGGGTCCGCCCGCTGCGGTACGGTCGGCGGGAAGCGGGCGCAGGTCGGCGAGCCACTGCGCCATGGTCGTGTCGGTCGAGGTCCCGGGGGCCGCGTCGTCGGACGCACCCGCGGGCTTGGCCGCTTGGCTCTCGGTCGGCGTCGTCGAGGAGACATGGCCGCTGCGCGCGCCGCCGCCATCGGTGTTCGAAGTTCGCGCCTTCGCCCGGGGGCCGGCCGGCCGGGACGGTTCTGGCGTCGGCGCGGATTCGTCTGCCGGAGCCGGATCGGCCGAGGGTGCGGGCGCAGGTGCCGGCTGCGCCTGGATCGTCGGCAACCGGTTCTGGCGCAGGAGTTCCGCGAATGGGTGCGCGGCAGGCGGCCGCACCGGGGCCTGAGGCGCGGGCGCCGGCATTGGCGCAGGCGCAGCGACGCGCGGGGCAAGTACGAAGGTGGCGGGCATCGGCACGGCGAGGGACTCCGGATCAGGAAGCGTTGGCGCGGCCATTGCCGCTGCGACGCGACCAGGCCATGCGCGCAGCGAGTTCGTCGTCCTGCTTCTGCTCGCGCCGGTCGGCGGCGATGCGCTCTTCGGCGACCCGGCGTTCGACCAGCTTGCGCACCGCGGCCACGCGGACCTCGTGTTCGCGCACCTGCTGCGTCGCCTTTTCAACCTGGGCCCGCGCATGCAGCGCGGCGTTCGCCTGGGCATCGACGGCCTGGGTCAGCCGCTCCATGAAGCCCTGGTAGCAACGCACCAGCTCGATCTTGCCTTCGCGGCAGAACTGGGCGCTCCAGCGTTGCTCGTATTCCCGCCGGTAGGCGAGCAGCTGCTCGGCCTGAGCCGCGGCGGCGTCGCTCGCGGTCTGGGCTTTCAGCTGGTCGGCCAGCGCGAGGTCGCGCTGGCGTTCGCTCTGGGCGAGCAGGGCTGTCAGGGGCTGCAGGTTCGTCATGAGGTCGTCGTTCGGGTTCAGGGTTCGATCACGGCATAGAGCTGGGCCAGACTCGCACCGAGATCGGCGCGCTCGTGCATGTTCTGCTGCAGCAGGTCGGTCATCGCCGGATGCAGCCGCACCGCGGCATCGAGTTCGGCGTCGTGGCCGGGCGCATAGGCGCCGAGCTGGATCAGGTCGCGGGCCTTGTTGTGGCGCGCGTGGAGCTGGCGGAAGCGCCGGGCCGCGTCGACGTGTTCGCTCGCGGCGACGTTCGTCATCACCCGCGAGACCGATTTCTCGATGTCGATCGCCGGGTAGTGGCCGCCTTCGGCGAGCTCGCGCGACAGCACGATGTGGCCGTCGAGGATTCCGCGGGCGGCATCGGCAATCGGATCCTGCTGGTCGTCGCCTTCGGACAGCACGGTGTAGAAGGCGGTGATGGAGCCGCCGCCGGCGACGCCGTTGCCGCTGCGCTCGACCAGTTGCGGCAGCTTGGCGAAGCAGCTCGGCGGATAGCCCTTGGTGGCGGGCGGCTCGCCGATCGCCAGGGCGATCTCCCGTTGCGCCATCGCATAGCGGGTCAGCGAGTCCATCAGCAGCAGCACGTTCTTGCCGCGATCGCGGAAGTGCTCGGCGATCACGGTGGCGTAGTTCGCGCCCTGCAGGCGCACCAGCGCCGGCGCGTCGGCCGGCGCCGCGACCACCACGGCCCGGCGGATGCCCTCCTCGCCGAGGATGTCCTCGATGAACTCCTTGACCTCGCGGCCGCGCTCGCCGATCAGGCCGACGACGATCACGTCGGCGGCGGTGTAGCGGGCCATCATCCCAAGCAATATCGACTTGCCGACGCCGGTGCCGGCGAACAGGCCGATGCGCTGGCCGCGGCCGACCGTCAGCATCGCGTTGATCGCGCGCACGCCGGTGTCCAGCGGGGTACGCACCGGGTCGCGGTCCATGGCATTGATCGGTCGCCGGGTCAGGGGTTCGGTGTGAACGTCGACGAGCTCGCCCTTGCGGTCCATCGGCTGGCCGTGCGAATCGACGACGCGTCCGAGGAGCCCGTCGCCCACCGGCAGGTGCAGGGTGCGGTCCTCGTTGCGTCGCCACGGGTGGCGGGACGCGCCGAGCTTCATCGGCACGACCGGCGAGGGACGGGGCACCACCCGGGCGCCGCTCGCCAGGCCCTGGATGTCGCTGGTCGGCATCAGGTAGGCGCAATCGGCCGAGAAGCCGACGACTTCGGCGATCACCGGGCTTTGACCTTCCATCCGGACTTCGCAGACCGAGCCGACGGGCACCCGGATGCCGGCGGCCTCGAGCACCAGGCCGGTCACGCGCACCAGCAGGCCCTGGGCCTCGAGAGGCACCGCCTGGGAGGCGAAGTTCTGCATGTCGCCGAGATAGCGCTGCCAGCGCTCCGTCACGAGTGACGATGACACGGCGGCCTGCGGCATGTCGACGACGCTCATGCGGGCATGGCCGGCGGCGCCGACGCGGTGGCGTCCCAGGACTCGTCGGAACCCAGCGCCGCGGCGGCGCGGCGCCAGCGTGTCTCCAGCGTCGCGTCGATGATGCCGATGTTGGATTCGACGAGGCATCCGCCGCGCACGATGGACGCGTCGGCGACGAGTCGCGCGCCGCGCGCCGCCAGCACCTCGCCGGCGCCGTCTTCGACCAGCGGCTGGTCGTCGGGATGGACGCGCAGGGTGATGTGGCGTGCGCTCAGCAGCAAGGTGTCCAGCGCTTCCTGGGCGACGCTCGCGACCGCGTCCGGACGCGATGTCAGTTCGCTGCGCACGATCTGGCGCGCCAGACGGGTTGCCGTGAGCGCCAGTGCCTGCGCCATCTCCTGCTGGAGGGTGTCGAGCTGGCCGCCGATGGACGTCAGCAGCGCGCCGATCTGCGCCGTGGCCTGGACCGCGAAGCTCTGCTTGAAACCTTCGAGCGCGACCAGGCCGTCGCGGTAGCCGTCCTGGTAGCCGGTCTGGCGCGCGGCGCGCAGCTGATCGTCCAGGGGCATCGCCGGATCCTCGACCGCGGCGTCCGCAACCGTGCCGGAGAGCGGGGTTGAGGCGTCGGACAGATCTCCGGGGTCCCACGCCGCGAACGAGCTCAGTTCCTCGCGCGGGATGAATCGTGCATAGGGCGAGGAGGGCTTGGTCGTCGTCGAGCCTTGCGGCGGCGGGACGTTGCGGTGCCTAGACGAAATCGTCATCACCACCGCCTCCCAGGACGATCACGCCCTCTTCGACCAGGCGGCGAACCACCTTGAGAAGTTCCTTCTGTTCGGTCTCGACCTCGGACACGCGGACCGGGCCGCGCGAATCGAGTTCTTCGCGCAGGGTCTCGCCGGCGCGGGTCGACATGTTCTTGAAGATCTTCTCGCGCAGTTCCGGCGCGGCGCCCTTGAGCGCGATGACGAGCGATTCGGTCTGGACTTCCTTGAGCAGAGACTGGATCGCCTTGTCGTCGACCTTGATCAGGTCATCGAAGGTGAACATGTTGTCCATGATCTGCTGGGCCAGGTCGCCGTCGGCCTCACGGATGTAGTCGAGCACCGAGGTCTCGATGCTGGTGCCCATCAGGTTGAGGATCTCGGCCGCGGCCTTGACCCCGCCGAGCGTCGACTTGCGCATCCGGTCGCCGCCGGCGAGCAGCGTCGCCATGACCTCGTTCAGGTCCTTCAGCGCCGAGGGCTGGATGCCGTCGAGCGTGGCGATCCGCACCAGGACCTCGTTGCGCTGGCGCTCGGCCAGCAGCTTCAGCACCGAGGAAGACTGGTCGTGATCGAGGTGGACGAGGATGGCGGCGACGATCTGCGGATGCTCGTTGCGCAGCAGTTCGGCCACGGCGCCGGCGTCCATCCACTTCAGCCCTTCGATCCCGGTCACGTCGGAGCCCTGGAGGATGCGGTCGAGCAGCAGGTTGGCCTTGTCGTCGCCGAGCGCCTTGCGCAGCACCGCCCGGACGTACTCGTCGGTATCGCCGACGAGATTGGCCTGCTGCGAGGAGACCGTGGTGAACATCTCCAGCACGTTTTCCATCCGATCCCGGGGGATGGACTTCATCCGCGCGATCGTTTCGCCCATGCTCTGCACTTCCTTGGGCGTCAGATGCTTCAACACTTCCGCCGCGTGCTCCTCGCCGAGCGACATCAGCAGAATCGCGCAGTTCTCCAGGCCTTCTTCGTCCATGGCGATCGGTCCTCAGCGCTTCTCGTTGGCATCGCTGCCGACCCAGCCGCGCAGGATGCCTGCGACTGCGGCGGGATTCGTCTGTGCCATCAGCTTGGCGTTCTCCAGGTGCTCGTTCGGTCGCGGCGGCGGCAGCACTGGCAGGGCCGGCGATTCGTCGACGACCGCGTTGAGCTGCGTCCCCTGGGTGACCCGCGGCGTGGCCAGCATCGCCCGCACGCCAGGCCGGACGAGGCCGAAGAAGATGACGATCGCGACCAGTGCCAGCGACACCGGAACCGCGGCAGCGCGCAGGAAGTCGAGCGTGTCCGGTTGCTTCCACCAGGGGATGTCGATGGCCGCGACCGTCTCGATCCTGAACGGCGCGTTGATGACCTTGACCGAGTCGCCGCGGTCCTGCTTGAAGCCGATGCTCTCGCGCACGAGCGCCGTCAGCTTGTCGATCTCCTCGGTGCCGAGGGCGACCTGGGTCGTCTTGCCCTTGGCATCGGTGACGCTGCGGTTGTTGACGACGACGGCCGCGTTGAGACGCTTGATGTTGCCGCTTGCATTGCGCGTCACCCGCACCGTCTTGTCGACCTCGTAGTTCGTGACCGCCTCGCGCCGTCCGTTGGCCCCGCCGCCGGAGAGCGGCGCGGCCTGCAGCGGCTGAGAGGCGCCGACCAGCGGCGCAGTCGCCGCCACCGGTGGCTGGTTCGACGCCGCGCCCGGAACGCCGCTCGGCATTGCGCCGCTGGCGCCGGACTGCTCCGTCGTCTGCTGGCTGCGGATCGAGATGCTGGCGTCGGCGCCCTGATTGGGCCTGAATTCCTCGGACGTCGCTTCGGTCTGCGAGAAATCGATCTCGGCGGCGACGGTCGCGCGCAGGTTGTCGCGACCGACGATAGGCTCCAGCAATTCGAAGATCCGCTTGGCGTACCCGGTCTCGACCTGGCTGACGTACTGCAGCTGCTGCGCATCGAGACCCGCGTTCTGCGGCGTGTCGCTGTTGCCGGTGAGGAGGGCGCCGCTCTGGTCGAGCACGCTGACGGCTTTCGGGTTGAGCTCGGGCACGCTCGAGGACACGAGGTGGACGATGCCGGCGATCTGCGCGCGGTCGAGCGTGCGACCTGGATACAGCGTCAGCAGCACCGAGGCGCTCGGCTTCTGCTGTTCGCGGAAGAAGCCGTTCTGGTTCGGCAGTGCGAGGTGGACGCGCGCGGCCTGGACGGCTGCGAGCGACGTGATGGAACGCGTCAGCTCGCCTTCGAGTCCGCGCTGGAAGGTCAGGCGCTCCTGGAACTGGGTCTGGCCGAACCGGGCCGCGTCCATCAGCTCGTAGCCGTTGACCGAGCCCTTCGGCAAGCCCGCGGTCGCCATCTTCAATCGCAGGTCGGGTACCTGCGACGCCGGCACCAGGATCGCGCCGCTGCCGGGGGTCACGCGGTACGGAACGTTCATCTGCGCCAGCTGGGCGATCACCGCGCCGCCGTCCTTGTCGGACAGGTTGGCATAGAGCACCTTGAAGTCGCCCTGGCTGGCGTTGAGCGTCAGCGCCAGGACCACGCCGACGAGGGCGATCACACCGATCGCCGCCGAGGCCTTGGCGCGTGCCGGCATCGCCTTGATGCGGCCGGTGAAGCTGCCGGGCACGACCATCGGAAGCTGGGAACTGAGGGCGACGGCGTTGTCCATGGACTCTCGGAATGCGTCGGGCGCAAAAGGGCCCTGGATGGCGACGATTATTCGAACAAGGCCGGTGGCGTCATGCGGCGAACAACCCTGAAAAGGTGCGTCAGTTCGCCCCACCGCGCCCAGCCCGCGTGCCTACGATGCCGGGCATGGGTCGCGCTGGCGCGCCCGCTGCTGGAGCCGAGATGAACGTCACGCTGAAGCCTTTCGATTTCGCCCAGGCGGCAGCGCGCGCCGGACTGACGCCGAATGGCCAGCCGCTGCAGCGCGGCGGCGCCGCCGTCGAAAGTGCCGGCTTCCAGCAGGCGCTCGGCAAGGCGCTCGGCGCCGTCAGCAAGGCCCAGAACGATGCGACCGCCATGCAGCGCGAGGTGCAGCTGGACAATCCGACGGTGAGTCTCGAGCAGACGATGGTAGCGATGCAGAAGGCCCAGATCGGCTTCCAGGCGACGCTGCAGGTGCGCAATCGTCTCGTCCAGGCCTATTCCGACATCATGAACATGCAGGTCTGAGCGGGCGACTGCCTCGGCCTGCTCCCTGCCCACAAGCCCGCCCATTGCCATGTCCCAGCTGCGCCAACTCTTCTACGTCAGCCGTGCGGTCGACTGTGTCGACGCCAGCGCCGTGCGCAAGATCCTTGCGATCTCGCGCCGCAACAATCGCATGCTCGATATCACCGGGTGCCTGACCTACACCGGCGCGCACTTCGCGCAGGTTCTGGAGGGGCGCGAGGAAGCCGTCGATATCCTCAAGAATCGGATCGCCGCGGATCGGCGCCATGCCGACTTCCGCCTGGTCCTCGACCGCAAGTCGACGCTGCGGGAATACCCCTTGTGGTCGATGGCCTTTCTGAACAGTCCGGAACTGTGCGACGACATCGAGGGTCTGTTCGTCGCGACCGCAACCCCGCGCCAGGCGGTCCTGATGATGGGTCGCCTGAAGCCGGACACGGTGATGGGCGCGCTCTAGCGTTTCTGCCGGTTGGCGTCGGCTTGCCAGACGCTAGAATTTCCGGTGGCTTCGTGTGGATCCATGACCACCAGGGACTCGGGATGAACAAGCGGGCAAGAAACGTCGAGGTCGAGGTCGAGGTCGAGGAATTGAAGGATTCCAAACCCTCGGCCGACGGCGCCGGGGTGGTCCTGGAGACGGAAGCCAGGGTCGACGGCTCCCTTCACGACACCTCGATCCAGGTCCAGGAGGAGGATGTTCCCGCGGTCGCCTCGGCGCTTCTCAACGTCGAGGCGCACGGGAATCACCCCGAGGGCATGCCGGCGACTCCGGTCCGCTGTCTGGGTGCCGGCGTCGTCCACTGGGACACCCCGGACGACGTGCGCCTGCACCTCCAGTTCGACTCGGGGCAGGTGTTGCCGGTCTTGATGTCGAAGGACGCGGCCCTGGTGCTGTGTCGAGGGCTGTTCGCGCACACCGGCGCTGCCACCGTCTTCGACCTGCAGACCTGGACCCGGGAACCCGCCCCGACCAAGCCGAAGCGCTGACGCGCGCGCCCCGGGGCCTTCCCGGGGCCTTCCCCGCCCGTGAATGCGTCGTCGGGGTCAATCCAGCGCGAGCAGCTTGCCGCGCTTTTGCGTCTGGTCGATGAAGCGCTGCAACGCGCGCAACGCATCGCCACCCGCCCGCACGAAGGCGCAGCCGAGGCGCACGCCGCGGGCCTCGGCATTGATGGCCGTCACGTGCTGCAGGCGCAGATTGGCCTGGAAGCGCGTGTCGGCGTCGAGGTCGAGCTCGACCCGCTCGAGCAGCAGCCCGGGGGGCATCGGCGGGACGTCGTCGGGCAGGAAGAGGGCGCAGCCACCGATGCTGACGTCGATCACGCGCAGCGCGAGTTCGATTCCCTCGGCCTGCGGATGGGCCAGGCGCGCCGTCGGGGCGCTGCGCATCAGCGGGCGAACGCGAAAGGCGTTGCGGCGCTGGAAGCGGAACATCTCGCGCGGCACCGTGCAGCTCAGCACGCTCGCCCGGCTGCCCCGCACGAGGACGAGATTGGCGATCTCGAACTGCAGCTTGACGTTGTGGAGGTAGCCGACGACGACCACCTCCTCGCACTCCAGCAGCGATTGCAGGCGCGTGTCGCCGACGTCGGCGCAGAAGCCGAGCGTCCCGCGCTCGATGTCGATCGTCCAGATCGTGGTCGTGTAGACGATGCCGTCGGCGGCGTTCAGGTTCAGCGGCACGTTGCCGTCGGCGAGCTCGCGCAGCATCGTCGCGATCTCGCGCGGCACGGCGACGCGAAACTCGTCGAGGCCGGCAAGACTGCCGGCCAGCGCGTCGAGCGGCGCGGGCCTGGTTTCCATCTCGGGCTTGCGCTGACGGTTCAGTGCACCGTCTTCGGCCGGCCGGCCAGGATGTGGTCGAGGTCCTCGAGCCAGGGCTCGGCCAGCTGGCGGATCTCGGCGTCGTTGACGAGGATGCGCTGCATGATGCGTGACTTCAGCTGGGCCTCCTCCGTTTCGAGAGGCCGCTCGGCGGCGTTGCGCTTGAGCTGGGCGATCAGCAGCGCGCAGGCGCCCTCGAGCTTGACGACATGGTCCCAGTCGCCGACGCGCGCGGCCGCCAGCATGTCCTGGCTCGCCTGTTCGATGGCTTCGTAGTAGTTCAGCAGCACGGAGTTCATGGTTCTGTTTCCCTGTTGGCGTGCGAGCCGGCTCATGCGGCCGCCCGGGCGGGTCCTGCCACCTGGCTGGCGATGCCGTCCCAGCCATCGCGCAGCACCTCGACGAGCTTGGCGCACTCGGCGAGCACCGCATCGTCGCTGTGCAGGTTGGCAACCGTCAGCCTGTGCACCAGGTACTGGTACAGGTCGGAGAGGTTCTGGGCGAGCGCACCGCCCGCGGTCATGTCGAGGGGGGCCACCAGCCCTTCCTCGATGACGCGCACCGCATGCGCGATCGCGCGGCCCTTGCCGGCGATGTCGGCGCGGGCGATGGCGCCGCGTGCGGCGGCGATCTCGCTGGCGACGGACTGGTACAGCAGGCTGACCAGCTTGTGCGGCGTGGCGCCTTCGATCGCGGTGGTGGCGTGGACATCGCGGTAGTTCGAGGCCGAGGGGCGTCGGGTTCCGATCTGGTGGGCACTGCTGAACATTTCCGGGGCTCCTGCGTCTGTGCCTGTTTATCGACGCGGCGCGGGGAACCTTTACGGCGAAAAAGCGGGTTTGACGGGGGTTTGAGGCAGCCAGGCGGCCCGGGGAGGGGGGCAACCGGGCGCATCGCGCCCGAACCGGGGCCGGGCCGGGGACGGCCGACGCCGATTCCGCGCAGCCACCCCTTCAGGCCGTGCTCTTGTTCCAGGTCGTGATCTGCTGGGTCACGTACTTGGACAGCGCGTTGGCGTTGGCCATCGTCGAGTCGAGTGCGGAGTACTGCGCGCGCAAGCGCTTCTCGATGCCCGCCAGGCGGTCGTTCATCCGCTCCTGGTCCTTCTGGTTCGACTGGATCCGTGCCTGCAACGATTTCGTCTTGCCGGGAACGGCGCCGCTGACGCCCAGCAGGTCGTCGGTCCACTGGGCGAACTTCTTGGCGAATCCGTTGTTGGCCGGCGTGGTGGCGTCGACATTCGAGAGTGCCTTGGTGATCTCGGGCAGGTTCGCCATCGCGGTCGTCAGCTTGGCGTCGTCGATCTTCAGCGAGCCGTCCTTTTGCAACTGCACGCCGAGCGAGCTCAGCGACGTGTAGACGCTCGAGGCGCCGCTCGACTGCGACAGCAGCGAGCGCAGCTGGTTCTGGATGCCGACGGTGGTGCCATCGCCCTGCAGCAGCGCCGCCTGCTTTGTGGCGGGGTCGTACTTCGTCGCGTCCGAGAGGAACTGGTTCAGCTGGTTGTAGGCACTGACGAACTTGCTGAGCTGGGTCTTGATCGAATCGGTGTTGCGCGTGACGTTGACGGTGACGGGCGTGGTGGTGACCTTGCTCAGGTTGAAGGTGATGCCGTCGACGACGTTGACCAGCGAATTGCCCGAAGCGCTCACGGCGATGCCGTTGATGGTCGCTTCCGTGTTCGCCGCCGCCTGGGCAAACGTCATCTGCGTGGTGCCCGGTGCGTAGGCCAGGCGTGAAAGCCCGGCGGCATCGGTGTTGTTCAGGTCGTCGTCTGTGACGCTGACCTGGAAGCCGTTGTCGGCTCCCGAGGCCGACGACGACAGGGCGATCCGCGTTCCACTGGCGTCCGTCACCAGGCTGGCGCTGACGCCGGCATTGGCGGCGTTGATGGTGTCGCGGATGCCGGCGAGGGTGTTCTCGCTGGCCCCGATCGGAATGGTGATCGCGGTCGCCCCGGCCTTGGCCGTGAAGGTCGTCCGGTCTGCGCTCCAGGCGCCGAGGGTGATGGTCAGGCTCCCGGTGCCGACGACATCGGTGGCGGCCGTGTACTGGCCGACCGGGCTCACAACGGCCTGCGACGCCGACAACGACGTCACCGACACCGAATAGGTTCCGGGGACGGCCTTGGTGGTGGTCGCGGCGGCGACGCCGTTCGGGTCCGACGAGGTGGCGTTCGTCATCGCGAACGAGTCCGCCTTGTACAGCGGGGCGGCAGCGTCGTGCAGCGCCGAGATCGCCGACTGCAGCTGTCCGAACACCGAGACCTGGGTCTGCAGCGTTGCGCTGACGGTTTCGAGCTTGGTCAGGGGCTGGCGCTCGACCGCCATCAGCTGCGTGACGATGCTGTTGACGTCGAGGCCGCTGCCGATGCCGGCGGAGGAGATCGTCGCGGTTGCGGAAGTCAGTGCCATGCGTTTCTCGATCCAGGGGAGGCGGATGCCTGCCGCTCAGCGTCTTGTATCGGCGCGTTTCCGGCAATCTTGAGTGCCGACGGCGCGGGCCCTCTCGGGACGCGCGCCGTCGTCGGTGGAGCGAAGAGGGCGGTCAGTTGCGCAGCAACTGCAGCACCTGCTGCGGCAACTGGTTGGCCTGCGCGATCATCGCCGTACCCGCCTGCTGCAGCACCTGGGCCCGGGCCAGCGCCGCGGTTTCCGCGGCGAAGTCGGCGTCCTGGATGCGGCTGCGCGAGGCCGAAAGGTTCTCGCTGCCGGTCTGCAGGTTCTCGATCGTCGAGGAGAAGCGGTTCTGGATCGCACCGAGCTTGGCGCGCTCGCCGTTGATCGTCGTGAGTGCCGCGTCGATCGCCGCGAGCGCGGCGTTGGCGCCGCCCACGGTCGAGATGTCGACGGTGGCGATTGCCGTTCCCGTCAGGGTCGAAGGCGTCGTCGCGGCGCTGAAGCCGGCGTTGGCCGGTGCCGAGCCGGCGACGACGATGCCCTGCGTGGAAGTGCTGCTGAGGGCCACGGTGCCCCGCGTCGTCCCCAGGGTGACCCCGGCGTTGGCGACGGTGGCACTGACGTCGATCTGGCGGCCGTCGATGGCGGTCAGGGTGACCGCGTTGCCGGCGCCGATCGAGGCGATCACGCCGGTGGCTGCAGAGACCTGGTTGATCGCGGCCACGGTGTTCGACGCCTGGCCGGCGACGTTGCCACCGTCTGCAATCGCGCCGATGTTGACGCCGTTGATCTGGAATGCGTTCGCGGCGATCGGGCCGTTGCCCGCGGGAGCGGAGCCCGCAACCACCGTCGGGTTGGCGGTCGCCAGCACGGTTCCCTGCGAGGCGTTGATGGCCTGCGCCACGGCCCAGGCGCTGTCGGCCGTCTGGCCGTTGCCGGAGCCCGCCGCCGCGGCCTGGATGGCCACGCCGTTCAGCGCCAGGGCACCGGCGGTCAATGGTGTGGCCAGCACGGCGCCCCCCGTCACGCTGGCCGCGTAACTGGCACCGAGCGCCGAAGTACGGGTGCTTCCGATGCCGGAGATCGCGATCGTCTGGCCGGCGTTCGCACCGACCTGGAACTGCTGCGAGGTGAACGTGCCGTCGAGCAGGTTCAGCCCGTTGAACTGGGTCTGCGTCGCCACCCGGTCGATTTCGGCCGTGAGCTGCGCCACTTCCTGCTGCAGCGCGGCGCGGTCCGACGAACTGTTGGTGGCGTTGGCCGACTGCACTGCCAGTTCGCGCATCCGCTGCAGGTTGCTGCCGACGGAGCCGAGGCCACCTTCAGCCACCTGCGCCAGCGAAATGCCGTCGTTGGCGTTGCGCGCCGCCTGGTTGAGGCCGCGTATCTGCGAGGTGAAGCGTTCCGAGATGGCCAGCCCCGCCGCGTCGTCTTTCGCACTGTTGATGCGCAAGCCGGACGAGAGGCGCGCAATCGCGGTGCTCAGATCGTTCTGGGTGCGCGTCGAATTGCGTTGCGCAGTCAGCGACGAGATATTGGTGTTGATCGTCTGTGCCATGAAACTCTCCGTTGAGGCAGAACTTCATTCTGGGCACGCTTGAGGTCTTGGATCGCCGGAATACAGGCGGCAAAGGGCGCCAATTCGAAGCCGGGGAACCCCGAGCCCGGGTGTCGCGGCCCCGATCCGCGGGCACCTGACGCCCGGTGGCGGACGCTCTAAAGAAGAAGGGCCGAGGGCGGACGGATCCGCCTTCGGCCCTGGAGGTCGGCGCCGCCGGATGGCGGCGTCGAACCGGTCAGCGCAGGAGCTGCAGGACCTGCTGCGGCAGCTGGTTGGCCTGGGCGATCATCGCCGTGCCGGCCTGCTGCAGGACCTGGGCCCTCGACAGGCTGGCGGTTTCCTGGGCGAAGTCCGCGTCCTGGATCCGGCTGCGGGAAGCCGACAGGTTCTCGCTGTTGGTCTGCAGGTTCTCGATCGTCGACGAGAAGCGGTTCTGGATCGCACCCAGCGAAGCGCGGCTGGAGCTGATCGAGCTCAGCGCCGCGTCGACGGAGGCCAGCGCCGCGTTGGCACCGGAGACGCTCGAGATGTCGATGTTGGCGATCGCGGTGCCGCTGAGCGCCGCAGCCGTCGTTGCGGCAGAGAAGCCGGCGCTGGCCGGAGCAGTGCCGCCGATGACGATGTCCGCGCCCGCCGCGGTCGACGAGTTCGTGGCCAGGCTGACGGTGCCGTAGTTCGTCTGCGCCGTCAGGCCGGTGTTGGTCACCGTGCCCGCGACGACGACGTTCCGACCGTCGGACGCCGTCAGGGTGACGGCACCGGTGGTCGCGTCCGCTGTGGCGCTGACGCCACTGGCGGCCGAGACCTGGTTGATCGCAGCGGCCACGTTCGCGCCCTGGCCCGCCACGTTGGCACCCGCAGCGATGGCGCCGACGTTGACGCCGTTGATCGAGAACGCGTTCGCCGCGATCGCTCCGGCAGCGGCCGGCGCTGCACCAGCGTAGACGGTCGCGTTGGCCGTGGCGACCACCGCGCCTTGCGAGCCGTTGATAGCCTGGGCAACCGCCCATGCGCTCGTCGTGGCCTGGCCAGCCGACGTGCCCGCCACCGCGGCCTGGATAGACGCGCCGTTCAGGGTCAGGGCGCCGGCGACGAGCGCCGTCGAGGTCGTGACCGCGCCGGTGACGGCCGCCTTGTAGCTGGCGCCCAGGTCCGACGTCTTCGCGCTGCCGATGCTCGAGACCGAGATCGTCTGGCCGACGTTGGCGCCGACCTGGAAGACCTTGGAGGAGAACGTACCGTCGAGCAGGTTGGTGCCGTTGAACGAGGTCTGCGTGGCAACGCGGTTGATTTCCGAGACCAGCTGCGTGACTTCGAGTTGCAGCGAGGCGCGGTCCGAGGCCGAGTTGGTCGCGTTGGCGGACTGCACCGACAGTTCGCGGATGCGCTGCAGGTTGTCGCCGATGGAGGCGAGCGAGCCTTCAGCGGTCTGCGCCAGCGAGATGCCGTCGTTGGCGTTGCGGGCAGCCTGGTTCAGGCCGCGGATCTGTGACGTGAAGCGGTCGGCGATCGCCAGGCCGGCGGCGTCGTCCTTGGCGCTGTTGATGCGCAGACCGGAAGACAGTCGGGCGATGGCGGTCTGGAGGTCGCTCTGCGACTTGCTCGCATTGCGCTGGGCGGTGAGCGAAGCCAGGTTCGTGTTGATGGTCGAAGACATTCAGATACTCCTAAACGGTTGAAGGGACATTCGGCATGGACGCCGCTATTGCCTCTCCGGGTTCGCCGCTTTCAGTTGTTCGGCGTTCCCTTCGAGTGGCCAGCGGCTTGAACCGTTGGCCCACTGCGCCCGGCGTGCGTCTTCCTCAGATCTCGTCGAAGGCACTTTCGTGTTCTTCCCTCTGCGAAACATTGGCCGCTTACTCCGGACCCCGGATCGGATCGCTCCTCCCCGTTGGTGGGGTTATCGGTGAGCCGCTTTGGCAACTTGAGGGCGCGGTCGAGAGAATTTTTTGACGCTGCCTAGCGTGGCCCGTCGGCGCGGGCAAGAGCGCCGCGCGCACCGCTTCGTGACCGATTTGGCGGCGCGGGAGGCCAGGGGTGGACCTTGTAGGAAGTTGCCTGACAGGCGCCATGGAAGAAGCTGGACTCAAGCCACAGAACAGCCCTGATGTTTCAAGCCTTCTTTGCTCTTCACAATTCATTCCACGTTGCAGCCCACCCCAACCCGGGCCGCATCCACAGACGACGAAGCCGAAAACAGACCCACGGGAGCCACCGAATGAACGCCGACCAGATCCTCAACGAAATCCGCGAAGCCAACCTGTCCTACCTGATGCTGGCGCAGAGCCTGATCCGGGCCGACCGCGAGCAGGCCCTCTACCGCCTGGGCATCAGCGAGGAAAGCGCCGCACTGATCGCCCTGCTGACGCCGGCGCAGATGATGAAGATCGCCGCCGGCAACACGTTGCTGTGCCGCTTCCGCATGGACGACGACATGGTCTGGGGCCTCCTCACCAGCCACGGCAAGAGCGCGGCCAACGACGGCACCAGCCGCCTGCACGCCAGCATCCTGATGGCCGGCCGCCACCAGGAAGCCGCCTGATTCCTCGGCTGGCTTCGACCCCGATACTGAACAACGAACCACCATGCGCACCAAGAGCATCCTCACCGAAGCCAAGCAGATCAGCCGCGCGGTCGCGCTGATTCACCTGGGCGCCCGCCTGCAGGTGCTCGAGTCCGAGACCGACCTGTCCTACGAGCGGCTGCTGCGGCTCTACAAGGAGGTGGCCGGCAAGTCGCCGAGCAAGGGCCAGCTGCCGTTCTCGACCGACTGGTTCATGACCTGGCAGCCGAACATCCACGCCTCGCTCTTTCTCAACATCCACGAGTACCTGAACAAGGTTGCCGAGATGGACGAGATCGATACCGTCATCAAGGCCTATCAGCTCTACCAGGAGCAGACCACCGCCCAGGGCCTCGAGCAGCTGCTGTCGGTGACCCGTGCCTGGCGCCTGGTCAAGTTCGTCGACAACGGCATGCTGACGATGACCAAGTGCTCGCGCTGCGGCGGCCACTTCGTGACCCATCCCCACGAGATCGCCAAGCACTACGTCTGCGGGCTGTGCTCGCCCCCGGCCCGCGCCGGCAAGGGCAAGGCGAGCGGCGGCATCCGCGTCCACTGAAGGCTCAAGTCCGGCGCCGCGGCGCCGATATGCATACAGATCTCGGATTTCAACGGTTTTCTTGCTTGTCTCCTCCGGCACATGCGTGTGTCTTGATCGGGCCCCTCGGGGCCCGTTTTCTTTTTGAAGAGTCGCCGCGAATCCCGCTGCGCGGGAGTCAGGCGGGGGAATCCGGGCCAGTTCGGCGGATCGCGGCGACCGGGCCGCGCCACACTCAAGTGAGCCGCGGTCCGTCCGATATCCACTGCAACTCTGCGCGATGTCGAGGCACGGCTCGGGCCATGGAACGCAACACATGTTTGTCCTGATCGGTTACGCCACGGCGCTCGGCTGCATCTTCGGTGCCTACATCCTGCACGGCGGGAACATCGGCGTCATCATCCATGCGCTGCCGACGGAGCTGATGGCCATCCTCGGTGGCTCGCTCGGCGCCTTCGTCGTCAACAACCAGCCGAAGGTGCTGAAGGCGACGCTCGCCGCGCTGCCGGGCGTCCTCAAGGGCTCGAAGTACTCGAAGGCGCGCTACATGGAGATGATGGCGTTGCTCTACGACATCCTCCAGAAGGCGCGCAAGGAAGGCCTGATGTCGATCGAGAACGACGTCGAGGATCCGCACAGTTCGCCGCTGTTCCAGAAGTATCCCGTGGTCGGCTCCGACCACCACGTGGTCGAGTTCATCACCGACTACCTGCGGATGATGGTCTCGGGCAACCTCAACGCCCACGAGATCGAAAGCCTGATGGACAGCGAGATCGAGACCCATCATCACGAGGCGAGCGGACCGGTCTCTGCGATCGCGCGCCTGGCGGGTGCGCTCCCGGCATTCGGCATCGTCGCCGCGGTGCTGGGGGTGGTCAACACGATGGGTTCGGTCGGCCAGCCGCCGGCGATCCTCGGCGGCATGATCGGCTCGGCGCTGGTCGGCACCTTCCTGGGCATTCTGCTGGCCTATGGCGTCGTCGAGCCGCTAGGCGGATTGCTGGAGCAGAAGGTCGACGAAGGCTCGAAGGAACTGCAGTGCATCAAGACCACGTTGCTGGCCAGCATGCAGGGCTATGCGCCACAGGTCGCGGTCGAGTTCGGTCGCAAGGTGCTGTATTCGGGTGACCGGCCGACCTTCGCCGAGCTCGAAGTCCACGTCAAGGGCAAGAAGTAGCCATGGCCGGAGATTCCAAGAAGCTCCAGCCCATCATCATCAAGCGGGTGAAGAAGGGCGGCCACGCCGTGCACGGCGGCGCCTGGAAGATCGCCTATGCCGACTTCGTGACCGCGATGATGGCCTTCTTCCTGCTGATGTGGCTGCTGGGGTCGACCACCGAAGGCGACAAGAAGGGCATCGCCGACTTCTTCAACGCGCCGCTGAAGGTCTCTTTCGTCGGCGGCAGCGGCTCCGGCGATTCCTCGAGCGTCATCCGTGGCGGCGGCGCCGACCTCTCGCGAGCTTCCGGTCAGGTCAAAGCGGGCGACGTCCCGGCGCCGAAGAAGACCATCAACCTCGCCGCATTGAAGGCCGAGCAGCGCCGCGCCGAGCAGGCGAGGCTCGAAGCCCTGAAGGCCAAGGTCGAGGCGGTGATCGCCGCGAGCCCCAAGCTGGCCGCGATGCGTTCGCAGATCCGTCTCGACATGACCCGCGACGGGCTGCGCATCCAGATCGTGGACGAGCTCAGCCGTCCGATGTTCGACAGCGGCAGCGCCATCGTCAAGCCCTACATGCGCGAGCTGCTGCGCGATATCGGCCAGGTGCTCGCGGACGTCCCGAACCGCATCACGCTCGAGGGTCATACCGATGCGCAGCCCTTCGTCGGCGGCGATCGCGGCTACAGCAACTGGGAGCTCTCGAGCGACCGCGCCAATGCGTCGCGGCGCGAACTCGTCGGAGGCGGCCTGCCGGAAGACCGCATGCTGCTGGTCCAGGGCCTGGCGTCGAGCACGCCGTTCGAAGCCAAGGATCCGCAGAGTCCGGCCAATCGGCGCATCAGCATCATCGTCATGAACCGCGAAGCCGAGGACCGCCTGCTGCACGCCACCGAGGTCGGGGCCGAGCCTGAGGGAGAATCCCTCTCGGTGCCCCAGCCTGCAATTTCCAGCATCTCCGACGTGACCGTCCTGACACCGCGCCGAACGACACGAGCCTTGCCATGAGCGTCACCGACCCCCGTTTCCTCATCGTTGACGATTTCTCGACGATGCGTCGCGTCATGCGGGCCCTCCTGAAGGAGATCGGTTTCGAGCACGCCGAAGCCGCCGAGGACGGTGGCGTGGCGCTGGAGATGCTGAAGAAGTCGAAGTTCGACTTCGTCATCACCGACATCCTGATGCCCAACATGAACGGCTTCGAGCTGTTGACGGCGATCAAGGCCGACGAGAGCCTGCGTCAAATCCCGGTGCTGATGGTGACGGCCGAGGCTCGCAAGGACGACATCGTGCGTTCGATGCAGGGTGGCGCGGCCGGCTACATCGTCAAGCCCTTCACCCGGGTGACCCTCGAAGAGCGCATCCGCAAGATCCTCGAAAAGCAGGCGGCCACCGCCTGACCGGTCGGCCGTGGCGGCCAGGCTCGCGAACAGGCTGGTCTTCGCCCCTCTAATCGGCCTCAAGTTTTCCGGACCGGCCGGAACAATGGCGGAGCGCCGATACCCGGCGTCCCGCCCATGGCCGACTCCACCGCACAGGACAAGAACCTACCCGCCTCGCAGCGCAAGCTGGAGAAGGCGCGCGCCGACGGACAGGTCGCGCGCTCGCGCGACCTCGGTCATTTCGCCGCGATCGCCACCGGCGGCACCCTGATCGTCACGGTCGCGCCGACGCTGGCCGACTGGCTCAAGCAGATCGTCACGCGCGGTCTGCGCTTCGATGCGTCGGCCTTGCAGACCACCGACTTCATGACCGGGCGCCTCGCAGAGCTGGCGTTCGGGCTGGTGTGCGTCGTCCTGCCGTTCGGACTGGCGATGGCCGCCACCTCGGTGGCCGGGGGCTTCGCGCTGAGCGGCGTGACCTGGACCTGGAAGCCGATGGCGCCGAAGTTCGACAAGTTCAACCCGCTCACCGGCATCGGGCGCCTGTTCTCCAAGGCCCAGCTGATCGATGCCCTGAAGGCGAGCGCACTCGCCCTCATCCTCGGCACGATCGGCGCGCTCTACCTCAAGGCTCATGTGGAGGAATACGCCGCGATCCTGGCCATGCCGCTGCCGGCGGCGATCGTCGAGTCGGGGCAGATCACCTTCGCCGGACTCGGCCTGCTCGTGGTGGCGCTCGCCGCCTTCGCGCTGTTCGATGTGCCGCTGCAGCGCCAGCTGCACGGCCAGCGCCTGAAGATGAGCCACCAGGAAGTCAAGCAGGAGAACAAGGAGCTCGAAGGCAACGCCGAGGTCAAGAGCAAGGTTCGCGCACGGATGCGCGAGATGACCAAGCGCCGGATGATCGCCGCCGTGCCGAAGGCCGACCTGGTGGTGATGAACCCGACCCACTACGCCGTGGCGCTGAAGTACGACGACGCCAGGATGGCCGCCCCGCGGGTCATCGCCAAGGGCGCCGACCTGCTGGCACTGCGGATTCGCGACATCGCCAGCGGCGCCGGCGTGCCGGTGCTCGAGGCGCCGGTGCTGGCACGGGCGCTCTACGCCCACGCCGAACTCGACCGCGAGATCCCGGCGGCACTGTTCGCTGCAGTGGCCCAGGTCCTGGCCTATGTCTACCAGCTGCGCGCCGCGCTGGCCGGACGCGCGCCGATGCCGGCTGCGCTGCCGAGCCTCGACGTCCCCGCAGAACTCGATCCGCATGCGGTGCCGGCTGTCTGAGGCCGACATGAAATCACTCGAAAGGGCCTGACCCCCTCATGAACGCCCTGTTGCTCCAGATGCAGTCCTTGCTCGGCCCGAACGCCAAGGCGATCCGTGCCCTGATGGCGCCGCTCGTCGTGGTAATGATCCTGGCGATGATGGTGCTGCCGCTGCCGCCATTCGCCCTCGACCTGCTGTTCACGTTCAACATCGCGATGGCGCTGATGGTGATGATGGTCGCCGCCTACATGGTGCGGCCGCTCGACTTCGCGGCGTTCCCCGCGGTGATCCTGCTGACGACCCTGCTGCGGCTGTCGCTCAACGTCGCCTCGACGCGGGTCGTGCTGCTCGAGGGCCACACCGGTGCTGCGGCTGCGGGGCAGGTGATCGAGTCCTTCGGCCACTTCCTGATCGGCGGCAACTTCGCGGTCGGCCTGATCGTCTTCGCGATCCTGGTGGTGATCAATTTCGTCGTCGTCACCAAGGGCGCGGAGCGCATCGCCGAGGTCGGCGCACGTTTCACCCTCGATGCGATGCCCGGCAAGCAGATGGCGATCGACGCCGACATGAACGCCGGCCTGATCGACGAGAAGGAAGCCAAGCGGCGGCGCCTGGAAGTCGGCGAGGAAGCCGAATTCTTCGGCTCCATGGACGGTGCCAGCAAATACGTGCGCGGCGACGCCATGGCCGGCCTGCTGATCCTCTTCATCAACCTGATCGGCGGCTTCGTGATCGGCGTCGCCCAGCACGACCTGACGGCCACGCAGGCGGCCAACAGCTACATCCTGCTGGCGGTCGGCGATGCACTGGTCGCGCAGATCCCGGCGCTGCTGATCTCGGTCGCCGCGGCGATGGTGGTCTCGCGCGTCGGCAAGGAACACGACGTCGGCAGCCAGATCGCCAAGCAGGTCTTCAATTCGCCGCGATCGCTGGCAATCACGGCGGGCGTGATGGTCGCGCTCGGCGCCATTCCGGGGATGCCGCATCTCGTCTTCCTGCTGATCGGGGGCGGCCTGGGCTGGGCCGCCTGGTCGGTTCGGCGCCGGGCCCATCTCGCCAAGGAGGCCCCGCCGCCGCCCGCGCCGGTGGCCGAGCCGAACGCCGAAGCCAGCTGGGACGACCTGCAGCCCGTGGACACACTCGGCCTGGAGGTCGGCTACCGCCTGATCGCGCTCGTCGACAAGGCGCGCCAGGGCGACCTGCTCGCCCGGATCAAGGGCGTGCGGCGCAAGTTCGCGCAGGACGTCGGCTTCCTGCCGCCGCCGGTGCACATCCGCGACAACCTCGAGCTCAAGCCGAGCGCCTACCGGCTGTCGCTGCGCGGCGCGGTGGTCGGCGAGGGCGAGGCCTATCCGGGCATGCTGCTCGCGATCAACCCCGGCGGCGCCTCGACACAGCTGATCGGCACCACCACCACCGACCCCGCCTTCGGCCTGCCGGCGGTGTGGATCGAGGAACGCCAGCGCGAGAGTGCGCAGATGGCCGGATTTACGGTCGTTGATTGCTCGACCGTGGTGGCCACCCACCTCTCACACTTGATGCAGGTGCATGCGGCCAAGTTGCTCGGCCGCGTCGAGACCCAGCAACTCGTCGAGCATGTGACGAAGCTGGCCCCCAAGTTGATCGAGGACGTGGTTCCCAAGATGGTCGGTATTGCCTCGTTGCAGAAGGTGCTCCAGCTGTTGCTGGAAGAGGGCGTGCACATCCGCGACATGCGCTCGATCGTCGAGTGCCTGGCCGAGCATGCCGCGACGGTCACCGACCCGGCCGAACTGGCGCGTCGCATCCGCGTTCACCTGGCGCCGAGCATCGTCCAGCAGATCTACGGCCCGACCAAGGAACTCGATGTCATCGCCATGGAGCCGGAGCTCGAACGCATGGTCGCGCAGGCGCTGAACTCGCCGCATGGCGCGGCCCTCGATCCCGGCGTGGCCGACACGTTGTCGCGCAGTGCCGCCGACTCGGCCAAGCGCCAGGAAGACCTCGGTCACCCGGCATGCCTGCTGGTGCCCGACATGATCCGCGCGCCGATGGCGCGCTTGCTCAAGCGTGCCGCGCCGCGTCTGCGCGTGCTCGCGCACAGTGAAATTCCCGAGACCCACTCGATCCGCATCGGTTCGATCATTGGAGCAACCGCATGAACGTCAAGCGCTATACCGCCCGGACCACGCGCGATGCGCTCGCGCTGGTGCGCCAGGCGCTCGGCGAGGACGCCGTCATCCTGTCGACCAAGCCCGCCGCCGGCGGCGTCGAGGTGCTGGCGATGGCGCCGGACGGCATGCGCCAGGCCGAAGCCGCCTCGCGCCAGAGCGTGTCTTCGCCGCGTCCGGACGAGCGTGTCGAACCGGCGCTGGACACCACTCCCGTCGAGGACGACGCCGAGCGCCTGTCGATGAGCACGCTGTCGTTTCAGGACTACGTGCGCGACCGGATGCTCAAGCGCCGTCGCGTCGCCCTCGAATCCGAGAGCCGTGTTGCGACCGCCATCGAGGCGCAGGCCGAGGAGGCCCCGCGCCGGATGGCGCCGGAAGCGCCACGCCGCGCATCCGCCGCCGCACGCAGGCTCGATGTCGATGTCGAACTGCCGATCGACCGCGTCGGTGTCCTCGAGCAACGCATGGGCGAACGCGCCGGTGCTTCCGCAGCGCGCCCCGGCCCTGTCGAAGCGCCGATGTTGCACGACCTGTCGCGCAGTGGCGACATCCTCGCGCCCGGCCTCGCGGAAGGCGGCAGCGCCCGTCGCGACCAGGAGGCGATGATGAGCGAGCTGCGCTCGATGAAGGGCCTGATCGAGGAGCGCTTCGGCGCGCTCGCCTTCATGGAGAAGCTCCAGCGCCAGCCTGCGCAGGCGCGCCTGACGCAGAAGATGCTCGACTGCGGATTCTCGCCGGCGCTGATCAGGAAGCTCGCCGACGGCCTTCCAGCCGACGCCACCGACGAATCCGCCTGGGCTGCGGGGGTGCTCGAACGCAACCTGCTGACCGGCGATGCCGATGCCGCGCTCGAGGACGTCGGCGGCGTGTATGCGCTCGTCGGCGCGACCGGCGTCGGCAAGACCACCAGCACGGCCAAGATCGCCGCGGCGTTCGCAACCCGGTACGGCGCGGCCAACCTCGGCCTGATCACGCTCGACGCCTACCGCGTCGGCGCCCATGAGCAGCTGCGTGCCTACGGCCGCATCCTCGGCGTGCCGGTGCACACGGCCCATGACCGGGCCTCGCTCGAGGACCTGCTCGACCTGCTGACCGCCAAGAAGATGGTCCTGATCGACACCGCCGGCATGGCGCAACGCGACGCGCGGACGCGCGAGCTGCTGGACATGCTGTCGCACCGTTCGATCCAGAAGCTTCTCGTCGTCAATGCCGCGTCGCAGGGCGAGACGATCGAGGACGTCGTCGTCGCCTACCGCGCATCCGCGTGCGCCGGCATCGTGCTGTCCAAGCTCGACGAGGCCGTCAAGCTCGGCCCCGCACTCGACGCCCTGATCCGCCACAAGCTCAAGGTCGTCGGCGTGGCCAATGGCCAGCGCGTCCCGGAAGACTGGCATCGGCTCTCGGCCCACGCGCTGGTGCAGCGGGCCCTGCGCGGTGGCGGCAGCAGCGCCTATCGGCTCGATTCGAGCGATGTCAACCTGATCTTCGCGGCGCCGCAAGGCACCGCCCCGTCGCGCGCAGCAGCGCTCGGCTGAGTCTGCAAGAACCTCACCGACCACCATGCCCCATCTTTCACCCCTCGACCAGGCACACGGGCTGCGGACCCTGTTCGCGCACGCACAGGTGCGCTTCGTGCCGGTGGTCTCCAATCCCCATGTCGCCTTCGGCGGCATGATGCTGGAGCGGCTCTGCACCGCATTCGCCGGACATGGTGCGAAGGTGCTGGTCGTCGACGCTTCCGAGCGGGCCAGCGGTCCGTCCGAGATGGCGCTGCTCGATCTGGCCGCCTGTGTCGAGCCGTTGTCGCCGCAGGTCTCGTATCTCGCCGCGCGCGGGTTGCCGCTGCGCTACGTCGACACCACAGGCTCGACCCGTCCCTTTCTGGACGCTGCGGCCGAGTCCGCGCCCGGCAGCCAGGTCGTCATCGTCCATGCCGCCGCCAGCGAACTCTGCCGCCTGTTCGCGCGCCGCAGCGGCGACAGCGACGAGAACGTCGCCTGCCCGTTGCTGCTCGCTGCCGACCATCCGGTCAGCGTGACCCATGCCTATGCGGCGATGAAGCTGCTGGCCCGCCGTGCCGGCCTCCTGGTGCACGACCTGGCGCTCGGCATCGCCGACGATTCGCCGCGTGCCGAACGCATCGCGATGCAGATCGCGATCTGCGCCGACGATTTCCTCGGCGCGGTGCTGCGCGACTGGATCCGCGTCGACCCTGCCACCGACGCCAGCGAGGCGCCGACCGCGGCGCTGCATCGCTGGGCCGGCCGGCGCCTGCGGCCCGCCGAAGCCTGCGCGCCGGCGCTCTCCCGTGTGACCGCTCCTGCCGTCGAACCGCCGCCGCCGCTGCGGGCGGGGGCGGAGCGCCACTCGGCGTCGACCTGGGCCTTCAATTGATTTCCGGAGCATCCATGTACACCGCCAAAGGCCAGCTGGACCTGAACTCGACGCTGAAGCAGTACAGCTCGCTGGTCCGGCGCCTGGCCCACCAGATGATCGCCAAGCTTCCGGCCAACGTCGAGATCGACGACCTGATCCAGGTCGGCATGATCGGCCTGGCGGACGCGCTGTCGCGCTTCGATGCCGCCCAGGGCGTGCAGTTCGAGACCTTCGCGACGCAGCGCATCCGTGGCGCGATGCTGGACGAACTCCGCGGCAACGACTACCTGTCGCGGGGAACCCGCAAGCAACAGCGCTCGATCGAGTCGGCCGTGCACAAGCTCGAGCAGCGCCTCGGCCGGGCGCCGGTCGAAAGCGAGATCGCGAAGGAGATGGAGTTGAGCCTGGTCGATTACCAGGAACTCCTCGGCAAGGTCCGCGGCACCCAGCTCGTCTATCTCGAGGACATGGCCGGTGCCGACGGCGACAATGACTTTCTCGACCGGCACGTTGCCGACGAGGGCGGCAATCCCCTGGCTCAGCTGCAGGACCTGCGCATGCGCGAGGCCCTGATCGAGGCGATCAAGGTCCTGCCCGAGCGCGAGCAGTTCGTCATGAGCATGTATTACGAGCACGACATGAACCTCAAGGAGATCGCGGCCGTGCTGAAGGTCACCGAGTCGCGTGTCTGCCAGCTGCACAGCCAGTCGATCGCGCGGCTGCGGGTGAAGCTGCGCGAGTTCTGATCCCCTCGATGAAGGTCGGATGGCGCACGGCCCGGCTGCGCGCCCACGCGGTCCTGGGCACCTGGCCGCTCCCGGCGCTCTTTGCCTGGACGATGGGCTGGCTCTGCTGGGCCGCCCTGCGCTCGCTCGGTGCATCGGTCCCCGCCGCGTTCGCGCTCGGCTGCGCGATCGGCGGGATCGTCGCTGCCGGTGCGGCGACACCGTGGCGTCAGGTCTTCGTCTTCGCCGGCTTTCCGCTGTCGTTCGCCGCCGCCGGCCTCGGCGGTTCTCTCCCCGCCTGGACCTGGCTGCTGCCGCTCGGCCTGCTGCTGCTCGCGTATCCGGTCAAGGCCTGGCGCGACGCGCCGCTCTTTCCGACGCCGCACGATGCGTTGCGCGGCCTGGTGGCCGCAGCGCCGCTCGACGTCGGGGCGCGGATCCTCGATGCCGGCTGTGGCCTCGGCGCGGGTCTGTCGGCATTGCGCGGCGAGTATCCGCAGGCCCGGCTCTGCGGCATCGAATGGAGCTGGCCGTTGCGCATCGCATGCGCCTGGCGGCTGCGCGACGCTGAGATCCGGCGCGGCGACATCTGGGAGACTTCCTGGGCCCCGTATGCGCTGGTCTACCTGTTCCAGCGCCCCGAGAGCATGGAACGCGCGGAGGCCAAGGCGGCGCGTGAACTGGTGCCTGGCGCGTGGTTGGTGAGCCTCGAGTTCGAGGTCCCGACGCTGCTGCCGCAGGTCGTGCTCGGGGACCCCGGGCGGCGTCGAGTCTGGCTGTACCAGGTGCCTTTCCGCACGCGCTGAGCCTGCAGGTCGACGACCAGCGTCGAAGGCTTCAGTTGCCGGCCGAGACCCCGTAGCTCACGACCAGGCCGACGTCGACCATCGCGCTCGACAGCGGGCTGCGCACGGAACGGATGACGCCGGCGCCGACGCGCAGCGCCACCGACGGATTGATCTGGTAGCCGAGGTAGGCCATCGGCTGGACGATGACACCCCGACTGTCGATGCCCCCGCCGCCCGAGGCGCCGCCGAGCAACTCGGCGCCGATGTGCACGCCGGCGCCGATCGGCCGGGTCCAGCCGCCGCCGATCACCGCGGCCGAGTAACCGCCGGCGCCGCCGACGATGGCGCTGTGGATCTGACCCGTGAAATAGAACTCCGGCGTGATGAACCGGCTGACCTTCAGCGTGTCGGCCTGCACCGGCCGGGTCGTGCCGTCCTTGCGCAGCGCGTCAAAGCGCTCGACGCCGAAAGTGAAGTCGGTGCGTGTCGGACGCGCCGGTGTGCCGGGCGCCGACGGGCCGTCGAGCGCCCAGACGAGGGCGGCTGAAGCGTGCGCGGCGCGGAAGGTGCCGCGCGGGGCGTCGGTCACGCCGGCCTCGAGCGCCAGGCCGAACTCTGGGCTCAGCCGCACGACCCCGTAGACCGCGGCCTTGGCGAGCAGGCCCCCCGCGGTCGGGATCGCGCCGCCGCCGCCCATGCCGAGGGCCACGCGGGCACCGACGTTGACGCGGTTGCGCACGACCTCGGTCTCGACGCCGAAGGTGCCCAGGTACTCGGCATAGCCGGCGACCCCCGACTGGATCGCACCGTTGGCTTCGACGCCCCAGTAGGTCGACGACGTGAACGCCTGCTCGGCGCGCACCCCGACATAGCCGATGGTGCGGGGCAGCGCGCCACCGCCGTTCAGGGTGGCCGCGCGGGTGCGGTACGCGCCGGTGACGAACTGGACACGATCGAAGCCGAAGCCGGCGCGGCCGGCCCCGGAGCGCACCGACTGGTCGAGACGATTGGCCGGCACGTAGCGGAAGTCGGTGATCGCATTGATGGCCAGGCCGACCTGCGTGCTGTCGATCTGTCCGTTCGGGAAGCGTACGCGCGACACGGAAAGGCCGAGCGCCACCGGACCGAAGTCCCACAGCAGATCGGCATGGGGGCGGATCATCAGGCCGCCGCCCTGCGGTGCACTCCCACCACCACCGCCGCCCGCATAGAAGCCGAGCTCGACGCCGAGCGGGCCGACGATCTGCTTGCGCCACGCCGCCTCACCGCCGATCGTGAAGAAGCCGCCGCGCTGCCCGCTGATCGCGCCGTACACGGCCGGTCCGAGGGAGACCCCCGGCAGGCCCGCGACGTCTACGAGATAGCTGGTGCCGACGAGGCCGAGCTTCTCGTTGCCCGGCAGGGTGATGCGCTCGAAGCCGATGCGTCCGTGCGCGCTCGGGCGCGCCAGCAGCCCGCCGTCCTGAGCGCGGGCGGGCGTCCACGCCACAAGTGCAGCGCCGGCCAGCAGCGGGGCGATGACGAAGGCGCGGCAGCCGCGTACGGCGGTGAAGAAGGTGGACATGGAACCGCAGGGCGCAAAGGCCGCCATTGTCGCCGAGGGTCTCGGCGCTGCCGATGGCCGATGCGGGCCGGGCGTAGGCCGCGTCCGACGCCGGCTTGCGCCGCGAGGGCAGGGCAGATGCGGCGAAGGTCGATGGCGATCGTCCGTCGCGAACCCTAGCCTTCTCTGACGTCGCCGAAGGGCGCCGGAAAACAACCCCCAAGGAGATACCTCATGGCACTCGACAAGGATCTGAACCCCAACACCCACGCCAACCGCGATCCGCTCACCGGTGCGCCGGGCGCGCACCCGGTCGGCACCGCGGTCGGTGCTGTCGCCGGCGGAGCGGCTGCCGGCGCAGCCACCGGCACCGTCGCCGGCCCGGTCGGCACGGTCGTCGGCGCGGCGGTCGGCGCGATCGTCGGCGGCTTGGCAGGGAAGGCCGTGGCCGAATCGGTCGACCCGACCGTCGAGGACGCCTACTGGCGCGACAACTATTCGCGCCGCCCCTATGTGGAGTCCGGCTCCAGCTACGACGACTACGGCCCCGCCTACGGCTATGGCGTCACGGCCTACAGCCAGTACGGCGGCCGCCGCTTCGAGGACGTCGAGAACGATCTCGGCCGCGGCTGGGGCGACGCTCGGGGCAGTTCCCGCCTGACCTGGGAGCGTGCGAAGAACGCCTCGCGCGATGCCTGGGACCGCGTCAGCGACACCGTGGAGCGCGCCGTGCCGGGCGATTCCGACCGCGACGGCAAGTGAAGAAATGAAGAGATGACCCGAGGGCCGCAGCCGCGGCCCTCATTACGCGAACCGCCATTTAAAAGGACGACCATGGCAACGACGAAGAAAACTGCGAAGAAGACTGCACCCTCCGCGAAGGCGAGCGGTCCCCAGGACGCGATCAAGCTGCTGACGGCGGATCACAAGGAGGTCAAGGGCCTCTTCGACCAGTACCAGAAGCTGGTCGACTCCGATGCCGGCGCCGACGAGCGCCAGCCACTGGCGGAGCAGATCTGCACCATGCTGACCGTGCACGCGACGATCGAGGAAGAGATCTTCTACCCGGCCGCGCGCGTTGCGCTTGAAGAAGGCGACCTGCTGGACGAGGCCGAGGTCGAGCACGCTTCCGCCAAGGACCTGATCGCCCAGATCCAGGGCACGGACGCCGACGACGACCTCTACGATGCCAAGGTGACGGTCCTCGGCGAGTACATCGACCACCACGTCAAGGAAGAAGAGGGCGAGATGTTCCCGAAATGCAAGAAGGCGGACATGGACCTGGCCGAGCTCGGCGCTGAACTCGAGGCCCGCAAGTCGGAGCTGATGGAGGAAATGATGGGGGAAGCCGCGGAGTGACGTATGGCTTCGGGATGGCCCTTCGCGGGCCGTTCCCATTGGTGCAAGCGCGGGCGTTTCGGATCACGGGCCTTTTTGTAGCCGCCATCGAGGATGCTGGTCGCCTGGAGGTGATCCGCTGGCCCCAGCGCGGCCACAGTTCATTTCGAAAGGTCCTGTTCGCGAATGTCAAAGAAGCACTTCCCTGAGGAGCCCCGCCTCGCCAAGGCAGCCACCGGCATCGCCGGGCTCGACGAGGTCACCGGAGGCGGACTGCCAAGGGGACGACCGACACTGGTCTGCGGTGCCGCCGGGTGCGGCAAGACCATGCTGGCGGCCGAGTTCCTGGTGCACGGCGCACTCGAGTTCGACGAGCCCGGCGTCTTCATGATGTTCGAGGAGAACGCCGAGGAGCTCGCCCAGAACATGCGCTCGCTCGGGGTCGATCTCGACCAGCTGCAGGCCCAGGGCAAGATCGTCCTCGACCATGTCCACATCGAGCGCAGCGAGATCGAGGAAACCGGCGATTACGACCTCGAAGGCCTCTTCATCCGCCTCGGTCACGCGCTCGACACCATCGGGGCGAAGCGCGTCGTCCTCGACACGGTAGAGGCGCTGTTCTCGGGCATCCCGAACCATGCCGTCCTGCGGGCGGAGTTGCGGCGACTGTTCCGCTGGCTGAAGGATCGCGGCATGACCGCGGTGATCACCGGCGAGCGCGGCGAGAACACGCTGACGCGCTACGGTCTCGAAGAGTACGTGGCCGACTGCGTGATCCTGCTCGACCATCGCATCGTCGACCAGGTCTCGACGCGCCGGCTGCGCGTCGTCAAATACCGCGGGTCCGCTCACGGCACCAACGAATACCCGTTCCTCATCAGCTCCAAGGGCTTGTCGGTGCTGCCGATCACCTCGCTGCGGCTGGAGCACGAGGCCTCTGCCGAACGCGTTTCGAGCGGGATCCCGGGCCTGGACGCGATGCTGGGAGAGGAAGGCTTCTTTCGCGGCAGCAGCGTCCTGGTCTCCGGCGCGCCGGGCACTGGCAAGAGCAGCGTCGCGGCTTCATTCGTGGAAGCAGCTTGCGCACGGGGCGAAAGGGCGATGCTCTTCGCCTACGAGGAATCGGCCAGTCAGGTGCTGCGCAACATGAACTCCATCGGCATCGACCTCGGGCGCTGGGAGCGCAAGGGCCTGCTGCGGATTCACGCCTCGCGGCCGACGCTGTTCGGGCTGGAGCAACACCTCGTCCAGATGTACGACATGGTGAGCGAGTGGAAGCCTTCGGTCGTTGCCGTCGATCCCATCAGCAACCTGACGCTCGATCGCGAAGACCACGCGCTCAAGCCCACGTTGATGCGCCTGATCGACTTCCTCAAGCAGCAGGCCGTGACGGCGATGTTCACGACCCTGACTGCGGATTCGGCGGGCGCCGTGGCGGCTTCGCAGGTCGGCGTGTCGTCGCTGATGGACACCTGGTTGCTGCTGTCGAACCTCGAGCACAACGGCGAACGCACGCGCACCTTGCAGGTCCTGAAATCGCGCGGCATGCCGCACTCCAACCAGGTGCGGGAGTTCGTCTTCAGCAACCACGGCGTCGATCTAATCGACGTCTACCTCTCCGGCAACCAGGTGCTGACCGGAACCGCCCGCGCGGTGCGCGAAGTTCACGAGACCGCCGCGGCCAAACTCCGCGAGCGCGAACACGCGCGCCTGCTGGGGGTGCTGGACGCGCAGAAGCGCGCGGTCGATGCGCAGATCGCCACGCTCCAGGCTCAGGCCATGGATCGTGCCGGCGAGGTCGAGCTGCGAATCGAACGCGAGCGCCTCGAGAGCGCCTCGCGTGCTCAGCTGGCCGACGGGGTGCCTCGCCTCCCGTCGGCGCGCAAGCGGGGACGGGAAGGCAAGCGATGACGAAGAAAACGGGAGCACCGGATTCTGCGGAGTCGGCTGCGGTGGAGTCAGTCCCTGAATGGCAACTCAAGCTGTATGTCGCGGGGCAGACTGCCAAGTCCGTAGCCGCACTCGCCAACCTGAAGCGGGTTTGCGAAACCCACCTCGCGGGACGCTACCGCATCGAGGTCGTCGACCTGCTTGTCAACCCCCGACTCGCCGCCGGCGACCAGATACTCGCCGTGCCGACGCTGGTGCGCAAGGTCCCTGAGCCGATCCGCAAGATCATCGGCGACCTCTCGAACGAAGAGCGCGTCCTGGTCGGCCTCGACGTCAAGCCGGTCGACAGGGCGAGCTGATGAGCAAGAAGCGAGAGGGTGAGGCCCGGGATGCGCCGGCGCCGGAGCATTTCGTCTTCCGCCTCTATGTCACCGGGGTCACGCCGCGCTCGACGCGGGCGGTCGTCAATGCGCGCGAATTCTGCGAACGCCATCTGAAGGGCCGGTACCTGCTGGAGATCCTCGACATCGGCGACAACATCGCGATGGCGACGAGCGACCAGATCGTCGCCGCCCCGACCCTCGTGAAGCTGGCGCCGGCGCCGGTGCGCCGCTTCATCGGCGACATGTCGAACGCCGAGCGCATCCTGCACGGTCTCGGACTTGGCCTCGGTCTCGCCGCAGGGGCCCAATAGAGCCCGCGCCCTTCACCGCTTTGCCGACATGGATCGCCCCGCAGACACGGTCGAGAGCCTTCAGGCCCAGGTGGCCGAATTGCGCGCGCGTCTCGACGAGGCCGAGGACACGCTCGCCGCCATCCGCAGCGGCGACGTCGATGCCCTGGTGGTCGGGCAGGACATCTACACCCTCGACACGGCGAACGCGGCCACCAACATGCTGCGCAAGGACGTCCTCGCGCAGATGGAAGACGCGGTCATCGCCTTCGACGTCGACGATCACGTGATCTTCATGAACCCGGCCGCGGAGCGCCAGTAAGGGCGCTCCGCGGCGCAGGCGCTGGGCCGGCCCCGTTCGGAACTCTACGAGGAGTTCTGGCGGGACAGCGTCGAGAGGGCACGCTCACGCCGGGACCTCGCCCGCGCCCGGGCGCACCGCTCTCAGTCCGTTCACGTCGGGGCCGGTGGTCGGTCCCTGCATGTGGAATCCACACTCTCGCCGCTGCACGACGCGACCGGCGAGCCGATCGGCTCGCTGGTTGTCATCCGCGACATCAGCGCCCGCATCAAGGCCGAGGAGACGCTGCGCACCGCGACCCGGGCCCTGGCTTTGCGCGAGCGCCAGTTCTCGACGCTGGTCGAGAACTCGCCCGACGTCCTGAGCCGCTTCGACCGTGCGTTGCGCCATCTCTACGTGAGTCCGGCGATCGCCAGCATCGTCGACATCCGGCCGGAGGATTTCATCGGTCGCACGCATGCCGAGGTCGGCATGCCGGCCGCCCTCGTCGAGTCCTGGCGTGTGGCGCTGGAGGCGGTCTTCGCGACCGGGGAAATCGGGCGCACCAAGTTCGCTCTGATCGCCCGAGGCGGCGCGGAGCGCATCTTCAGCGCCCGGCTCGTCCCCGAGTACGCGGACGACGGTTCGATCGAGTCGGTGCTGTCGATTGCCGTCGACGTGACCGAGCAGGAGGCCGTGGACGCAGCCTTGCGCGAGAGCCAGCAGGGGCTCGAGGACGCTGACCGGCGCAAGGACGAGTTCCTCGCCACGCTCGCCCACGAGCTGCGCAACCCGCTGGCACCGATCCGCAACGCGTTGCAGATCATGCGGCTCAGCGACGACGTGGCGATGCAGCACAACGCCCGCGGCATCATCGAGCGCCAGCTGCGCCAGATGGTGCACCTCGTCGACGACCTGCTCGACGTCGGCCGCATCACCCAGGGCAAGGTCGACTTGCGTCGCGAGCCCGCCGACGTCGCGGCCGTGGTGCAGTCGGCGATCGAGACGAGCCGCCCGGTGATCGACAGCGGGCGCCACGAACTGACGATGAGGCTGGCGCCGCCGCGGACGATGATCGTCGACGCCGACGTGACCCGGCTCTCGCAAATCGTCTCCAACCTCCTCAACAACGCCGCCAAGTACACCCCGGAAGGCGGGCGCATCGAGGTGGCCGCCAAACCGGATGGCGCTGACGCCGTGATCACCGTCAAGGACTCCGGCGTCGGCATTCCGGCCGAGATGCTGCCCCGGGTGTTCGACATGTTCGCGCAGGTGGACCGCACGCTCGATCGCGCCCAGGGTGGCCTGGGGATCGGTCTGGCGCTGGTCAAGAGCCTGGTGGAATTGCACGGCGGCCGCGTCGAGGCGCACAGCGAGGGATCCGGGACCGGGTGCACGTTCACCGTGCGACTGCCGTTGGTGGCCATCGGCAGCGATGACTCCCAGCCCTCGACGCTGCCGGTCTCCGACCCTGAGTTCGGTGCCGACACCCGGGTCCTGGTCGTCGACGACAACATCGACCATGCAGACAGCCTGTCGCAGTTCCTGAGGATGCTCGGCTATCGCACCCGGACCGCGAACGACGGCCCGGAGGCGGTGCGGGTGGCCGAGGCTTTCCGGCCGCACGTGGCGCTGCTCGACATCGGCCTGCCCGGCATCAGCGGAACCGAGGTCGCGCGGACCATCCGGGCCCGACCGTGGGGAGGCGACGTGCTGCTGCTCGCCCTCAGTGGCTGGGGCCAGGACGAGGACCGGCGCCGATCCGCCGAGGCTGGCTTCGACCATCATTTCGTCAAGCCAATCGACATCGACGCCTTGACCGCCCTGCTGGCGCCGTTCAACCACACCGCGGGGTCTGTGTCGTGATCATCGTCCGCGGCTTCGTGCACGCACGCGCCGACAGCATCGAAGCGGCCCGACGCCTCAGCCTGGAGCACGTGGCGCGGTCGAGGCGCGAGCCCGGATGCCTGGAACACGGGGTGGCTGTCGACGCCGACGACGCGCTTCGGCTGGTGTTCTTCGAGCGCTGGAGCGATCGCGCGACGCTCGACGCGCATTTCCGGCTGCCGGCCTCGCGCGACTTCGTGACGGCGCTGACGGCGCTGACGGCGCTGGCGGCTCGGCCGCCGCACATCGAGGTCTACGAGGTCGCGCCCGCAGCCGCACGCTGAGGCGGTGGCTGCCGCGGTGGCGTTCCGGCGATGAAATCGACGACGTCGTCGAGCGTCGGCGCGAGGAAGCGCAGCGGGCCGGCGAGGGAGGCGACGAGCGTGGCGTGGCCGACGCGGTCGTACATCCGCAGCGTCACCGGCACCCCCAGCGAGTCCAGCCGACCGGCGAGGCCGATGGTGTTGCGCTGGGGATCGATCAGGGTGTCCTTGACGGCGGCGCCGAGGAACGTCGGCGGGGTGCCTTTGGACGCGAAGTCGAGCGGCTGGGTGTGCGGCGGGTAGTTCGGATGGAAGAACACCGGCCGCGTGTCCGGATTCGTCATCGGCAGGAAATCGTAGGCTCCCGCCAGGCCGATCCAGCCGGCCAGCTCGGCCGGTGCGTGGCCGAGCGGCCGCAACCACCGGTCATCGAGCGCCAGCATCGCGGCGTTGTAGCCCCCCGCGCTGTGACCCATCACGAAGACCCTCTGGGGATTTCCGCCGAGCCGCGCGCTGTTCTCCAATCCCCAGGCGAGCGCTGCGGCGCTGTCCTTGAGAAAGTCCGGGTAGCGCACCTCGGGGTAGAGGCGGTAGTCGGCGACCAGCGTCAGGACGCCCCTCGACGCCAGCGCCGCACCCACGAATCGGTACTGCGCCCGGTCGCCGGTGTTCCACGACCCGCCGTAGAAGAACACCACCACCGGCCAGCCGCCGACGGGTGCCTTGCGGGTCGGGCGGTAGACGTCGAGCTTGTGACGTTCGCCGGGCGCGTAGGCAATGTCGGCCATGAGCTCGTGGTCGGAGCGCGCGGCGACCGCGTTGAGGGTGGCCAGCGGGGAGCAGGCGGCCAGCAGCAGAGCGGCGGCGAGGGCCGCCCCGGCAAGGACGAGAAGGCGCGAGGGTCGGTGCAGGGTCATCGTCGGGCTCTACGCAGCCGCAGGCAATCCGGATGCCGAGGGGGCGGCAGCCAGGGGCGCGGGCCGGGGAGCCGCGGTGTGCCCGGTCCCGGGCGGGGGGTCAGGCGCCGGGCCGCGCGAGTCGCCGGCGGTGGCGCTCGACCTGACGCAGCACCTGCCGAGGCGCCGTTCCGCCGATGCCGTTGCGGGCATCGAGCGAGCCGCGCAGCGTCAGGTGTTCGCGCACATCCGGGCCGATCGCGGCGTGGAAGCCCTGCAGTGCCTCCAGCGGCAATTCGTCCAGTCCCATCCCGCTGTCGATCGCGTGTCGCACGGCCCGAGCCACCAGCTCGTGGGCATCGCGAAACGGCAGGCCCTTGCCGACGAGGTAGTCGGCGAGGTCGGTGGCGGTCGCGTGGCCGCGAGCCGCCGCCCGTTCCATGGCTTCGGGCTTGACGACGATCCCGGCCACCAGCTCGCAGAAGATCCGCAGCGTGTCCTTGAGCGTGTCGACGGTGTCGAAGAGCGGCTCCTTGTCCTCCTGGTTGTCCTTGTTGTAGGCGAGCGGCTGGCCCTTCATCAGGGTGAGCAGCGCCATCAGGTGGCCGACGACCCGTCCGGTCTTGCCGCGGGCGAGTTCGGGGACGTCCGGGTTCTTCTTCTGCGGCATGATCGACGAGCCGGTGCAGAAGCGGTCGGCGAGGTCGATGAAGCCGAAGTTCTGGCTCATCCACAGCACCAGTTCTTCCGACAGCCGCGAGACGTGGATCATCGACAGGCTGGCCGCGGCGCTGAACTCGATCGCGAAGTCGCGGTCGCTGACGGCATCGATGCTGTTCTGGCAGACGCCTTCCATGCCGAGCGTGCGCGCCACGCGTTCGCGGTCCAGCGGGTAGCTGGTGCCGGCGAGCGCCGCCGCGCCGAGCGGCAGGCGGTTGACACGCGCGCGGATCTCGCCGAAGCGCTCGGCGTCGCGGGCGAACATCTCCACGTAGGCGAGCAGGTGGTGGCCGAAGCTCACCGGCTGCGCCACCTGGAGGTGGGTGAAGCCCGGCATGATGGTCGCGGTGTTGACCGCGGCGACCTCGACCAGGGCGCGCTGCAGCTCGACGAGGAGTACGCCGATGGCATCGATCTCGTCGCGCAGCCACAGGCGCACGTCGGTCGCGACCTGGTCGTTGCGCGAGCGCCCGGTATGCAGGCGCTTGCCGGCGTCGCCGACGAGCTGGGTGAGGCGCGCCTCGATGTTGAGGTGCACGTCCTCCAGGCCGAGCCTCCAGTCGAACTCGCCGCGCTCGATCTCCCCGGCGACCTGCGCCAGCCCGCGCTCGATCGCCGCTTGGTCGTCGGCGGTGACGATGCCCTGCGCGGCGAGCATCTCGGCATGCGCCAGACTGCCGGCGATGTCGGCACGCCACAAGCGCCGGTCGAAGCCCACGCTGGCGGTGTAGCGCTGGACGAGATCGCTCATCGGCTCCGAAAACAGTGCCGACCAGGCCTCGGACTTCTTCTCGAACTGATCAGCGGACATGTGGTTTCCAGGACTCGGAGGGCGCTCGGACTGCGCTCGCAGCGTGCGCATCGCACACGGCAGGGGCGGGCGGAGCCTCACGGGCGACGCACAGGCTGCGGACTTGGTGACAATCCCGCCAATGCACTGCCGCCCGATTCTATCGGCGGGCCGCACCTGAATGGCCGCGGCGCCGCGCACCGAGCAAGCCGTGCCGCCGGTGTGGACGCGCAGCGGCGGCTCGAAGGTGCCGCCGCGTCTGTCGGGCGATACGCGCACGACCGGTTTCGGCACGACCGGGTTCGGACCGACCGTCTTCGACGCCGCCGGTGACGCCTCCCCGGTGCGCCGCGGAGCCGCGTCGGCCTTTGACCTCTGCCATTCCGGCCTGGTGCTGCGCGCCCTGCTGTTCGTGCATCTCGTGCTGCTGGTGGGCGTGGCCTTCAACGCCCGCAGCTTCAAGGCCTGGCTGTCGCTGGGGGCGATCGGCTCCAGCGTCGCCATGCCGGCACTCCTCCTCTGGCTGCTCGTCGCCTGCGGCTTGAAGCGACCGCTCGGTGAGTTGCCGGCGGGCGGGCAGTGGATCGCGATGCCGACGCTCGGCGCGCTGGCCGGCGGCATCTCCGCCATGGCGGGCGGTGCCCTGATGCCCGATACGCTGATGGCCCAGCCGGACGGCTGGGTGGGGCCGGCGCTCGCGGGCGCGGCGCTGGCAGCGGTGATGTTCCAGTGGCTCCAGCTTCGTGCCAAGGCCACCCTGCCGGCCGAGACCAAGGCCCGGCTGGCGGAACTGCAGTCGCGCATCCGTCCGCATTTCCTCTTCAACACCCTCAACACCGCCCTGGCGCTGGTGCGCCTCGACCCGGCGCGTGCCGAACGCGTGCTCGAGGACCTGGCCGAGCTGTTTCGAGTCGCCATCACCGACAGCGGCGAATCGGTGACGCTGGCCGAGGAGGTCGAGCTGGCGCGTCGCTACCTCGCGATCGAGCAGATCCGGTTCGGCGATCGCCTGCAGGTGACGTGGGACATCGATCCCGGTGCGGACGCGGCGCGGATGCCGCCGTTGCTGTTGCAGCCGCTGGTCGAGAACGCCGTGCGCCATGGGGTCGAGCCGGCCGATGCGGGTGGCGCGATCCGCGTTCGAACGCGGGTCAGGCACGGTCGCGCGGTGGTCTCGATCGCCAACAGCGTTCCGAAGGCGCCGTCGCGACCCGGCAACGGCATGGCGCTGAAGAACGTGCGCGAACGGCTGCGGCTGATGCACGACGTCGCCGCGCAGTTCGACGCGCGGCGCGGGCCGGACGCCTTTCATGTCCAGATCGTGGTGCCACTGTGAGCACGTAGGAGTCGAGATGATGGAATCCCCGAAGGGCCTGCGGGTCCTGCTGGTCGACGACGAGGAGCTGGCGCGCCTGCGCCTGCGTGGACTCGTCAACGAATGCGCCGAACCGCGCGCCACTGTGGTCGGCGAGGCCGCCAACGCCTCGCAGGCGCATGTCTGGCTGGCCACGCAGCAATGCGACGTGCTGCTGCTCGACATCCAGATGCCCGGGCGCGACGGCACCGAGCTCGCCGCGGAACTGCGCCGCCAGCCGCAGTCGCCGGCGGTGGTCTTCGTCACCGCGCACGCCGAGCACGCGGTGCGCGCGTTCGATCTCGACGCGGTCGACTACGTCACCAAGCCGGTGCGGCGCGAACGCCTGCAGGCGGCGCTGCAGCGAGTGGCCCAGCGGATGGCAATTGCGCGCGAGGAGCCGGCGCCGGCGCCGGTCGAGAGCGACACGCCGGTGCTGATCGTCAGCGATCGCGGCCGTGTGATCCGCGTGCCGATCCCCGAAGTGCTCTACCTCAAGGCCGAACTGAAGTACGTCACCTTGCGCACCCCGAGCCACACCTACGTTCTCGACGAGTCCCTGTCCGAGCTCGAAGACCGGCTCGGTCCGCGCTTCCTGCGCGTCCACCGCAATGCGCTGGTCGCGCGCAAGGCCGTGCGTACGCTGGAGCGGCGCATCGTGCTGGGCGAGGGCGACGAGGACGGCGGTGAGGCCTGGGCGGTGTGCGTGACCCCGGTCGAGGAATGGCTTGCGGTGTCGAGGCGCCAGGTCGCCGCGGTCCGCGAGGCGCTGGTCGCGGTCGGCCGGCAGTAGCGCTCGCCAGGACGCGCCTCGTCCAGGGGGCAGGCGTGGGCCCGCGTGGTCAGTCGCTTGCCGGCGCGGCCCCGAAATACTTCACCAGCAGCACGCCCGTCACGTCGACCCGACCGGCGACGAACGTGGCGGTGAAGCAGACGTCGGCGGGCTTGTCCGGGTTCTCGAGCAAGGCGACATAGAGCCAGTCGCGGCCGGCCTTGTGCCACAGCATGATGCGCTGCGGCGCCAGGCCATCGCGTTCGAGTACCGGATACCGCCGGCTCAGCGCCGCGCTGACCGTGGCGGCGTCGGCGGCGTCGAGGACGACGCGGCGCTCGTCGGTGCGAAACCGGATCGGCCGGCGGTCGACGCAGTTCTCGATGGCCGTGGCGCCCGCCGCTGCCTCTGCGCGGACCTGTTCGCGGGCCCAACCCGCAGTCGCCACCACCCAGACGGCGCTGGCGACCAGCATGCGAAGCAACAGCATGGAGGGGTTGTGCCTGAGGCAGCGTCCCCCGTCAAGCGGACCAGACCTCTGTTTCGCGACGGAACGGGCATGCGTCGCTCTCGGGACGGCCGGACTCAGCCGGTATTTCGCAGTCCCGCCGCCAGACCGTTGATCGAGATGTGGATGCCGCGCTGCACCCGGGCATTGCCGGGATCGCGGGCCCGACGTTGTCGGAAGCGCCGCATCAGTTCGACCTGGAGGTGGTTCAGCGGGTCGAGATACGGGAAGCGATGCTCGATCGAGCGCGCCAGGCTCGGATTGGCGCTGAGACGCTTGGTCTCCCCGGTGATGAGGGCGACCGCGGCGTCGGTCAGGTCCCATTCGGCGCGGATCGCGGCGAAGATGCGACGGCCGCTGCGCTTGTCCTCGACCAGCTCGACGTAGCGCGCGGCAATGCCGAGATCGCTCTTGGCCAGCACCATGTCGAGGTTCGACAGCAGCGTCCGGAAGAACGGCCACTGCCGGTGCATGCGCTGCAGCAGCGCAAGCCGCGACGCGCGCAGTGCCGCATCGCTGCCGAGCCAGCTTTCGATCGCCGTGCCGAATCCGAACCAGCCCGGCAGGCTCACCCGGCATTGCCCCCAGCTGAAGCTCCACGGGATCGCGCGCAGGTCGGCGATCGACGGCAGGCCGGCGTCGGGGCGGGCGCGCGACGGTGGGCGCGAGCCGATGTTGAGTTCGGCGATCTCGCGGATCGGCGTGGCGTCGTAGAAGTATTCGGTGAAGCCCGGCGTTTCGTAGACGAGCTTGCGGTAGGCCGCCATGCTCGCCGCGCTGATCGCCTCGGCGGCTTCGTGGAAGGCGCGTGGCGCGCCGCGAGTGGCCTGCAGCAGGGTCGCCTCGAGCGTTGCCGCGACCAGGGTCTCGAGGTTGCGGCGCCCGATCTCGGGGTGGGCGTACTTGGAGGCGATCACCTCGCCCTGCTCGGTCAGGCGGATCTGCCCGTTCACGGTGCCGGGCGGCTGGGCGAGGATGGCCTGGTAGCTCGGGCCGCCGCCCCGGCCGACCGTGCCGCCGCGCCCATGGAAGAGTCGAAGCGCGATGCCGTGCTGCGCGCGCAACTGTGCGAACAGCCCGACCAGGGCGATCTCCGCGCGGTAGAGCTCCCAGTTGCTGGTGAAGGCGCCGCCGTCCTTGTTGCTGTCGCTGTAGCCGAGCATCACGTCCTGTTCGGCACCCGAGGCGCTGATCATCGCGGCGATGCCGGGCAGCGCATAGAACTCGCGCATGATCGGCTCGGCCTGGCGCAGGTCGGCGATGGTCTCGAACAGCGGCGATACGATCAGGTCGGTGACAGCGCCGCCGGTGAGCGTGCCGCGCATCAGGCCCACTTCCTTCAGCAGCAGCAGCACTTCGAGCAGGTCGCTCACCGATTCGGCGTGCGAGATGATGCAGTGGCGCAGCGCCTCGCGCCCGTAGCGGCGCAGCATCTCGACCGCGGTCTCGAAGATCGCCAGCTCGGAGCGCGTGAGCTCGCCATAGGGCAGTGGTTCGACGCTGGCGACGACGCGCAGCGCGCGCGCATCGTCGAGCAGGCGCAGCAGCAGGGTGCGCCTTGCGGTCTCGTCGAGCGCGCGGTAGTCGGATTCGATCCGCGCGACCTTCAGCAGCTCGGCGATCACCGCCTCGTGCTTGTCCGAGCTCTGCCGCAGGTCGACGGTGGCGAGGTGGAAGCCGAACACCTGGACCGCGCGAATCAGCGGTGCCAGCCGCGGGCCGGTGAGCGCGGTGGCGTGATTCAGGCGCAGCGACGCGTCGATCACGCGCAGGTCGGCGAGGAACTCCGCGGCCGAGGCGTAGGCGTCGCGCGGCGCGACCGCGTGGCGCAGGGCCTCGGTGCCGGTGAGGGCGTGCAAGGTCGCCGCCAGCCGCGCGTACATGCCGACGAGGGCGCGCCGGTAGGGTTCGTCGTCGCGGTGCACGTTGGGGTCGGCGGCACCGTCGGCAAGCGCCTGCAGCTCCGGCGTCACCGGGCACAGCGTCGCCGAGATCGACAGCGCGGCGCCGAGCTCGTGCAGTTCGGTGAGGTAGAAGCGCAGCACGGTCTCGCTCTGGCGGGCGAAGGCCATGCGCAATGTCTCGGCGGTCACGAACGGATTGCCGTCGCGGTCGCCGCCGATCCAGCTGCCCATCCGGAAGAAGCTCGCGATCTCGCAGCCGGGAAGCGCCTCCTCGATCTCCTGATACAGGCGCGGCACCTGCGCCAGGAAGGTCGTGCGGTAGTAGCTGAGTGCGTTCTCGATCTCGTCGGCGACCGTCAACCGGGACGCCCGCAGCACCCGCGTCTGCCAGAGCTGGGTCACGCGGGCGCGCAGGTGCACGGTGTTGCGGGCAAGATCGCGCGCGCCGAGCCGGTCGCGTTCTTCAACCAGGCTGGCGATCGCGTGTTCGGCATCGAGGATGCTCTTCCTCTGCACCTCGGTCGGATGCGCCGTCAGGACGGGCGATATCCAGGCGTGGGCGAGCGTCTCGGCGACGCTGTCCGGCGAGACGCCGCTGCGGGCGAGGCGCTCGAACGTCATTGCCAGCGAGCCTTCCTGGAGGTGGCCCTGGCGCTCGTGGTACTCGCGGCGACGCACGTGGTGCCGGTCCTCGGCGATGTTGGCGAGGTGGGAGAAGTAGCTGAAGGCGCGGATGACGCTGACAGTCTGGTCGCCGCTCAGGCCCTTCAGCAGCCGGTCCAGCGCCCGGCCGGCGCGGGCATCGCGCTTGATCCGATAGGCCACCGCCAGCTGGCGCACGCGCTCGACCAGCTCATAAGCAGCGGCGCCCTCCTGCTCGTGGATCACGTCGCCGAGGATCCGACCGAGGAGGCGGATGTCGTCGACCAGCGGAGCGTCCTTGTCGGCGACGCCGGACTGGCGCCGTTCGAAGCCGGGGCGTGCGGGGCGCGATGATTTTGCGGGTGGTGCGGGGCGGGGGCGTGCAGTCGTCATCGAGTCTCCATTGTGGCGGCTGGCGTCGCGCGCGACGGCCGCCCGCCGGGGGCTCGCAAGACGCGCGCCTGCTAGCATCGTGCGATGCCGCCAGCGCTGATCATCGCGACCCGCGAGAGCCGCCTGGCGCTCTGGCAGGCCGAGCATGTGCGCGCCCTGGTGCAGGACCGTCTCGGTGCCACGGTCGAGTTGCTGGCGATGACGACCCGGGGCGACCAGATCCTCGATCGCACGCTCGCCAAGGTCGGCGGCAAGGGCCTGTTCGTCAAGGAGCTGGAGACGGCGCTCGCCGACGGTCGTGCCCAGCTTGCGGTGCATTCGCTCAAGGACGTGCCGATGGACCTGCCGTCCGGTTTCGCGCTGGCGGCGGTCCTCGAGCGCGAGGATCCGCGTGACGCCTTCGTCTCGAACCGGCATGCCGATCTCGACGAACTCCCACAAGGTGCGAGCGTCGGCACCTCCAGCCTGCGCCGGGTGGTGCAGTTGCTCGCGCTGCGTCCGGACCTGCGCATCGTGCCGCTGCGCGGCAATCTCGACACCCGGCTGCGCAAGCTCGACGAGGGCCTGTGCGACGCGATCGTGCTCGCTGCCGCAGGGCTGATACGCCTCGGCGCCGGTGCCCGTATCCGCGGTTGCTTCGAGCCCGGTCGCATGCTGCCGTGCGCCGGACAGGGCGCGCTGGCGATCGAGGTGCGCGCGGATGATCCGGCGCTGCGGCAACGCTTGGGAACGCTCGCGCACCCCCCGACGGCGCTCGCCACCGCCGCGGAGCGCGCGGTCTCGCGCACGCTCGGCGGCAGCTGCAGCATGCCGCTGGCCGCGCACGCCACCTGGCAGGGCGACGAACTCGTGATCGACGCCGCCCTGGGGCATTCGCAGCAGCCGGCCGCGCCGCTGCTGCGTGCGCGGGCGCAGGCCGTGGTCGTCGACGAGCCCGCAGCCGAGGCGCTCGGCCGCCGCGCCGCGGCGATCCTGCAGCAGCAAGGCGGGGCCGCGTACCTGCTCGCCGCCGGCTGAGCGGCGCATGCGGGTCCTCGTCACACGACCGCTCGCGCAGGCGGCCGAATGGGTCGAGCGCCTGCAGGCGCACCGGATCGACGCAGTCGCGCTGCCGCTGATAGAGATCGGGCCGCCTCCGGACCCCGCGGCTGTGAATGCCGCGTGGTCCACGCTCGCTGCGAGGCAGCTGGTGGTCTTCGTCAGCCCGAACGCGGTCGACGCCTTCTTCGACGCCGCGCCCCCCGGACCGTCCTGGCCTGCGCAAGTTCGTGCGGCATCGCCCGGACCCGGAACCAGCGCCGCGCTCGCTGCCCGCGGCGTGCCTGCGGCGCTCGTCGTCGAGCCCGCGGCGGACGCGCCGCAGTTCGATTCTGAGGCGCTCTGGGCCCGCCTCGCAGGGGACGACTGGGAGAGCGCCTCCGTGCTGGCCGTGCGCGGAACCGGCGGTCGCGACTTCCTGGGTGCTCGCCTGCGCGAGCGGGGCGCCACCGTCGACGTGTTGTCGAGCTATACCCGCGGCGCACCCGGCGTCGATGGCGCCACCGATCGATTGCTGCGCGAGGCGATCGCCGACCCGCGTCGGCACCTCTGGCTCTTCAGCAGCTCCGAGGCGATCGGGCACCTGGTGGCACGTGTGGCCGGCGGCGGCCTCGCGCCTGCCGAGCCGTGGCGCGACGCCGCCGCCGTGGCGACGCATCCGCGCATCGCGCAGCGCGCGCGCGAGGCCGGATTCGCACGCGTGACGCCGTGCCGGCCGGCGCTGGCGAGCGTGGTCGCCTGCATACAATCGATGCGATCGTGAACGACGCGCCCACGCCCCACACCGACTCGCCGACCGCCGTACTGGTCCCCACGCCCTCCGAGCGCCTCACGCCATGGCGCGTGGTCTGGATCGTTGCCGTCCTGCTCGGCCTGGTCGCTTTCGGCAGCCTGTGGCTGGCCTGGAAGGCCGATCAGCGCGTACGCCGCATCGAGCACGAACTCGTGCAACGTCAGCAGGACAGTGCCGGGCAGTCGGCAGAGGCCCGACTGTTCGGCAAGCAGGCCCTGGAAAGCACGCGTGAGGCGGCCGCCAAGGTTGCGCTGCTCGAGGCGAAGGTCGCCGAGGTGGCGATGCAGCGCACCCAGCTCGAGGAGTTGATGCAGTCCCTCTCGCGCTCGCGCGACGAGAACCTGCTGGTCGACATCGAAGCCGGAATCCGGGTCGCCCTCCAGCAGACGGCGATCACCGGCAGTGCCGAGCCGCTGGTCGTGGCTCTCAAGCAGAGCGACGAGCGCCTGGCGCGCTACAACCAGCCGCGACTCGAAGGCGTGCGGCGCGCCATCGCCCGCGACCTCGACCGCGTGCGGTCTGCAGGCGTCGCCGACGTCGCGACCCTCGCGATCAAGCTCGACCAGGCCAACCGCATGATCGACGACCTGCCTCTGCTCTCGGCGGCGAGTCCCCTTCGGGGCGAGCCGCCGCGGGCCGCCGCGCGCCCGCAGGCCGCGCCCAGTGCGGCTGGCGCGAGTGGCAGCTGGGAGCCGCAATGGCTGGGCCATGTCGAGGCCGTCGCCGAACGCTTCCTGCTCCAGGCCTGGGACGAAGTGCGGTCGCTGGTGCGGGTTTCGCGGATCGACTCGCCCGATGCGGCGCTGCTGGCCCCCGAGCAGGGGTTCTTCCTGCGCGAGAACCTGAAGCTGCGGCTGCTGAACGCGCGTCTGGCGTTGCTCAGCCGGCAGTTCGACACCGCGCAAAGCGACCTGCAGGTGGCGCTCGCCGCCCTCGATCGCTACTTCGAGCGCGGTTCCCGGCGCACGGCACTGGCCACCGAACTGCTGCGCCAGATCTCGGCGCAGGCGCGCCAGGGCGGCGTGCCCCGGCCCGACGACACGCTGGCGGCGCTGGCGGCGGCCGAGGCCGGGCGGTGAGCCGGCGCGCGGCGGCGGCCTGCGGCGGCGTGCGGCGCGTCGTCCGGCACGTGTCGGCCTGGAGCGTGGCCTGATGCGCACGGCCATCTGGTTCATCCTGCTGTTCGGCGTGGCCGTGGTGGCGGCCACGACGCTCGGCACGAACGACGGGCTCGTGACGTTCTACTCGGGTGCCTGGCGCCTTGACATGTCGCTGAACCTCTTCCTGCTGCTGCTCTTCGGCACCTGCTTCCTGCTGGTGGCGCTGATCCAGGGCGTGAATGCGCTGACCGGGTTGCCGCGCCGGGCACGCGAATGGCGCGTCGCGCGCCGCGACCGCACGGCCCAGGCGGCGCTGCGCGACGCACTGGCGCAGTATTTCGGCGGACGCTACAGCCGGGCGCAGAAGGCGGCACAGCGCGCGCTGGCGATCCAGGTCGACACGCCCGACCTGGCCCAGGACAACGAGTTCACCGTGCTGGCCCACCTGCTCGCGGCCGGCAGCGCGCACCGACTCCAGGACCGCGCGACCCGCGACGAGGAGCTGGGCGCCGCTCTCGACCTGTCGCGGCGCAGCATCGCGGCGCGTTCGGCGGAGGAGGGTGCGCGGCTGCTCGCCGCGGAGTGGGCCCTCGACGATCGAGATGCGCCGCGCGCGCTCGAGCTGCTGAACGATCTGCCGCTCGGCGTGGCCCGGCGCACCCATGCGCTGCGCCTGAAACTGCAGGCTGCGAAATTCGGCGGTCAGCCGCACGATGCGCTGAAGACCGCACGCATGCTCGTCAAGCACCAGGGGTTCTCGAAGGTTGCCGCGCAGGGGCTGCTGCGATCGCTGGCCTCGGAGTCGCTGACCCAGGCGCACGACATCGAGCAGCTGCGCCGGACCTGGCTGCTCTTCGACGCCGCCGATCGACGTGATCCCTACGTGGCCGCCGCCGCGGCTGCGCGGGCGATCGCTCTCGGCGCGCCCGACGAAGCCCGGGGCTGGCTGCGGCCGTTCTGGGAAGACCTCGAGGCCCTCGGTGCCGACGGCAGGGCCGTCGTCGCCGAAGCCTTCGCCGACGCGGTGCCGGGACTCGGGCCGGAGTGGTTGCCGCGTCTTGAAGCCGCGTCGCAAGCCTACCCGCGCGACGGGTCGATCGCCCTGGCCGCCGGCATGGCGCTCGTCGAGCGCCAGCTCTGGGGCAAGGCGCGGTTGCTGCTCCAGCAGGCCGCGGACGACGAGGGCCTTTCGGGCGGGCATCGGCGTCGCGCCTGGGTCGCGCTCGCCCGTCTGGCCCAGCAGGAGGACGACGCGGCGCGCGCTGCGCGCTGCTTCGAGGCCGCCGCCCGGCTGACCTGATCGCCGCTGATATACTGCGAGGCTTGGCGGCTGTAGCTCAGTTGGATAGAGTACTTGGCTACGAACCAAGGGGTCGTGGGTTCGAATCCTGCCAGCCGCACCAAGAATCCGCATCGGTATCAACGGCTTGGACGTTCACGCGTTCAGGCCGTCTTCTTTTTTCGTGACCTTTGCGTGACTTCTGCCTTGGGCGGGCCGTTGATCACGTGCGCAGTCGATCTCATCGCCAAAGCCTCCGCGCGCGTGGGACCATCAACAGGCCCACCAGCAAGAGCGCGTAGGTCGAGGGTTCGGGCACCGCAGGCACCGCCCCTGATGCGGTGAACGCGAGCATTCCTGGGTGCAACGCGAAGCTTCCGTCGAGGCCGGTGGCCTGGAAGTCGGAGGCGGCGAAGCCTGTCACCGCGTCTGCCAGCACTCGGTTGCGGGTCGCGTGCCGTTCTGCATCGCGTGAACCGACTCAGCGGCGTGCTCACGCCGCCGGCAGGTAGCTGACTATCGCGGCGCTGCTGGACAATCCGCGCCATGCATGCCGCACCGACCATTCGCCAGCGCCTGGTCAGGCTCATGGTGCTCGGCAACTTGGGCGGTGCCGTGCTGACCTTCGTCTATTTCCACGAGGTCGACCCCATCGCGGGCGGCGTCAAGATCGGCGGTGCCGAGTTGGCCTTTTTCGCCCTCGGATTCTCTTTGCTCTCCGTGGTCGGGCGGATCGCGAGCGCCCGCTGGATGCGAACCATCACGCAGGGGGGGGAAGGGCCGCCGACCCTCGTCGAGGATTCCGTTGCACGCCGTCGGGCCCTGCTGATGCCCGCGTTCATGGCGCTGCTGACCTTCGCCGGCTGGGCGGCCGCCGGTTTGCTCTGGGGCGTGCTGTGGCCGTTGCTGTCCGGCGGCTTCGCGCTCGAAGCCGCACTGCGTCAGCTGTTCGGCATCACGTTCGTCAGCGGCATCTTCGTGGCCGCCGGCATGTTCTTCGGGGTCGAGCGCATCTGGCGCGCCGAGTTGCCCCGCTTGTTTCCTGCCGGCGATCTGAGTGCGGCCCGTGCCCCTCGCCTGCGGGTGCGCCCACGCATGCTCGCGGTGCTCCTCATCGTCAGCCTGCTGCCGATGGCGGTGCTCGCCGTTGCGGCGCTCACCCGGGCGCAGGCCCTGCTGCAGGCCGATGCCGTCGCATCCGCAGCCATCATCCGCAACCTCATCGCCGTCATCGCGGTTCTCGCGCTCGGCGGCGTGGTGGTGTCTGCGGGCCTGGCGACCCTCGTCGCGAGCAGCATCGCCGGCCCGCTGCGCGACGTCCAGCGCGCGATGCGGCAGGTCCGGGACGGCGCGTTGGACGTGCGCTGTCCGGTGGTGTCGAACGACGAGATCGGCTCCGTCGCCGAAGGCTTCAACGGCATGGTCGAGGGCTTGCGCGAGCGCGAACGCATCCGCGAAACCTTCGGCCGCTACGTCAGCCCCGAAGTGCGCGACGAGATCCTCGCCGGACGCGCCGACGCGGGCGGTGTGCAGCATGACGTCACGATCCTGTTCGCCGACCTGCGCGATTTCACGCCATGGGACGAGGCCACCCCGGCCGACGAAGTGGTGGCGGACCTGAACGCATACTTCGGCGAGATGGACCGTGCGATTCGCGGGTGCGGCGGCCTGGTGCTCCAGTTCATCGGCGACGAGATCGAGGCCGTGTTCGGCGCGCCGGTCGCGCGCTCGGGCCATGCCGACGCCGCGGTCGCCGCGGCGCGCGCCATGAGGGCGCGGCTCGCCGCGTGGAACGCCGAGCGGCGATCGGCCGGCAGGCGCGAGCTGCACCACGGCATCGGCATCCACACCGGCACGGTCATCGCCGGCAACATCGGCAGCGGCGAGCGCCTGTCGTACGCCCTCGTCGGCGATGCCGTCAACGTCGCCTCGCGCATCCAATCGCTCAACAAGGAACTCGGGACCACCGTGCTGGTGAGCGGCGCCACTGTCGCGAGGCTCGCATCGAGGGCGGGCTGCACGCCCCTTCCCGACATGCAGGTGAAGGGACACAGCGCCGCGGTTTCGGTGTACGCGCTGGCTTGAGCCGCGGCGCGGCGATCGGTTCGCAGAATCGCCTAGGGGAAAGCCTTGTCGAAGAAGGCCGTTATTTCGTCGGCGAGCTGCCTCTGGAACGCATCGCGATCGAAACCCGGCGGGTTGGCGGCGACGTCGCCGTCCGGGCTGGGGAGGGACATGCTGGGCGTATCCATGAAGGCGAAATGCCAGGCGTTCGGCACCCGATGCAGGTTCGGGGCGGGCAGATTGTCGGCGACCCATTCGGCGTGAAATCGCGGCACCAGGAAACGATCGAGCTGCGCCTCGTAGATCAGGGTCGCCGACCGCACCGCGGCCAGCGATTCGGCAGTGAGCATCACCCCCGCCGGGGCCATCGCGACGATCGCTCGAACGCGCTCGTCCCTGAGCGAGGGCGTGGCCGCTGGTTGCGGCGACATCGCGACCTGCGGACGGCCCACGCCGCAGAAGATCGGGTCTTCGGATGCTTCGGTCATGCAGTGCGTCCTTATCCGCGACAGATCCGGCCTGGCTCCCGCCAGCGCCAGCACCGTATAGCCGCCGGCCGAGTGCCCGAGCGCACCCACGCGAGGCCCCTGGCTGTCGCTCGCGATCCGGTCCTTCCACCTGGGATCGGCCAGGATCGCGTCGATGACCCGGGACGCTTGCCGTGGCCGCTCGTCGAAGTAGCGCTCGGGGCTCTTCTCGATCAGGGACCGATCCTGCCAGTTGTCGCCGGGATGACGGAGTGCCGCGACCAGGTAGCCGTGACGGGCGAGGGCTTGCGCCAGGACGCTGTGCCCGAGTTCGCTGCCGCCGATGCCGTGGCTGAGCAGGATCAACGCCTTGACCTTGTCGACGGGCTTCCCGCCGATGGCGACGTCGAGCGCGAACGGCCCCATGGCGATGGATCGCGGCGCAGCAGCCGTCGGGTAGTACAGGGCGACTGTCGTCGTGGGCGCATCCGTCGTCGTGCCGGCGACCTGGATCTGCATCCAGCCGGCCTCGTAGGCGTGCGCGTTCGCGGCGATGAGCAGGGTGGCCAGCGAGGCCAGGATGCGTCGAAGAGGGCAGGTCATGTGGTGTTCCGGATCGTCGTGGTGTTCCAGTATCGAACCCGACTGAGAGAAGACAACATGGCTTGCGACGAAGCGCAGGCCGGGCAGCGCGAATCGACCGCCGGCGGTCGCCGGCGGCGGGCCTATCCGAGGGGCTTGCCGAAGTGGTACGGCGAGCGTCGTTGGGCTCGCACGACCAGCTGCGGCATGTCGGCGAAGCCGAAACGTCCATCAACTGAGCTACCTAGGCACCGGCGCAGGCGCCCCGAACGCGCTCACGAAGCCACCGATGCGCGCGATCGCCGTCCAAGCGCGGGTGCCAGAGCAACGAAACCGTGAACGGCGCGATGGGCACCGGCAGCGCGAAGCTATGCATCCCCGTGTACAGAACGCCTGTGTGCCTTTCGTGAACGCAGGCGACGAGATCTGAGGCACGAACCAAAGCGAGGGCGGCCGAAAAGCCGCCGACGGTCGTGGCGATCTGTCGCCGCAGCCCCATTCCTGCCAAGGCGTCGTCGACGGGACCTTTGTCGTTGTCGCGGCGCGATACGTGGACATGACTTGCAGCGGCGAAGCGGGCGGCGGTGATATCCCCCTCGCTCAGTGAGTGCCCCACTCGCACGACGCCGACATAGCGGTCGCGGAATAACGCCTGCGCACGAACTTCGGGGCCGATGGCCTTGTCGACCACGCCTGTTTCCAGGTCGACCGATCCGTCTCGCAACGGCCCGCTGTCCTTGTCGAGCTTGTGCAGGAAGTGCAAGCGAACGCCGGGGGCCTCCGTGGCGATGCGAGACAGCAGCCTCGCTCCGAAGTTCTCCACGAAGCCCTCGCTGGCGCGCACGGTGAACGTTCGGTCGAGCCTTCCGACGTCCAGCTTGCCGGCAGGCCGCAGGGCGGCTTCGGCGTCATGGACCAGTCGGCTGATGGAGTCGCGAAGCTCGAGCGCTCGGGGTGAGGCAACCAAGCCGCGACCCGCGCGAACCAACAGAGGATCGCCCGTGGCCTCCCGCAGTCGCGCCAAGGAGCGGCTCATCGCCGAGGGGCTCAGGCCCAGCCGGCGGGCGGCGCGCGCAACACTGCCTTCTGCGAGCAACACGTCCATGGTGAAAAGCAGATTGAGATCGGGTCTGGCCAAGCTGTACTCCTGGCGTTCTGGTTCTGACATGGCGTGAGACGCACTTGCCGAGTGCAGATCATGCGCCTTCCGCCATCTCGGGCGAATGACTACCTTCTCCGCATCGCTCAGACGATTGCCGTTCGAGCTCAAAAGGGGAAAACGCTCATGGCTCGCAACGCGCTGGAAACGTCGATCGAGGGCATCAGGTCCGTTTGGGGACCGCTCGACACCGAGGTGGTCGTCCGCTCTCGCGACTACCTCAAGGAGCTTCTCAAGGCGCCCGTCACACAGGAGTGGCTGGCGACACTGCACCGGGAGGCTCCGACCCACAGGGAACTGGCCCGGGACCCCGTGCACGGCTTCATGCTGCTCGCTCACACCGAACCCGCGGGGCTCTACAGGCCTCCCCACGATCATGGCCGTGGGTGGGTCATCTATGCCTTGCAGCAGGGCGAGATCGAGATGGGAACCTATGCCAGGGTGGAGCAGCCGGACGGAACCGTGCGCTTGGTGCAGCGGGATTCCACGCTGGTCCGGCCCGGCCAGGTTCAGGTGTACCTGCCGGGGGACATCCACGACACGCGATGCACCACCGGTCCCGCGCTGTTGTTTCGCTTCACCGAGCGCGACTTGAGAAAGGAGGATCGGGAAGAACACCGCGTGACGCGCTACGTGGAGCGCGACGGCGTCTGGACCGTGGGGCCGGCGTGATCGTTCGTTCCGCCTGGGTCTTGGCGTGCCGGCGGGCGTCGGCACTCGTCGCACGTACTGGGGGCTCGCAGGAAAAGTCCTGTTCTCCCGGTACCGATGACCCCCCGGCAAGCGCGACCCGGCCGCAGGCAGCCGCTCACGGCACGGATCTGCCGGGGCCGCAGCGGACGGCTGCGATAGCCGCCGTGCTGGCGGCCACGGTGCTCGCGGTGCTCGACGCGGCCATCGCGAATGTGGCACTCCCGACGATCGCGCAATCCATGCAGGTGTCGCCGGGCATGTCGGTCTGGATCATCACGGCCTACCAGGCGGCCCTGGTGATGGGCCTGCTGCCATGCGCCGCCCTCGGGGAGAGCTTGGGCTTTCGCCGGGTCTTCTCGATGGGCGTCGCGCTGTTCACCGCGGCCTCGGCGCTGTGCGCGTTGGCGCCTTCGTTGCCGTGGCTCGTCGCCGCCCGATTTTTCCAGGGGCTGGGCGCTGCGGGTGTCATGGCGCTCGGCATCGCGCTGCTGCGCCTGGTCGTGCCGCCTCGCCAGCTCGGCGCTGCCATCGGCTGGAACGCGCTGGCGGTCGCGCTGTCCTCTGCTGCCGGTCCGACGCTCGGCGCGGCGATCCTGTCAGCCACGAACTGGCCCTGGCTGTTCGCCCTGAACCTGCCCTTGGGGGTCATGGTGCTGCTCGCAGCCCGGGCGCTGCCAGAACCTGCCGGGACGGCGCGTCGACTGGACCGTGTCAGTGTCGCCTTGAACGTCGGCGCCCTTGGGCTCCTGGTCGTCGGGGCCGAGCTGCTGCTGGCGAACCCGGTGCTGGCTGCGAGTCTCATCGGCTCCGCCGCCCTCGGCCTGGCGGTGCTGGTTCGTCGGGAACTCCCGAAGGCAGCGCCCTTGATACCTCTTGACCTGCTTCGTGCAGCGTCATTCCGCACGTCGGTGATCGCCTCGGTCGCTTGTTTCGCAGGCGTGACGATGGGCTTGTTGGCGCTGCCCTTCTTCCTCCAACACAGCCTCGGGCAGGACACCCTGATGACCGGGTTGTACATGACGCCCTGGCCACTGATGGTGGCGATCGTCGCGCCGCTCGCCGGGCGTCTGACAGATCGCGTCTCGACCGCGTGGCTTTGCGCCGCGGGGGGCGTCTGCCTGTCCGTCGGGCTGGCCGCCACGTCGCTGTGGCCGCTGCAGGGCCGTCCGCTGGCGCTGGTCCTGCTCACCACCCTGTGCGGCCTGGGGTTCGGCCTCTTTCAGGTGCCGAACAACCGCAACATGCTCCTTTCCGCACCGCGCGAAAGAAGTGGCGCTGCGGGTGGCATGCAGGCCACCGCCAGATTGGCGGGTCAAACCGCGGGTGGAATCGTCATGAGCCTGTTCTTCACGATCGCCTCCGTAGACGCAGCGCCGAGGATCGGCCTCGGGATCGGGGCGTTGCTGACGTTGGCGGCGGGACTCGTCAGCACGCTGCGGATCGGCACCGCGGCTGGCAACGCGCGAAGCGGCTGAGCGCCGGCTTCGACTCATTTTTTGCATAACGCTGAGCACCGGTCACACGGGCGTCGGGCACGGACTCAAGGCTCTGAGCGCTGAATCTTCGCCCCTCGCGACTCCTCTGGGATGAGCCTATTTCACGCCGAGTACGCCACGGCGCACCTGGTCGCGTTGTCGGACCCTCGGCAGTCGTCAGCTCGGCGCCTCGGCGCCGAAGACGCGCGCTGCGCAAGCCACCAGCAGCGCCATCAGGTCCTCGGGCTCGACCGGCTTGACCAGGTGGCGATCGAATCCCGCGTCGCGCGCCCGCTGTCGATCCGCTTGCTGGCCCCAGCCGGTGATCGCCACCATCGTCATACCTTGAAATGCCGGATCGGCACGGAGACGGCGCGCGAGGTCGTAGCCGCTCAGTTTCGGCATCCCGATGTCGAAGAGCGCAAGGTCGGGCGTCTCGGCGCCGACCGCTTCCAGGGCGGCCTGGCCATCGTGGACCACGCGGACCTTGTGGCCCAGCGACTCGAGCATGTCGCTCAGGCTGGTCGCCAAATCGACGTTGTCGTCGGCGACCAGGATTCGCAGTGCATGGTCGCCGCGGGCTGCAGTCGGGGCGGCCGCCGGGACGCTCTTCAGCGCGGCGACCACCGGCAGTCGAATCGTGAATTCGGAGCCGTGACCGAGGCCGGCGCTGTCGATCCGGATCGTGCCGCCGTGCAGCTCGACCAGGCGCTTGGCCAGCGACAGGCCGACACCGAGACCGGCGCGCTCGCGCTCGAGCGTCTGGTCGACCTGCATGAACATCTCGAAGATTCCCTGCTGCTGCGGCGGATCCACGCCGATGCCGGTATCCGTGACGCGCACGCTCGCACCCTCGGCATCGACGCCCACCGTGACCGCGACGCGCCCGCCGTGATCGGTGTACTTCGCCGCGTTGTTGAGCAGGTTGACGACGACCTGGGTCAGGCGAGTCGCGTCGCCGTCGACCCAGACCGGATGATCCGGCCAGGTCGTCGCGAGGCGATGGCCGCGCGTTCGCATCAGCAGCTCGGTCACCTCGATCGCCTCGCGGACGACGCTCACCAGGTCGAGCGGTTCGGTGTGCAGCTCCAGCTTGTTCGTGGTGATGCGCGAGACGTCGAGCAGGTCGTCGATCAGGCGCACCATCTGGCGCAACTGGCGGGTCATCAGCTCGCGCGCACGGTCCCGGGCCGCGGCGTCGGCCGCGGGGTTCTTCAGGATCGCGAGCCCGGTCACGATGGGGGCGAGCGGGTTGCGCAACTCGTGCGCGAGCGTGGCTAGGAACTCGTCCTTGCGCCGGTCGGCAACGCGCAAGGCGTCTTCTGCCTTCTGTCGCTGCTCCATCTCGAGGCCGAGGTCGCGCAGCATGTCGTTGAACGAATCGACCAGGGTGCCCACCTCGTCCTCGGTCGTCTTCTCGACGGTCAGCCGGTAGTCACGCCGCCGCACAACCTCGCGTGCGGCCTGGGCCAGAGCGAGGATCGGCTGCGTCAGCGCACGTTCGAGGCTGCCGAAGATCAGCGCAGCGAGGACCAGGCTCGCGCCGGTCACCGCGATGAGGATCGCGACGTAGTCGCGCAAGCGACCGGTGACGTCGTAGCGTGCGGTCAGGAAGACGGTTCCGACGCGCTCGCCGCCGTGCTCGACCTTCTGGAACAGCGCGAGGTGGTCGCCGTCGAAACGGGAGCCGTCGGCCCCCGGACCGACCGGGACGTCACTGGCGATCTCCCCGGGCGCGCGGTAGCTCGCGAAGAGCTGGCCACGCGCGGTGTAGACGGCCGCCGCCCCGATCTGCGGCCGCAGGCGCAGCAGTGCGAGATTCTCGTTCGCGGCACGCACGTCGTCGAAGGTCAAGGCCGCCGCGCTGGAGTTCGCGATCAGGTCGGCCTGCGTCGTCAGATCGGCGACCCAGGCATTGCGGTAGGAGCGCAATTCATAGATCAGCAGCGCGGTCGCGCTCAGAAACAGCGCGGCGAAGGTCGTCGTCATCACCACGATGGTGATGCGTCGTCGCAGCGAGTTGCGACCTGTCATGGCGTGCCCACGACGCGCTGGGCCAGCGCCAGGAGGCGGGAGCTGACCTTGAGCCCGGCGCGCTCCGCAGCCCGCAGCGAGGCTTCGAAGCGCAATCGATCCTCGACCAGCACGAAGTTCAGCGCAGCGCCGGCGTCGAGCCCCTGGGGACCGTCGGTCACGAGCAGCACGTGTCGATCGCGCAGGCGCTGGACCCAGGCGCTGCGCGCCAGGGCCGGGTCGCCGATGTAGAGCATCTGCACGCCCTCGAGAGCATCGCCGGCAGCGACCTTGCGCGCGAGCACCGGCCGGCCTTTGGCATTGCGGCCGACGAGCGCCCGGCTCAGTTCGGCATAGACGGCGTCCGCGCTCGCCACACCGATGACCAGGGGTGTCCCGGGACCGGCGAAGGCGTCGTCGGGCCATTCGATGAAGCCGATGAAGCGGTAGAGGTAGGCTGCCTTGACCTCGTCGGCTGCGCCCGACAGGCCCTGGGCGCTCGCGACGCCGGGCAGCGCCGCCTGGGCCAGCAACAGCAGCAGCCCGGTCCAGAGTCGCAGCAGAGTTGCCGCAACGCTTGCGCGCATGCGGGCGCCGTCGGTCGATGCGATCACGGTAGTTGCCAGCGCAGCCCGACCAGGACCGAGCGGGGGATCTCGCTGGTGTAGGGGTCGGCGCGGTACTCGACGTGAGCCGGGTCGAAGGCGTTGCGCGCGCCGACCGAAATGTCGAGCCGCGGGTCGACCCGCCAGACCAGGCGCAGATCCACCGCGGTGTACGCCGCAACCGCCGGTTGCGGCAGCGAGCCGACGTGGCGCACCCCGGCCTCGAAGGTCACCCGCTCGCCCAGGTTGTGGCTCGAGCGCAGCGTCCACTGGTGTCGCGGGTCGTCGCCGAGCCTGCTCGCCCCGATCGGGTCGTTGCTGCCGGCAGCCAGCCCGAGTTTCTTGTCGAGCAGAACGATGCCGAAGGCGAGGCGCCAACTGCGCAGGACCTGCCATTGGGCATTGGCCTCGATCCCGCGGACCCGGCCTTCGATGCCGTTCTCGATCTCGATGACGCCGTTCGCGTCGACCTGCGCGCTGCGCAAGCGCCGGTAGTCGGTGACGAATCCGGTCGCGGCCCACGAGAAGCGGCTGCTCGGCTGGCCGCGATAGCCGAGTTCGGCCGTCGTCGCCAGCTCGGAACGAAAGTTCGGCCCGCCGGCGATCAGATAGGGCGGCTGGGTCGGATACACGATCTCTCGATCCAACCGGGCCGGCGATCGGACCGCACGCGACAGGCCGCCCCAGAGCAGATCCTGCGGCGTGACGCTCCAGGCCAGCTTCGTGCTCGGCAGTGCTTCCCAGCCGGTGTAGGGGTTGTGCTCCAGGCGTGCGCCGAGCGTCCACTGCAATGTCGGCGCGAGCTGGATCTCGTCCTGCGCGAAAACGCTGTACCAGGTCTGGGTCTTCTCGGGAGGTACGAACGCGAAGTAGTTGCCCGGGTCGGACACATCCGTGCCGCGCCTTGCGTTGGCGCCGACGAGCCAACGATGCGGACCGGCGACGAGGCGCCCCTTGCCCTCGACGTCGTAGAGGCGGGCCCGCTCCTGCAGCAGGAAGTTGTCCATGCGGTCGACGCGATCGACGTAGGCCTGGACATCGAAGTCCGCGCGCTCGTCGATCCGGTGCGACCAGCGCGCCAACAGGTTCGAGCCTTTCAGGTTGACCGCGCCGAACACCGGACGCGCGTCGCTGCTGCCGTGGTAGGCGTCGCCCTGCAACGTGTAGGTGTCGGCGCCGGTGCCGAAGTCGGCACGGAATCCGGCCTGGGTGCGGTTCCAGCCGTCGGCCGCGCCGCTGCCGTCGACCAGTCGGGTCTCGTCCCGGGAGAAGGTCTTCGCGTAGATCCGCACATGGCTGGTCTCGCCGGGCGCGAAGCCGTAGCGCACCGCGGCTATTCGCTCGCGATTGCCGATCCCGCCCTTGGCGAGGACGCCCTGGGTCTGGGCCGCGTCCTTCGTGATGATGTTGATCACGCCGTTGACGGCGTTGGTGCCCCAGGTCGCGCCCCCCGGGCCGCTGATGACCTCGATCCGGGCGATGTCGTCGATCACCAGGTCCTGCTCGTCCCAGAAGACGCCGGAGAAGAGCGGCGAATAGACGGTCCGGCCATCGATCATCACGAGCAGCTTGTTCGCGATGTTGGAGGTGAAGCCGCGCGTCGAGATCGCATAGTCCCGGCCGTTCAAGGCCGCGACCTGCAGGCTCGGTGCGAGTCGCAGCGCCTCCGGCAGCGTTGCGACGCCGCTGCGGCGCAGGTCCTCGGCGCTGATGACGTAGATCGAGGCGGCGGCACCGGCGAGCGGCTGAGGGCGCCGCGATACCGATGTGATCACGACGTTGGCGAGTTCCTCGAGGCTCAGGTCGGCATAGGAATGGGGCACCGGCTGGGCGTTGGCCGCGGCGCCGAAGCATGCGGCCAGCAGCGGCGCGCCGATCCGGTCGAGCGAATTCCAGCGCTTCGCGCCTGCCACTGCACATCGAACGTGCGCCATCTCCACCTCGGTGTTGGAGGGCGAGATCCGCACGGGCCGGATTCGTCCTTCGCTCATTTTTCGTTCACGCAGGCCTGACGTTGCCGGCCTGCGCTGCGGGCGGGGCCGAGGGCCCGGTGGCCAGAAATGTACTGGAGTCCACGCGGGAAGGGGGCGTTCGCGCACCCTCGCCGGGCATGCCAGAATCCCTCGGCCACCCACCGGACTTTCGACAGGCGGGCATGATCGGGTGCCTCGGTCGACAATGGTCGGCCGGTCCGTATCGATCCCGCGTGAATGCATCGCGACGGGTGTCGACAAGGCCTCACCCCCACCTCACCCAAGGCCGCGCAGACGTGTTCGTATCGTTCTTTCCGCAGCCGCGGTCCTTCTTCATTTCCGCGGCGGGGTGGTCGCTGCTGGCCATCCTGCTCTGGTACGTCGGCGGCGAAGGGATGGGCTCCTGGATCGGCCTGCCGCCGCTTCCTGCCGGCGCCGAACCCATCATCGGTGTCTCCGTGTTCTGGTCGCCGCCGTTTCTCTGGTTCTATCTCTACTACGCGCTGGCCGTGGGCCTCTTCGCCGGGTTCTGGTTTCTCTACCGTCCGCATCGGTGGCAGCTCTGGTCGGTGCTCGGCACGGCCCTGATCGTCTTCAACACCTACTTCTCCGTGCAGGTCAGCGTGGCCATCAACGCCTGGTACGGTCCGTTCTACGACCTGATCCAGCAGGCCCTGGCCCGGACGGCTCCGGTGACGGGCGCGCAGCTCTACACCGGCATGCTCGGCTTCGCCGGCATCGCATTCCTGGCCGTCACGGTGGGCGTTCTCAACCTGTTCTTCGTGAGCCACTGGATATTCCGCTGGCGCACCGCGATGAACGAGTACTACATGGCGCACTGGCCGCGGCTGCGGCACATCGAAGGGGCATCGCAGCGGGTCCAGGAGGACACGATGCGCTTTTCCACGACGATGGAGCGGCTCGGGGTGAGCCTGGTGAGCTCGTTCATGACGCTCATCGCCTTCCTGCCGGTGCTCTTCATGATCGGCGCCGGCATCACCGAGCTTCCCATCATCGGGCACGTGCCGCACGCGCTGGTCTGGGCGGCTCTGTTCTGGTCGCTCTTCGGCACGATCTTCCTCGCCGCGGTCGGGGTCAAGCTGCCGGGGCTCGAATTTCGCAACCAGCGCGTCGAGGCGTCGTACCGCAAGGAACTGGTCTATGGCGAAGACCACGCGGATCGTGCCCAACCCCCGACCGTGGCCGAGCTCTTCGCGAATGTCCGGAAGAACTACTTCCGGCTCTACTTCCACTACATGTACTTCAACGTCGCCCGCATCTTCTACCTCCAGGCCGACAACCTCTTCAGCCTTTTCGTCCTCGTGCCGTCGATCGTCGCCGGCAAGCTGACGCTCGGGCTGCTGACGCAGATCACCAACGTGTTCGACCAGGTCCGCAGTTCGTTCCAGTACCTGGTGAGCTCGTGGACCACCATCGTCGAGTTGCTGTCGATCTACAAGCGCCTGCGGACCTTCGAGGCGGCGCTCGGCGACGAGCCGTTGCCCCGCATCGACCGGGAATACATGGCGGGTGGCGACGCGGCGTGACGGACGTTCGCGTGCCGGCAGTCACGCCCGACCCGCTGCGTGAGGAGGCGCGATGAAGCCCGCCGAGCCGAAGTTCCTGGGACGCATCGAGGGCGCGTTCTGGAGTCCGCGCGGGGAAGACCTCCCGACGTGGAAGCTGCGCGCGTTGCGCATCGGCCGCACCGCGCTGGTGCTGGCCAAGGACCTCGCGCGCGGCCAGCTGACGCTGCACGCGATGAGCCTGGTCTACACGACGTTGCTGTCGATCGTGCCGCTGCTGGCCCTCAGCTTCTCGGTGCTGAAGGCGTTCGGGGTCTCGAACCAGATCCAGCCGCTGCTGCTGAACTTTCTCGCGCCGCTCGGCGCGAAGGGCGAGGAAGTCGCGCGCCGCATCGTCGGCTTCATCGACCACATGAACGTCGGTGTGCTGGGTGCCATCGGCCTGGCGTTCCTGATCTACACCGCCGTCTCGCTGGTGCAGAAGGTCGAGGAGGCGCTCAACTTCATCTGGCACGTTCCACGCACCCGGCCGATCGGCGAGCGCCTCAGCCGCTACCTCAGCGTGCTGCTGGTCGGCCCCCTGCTGGTTTTCTCGGCGCTCGGCATCACCGCCACGGTGATGAACCTGGAGGCGGTGCGCAGTCTGCTGTCGATGGGAGCGCTCTCCCACGTGGTCGAGGTCGTCAGCCGCCTGGTGCCGTACGTGCTCGTGATCGCCGCCTTCACGTTCGTCTACGCCTTCATACCGAATGCCCGGGTGCGCCTCGGAGCGGCCGTCGTCGGCGGGGTCGTCGGCGGCATCGCCTGGCAGAGCGCGGGCTGGCTGTTCGCGATCTTCGTCGCCTCGTCGAGCCGCTACTCCGCGATCTATTCGGGTTTCGCGATCCTGGTCCTCTTCATGATCTGGCTCTACGTCAGCTGGATGATCCTGCTGTTCGGGGCCAGCGTGGCCTTCTATGCTCAGCATCCGGAGTACCTGTACGCGAGCGGGGGCGAGCCGCGCCTGAGCAACCGCATGCGCGAACGTCTCGCGCTCTCGGTGATGAGCCTGGTGGCGCGCGACTTCGTCTCCGGAGGCGCCACGCCGTCTCTGCCGACCCTGGCGCGGATGCTCGGCGTGCCGATGCACACGCTGCGGACGGTGCTCGATGCGCTGGAAGGCGAGAGCCTGGTCACCCGAACCGCCGGTGAACCGCCGTCCTACCTCCCGGCCCGTGATCCAAGCTCGATCACCCTGGTCGAGATCATGGAATCGGTGCGGTCGGCGGGGGAGGCGAGGTTCCTCTCTCCCGAGCACCTGCCGGTCCCGCCGGCGGTCGAGAACGTGCTCGAGCGCATCGACATCGCCACGCGAACCGCTCTCGGCGCGCTGACCCTGCGCGACCTGGCTACCGGGGACAACACGCTGCCCGACCCCGACGACGCGTCCACTTCCGAAGCGTGAGCCGGGCGAGGCGTCGTTCGCCAGCCTACTCCATTTGCACAAATATAATAGGTCGGGCATCGCCCGCCGGGCGTCGTGCCATCGGGCGCGCTGCTTGCCCTGAAGGCTGGGTACTGCCGTTTTCTCGTCGCCGGCGAGGACGGATGTCCGGCATGTCGGCGGCGCTTCGGGAATCACGATGTCCTCCTCTTCCTCCCCTTCGCGATCTGCCGTGTCCTTGCGCGTCCTGGCCGGAGCGCTCGGCCTGATCGGCGCATGGCTGCTCGTCGGCGGCGCCTGGCTGGCCGCCATCGACGGCAGCTGGTACTACGCAATCGCGGGCATCGGGCTGCTGGCTGCAGCCGGCCTGGCCTGGCGCGCATCGGCGGGGTTGTTCGGCGTCTACGCCGCGGTGCTGCTGGCGACGCTGGCGTGGAGCGTCTGGGAATCCGGACTCGACTGGTGGCCGTTGGCCGCCCGGCTGGACGTGCTCTTCGTAGTCGGTCTGGTTTTGCTGCTGCCGCTCTGGGTCCGGGCTCTCGACGTGACCGCGCCCCGCGGCCTGCGCCTGCAGCGCCTGGGCCTGGCCATGAGCCTCGGGCTGTGCGCCGTCGTCGGCGTGTCTGCTGTGCTGCGCGACCCGCATGCGGTGGACGGTGCCCTGCCTCCTGCGCCGGAGGTCCCCGTGGCTGGCGCCGAGCCTGCCGGTGGCGTGCCGCCTGGCGAGTGGCATGCCTACGGGCGGACGGCCTACGGCCAGCGCTACGCGCCGCTGGCGCAGATCACACCGCAGAACGTCGATCGTCTGGAGGTCGCCTGGCATTTCCACACCGGCGACCTGCGCGGCCAGCCGGGGGACCCGAAGGAGACGACGTACGAGGTGACGCCGCTGAAGGTCGGCGAGCGGCTCTACCTCTGCACACCGCACCAGTCCGTGATCGCGCTCGATGCCACGACCGGTCGGCAGATCTGGCGCTACGACCCGAAACTGATGGAGGGTCTGGCGGTGCAGCACATGACCTGCCGGGGTGTCTCGTACCAGGCACCCCGGGGCGCCGCGGCGCCGTCTTTGCCCGAAGGCGCACGCATCGTGTCCTCGCGTCTGGCGCGCCTGCCGGTGGCGGCGGACAACGCACGCACCGTGCCGTCGTGCGATGCCAAGCTCTTCGTGGCGACGGCCGATGGCCGCCTGATTGCGCTCGACCCCAGCAGCGGCGCCGTCTGCGCCGGGTTCGGCGGTGGCACCGGGCAGATCGACCTGTGGGCGGGCATGCCGAATCTGCGGCCCGGCTCCTACTACTCCACCTCGCCGGCGGTGGTGACGAAGCGCCTGGTGGTGGTCGGTGGCACCGTGCTGGACAACGTCTCCACGCACGAGCAGTCGGGTGTGATCCGCGCCTTCGACGTCGACAGCGGGGCGCTGGTCTGGAACTGGGACTCGGGCAACCCGGGTGCGACGACGCCCATCGCGCCGGGCGCGACCTACACCGTGAATTCACCCAACAGCTGGTCCGTCGCCAGTGTCGACGAGGGGCTCGGCCTGGTCTACTGGCCGATGGGCAACCAGCCACCGGATCAGTGGGGCGGCAATCGCAGCCCCGCGGTCGAGAAGTACTCGTCTTCCGTGGTGGCCCTCGAGCTCGCCACGGGCCAGGTGCGCTGGGTCTTCCAGACCGTCCACCACGACCTGTGGGATTACGACGTGCCGTCGCAACCCACGCTCGTCGACCTGCGTGTCGGAGGCGAGGACGTGCCGGCGCTGGTGCAACCGACCAAGCAGGGCGAGATCTTCGTTCTCGACCGGCGCACCGGCAGACCGCTGCTGCCCGTCACCGAGGTCCGCGCACCGCAGGGGGCGGCGGCCGGGGACCGCAGCGCGCCGACGCAGCCGCGCTCGGCGCTGTCGTTCGCGCCGGAGCGATTGCGCGGCGCCGACATGTGGGGGGCGACGATGTTCGACCAGCTGGCTTGCCGGATCGCCTTCCATCGTTTGCGCTACGACGGTCGCTTCACCCCACCGTCGACCCAGGGCACGCTGGTCTACCCGGGCAACTTCGGCGTCTTCAACTGGGGCAGCGTGGCAGTCGATCCGCAGCGCCATACGGTCTTCACGACGCCGGCGTATCTTGCCTTCGTCTCGCGCCTGGTGCCGCGCCAGAACGACAGCGCGCTGATGGTCAACGACAAGCCGCCGAAGGGCAGCCTGCCGGCCCTCAACGAGAACTTCGGTGCGCCGTTCGCCGCGCAACTCGAGCCCTTCACGTCGGTGCTCGGCATCCCGTGCCAGCAGCCGCCGTGGGGCTATGTCGCCGGCGCCGACCTGACCACTGGCAAGGTCGCCTGGAAGCATCGCAACGGCACCGTCCGCGATCTGAGTCCGTTGCCGCTGCCGTTTCGCCTGGGCGTGCCGGGAATCGGCGGCCCGTTGCTGACTTCCGGCGGTGTCGCCTTCTACTCCGGTGCGCTCGACGATTACGTCCGCGGCTACGACGCCGCCAATGGCAAGCAGCTGTGGCGAAGTCGGTTGCCCGCCGGCGGCCAGGCGACTCCGATGAGCTATGTCGGCGGCGATGGACGCCAGTACCTGCTGGTGGTCGCCGGTGGCCATGGATCCACCGGGACGAAGGCGGGCGACTCCGTCATCGCCTACGCGCTTCCGGCATCAGCTGCGCATTGAAGGCGCTACGATCTCGATGGTCGCTGCGCGAGCTGGAACGAGGGCGTGGGCCGGGTGCTCGGTTGGACCGAGGCGGAATGGCTCGGCCAGCCGACTCGCGTCGCCTTCACGCCGGAGGATGCGGCGGCGGGCGTGCCTGAAGGGCATGCCGGTCACGACGGCTACGACCTGATCCGCTGGATCCGCGATCTCGAAACCCGGGAGGGGCGGCATACGCCCGCGGCGGCGTTCACTGCGTATGCCCATTCCGACGACGCCAGGCGCGTGCTGGCCGCGGGCTTCCAGCAGCACCGGGTCAAGCCGCAGGAGCCGGACGACTTGATCGCGGCGGTGGCAGCGCTCGTTCGGTCGAGGGATTCCTCGGACGGTCGACGGGACGACAATGGCGTGATGAAGCCCGGGACGACATGAACAAGGCCTTCACCCGCGAGCCCGACGGAGACGTCGAGGAGGCCGACGACGAACCGGCAGCGCCGGCGATCCCCGCGGGCACGCGCAACTACCTCACCCCGGCCGGCTATCAGCGGCTGCGCGCGGAGTTGCTGGCGCTGCTCGACGACGAGCGTCCGAAGGTGGTGGACGTCGTTTCCTGGGCGGCGAAGAACGGCGATCGCTCCGAGAACGGCGACTACCTCTACGGCAAGAAGCGCCTGCGCGAGATCGACCGGCGCATCCGTTTCCTGACGAAGCGACTCGACATCGCCGAAGTCGTGGATCCGTCGCTGCACCACGGCGGCGACCAGGTCTTCTTCGGCGCGACGGTGCGCTACGTCAACCAGCGCGACGAGGAACGCACCGTGACGATCAAGGGCATCGACGAGGCCGACAGCGCCGCCGGCGAGGTCAGCTGGATCGCCCCGATTGCCCGCGCGCTGATCAAGGCGCGCGTCGGCGACGAACTGCAGCTGGCCACACCGGGCGGAATCGAGCGCATCGAGGTGATCGCGGTCGACTATCCGGCGCCCGGCGCCGGCGCCTGAGACCGCTTCCCTCAGCGGATCACGCGGCGGCGCGTGCGCGCGGCATGTCGCGCGCAGACCGCAACGGCCGCGTCGCCGTGCGGTCCTCAGTGTTCCACGCGTGAGCGTCCGATCAGTGCTGCCGAGATCGCCGAGACGACGCCGGCGAAGACCACGTAGGCGCAGATCAGCCAGGGTTCGCCTCCGCCCGACTTCAGCAGCGCGGTCGCGACGATCGGCGTGATGCCCGAGGCGAAGATGCCGGAGAACTGGTACACGAACGAGATTCCGGAATAGCGCACCCGGGCGTCGAAGAGGTCGCAGAAGAGGGCGGCCTCGGGTCCGTAGATCGAGGCGTAGAAGATGCCGAACGGGACGACGATGGCCAGCCAGATCATCATCATGTTGCCGTTGCTGTGGGTCATCAGCCAGAACGCGGGGAACGCCGCCACCGAGGTGATGAGCGAGCCCCACATGTAGACCTTCGGGCGCCCGAGACGGTCCGACATCCGGCCGAAGAAAGGGATCGTGAAGCACATCACCAAGGCCGCGGCCATCACGCCGAGCAGCGCCTCGGTTCGGCTGATCTTGATCGTCGAGGTCAGGTAGCCGATCGAGAACACGGCGAAGACGTTGAAGAAGACGCCGTCGATGTAGCGCGCGCCCATGCCCTTGAGGATGTTGCCGGGGTAGCGCCGGATCAGGTCCATGAACGGCATGCGCAGCTCTTCGTTGCGCTGCTTCACGGCGGTGAACTCCGGGGTCTCCTTGACGTTGAGCCGGATGTACAGGCCCACGCCGACCATCGCCGCGGAGATCAGGAAGGCGATGCGCCAGCCCCAGGCGAGGAATTGCTGGTCGGTGAGCAGCCACGACAGCAGCGCCACCACGCCGGAAGCCAGGCACAAGCCGATCGCCAGGCCGATCTGCGGCAGCGAGGCGTAGTAGCCGCGCTGACCCTTCGGCGCGTACTCGTAGGTCATCAGCACCGCGCCGCCCCATTCGCCGCCGAGGCCGATGCCCTGGAAGACGCGCAGCAGCAGCAACAGCAGGGGAGCTGCCATGCCGATCTGCTCGTAGGTCGGCACCAGGCCGATCAGGAAGGTGGCGATGCCCATGATCATCAGGGTCATGATCAGCATCGTCTTGCGGCCGATCTTGTCGCCGAAGTGGCCGAAGATCACGCCGCCGAGCGGCCGCGTCACGAAGCCGACGGCGAAGGTCGTGTAGGCGAGCATGGTCGCGACGACCGGATCGCTGCCTGGCGGAAAGTAGAGCTTGTTGAAGACGATGCCGGCGACGACGCCGTAGAGGAAGAAGTCGTACCACTCGATCGTCGCGCCGAGCACTGCCGAGATCACGACACGGCGCAGCGTGCGGGCGTCGGGGGGAGCAGCGCTGCGGCCCGCGTCGAGGGTCGCGCTGGTGTTCGTGTTCATGCGTGTCTCCGTTCTGGGGGGTGGGTCAGGAGGGTGCGCCGGCGTGGCGCGCGTCTTCGCGAATCATGTCGACGGCCTTCTCGGCCATCATCACGATCGGTCCGTTGGTGTTGCCCGACACCAGGGTCGGCATCACCGAGCAATCGACCACGCGCAGGCCGGAGAGGCCGTGGACGCGCAGCCGGGCGTCGACCACGGCGAGGCGGTCGCGGCCCATCTTGCAGGTGCCGCTGGGGTGGAAGATCGTCGCGCCGTTGTTGCGGCTGAACTCGAGCAGGTCGGCGTCGGTGGCGGCGTCGGGGCCGGGCTTGACCTCGCGCTTGACGTAGGGCCGCATCGACGGGGCCTCGGCGATCGCGCGCGCCGCCCGCATCGCGGCCACCGTGGTGCGGCGGTCGAGGTCGGTGGAAAGGTAGTTCGGCTGCATTTCGGGCGACTCGAACGGGTCGGTCGAGCGGATCCGCACGTGGCCCCTCGATTCGGGGCGCAGCTGGCAGACCGACAGCGTGAAGCCCGAATAGGGATGGACCTGGCCTCCGGCCATGTCCGCCGAAAGCGTGGCCACGTGGAACTGGATGTCGGGCGTGGCCGCTGCGGCGCGGCCGTCGGCGTGGCGCAGCGCGTGCATGAAGCAGCCGCCCTGGTTGATGCCGATGGCCAGCGGCCCGGAACGAAACAGCAGCCATTGCAGCCCGATGCGGGCCTGGCCCAGCCAGGAGTTGAGCTGGTCGTTGGTGGTGATCGGCCGGGTGCATTCGTAGCTCAGCCGCACCTGCAGGTGATCCTGCAGGTTCTCGCCGACGCCGGGTAGGTCGTGCACCACGGGCACGCCGTGGCGCTGCAGCAGGTCGGGGGCGCCGACCCCGGAGAGCTGCAGCAGCTGTGGCGACTGCAGTGCGCCGGCGACCAGCAGCACCTCGGCGCGGCTGCGCGCGCGATGCTCGCGACCGTCCTGCCGCCAGCGCACACCGACCGCGCGCCGACCCTCGAAGATCAGGCCGGTGGCCTGGGCTCGGGTCTCGACGCGCAGGTTCGGACGGCCGCGCGCCGGCGCGAGATAGGCCTTGGCGGTGCTGCAGCGCCAACCCTTGGAGGTCGTGAGCTGGAAGTAGCCAGCGCCTTCCTGGGCGGCGCCGTTGAAGTCCTCGGTGCGCGGCACGCCGGTCTCGCCGGCGCCGGCGATGAACGCCTCGATCAGCTCGTGGCGGGCGCCGATGTCCGAGACCTTCAACGGACCGTCGCCGCCGTGGAACGGGATCGCCCCGCGCTCGTTGCCTTCGGAACGGATGAAGTACGGCAGCACGTCGTCGTAGCCCCAGCCGGTGTTGCCGAGCGCGGCCCAGTGGTCGTAGTCCTCGCGCTGGCCGCGGATGTAGATCAGGCCGTTGATGGAGCTCGAGCCGCCCAGCGTCTTGCCGCGCGGCCAGTAGATGCGCCGCCCGTTCATGTTCGGATCGGGGTCGGTCGAGAAGCACCAGTTGTACTTTTGGCTCCACATCGTCTTGCCGTAGCCGATCGGCAGGTGGATCCAGAGGGAGCGGTCGGGTGGTCCGGCCTCGAGCAGCAGCACGCGGGTCGCCGGGTCTTCGCTGAGGCGCCCCGCCAGCACGCAACCGGCCGATCCGGCGCCGACGACGATGTAGTCGAATTCTTCGTCCATGCCTCGTTGCTCGTCAGGCTCCGCGAGCGATGTGGGAGCGCCTTGTTACGATCCTCGCGCCTGCGAACCGACGCCGAATTCGTCGCGATCGTGGGGGCTTCGCGGATGCTAGAACGTTTTTTCCGGAACGCAATGTTCCGTTTTATGAGGTTTACCCTATGCCACGCGCCGCTCAGGCCGCCCCGCCCGTCGCCTCCGCCGCGTCAGATGCCGAGGCCGGCACCACCGGCTCGTCCGCCGAGCGCAGCCTGCGGCTGCTGGCCATCCTGGCGCAGGAAGGACGACCGCTGTCGCTCGCCGACCTGAGCGCGCGCCTGGCCTTGCCCAAGGGGACTGCGCACCGGATCTGCAGCCAGCTCGTCGCCACCGGCTACCTGGCGCGCGATGTCGGCGAGCGCTTTTTCGCGGTCGGCCCGGCGCTGCGCGCGCTCGCGTTCTCGACCCTCAACCACGGCATCGAGCGGGGGCTGCGCCATGCGGTGCTCGGCGACCTCGTCGCCGCCATCGGCGAGACCTGCAACTTCACCACCCAGGACGGCACCGACGTGCTCTACCTCGACCGTGTCGAGGCCAAGTGGCCGCTGCGCCTGACCCTAGACGTCGGTTCCCATGTGCCCCTGCACTGCACCGCGAGCGGCAAGCTGTTCCTGGCGATGATGCCGCCGGCGCAGCGGGACCACGTCATCGACGGCCTGACGCTCGAGCGGATGACGCCGGCGACGCTGACCGCGAAGAAGGCGCTGCGCGCCGAATGCGCGTCGATCGCGGAGCAGGGCTACTCGTGCGATCGCGAAGAGTTCATCGCCGGATTGATCGCGGTCGCGGTGCCGGTCGGGTTTCCGCCCGGCAGCGAGGGCGCCGATGGCGTGCGCGCGGCGATCGCCGTCCACGCCCCGACGGTGCGGATGTCGCTGGCGCAGGCGCTCTCGCGGCTCGACGCGCTGCGCGCCGCAGCCGGGCGGATGGCGCGCTTGCTCTAGCGGCTGTCGGTCATCCCCTGCGTTCGATCCGGCTCGCCTCGAGCGCGTGACGCTCAGGGGCCGATAAACTGGTCGAGCAGCTTGAGGCGCTGGACCTTGCCGGACGGTCCGCGCGGCAGCTCGGTGACGAAGCGAAAGATCCGCGGCGTCTTGTAGGGGCCCAGGTGGCGCTCGCAATAGGCACGCAGGTCGGCCTCGTCGCAGGCTGCGCCGGCGCGCAGCACCACGCACGCCGCGATGTCCTGGCCGTAGTGGCGATCGGGAATGCCGACCGCCGCGGCCTCGAGCACGGCCGGGTGGCCGAGCAGCGCTTCGTCGACCTCGCGCGGAGCGATGTTCTCGCCGCCCTTGATGATCAGTTCCTTGATGCGCCCGGTGATGAAGAAGAACCCGTCGGCGTCGCGGTGGCCGAGGTCGCCGGTGCGCAACCACCCGTCGGGCGCGAAGCTGGCGGTGGTTGCGGCCGCATTCTTGTAGTAGCCGCGCATCACGTTCGGGCCGCGGATCGCGATCTCGCCGGTGCTGCCGTCGGCGACCGGTGCCAGGCTCGCGTCCAGCACGCAGGCTTCGCAGCCCGAGGCGCGGCCGACGGACCCGAGCTTTCTCGCGCCGGCCTCGGCCGGGTTCGAGAATGCCGGCGCCACGGTCTCCGTCAGCCCCATGGTCTCGATGATGCCGATGCCGAAGCGATCCTCGAACGCCCGCAGGTGTTCGGGCGGCAGCGCTGCCGAGGCCGAGCGGCAGAAGCGCAGCGTCGCGGTCTGCGCGCGCGGCGGCGACGGTCCTTCGAGCAGGTAGGAGATCATCGTCGGCACGACGTTGATCCAGGTGCATCCGGCCTCGGCCGCCTGGGTCCAGAAGCGCGCCGCCGAAAAGCGCGGCGGCATCGCCAGGCTGCCGCCGTGGGCGAGCGGTGCGAGCATCGTCACCGCGAAGGCGTTGATGTGATAAAGCGGCAGCACGGCGAGGACGCGGTCGCGCTCGTCGAGGCCGTGCTCGGCGCCAATGGCGGCGGCGTTGGCGGCGAGGTTCGATTGCGTCAGCATCACGCCCTTCGGCACGCCGGTCGTGCCCGAGGTGTACATCAGCAAGGCCACGGCGTCCGGCGAGGGTGCTTCGGGCGCGGCCGGAGTCGCGGCGGCTGAGGCGGATGAGGCGGATGCGTCGCGTCCGATCGCGTTCTTTCGCGTGCCCTCGTCCCGGTTCACCCACGCCTGCGGCAAGGCTTGCGCGTCGGCCGAGGTCACGACGACGTCGACCTGGCGGTCGAGTCCGGCGAGGAAACCTCGCACCCGCTCCTCCCAGTCGGGCGCGACGAACACCAGCTTGCAGTCGGAGTGGCCGAGCACGTAGCGCATCTGCTCCGGTTGCGACAACAGGTTGACCGGGTTCACGCAGACGCCGGCGTGCATCGCGCCCAGCAACAACCGCAGCGTCTGCAGGCCGTTCGGCAGCACCAGCGAGACGGTGTCGCCGGCGCCGACCCCGTGGGCGCGCAGCAACGCGCCGACATCGCGGCACGACTGGGCGAGTTCGCCATAGGTGATCTGGGCGGTGGATTCGACCGCCAGCGCATAGACCCCGCCCGGGCGCTTTGCCGCCTGGTGCTCGATCAGGGCGTGGACGGTGGCCGGGGTCGGGCCTGTCCCATCGGACGAGCGCTTCTCGACCGGCGCCGGCGCTGCGGGTGCCGCACCAAGGGGCGCGGAGTCAGGAGCCACCGAACTTCTCGAAGTAGCCGCCGAAGATCTCCTGCTCGGTCGGCACGCGTTCCGGGATCGGGCGCGAAATCCGGGTGATGTTGAGGTAGTGGCGGTAGTTCATGTTGTCTGAGAAATTGTTCTTGCCCCAGGTTCCGCAGCCCATCGACAGCGAGAACGGCAAACCGTTGTCGAAGCTGCCACCGGTGGCGATGCAGTGCGCTTGGTCGACGATCACGCGCGAGACCGGCAGGTGCAGGCCGAGTTCGAGCGGGCGCGCGGCGTCGCGGCTGTGCAGGCCGACCGAATGACCGGCGCCCTCGTAGGCGTAGATCTCGGCGACGCGCGCGGCGGCTGCGGCGAAGTCGGCGGCGCGGTAGACGGCGAGCACCGGGCTCAGCTTTTCCCCCGAGTAAGGATGTTCGGGGCCGACCTGGTCCTCCTCGACCATCAGGATGCGCGGCGCGCGCGCGGCGAGCTGCGACCAGCCCGCTCGCTGCGCCGCGCTCAAGCCCTCGAGCGCGCCGGCGCGCTCGGCGATGACGCGGGCCGACTGGCCGATGGCGGCTGGCGAGAGCTTGCCGTCGGGCCACATCAGGCGACGCAGCGTCGCCTTCTGGTCGGGGTCGAGGAGCACGGCCCCGCGCTCGGCGAGCGCGCCGAGCAGCGCGTCGTGAACCGTGTCGACGACGACGAGGCTGTTCTCCGACGAACAGCTGGTGGCGTTGTCGAAGGTCTTCGAACGCACGACACGGTCCGCCGCCAGGCCGATGTCGGCGGTCTCGTCGACGATGCCGGCGACGTTGCCGGCGCCGACGCCGAAGGCCGGCGTGCCGCTCGCATAGGCGGCGCGCACGTTGGCCTGCGAGCCCGTGGCGACGACGAGGTCGCACTGGCGCATCAGTTCGTGCGTCGACTGCTTGCTGATCGGCGACGGCAGCAGCTGCACCAGGTCGCGCGGCGCACCGATGCGGTCGAGCTGGTCGTGGATGAAGCCGACCAGCTTCGCGCAGGTGCTCCAGCCCTTGGGCGACGGCGCGACGATGACGGCGTTGCGGCCCTTCAGCGCGTTGATGATCTTGTTGGCCGGCGTGGCACCGGGATTGGTCGAAGGCGTGATCGCGCAGACGACGCCGACCGGACGTGCGATCTCGACGATGCCGCGAGCGCTGTCCTCGGCAATGACGCCGACCGACTTCGCGTCCTTCAGGTCGCGCAACAGGCCGAGGGTCTTGCGGTGGTTCTTGGCGATCTTGTCGGCGACGTTGCCGATGCCGGTGTCGGCTACAGACAGCTCGGCGAGTTCGCGGTTGCGCTTGGGCTCGATGATGGCCCAGCCGGCCGCGGTGACGAGTTCGTCGATGCGCGCCTGGTCGTAGCCGTCGGCGATGCGCTGCGCGGCCCTGGCGCGGGCGACGAGTCCGGCGACCTGGCTCTGCACGGCCGCGTCGGCGGGCTTGGGGGTCGGGGAGGGGGCGGTCATGGTGTGGGCCCTGGGTTCAGCGGTTCGTGGTGCGGGCCGCGGGGCGTGGACGCCGCAGGTGTACGAGCAGTGCCTTGAGCACCGGATAGGCCAGGCCGAACAGCGCGAGCGCCATCACGGCACCGCTGATCGGGCGGGTGAAGAAGACGGTCCAGTCGTTGTCGAAGCTCACCATCGTCGTCATGAAGTTGCTTTCGGCAAGCGGTCCGAGGATGGTGCCGAGCACCATCGGTGCGATCGGGAACTTGTATTTTTCGAACAGGAAGCCGACCGCGCCGAAGAAGGCGATGACGTAGAGGTCGGAGAGGTTGTTGCGCGCGGCGAAGGCGCCGACAAAGCAGAACAGCACCACGAAGGCCGAGACGATCGACTCGGGCGCGTCCAGCACCTTGCACAGCGGCTTGATCGCGAAGTAGCCGAGCACGCACATGCCGACCAGGGCGATGAAGACCGCTGCGAAGACGATGTTGACCAGGCCCGGGCTGTTGACGAAGACCTGGGGCCCGGGCTGGATGCCGTGCAGCAGGAAGGCGGCCAGGATGATTGCGGTCGCCCCGCTGCCCGGAATGCCCATCGCCAGCAGCGGCACCAGCGCGCCGCCGACCGAGGCGGTGGCCGCCGACTTGGCGGCGACGATGCCTTCGGGCACCCCCGTGCCGAGCGCCTTGCCGTTCTTGCCGTACTGGCTCTCCAGGCCGTAGGCCACGAAGGCCGAGACGGTGGCGCCGGCACCCGGCACGACGCCGACGACGATCCCCGTCGCCGTGCCGCGCAGGAAGGTCCACTTGATCGCCATCATCTCCTTGATCGAGGGCAGCGCCGTCTTGAAGCGGCCCTGGCCGGTCTCGGCGGCGGCTTCGCTCTTGAAGCCGGTGTTCAGGCGCGCCAGCACCTCGCCGATTCCGTAGGCACCGACCATCACCAGCAGGAACTCGACGCCGTCGAGCAGGAACGGCTGGCCGAAGGCAAAGCGCTCGGCGCCGTAGATCGTGTCGACGCCGACCGTCGCCAGGAACAGGCCCAGGCACAGGCTGATCAGCGCATTGACGACCGAGCCGCCCGAGAGCGCGACCACGCTGGCCAGGCCGAAGAAGACGATCGCGAAGAACTCGGGCGACGAGAAGCGCAGCGCCAGGTGAGCGACCGGCTTGGCCATGGCGACCATCAGCACCGCCGAGATCAGGCCGCCGATGAAGGCACCGACCAGCGACCAGCCGAGCGCCTTCGCGGCCTCGCCGCGGCGCGTCATCGCATAGCCGTCCCAGAGCAGCGGCACATCCATCGGCTCTCCGGGGATGCGAAAGAGGATCGAGGTGATCGCCCCGGCATAGGTGCCCGAGACGTACATCGCCGTCAGCAGGATCAGCGCCGGCTCGACGCCCATCTTGTAGGTGAACGGCAACGCCAGCACCACGCCCATCACCAGCGTGAGGCCGGGCAGCACCGCCACCAGCATGCCCAGCACCAGGCCGATGATCATCGCCAGCATGTTGGCTGGCAGGAGGTGGGCGGCCATGCCGCCGAGCAGGTTCGTGAACGATTCCATCGCCGCGGGCTCCTAGCGCACGCCGATCGCGCTCATCAGCGCGATCGAGAGGGTGCGGAACGGGCCTTCGCCGAGCGGCAGCGAGATGTACGCCACGCGCATGAAGAGCACCACCATGACGAAGGCCCCGATCAGCGAGATCAGCGCGTTCCAGCCGTGGCGCCGAAAGCCGCCGACCCAGGTGAACGTGAACAGGAAGATGGCGGTCGTCGCGAAGAAGCCGAGCCAGTCGACGGCACCGACGTAGCCGAGGATCAGCAGCGAGCCGGCGACGAGCAGGCGAGGGTATTCGACCGCCGCGGGTTCGCCGGCCGTCTCGATCGTCGGATCGCCCGCCGGGTTTGCGGTGAGTCCTTCGGTGAGGCCGGTCGCCTTGAAGTCGCTGCCGAAGATCGCGCGCTTGACGACCTCGTAGAGCGCGAGTGCTCCCATGAAGATGATGACCGCCTTGGGCCAGAAGTCCGGTCCGATGCGGCGTCCCCCGCCGGTACCGCTGGTGTCGATCTGCATTGCTGCCACGTAGAGGCCGATCGACACGAGCAGCATCACGAAGTGGGGCATGCACAGGCGCAGGCGGGATTGCATGGGGCGGTTCTCCGGAGAAGCGGCCGCTCGAAAGCGGCCGATCGGGTGGCTGGTCGGTCGGCCGCGGGCCGGCCGTGACGAGGGTCTATTTCTTCGTCGGCAGGTTCGACTTGATGGTGTTGAACTCGTGCTCGAAGAACGCCGCGGTCTTGTCCGCCGGAACGAAGCTGTTCGGAAACGCCATCTCGTCGGCGAGGTACTTCTTGAAGTCGTCGCTCCGGGCGACCTTCTGCACCGCGGCCGTCATCACGGCGAGGTGCTTGGGGTCGGTACCGGCGCGCATGACCATCGAGCGCCACTGGTCGATGGCGATCGGGAAGCCCGAGGCCTTGGCGAGGGGAATGTCCTCGTAGCCGGTCTGCGGTTCGTCCGAGAAGAAGACGATCGGACGCATCTGCTTGCTCTGCAGGAACGACTTGATGTCGCCGGCCTGCTCGATCAGCACATCCGCATGGCCGCCGAGGATCGAGGAGTAGCGCTCGCCGGGGGAGGCGAACGGCACGACCCGGAACTTGGTCCCTGCCTTCTGGTTCATCTGGTTGATGTGGATCTCGTCCGGGCTGCCGAAGCCGGTGATGCCGGCCTTGAGTTCAGTGGTCTTGGCGTCGGCCAGGAGGTCGGCGAACGTCTTCCATTTCGCGTCGGTCTTGACGAAGAGGCCGGTCGGCTGGCGGATCATCACGCCCAGCGGCGCGACATCGGCGAGCTTCCAGCGCGCCTGTCCCGTCACCAGCGTGCCCATCGTGTCGCCGATGAAGACCGCGATGGTCTGGCCGTCGGCCGGCGCCGCGAGCAGCTTGGCGGTCCCGGTGTTGCCCGTCGCGCCGGGAATGTTGATGACCGGCAAGGAGACCTTCAACTCCTCCTCGAGCAGCTTGCCCACGCGGCGTGCGAGTTGGTCCGCGCCGCCGCCGGGGCCCCATGGCACGACGAATTCGATCGGTCGGGACGGGTACTTGTCCTGGCCGAAAGCCAGTCCCGAGAAGGTCGGCAAGACGGCCAGCGAGGCCCCCGCCGTCAGCAGCGAACGGCGCGAGCGCCCCTGGAAATCGAGTTCGGCACGGGTCATGGTTGTCTCCTGTTCTGATTCGAGGAAGCCCGGCACACGCATCGAGCGGAACCGGCCAAGCACTCACAATATTCCGTTTTGCGGTCCGTGGCAGTCCCGTTTTCCGTTAAAGTCGTTGCAAGCGTATCCGGACAAACCTTCATGGAAAGCAACCACGCCAACTCGGCTGCGCTGCGCGCGTTCCGCATCCTCGAAGTGATCGCGCAGCGCCGTGACGGCTGCACGATGGCCGAGGTGGTCGCCGCCGTCGAGTTGCCGAAGCAGACCGTGCATCGTCTCGTCGGCACGCTCGAATTCGCCGGGCTGGTATTGCGCGAACCGGGTTCGCGGCGATTGCAGCTCGGCAGCCGGCTCGAGCGCTTCTCGATCGCCACGCTGATGAACTGTCCGGGCCGGACCGAACGCCACGCCATCCTCTCGGCGGTGGTCGAAAGCACCGGCGAGACGTGCAACCTCACCGCGCTCGCCGGCACCGACATCGTCTACCTCGACCGCGTCGAGACCTCGTGGCCGTTGCGCATGATGCTGGCGCCGGGCTCGCACGTGCCGTTGCACGCCACGTCCAGCGGCAAGCTGCTGGCGGGCCTGCTGCCCAAGCCGCAACGCGACCGCCTCATCCGCCATCTCACGCTGCGCGCGTTCACCGAGAACACCATCATCGACCGCGACGCCCTCGAGGCCGAGATGCGCGAGAGCAGCCGCCGCCGCATCGGCATCAATCGCGCCGAGCACCTGCGCGGCATGAGCGGCGTCGCGGTGCCGGTCATGGTCGACCGCCAGCGTGCCTGCGCGGCCGTGGCGATCCAGGCTCCCGAGGGCCGGATGTCGCTCGAGGAACTGCTGCTCCACGTGCCGCGGTTGCGCGAGGCGGCGGCTGCCATCGGCGAGACCTTCGGTCGCCCGCCGGAGCCCGCCTAGGCGAAGGCCGGCATCACCTCGCGAGCGAAGTGGCGCATGCCTTCGAGCGGCGGGATGGGCTGGATGACGACGTGCTCGACACCCGCGGCCTCGTAGCGGCGGATTCGTTCGATGCAGGCTTCGGGCGAGCCCCAGAGGTTCTCGTCGAGCACGTCCTGTGGCGTCGGCGGGGTGGCGAAGCGGTGTTCGCGTTCCTTGGCGTAGAGGACGCTCCAGCGTTCGACCTCGGGTTGCGGGAGCCCGGCGAGCGAGACCGTCGAGATTGCCATCGGCAGGCGGCGGCCGCCGCGCCGGCGCGTCATGTCCTCGATCCATTCCGCGATCACCTCCGGCGGCTTCGAGTAGGTGAGCCAGACGTCGCCGATGTCGGCGGCGAGGCGTCGGGTGGCTTCCGAGTCGCCCGGGACCCAGATCGGGATGTGCGGCTGTTGCACCGGCTTGGGCTCGAGGTAGGCGTCCTTCAGCGTGTTGAAGCGGCCGTCGTAGCTGACCTCGTCCTGGGTCCAGAGCGCCTTGGCGATCTCGAGCGCCTCGCGCAGGCGCTCGACCCGCGTGTCGTGGTCGTCGAACGGCAGGCCGTACGACGAGGTCTCGTGCTTGAACCAGGCCGAGCCGAGCGAATAGATCAGGCGCCCCCCCGACACGACGTCGAGCGTGGCCGCCATCTTCGCCAGCACCGCCGGATTGCGCAGCGAGTTGTTGAAGGTGTGACCGGCCAGCCGGATCCGGCTCGTCAGCACCGCCAGCGCCGAGAGCACGGTCCAGCACTCGAGCATCGGTGTCTTCTTCTGCATGTGGGCGTTGATGACATGGTCGGGCAGCCACGCGCTGTCGAAGCCGAGCGCCTCGGCCTCCAGCGTCATCGTCTTCGCATAGTCGAATCCCGCGCCCGGCGCGCCCATCTCGCCCTGCACTGCCAGTCTCACTCCGAACTTCATCGTCGCTCCTTCGCGGTTTGGAAATTGCGCTTGCGCGCAGACGTGGGGACCCCGTCTCGCCGGCCCTCAGGGATGCAGCACCAACACCAGCCCGCAGCCTGCGATCACCCACAGCACGATGCGGTTGAAGGTCGGCGTGTCGAAGCGGGCGAAGAGTCGCAAGCCGAGCCATCCGCCCAGAATCACGAACGGCAGTCCCAGCAGGATGTCGCCTCGGGCCGCGGCGTCGATGCCGACGAGACCGCCGATCCAGGCCATGCTGAGGAAGTTGGCGAAGAGGATGTAGGACTGGATCAGCGCACGCTGGCTGCGCTTGTCCCAACCGCGCAGGCCGCACCACAGCACCGGCAGGAATCCGGAGAGGCCACCGAGGCCGCCGAAGACGCCGCCGAGGAAACCGACGACGACGTCGCCGGTCCTGGCACCGGCCGGCGAGAGCTGCAATGCGGCGGTGCGGGGTCGCAGCAGCCGGTAGCTGCCGTAGGTGAGCAGCAGCGTGCCGACCCACAGTCGCACTGCCGGAGCGGGCAGCGTGGCCAGCGCGTAGGCGCCGAGCGGCACACCGCCCAGGCAGCCGCAGGCGAAGGGAGCAAGGCGCCTGAGGTCGATGTCGCGCCAGAAGACCGGCAGGTAGCCGATGTTCAGCACGGTCGTGAACACCACCGCCAGCATCGCCACCAGGCGGGGCTCGAACGTGAGGCTCCACATCGCCGTGGCGGCCAGCGCGAAGCCGAATCCGGTCGCGCCGGAAATGATGCCCGCGATCAGCGCGCCCAGGGTCAGCGACAGCGTTTCGATCATCGCGGCGCTCGGCGGGGCGGTTCCCGATTCAGGCAGTTCGTCGGACTCATGTACATGACGCCATGCGGATGGAGGCAGTCTAAAGGCGGAGTCGCGGTGCGGTGGCGCCATGGCCGGCTCGCCTGCGTCGGGTGCGCACGCGCGCGCGTCGCGCGTCGCGGGCTCAGGCCCGGCTGCCGAGCACGCTGAGGTAGGCGTGCCGCGACGAGTCCACCAGGCGCACGCGTGCGTCCACGGCCACGTCCTTGTAGGTGTAGGCGACCCGCTCGATCCGCAGCAGCGGCGCACCGTGCGCGACCCCGAGCAGACGCGCTTCGCGTTCGCCCGCGGCGACGGCGGTGATGCGCTCGTCAGCGCGGACCACGGTGATGCCGAAGCGCTCCTGGAAGAGCCCGTAGATCGTCCCCGAGCGGCGCTTGAAGAGATGCTCGCCGAGCTCGCCGAAGAGATGAGCCGGCAGGCGGATGCGGTCGAGGATCGTCGCTCGTCCCTTGAGCGAGAGCAGCGCCTCGATGTCGATCACAGGCGCCCGCGGCGTGAGCCTGAGCAGCGCGGCGGTGCTGCGGTCGGCGCGACCGCGCTTCATCCCGAGCAGCGAGACCGTCGGCAGCTCCTTGTGCCCTTCGGCATCGACGATGCGGAAGAACACGTTGAGCATGTAGTCGCGGGTGTGGCTGACCACGAAGGTGCCGCGCCCCTGCTCGCGCACGAGGATGTTCTCGGCCTCGAGCTCGCCGATCGCCTTGCGCACGGTGCCGACGCTGACGCCGAAGCGCTCGGCCAGCTGCGGCTCGCTGGCGATCTTCTGGCCATGCTTCCACTTGCCCGAGCGCAGCGCTTCGGTGATTTGCTGCTTGACGTCGCGGTACAGCGTTTCGCGCGGGTTCATGGGCTCTGGCATCCTTGGTATTCCTGCACATGATCATAAAGTCATGTACATGAATGGTGCCGGCACAGCGGCATCGGCGCATGCAAGTGCTTGATTCACCGGCCCCCGCGCTGGCGCGCGCCGACCTCGGCGGCGCGCGCGGCCCCTTCAGAATGGCGCCTTTGCACAGCGACCCAACCCATGCAAGCCAAGACCCTGGTCACCGGCGTCATCGGTGCCGACACCCACATCGTCGGCAACCGCATCCTCTCCATGGCGCTCGAGAAGGCCGGCTACAAGGTCGTGGCGCTCGGCGCGCTGACGCCGGCCGGCGATTTCGTCAAGGCCGCGATCGAGACCGCGGCCGACGCGATCATGGTGTCTTCGCTCTACGGCCAGGGTGAGATCGACTGCCGCGGTTTTCGCGATCTCTGCCTCGAGGCCGGCCTGGAGGACATCCTGATCTACCTCGGCGGCAACCTCGTCGTCGGCAAGCAGCCGTGGCGCGAGGTCGAGCAGCGCTTCCTCGGCATGGGCTTCGACCGCGCGTTCCCGCCCGGCACCCGCATCGAGGACGTGCTGGCGACGCTGGCCGCGGACTTTGCCGCGCGCGATCGCGGCGAACGTCTCGACGCCGCGTTGCCGACACCGTGGGCGTCGCGCCAGGGCGTCGAGACGTGAGGCCCTTCGCGCGCCCCGTCGGCGCCACGCCGCGGCTGCCCTCTGTCCTCGGGCCGACACGATGAACCTGGCGCTCCTGGTCGACTTCGGCAGCACCTGGACCAAGGTGCGCGCGGTCGACCTCGACGAGGCCCGTGTCGTCGCCAGCGCGCAGGGGCCTTCGACGGTGACGACCGACGTGACGGTCGGGCTCGAGCAGGCGCTCGCCCGGCTGCACGCCTCGCTCGGCCACGTGCCCCGCTACCGCGCGCGGCTCGGCTCGTCGAGTGCCGCCGGGGGCCTGCGCATGGTCACCGCCGGGCTGGTGCGCGAGCTGACCGCGGAGGCGGCGCGCCAGGCCGCGCTCGGCGCCGGCGCCCGCCTCGTCGGCAGCTACGCCTACCGGCTCACCCGGGCCGACGTCCGCGAGATCGAGAACTGCCGCCCCGACATCCTGCTGCTGTGCGGCGGCACCGACGGCGGCAACCGTGACATCATCGTCCACAACGCGCGCGCCCTGGCGGCGAGTGCCTATGCGGGTCCGGTGATCGTCGCCGGCAACCGCGACGCCGCCGACGAGGTCGCCGAGATCCTGCCGGGCGCGCTCTGCTGCGCCAACGTGATGCCGTCGTTCAATGTCCTCGACACCGATCCGGCACGCGCCCGCATCCGCGAGGTGTTCATGAGCCGCATCGTCCACGCCAAGGGCATCGACCGGGCCCGCGGCCTGCTCGACGACGTCGTCCTGCCGACGCCGGCGGCCGTGCTCGAGGGCGCCGAACTGCTGGCGTCGGGGCCCAACGGCGACGACGGTCTCGGCCCGCTCGTCGTCGTCGACCCGGGCGGTGCGACGACCGATGTCCACTCGGTCGGCGAGAGTCCGGCCGAGAGCGGCGCGATCCGGCTCGGCCTGCCCGAACCGTACGCCAAGCGCACCGTCGAGGGCGACCTCGGCATGCGCCACAACGCCGCCTCCATCGTCGAGAGCTGCGGCGCCGCCGCGATCGCCGCGGATGCCGGCATCGACCTCGCGCGCCTGGACGCGCTGCTGGCCCAGATCGCGGCCGATGTCGAGCGCCTGCCGGCCAGCGCGGCGGAACGCGCGCTCGAACGCAGCCTCGGTCGGGGGGCGATCCGCCTGGCGATGCGCCGCCACGCCGGCACGGTCGAGACCGTGCACACCGCGCAGGGGGCCGTGCAGGTGCAACGCGGCAAGGACCTCAGCCGGGTCGCGACGCTGATCGGCACCGGCGGCGTGATCGTGCATGCCCCCGATCCGCGCGAACTGCTCGAGGCCGCACTTGCCGATCGCGGCGATCCGTTCTCGCTCGGCCCGCTCGCTCCCCGCCTGCTCGTCGACAGCGACTACGCGCTCTTCGCGAGCGGCCTGCTCGCGCGTGTCGACCGGCGCGTCGCCTACGAGCTGGCGCGCCATGGCTTGCGCGAGGCCGGCGAGGGCGGCGCGGCGTCGGCCGCGAAGTCTGCCTTTCCCGGTGCACAACCTGCGCCATCTGCTCCCGTCTCCGGAGAATCCCATGGCCATCACCCTTGAAGCGCGCGAGCAGCAGCGCCCGGCGCTTGCCGAAGCCGCGATCGATGCAGACGCCTTTGCCGCCTTGCGGCGCGACAACCTCGCCCGCTGGCCGACCGGCCGCCAGGTCGACCTCGACGAGGCTGTCGACTACCTCGGCCGGCTGCCTGCCCACAAGGACCTCGCCGCGGTGACGCGTGCCGCGCACGCGGAGCGCCGCTGCCTGACGCAGCCGCGCGGTGGATTCGGCACGATCGGCATGCAGAAGGAGCTGATGGTCGCCCTCGATCGGGACGGTCTTGCCGACATCGTGCCGACGACGACCGACAGCTACACCCGCAACGAGATGTTCGAGCTCGCCCAGAAGGGGATGGAGGAGTCCGAGCGCGAAGGGCGCTCGATGCTCAACGGCTTTCCGATCGTCAACTACGGTCACATGGCCTCGCGCGCACTGGTCGAGGCGATCGACAAGCCGGCCATCATGCTGACCGGCACGACGATGCCCAAGCTCACCGGCGAGATCGGCTACGCCGCGGGGTATACCGGCTACCTCGGCTCGGGCATTGCCTACACCGTGTCGTACATCAAGGAGCTGCCGGTCTCCGAGGGGATTCGCAACTACCAGTACCTCGACCGGCTCGCCGCCGAGTACCAGGCGCGCGGCATCGAACTGCACCGCCGGCAGCCGGGCTTTCTCACCGGCACCAACATCCCGCCGTGCATCGCCATCGCCATCGCCGTGCTCGACTGCCTGCTCGCGGCGGCCCAGGGCGTGCGCCACTACGGCCTGGAACTCGGCCAGACGCTGCACCTGATCCAGGACGCAGCGGCGATCGCCTGCTGCGAGGAGCTGACGCAGGAGTACCTCGCGAAGAAGGGCCACGTCGACGTCTTCACACCGGTGACCTCGCTTCACTGGATGGGCGCCTGGCCGTACGACGAGGCCCAGGCCGCAGCCCTCGTCACGCTCGGCGGCTACATCGCCGCGGTCGGTGGCGCGGTCAGCGTGACCATCAAGAGCGTGCAGGAAGCCCACGGCATCCCGACGCGCGAAGCCAATGCCGCCGGACTGCGGATGACGCGCATGGGCATCTACCTCGCCCGCGGCATGCGCCTGGACGGCATGCCCGAGTACGAGCGCGAGAAGGCGCTGATCCGCGCCGAGGTCCGGGCCATCGTCGACCGCACGCTGGAGATGGGCGAGGGCGATGCCGCCGTCGGTACGGTGCGCGCCTTCGAGGCCGGGGTGCTCGACGTGCCATGGTCGCCGAACCGGCACGTGAAGAGTCGCATCATGCCGGCGCGCGATGCCGACGGCTACCTGCGCGTCCTCGATCCGGCAGCCGTGCCGCTGCCGCGCGAGGTGATGGAGGTGCACGAGGCGGGGTTGGCGCGGCGCGCCGAGAAGGCCGGCTGTGCGGTCGACCACGAGCTCGCGGTGCAGAGCGTCTACGAGCACAGCGAACCGCTGGCGCAGCTGATGCCCGAGGGCTGGTTCCGGGACCGCAAGGCCCTCGCCTCGTAATTTCCGGCCCGCGTCCACCCGGCAGAGTCAGCCCCCGTCGAGCACCAGACCCGTTGCCTCTCACCTTGTAGCCCACGCCATGCATGCCATCCGCATCCACGAATACGGCGACGCCGGCGTCTGCCGTCTCGAATCCGTCGACATGCCACGGCCCGGCGCCGGAGAGGTTCTCGTCAAGCTCGAGATCGCCGGCCTCAATTTCATCGACGTGCACCTCAGGCTCGGCCGCTACGCGAAATCCGACACCTACCGCAACGCCTTGCCGATGACGCTCGGCATGGAAGGTGCCGGCACGGTCGCGGCGCTCGGGGCCGGCGTGGCCGGCCTGGCGGTGGGCGATCGCGTCGCCTGGTGCATCGTGCGTGGCAGCTTCGCACAGTACGCGGTGGTGCCGGCCGGGAAGCTCGTGCGCGTGCCCGATGCGCTGGACCTGGGCTCCGCCGCGGCGCTGATGCTGCAAGGTCTGACCGCGCACTATCTCGCCCACTCGGCCTTCGAGCTGCAGGGCGGCACCACCTGCCTGGTGCATGCCGCAGCCGGCGGTGTCGGCGGCTTGCTGGTGCAGCTGGCCAAGCTGCGCGGCGCGACGGTGATCGCGACCGTCGGCTCGGAGGAGAAGGCCGAGCGAGCCAGAGCGCTCGGCGCCGACCACGTCATCCTTTACCGCGAACAGGATTTCCGAGAGGAGGCCGTCCGCATCACCGGGGGCCGCGGCGTCGACGTGGTGTACGACTCGATCGGCCGCGACACCATCGCCCGCAGCATCCGCTCGCTCGCCCGGCGCGGCCTGTGCATCAACTACGGCGGCGCCTCGGGCCTGGTCGAGAGCATCGTGCCGCTGGAACTCGGCGAGGCCGGTTCCGTCTTCTTCACCCGCCCGCACCTGGCCGACTACATCGCCACGCCGGCGGAACTGGCGGGCCGGGCCGAGGCCTTGTTCGACCACGCGATCCGCGGGCGCCTGCAGGTCGCGATCGACCGCCGCTGGCCTTTGGCCGAAACCGCCGAGGCGATGCGCTATCTCGAGGCCGGCCGGACGCGCGGCAAGGTGCTGCTCGACATCCCCCGCGATTGAGCCGACTCGCATCGTTCGCGCGCCCGATCCGACACCTCCGGAGCCTTCATGCTGACCCGCATCGACACCTACCGCCTCAGCCTGCCGCTGACCACGCCGTACCACCTCGCCTTCGGCGACGTGGTGGCCTTCGACACCATCCTCGTCGTCGCCCGTGACGACGTCGGCGGCGAAGGCTACGGCGACGCCACCGTGCTGACCGGCTACACCGACGAGACCATCGAGGGCAGCTGGCCGCTCGCCCAGGTGTTCGCCGGCACCCTCGTCGGCCTCGATCTGGCTGCTGCCAAGGCGAAGGCGCTGGCGCTGGCACCGCAGGCGCCGTTCGTGGCGACGGCCTTCGCGAGTGCGGTGGAGATGCTCGAGGCCGCGTCCATCCTCCAACTCGATCGCGACATCACGGTGCCGGTGCTCGGCGCGATCAACGACACCGAACCCGACGCCATGCGCGCCCAGATCGACCGGCTCTGCGCCGCCGGCTACCGCACCCTCAAGATCAAGGTCGGCTCGGCGGCCCCGGACGCCGACGCGCGGCGCATCACGGCGGCGCTGGCCCACGTCGCCGGCCGCGCGGCGCTCCGGGTCGACGCCAACCAGGGCTACACGCCGTCCCAGGCGATCGCCTTCGCGAACGCGGTGCCGGTGGACGGCATCGAGCTCTTCGAGCAGCCGTGCGCGGCCGGCGACTGGGCGGCGCACATGGAGGTGGTGCCGCGCTGCCCGCTGCCGTTGATGCTCGACGAATCGATCTACGACGAAGGCGACATCGACCAGGTCGCGCGGCGCCGCGCGGCCCGCTTCGTCAAGGTCAAGCTGATGAAATTCGCGACCCTCGAACGGTTGGCCGCGGCGATCGAGCGCATCCGTGGCCACGGCCTCGAGCCGGTGCTGGGCAACGGCGTCGCCAGCGATGTCGGCTGCTGGATGGAGACCTGCGTGGCGGCGCGGCACATCCGCAATGCCGGCGAGATGAACGGCTGGTTGAAGATGACGCGACCGATCTTCGAGTCGCCGATGCGGGTCGAGGGCGGTGCGATCCGGCTGCCGGCCGGCTGGCAGCCGCGCCTGGACCATGCGGCGATCGACGCGGCGACGCTCGGCAAGGCGACCGCTCAGGACTGACCGACCGGTCGAAGGCGATACGCCGCGGCGCTCAGGGCGCCTCGTCGGGCACGCCGGCGCTGCGCAGCGCGTCCGCGATCAATGTCCGCTGAGGCGGGCCGCGGTGCGGGAAGCTGCGCTCGAAGACGCGGATCGAGTAGCCCGGATGGACGCGGCAGGCGTGTTGCGCGAAGGCTCGAGCCTCCTCGACCCGCCCGGCGAGCGCCAGGCAGGCGGCCGCGATCGCGTGGATGTGGAAGTGTGCGTGCGGCTCGCCCGTCGCACGGATGGCCCAGGCTGCGGCTTCGTCGTACCGCCCCTGCAGCACCAGCGAGATGGCGCGCGAGCCTTCGACCGCGAACAGCAACGGATCGAACGGGCTCAGGCGTTCGGCGACCGCGAGTTCGGGCAGCGCCTCGGCGGCACTGCCGGCATGCGCGTGGATGAAGCCGAGGGCGTAGTGGCCCTGGGCGAAGTTGGGGTTGGCGAGGAGCGACCGACTCACGGACTGCAGCGCCGGTTCGTGCTCGCGCGCCAGGAAGAGCGCCCGGCCGAGCGTCCAGTGCCCCATCGCATCGCGCGGGTCGAGCTCGACGGCCTGCCGCCCGTGGTTGAGCGCCTTCTCGATCTCCGCGTCGGGCGCCGGCACCGCGTCGAGGAAGGCGCGCGAGTAGTGGACGAAAGAGAGGCCGGCATGGGCACGCGAAAAACCGGCCTCGAGCGTCAGTGCGCGCTGCAGCAGCCGGTGCGCCTCTTCGGTGTCCGGCGCGGTGAAATGGAAGCAATGCCACATCGCGCGGTGGTAGCACTCCCAGGCGCTCAGGTCCTCGGGCGCCTTCCAGCGCGTGCGGTCGGCCTCGGCGCGGGCGATCTCGGGCTCGATCGCCGAGGCGATCGCCGCGGAGACATCGTCCTGCACCGAGAACAGGTCGTCGAGCGGGCGATCGAAGCGCTCGCTCCACAGGACCTGCTCGCGCAACGCATCGGCCAGGGTGACCGTCACGCGCACCCGCCGGTCGAGCCGCTGGGACGTGCCGTGCACCAGGTAGCGCACGCCGAGCAGCCGCCCCACGTGGGGCAGGTCGCCGGAGCGCGCAGTGAAGCGGGCCGACGACGCCCGCGCCGTCACGAAGAGGCCGCGCAAGCGCCCGAGCGTCAGGGTCAGGTCGGCGGCGAGGCCTTCGGCCAGCACCGGTCCGCCTTCATGACCGCCGAGATCGGTGAAGCCGAGCACCGCGACCGAGGGCTTGTCGGGGAGTTCGAGTGCGTCGGCGGTTTCCAGGCCACGCCAGCTTGCCACGAGGGCATGGTCCGACAGTCCTTCGGCGCGGTAGCGTGCGCGCATGTCCTCGAGCGTGGCGCGGGCACGGACCGGGCCGTCGACCTCCACCGCATGGGCAAGCAGTCGCGCGTTGGCCTCGGTGTCGAGCGGATCGAGCACCACCCGCTTGCGGGCGGTGGCGAGCGCCGCAGCGGGGTCGGCGGCGTGCGCGGCCTGCTCGTCCAGCACCTGGCGATGGAGCCGGCGCAGGCTCTCTCGTTCGCCGTCGATCCAGAGTCGGTAACGGTCGGCGAGCGTCGCGTCGAGATCGGCCGGATAGCCCGCTGCGAGGCGCGCTTCGATGGCGGTCCGCTCCGCATCGCTGATGTCGATCGCCGCGTCCTCGAGCAGCGCCCGGGCCTCCAGCGCATCGACGCCGACGAGCATCGGGTCGAGCGCCACGGTATGGGCGTCGGCCAGCAGAGCCTGGCCATCGGGCGTGTCGAGCAAAGGGCGCAACTTGCTGAGGCTCCAGCGCAGCGCTGCGCGCGGGTCCGCCGTCGACTCCCAGAGCAATTCGCACAAGGTCTCGCGCCGCACCGGTCGCGCCTCGAGCGCAAGGTAGGCCAGCAGAGCGCGCGTCTTGCGCGACTTCGGCAGCGGGCGGAGCGTGCCGTTGCACTGCAGCGTGATCTCGCCGAGCAGGCGGAGATGAAGCGGTCGCACGTTGCTTGCCATAGTCCTTTCGGAGTTCGGACGGGAGACCGGCTGCCGTCCGCGCGCCGCACCCTGGGGCGACGTGGACGCGGACGCAGACTTCAACGGCCGTTCAAACGCGGCTGCCCACGCCTGTCCCCGAGTATGGGCGAATCGGCGCACCGGATGCCGGGCCCGTCGATTCGAGCTACCGCCTACCGACTTTCAAGGAGAAACGTCATGACCGAGTGGACTCTCAAGGGAACCTACTTCGAAGCCTGCAACTGCGAGGCCGCGTGCCCCTGCATCTTCACCAGCCCGCCGACCGAGGGCCAGTGCACCGCGCTCGTCGCCTGGCACATCGACAAGGGTCGCTACGCCGACACCGCGCTCGACGGGCTCAACGTCGCCCTGGCCGTGCATGCCCCCGGCACCATGGTCGCGACGAAATGGAAGGTGGCCGCCTATTTCGACGACAAGGCGAGCGCGCCCCAGGCCGACGCGCTGCACGCCATCTTCGGCGGCAAGGCGGGGGGCCATCCGGCCGTCCTCGCGTCCTTCATCGGCGAAATGGTGGGGGCCAAGAGCGTGCCGATGCGATTTCACGCGGATGGCAAGAAGAGCAGCCTGTCGATCCCCGGCATCGCCGACACCGAGATCGAGACGCTCGAAGGCCAAGGCGGCGGGCCGATCACGATCGAGGGCCACCCGCTGTGCATCGCCCCGGGCAAGGCTGCCACCGTGGCGCGCTCGAGCCGATTCGCCTACACCGACTTCGGTCGCGAATGGAAGCTCTCGGGTCGCAGCGGCCTGGTGTCGCCGTTCGAGTACCGCTCGGAGTGATGGCGATGCGCGAGCTGGCGGCACGGATCACGTCCGCCACCGGATCGCGCCGCTCCGCGGTGTGGATCGGCATGGCAGCGATCGTCGCCGCGAGCTGGTACTACCTCGGGGGCATGGGTCTCGACATGGTGCCGATGGGCAGCGGCGCCGCGGCCCATGCCGGGATGGCGATGGGCGGTGGCGGTGCGGATGCGCTCGCGGCGGCCTTCGTCATGTGGGCGGTGATGATGCTGGCGATGATGCTGCCGACGGTCGCGCCGTCGGCCGCGATCTTCTCAACCTTGGCTCTGCGCCGCGATCCCGATCGAGCCGAGCGCTCGACCGCGGCCTATGTCACCGGCTACACCGCGGCCTGGATCGCCTGTGCGGGTCCGGCCGCGCTGCTGCAGTGGGGGTTAACGCACGCGCGCCTGCTCGACCCGATGGCGCAGAGCACCAGTGCGCTGTTGAGCGCCGCGTTGCTGGTGGCGGCAGGGGTCTACCAGTTCACGCCGCTCAAGCGCGCCTGCCTCTCCAAGTGCCGCTCGCCGCTCGCTTATTTCATGGCACGCTGGCGCGACGGCACGGGCGGGGCCCTGCGGGTCGGTCTGCAGCACGGCAGCTACTGTGTCGCCTGCTGTTGGGCGCTGATGGCGGTGATGTTCGTCGTCGGCGCGATGAACCTCGCCTGGATGGCGCTGCTGGCGCTGTTGGTCCTCGGCGAGAAGGTTGTCCCGGCGACATGGGGCTTCGACCGGGGAATCGGCTTCGCACTGGTCTCATGGGGGGTGTGGATCGCGGCTCGGTCCTGGCCGGGACTGTGACGCCGGAACGCCGATCCTGATGCATGCAGGGCGCGCTGTAGTTCTCATCATCCGCTCCAGGACTTCGGTCATGCTCGACGCCGGCCCGAGGGTGCGAGCGCCAGGGTGCGGCGCCGGCGTCAGCGCCGGTGTCGCCCGGCCAGCAGCTCGATGACCTCGCGGAACATCGCGTTGCCGATCGCGCCGCCGAGATCGAGCACCTGGCTGCGGCTGTAGTAGGGGCTCAGGTCCAGGCCCACGCCGATGCCGAAGATCTCGATCGCGCGCTGCTGCTCGTGGCGCTGCACCACCTGGCGCAGGTGCTGGTCCAGGTAGTGCACGTCGTTGGCCAGGCTGGTCGCGCTGTCCATCGGCGAGCCGTCGGAGACGACCAGCAGCAGCTTCCTGTCCTCCGGCCGGGCGAGGAGGCGACCGCAGGCCCAGTCGACCGCCTCGCCGTCAATGCCTTCGCGGAACAGGTCGTTCTTCAGCAGTGCGGCGATGCCGCGGCGGGCGCGCCGCCAGGGCGTGTCGAAGGACTTGTATTCGATGTGGCTGGCTTCGTTGAGGCGCCCCGGATGCCCCGGCCGGCCGGCGCGGACCCAGTCGCGCTGCGCCCGGCCGCCGTTCCAGGCGCCGGTCGTGAAACCCAGGACCTCGCAGGCGACGCCGGCCTGCTCGAGCGCGCGCGCGAAGATATCGAGCATCACCGCGACCGCGTCGATGTGCGCCTTCATCGAGCCTGAGCAGTCGACCAGGAAGGTCAGCGCGCAGTCGGCGACCGGCTCTATGCGCTCGCTGCGAAAGAGGCGGCGTTCGGTCGGCGAGGCGACGAGCTGGGCCAGGCGGCGACCGTCGATGTGACCCTCTTCCTGACCGCCGTCCCAGCCGTCGGTCGTCGGCACGGCCAGCAGCGCGCGCAGCTCGCGGGCCAGCTTGGCGACGTTGACGCCCTGGCCGGCGACCAGGCGGTCGAGGCGCTCGCGGTAGGTCTCGAGGACCTCGCACCGCGCCAGCGATTCGGCGCCCTGGACGCGGTCATAGGCCGTGGTGTAGACCCGGTAGCCGTCGTCGCTTTCCTCGAGGACCTTGCTGCGGCCGGCAACCGCGATCGCGAAGCGCTCGTTGGCGCTGCCGTCGTGCTCGATGATCAGGCCGAAGACCGAGCGCGCGGCGTCGAGGTCGGAGTCGAGCGTCTCCTTCGCGTCCTCGCCGGCGCCACCTTCGGCGTCGAGCATCGCGGCAACGGCACGCGCGATCTCCAGCGCGTGCGCGCCGTAGGCCGCCTGGTCGGCACGCGCGCGGCGCAGACCTGCGAGAGCATGGCCGATCACCGGCCCGAGGGCGTAGCGCGTCGCCTCCATCAGGTCCTCGGTCTCTTCCACGACCGGGTCGCCGGTCACCCGGGCGCGGCAGATCTGCGCGACGGTGTAGACCAGCAGGCCGCGCGCCGTCTCGGTGAGTCCGTCGTGATGCGCGGCCAGCGACCAGGCCTCGTGGCGATGGCGCAGGTTGCGCGCGACGCCGGGCATGGCGGAGGAGGCGAGCGCCTCGACGCGGAACTGCTCCAGCAGGTCGAAGAGCGAGCGCTCGACCGGATCGGCGGGCGCGAGTTGCGCGTGCAGCGCTGCATCTGAGCACGCGAGGCGCAGCGCCAGCCCGTCGGCGGCGCCGCGGAACGACGCGAAGTCGTCGTTCTCCAGCGCCGGGTGCAGGTGCGGCGCGAACAGCGGCAGCGGCCGGTTGCCGCGGTGCAGCCGTCGGCCGCGAAAGTGCAGGTCCCCCTCGCCGGCAAGGGCGCGGATCGACGCCGCGCACAGCTCCTCCAGCCGTTGCTGATGGCGTGCGCGGGCCTGGGTGGTGTCGGCGCCGATGGTCTGGCCTCGTCTGCGCGTCAGCAGCCCACCGCCTGGCCGTCGCGGCGATGGTCGGAGCCCGCGGCGTAGGCCGGGACGTCCTCGCCGACGGTTGCGGCATCGAGCCGGACGATGAGTTGCGCGCTGCCGAAGTCCAGGCTGTCGGGTGCGGCGACGCGCGGCTTGTGGCCGAGTTCGGCGAGCCCGGCCACGACCTCGGGCGCCACCGCCGCTTCGAGCGTCAGTTCGGCGGCGTCGTTGACGCGCCAGCGCGGCGCATCGCTGCAGGCCTGCGGATCGAGCCCCTCGACGACGCGGCGCAGCACCATCTGGACGTGCCCCTGCGCTTGCATGTTGCCGCCCATCACGCCGAACGCCATCGCCGGCTTGCCGTCGCGCGTCAGGAACGCCGGGATGATGCTGTGCATCGGCAGCTTCGCGCCACCGACCTCGTTGGGATGCCCTGGCGTCGTGACGAAGCCCGAGCCGCGGTTGTGCATCGCGATGCCGGTGCCGGGGACGACCACGCCGGAGCCGAAGCCGCGGTAGTTCGACTGGATGTACGAGATCATCCGCCCCTGCGCATCGGCCGCGCACAGGTAGACCGTGCCACCGCTCGGCGGCTGTCCCGGCCCGTGCTGGCCGATGCGGCGCGGGTCGATCAGCCGTGAACGCTCGCGCAGGTACGCGCGGTCGGTCAGCTGCGCCGCGGTGACGCGCATGTGCTCCGGGTCGGCGACGTGCGCCTGCAGGTCGGCGAAGGCGATGCGGATCGCCTCGATCTCGAGGTGCATCCGCGCCGCGCTGCCGGGCGCGGTCTCGGCATACGGCAGGTGCTCGAGCATGCCGAGCGCCATCAGCGCGGCGATGCCCTGGCCGTTCGGCGGGATCTCGTGCACCGTGTGGCCGTGGAAACCGACCTCGATCGGCTCGACCCAGGCGCAGCGATGCGCGGCGAGGTCGGCGGCGGACAGCGCCGCACCGTGTGCGGCTGCATCGGTGGCGATCGCCTCGGCGAGGGCCCCGCGATAGAAGCTCTCGCCCCGGCTGTGGGCGATGGCGTCGAGCGTGCGCGCCTGGTCCTCGAAACGCCAGAGCTCGCCGGCGCATGGCGTCCGGCCGCGTGGCATGAAGGCGTCGAATCCCGGCTGGTCGCGGAAGAGCTCGGCCTGCGTCGCCCACTGGCGGGCGATCACCGGCGACACTGGAAAACCGTCGTGCGCATGGCGGATGGCCTCGCCGAAGAGGTCCGCGAACGGCAGCGCGCCGTAGCGCTCCGACAGCGCCGCCCACCCCGAGACCACGCCCGGCACCGTGACGCTCTCCCAGCCGGTCTCGGGCATCGCGGCCTGGCCGGCGAAGCGGCCCGGATTCCAGGCGCGCGGCGAACGCCCCGAGGCGTTCAGGCCGTGCAGCTTCGTGCCGTCCCAGACGAGCGCGAAGGCGTCGCCACCGATGCCGTTCATCGTCGGTTCGACCACGGTGAGCGTGATCGCCGCGGCCAGGGCCGCATCGATTGCGTTGCCGCCGCGCGCGAACGCAGCGGCACCAGCCTGCGACGCCAGCGGCTGCGACGTCGCGACGACGTTGCGGGCGTGCACGGGCTGGCGCCCCTGGCGGGGGGCCGCGGGTCGCGTGGCGCCGCCCGGGCGGGTGGTGGAGGAGGCTGTCATCGTCTTCAGACCTTGATCTGGGCAGCCTTGACGACGCTGCCCCACTTGTCGATCTCGCTCGCGGTCACCTCGGCCAGGCGCTTTGCCGAGCCCGGCGTGACGACGTAGCCGAGTTGCGTGAGGACGACGCCGAGTTCGGGATCGGCCAGGACCTTCACGGTTTCGTCGTGCAGCCGCGCGACCACTGCCGCCGGCGTGCCCTTCGGCGCGAAGAGCCCGAACCAGTTGTCGGCGTCGTAGCCCGGGACACCGCTCTCGGCGATGGTCGGCAGATCGGGAAACGCCGGCATTCGCTGGCTCGCCGCGACCGCGAGCGAGCGCAGCTTGCCGGCCTTGACGTGGACCATCGAGGCGGCGACGCTGTCGAACATGAACGAGACGCTGCCGGCCAGCAGGTCGGGGAGCGCCTGCGAGCTGCCCTTGTACGGCACGTGCACCGCCTTCACGCCGATGCGCTGCAGCAGCATCTCGGCCTCGAGGTGCGACAGCGTGCCGTTGCCCTGCGAGGCGTAGTTGATCTTGCCGTCGTTGGCCTTGAGCCAGGCGACGAGCTCGTGCACGTTCTTCGCCGGCACCGACGGATGGCAGTTGAGCACGTGCGGCGCGTTGGCCAGCAGGGCCACCGGCTCGAAGTCGCGGGCGATGTCGGCGCGGGCGGTGCCGTAGAGGTGGCCGGCGATGACCTGGTTGGTGAGCGCCGACAGAAAGACGGTGTAGCCGTCGGCCGGCGACTTCGCTGCGGCCTCGAGGCCGAGCACGCCCCCGGCCCCCGGCTTGTTCTCGACGATCGCCTGCTGGTCGAGCCGGGTCGACAGGCGCTGGGCGATCGCCCGGGCGAGCACGTCGGTGGCGCCGGCCGGCGGAAAGGCGATGACCATGCGCACCGGCTTGGCCGGCCATGCCTGGGCGCGTGCGGCGTGCGGCCAGCCGAGGCCGAGCAGGCCGAGCGAGCCGGCACCGCCGAGCAGCAGCGTGCGGCGCGCGGCGACCGGTGCGTCAACGGAATGGAGCGTGGAAGCAGGTGTCATGGGGGATCCTCGTGGGGGCCTGTCACGCAGTTCGACCTGGCGCCGCCCCGGCGGCCAGACCGTAGGACTCTTTCAGTTCGCGGTCGAAGCAGCGCTGGAAGTACTCGGCGACGATCGGCCGCTCGGCCTCGTCGCACTTGTTGACGAACGACAGCCGCAAGGCGAGCGCCGGGTCGTGGAAGATCTCGATGTTCTCGGCCCAGGTGATCACGGTGCGCGGCGACATCAGCGTCGACAGATCGCCGGCCGCGAATCCGGCGCGGGTCAGGCTGGCGAGAGCGACCATCGCGTCGACCAGCCGGCCGCCGCCGGCGGGAGCTGGCACGCCCTCGAGCGACGGCACGCGCGCCAGGACGATGGCCGCTTCCTCGGCCGCGGGCAGGTAGTTCAGCGAGGCGACGATGTTCCAGCGGTCGATCTGGGCGTGGTTCAGGCGCTGCGCGCCGTGGTAGAGACCGTTGAGGTTGCCGAGGCCCACGGTGTTGGCGGTGGCGAAGAGGCGAAAGTACGGATGCGGCGTCAGCACCCGGTTCTGGTCCATCAGCGTGAACTTGCCGTCGCGCTCGAGCACCCGCTGGATCACGAACATCACGTCCGGACGGCCGGCGTCGTACTCGTCGAAGACGAGTGCCACGGGGCGCTGCAGCGCCCACGGGACGATGCCTTCCTGGAACTCGGTGACCTGCTGACCGTCGCGCAGCACCACGGCATCCTTGCCGACCAGGTCGAGCCGGCTGATGTGGCCGTCGAGATTGACCCGCACGCACGGCCAGTTCAGGCGCGCGGCCACCTGCTCGATGTGGGTCGACTTGCCGGTGCCGTGCAGGCCTTGCACCATCACCCGGCGGTCGCGGGTGAACCCGGCGAGGATCGCCAGCGTCACGTCGGCATTGAAACGGTAGACGGGATCGACCTCGGGCACGTGTTCGTCGCGCTCGCCGAAGGCGGGGACGCGCAGGTCCGAGTCGATGCCGAAGACGTCGCGGACCGCGAGCATCCGGTCGGGTTGGAGCGCGAGGGTGTCGGTCACGGTGAGATCCTGAAGTTCAATGGGGAGCGCCGGAAGCCGGAGGGGCGGGTCGTCAGGCCCGGTCGCGCTGGCGCGGCGCGGCCGGCGCCGTCGGTGCGTCGATGGCCTGCAGCGCCGCGGCGGCACGCTGCAGCGCCGGCAGCCAGCGCCGGGCGGTGTCGACGCTGGCGCGCATCACCGGCGCCTGGACCGCCACGCACAGGCTGGAGCGCGGGCCGACGGCCGGAACCGCGACGGCGATGCACAGCAGCCCGGGCAGGAACTCCTCGTCGTCGAGCGCGTAACCGTCCTTCTTCACGCGCTGCACCTCGCGTTCGAGCCGCTCGGCGTCGGTCAGCGTGTTGGCCGTGTATTTCTCGAGCGGCGCATGGGCGAGCAGGCGCTGGCGCTGCGCCGGGCTCATCTGAGCCAGGAAGATCTTGCCGCTGGCCGAGCAGTGGGCCGGCACGCGCGAGCCCGGATGGAGGTAGAAGCGCAGCGGCGCCGCGGTCTCGACCCGATCGAGGTACATCACCTCGCTGCCTGACAAGGCCGTGATGTTGCAGCTCTCGCCGACCTCCTCGACGAGGTGGCGCAGCACGGCGTGACGGGCACCGTGCAGGCTGTCGTTGAGCAGCAGGTTCTCGGCCAGGCGGCGCAGGCGCACGCCGGTGCTGTATTGACGGCCGTCGCCATCGCGCTGCAGCAGGCCGGCGCCTTCGAGCTGTTGGAGCATGCGGTGCAGTGTGGGCTTGGGCAGCCCGGTCTCGGCGACCAGACGCTGCAGGGAGTAGGGTTCGTCCTTGGCGGCGATCACCTCGAGCAGGGCGAACAGGCGCATCGTCGGCGTGTCGCCGGCCATTTCCGCGGGGTCGGGTTTCAACCCTTGAACGACCTTCATGTTGGCGCGATGATATAGCTTGGTTCCATAAATTCGTACGTTTCGTCTCGAAAAACGTAATTCCGTTGACGCCGGCCCTGTAGCCGCCTATGATCCCTTCGATACCAGAATCCGGAACCCGCCGTTCCGGTTTTCACGGATTCGAACCACCGACCGGAGACCTCCATGACCCAGAAAGCCCCCGCCGTCTCGCCCGCCACCACCCGCCGCGCCGTCACCGGCGTGCAGAAGATGACGCCTTCCGAGGCCTTCGTCGAGACGATGGTCGCCAACAACGTGACCGACATCTTCGGCATCATGGGTTCGGCCTTCATGGACGCGATGGATATCTTCGCGCCGGCCGGCATCCGCCTGATCCCGGTCGTGCACGAGCAGGGCGCCGGCCACATGGCCGATGGCTATGCACGGGTCTCGGGCCGTCACGGCGTGGTCATCGGCCAGAACGGTCCCGGCATCAGCAACTGCGTGACCGCGATCGCCGCGGCCTACTGGGCCCACAGCCCGGTCGTCATGATCACCCCCGAGACCGGAACGATGGGCATGGGGCTCGGCGGCTTCCAGGAGGCCAACCAGCTGCCGATGTTCCAGGAGTTCACCAAGTACCAGGGCCACGTCAACAACCCCAAGCGGATGGCCGAGTACACCGCGCGCTGCTTCGACCGCGCGATCAGCGAGATGGGCCCGACCCAGCTGAACATTCCCCGCGACTACTTCTACGGTGAGATCACCTGCGAGATCCCCAAGCCGATGCGTGTCGAGCGCGGCGCCGGCGGCGAGAACAGCCTGGACGCGGCCGCGGAACTGCTGGCGAGCGCGAAGTTCCCGGTGATCCTGGCCGGCGGTGGCGTCGTGATGGGCGACGCGGTGGCCGAGTGCCAGGCCCTGGCCGAGCGCCTGGGTGCCCCGGTGGCCGTCGGCTACCTGCGCAACGACGCGTTCCCGGCGAGCCACCCGCTCTGGGCCGGCCCGCTCGGCTACCAGGGCTCGAAGGCGGCGATGAAGCTGATCTCCAAGGCCGACGTCGTCATCGCGCTCGGTTCGCGCATGGGCCCGTTCGGCACGCTGCCGCAGCACGGCATGGACTACTGGCCGAAGGACGCGAAGATCATCCAGGTCGAGGCCGATCACACCAATCTCGGCCTGGTCAAGAAGATCAGCGTCGGCATCCACGGCGACGCCAAGGCCTCGGCCAAGGCCCTGCTGCAGCGCCTGCAAGGCAAGAAGCTGGCGAGCGACGCCACCAAGGAGGCGCGCGCCAAGGAGATCGCCGCCGAGAAGGCCGCGTGGGAGAAGGAGCTCGACGAGTGGACGCACGAGCGCGATCCGTACAGCCTCGACATGATCGAGGAGCAGAAGAAGGAGCCGGGCAACTGGCTGCATCCGCGCCAGGTGCTGCGCGAGCTCGAGAAGGCGATGCCGCCACGCGCCATGGTGTCGACCGACATCGGCAACATCAACTCGGTCGCCAACAGCTACCTGCGCTTCGAGGAGCCGCGCAGCTTCTTCGCGCCGATGAGCTTCGGCAACTGTGGCTACGCGCTGCCGACGATCATCGGCGCGAAGTGCGCCGCGATGGACCGTCCGGCGATCTCGTACGCCGGCGACGGCGCCTGGGGCATGAGCATGTCGGAGATCATGACCTGCGTGCGCCACGACATCCCCGTGACCGCCATCGTCTTCCACAACCGCCAGTGGGGCGCCGAGAAGAAGAACCAGGTCGACTTCTACAACCGCCGCTTCGTCGCCGGTGAACTCGACAGCGAGAGCTTCGCCGGCATCGCCAGGGCGATGGGCGCCGAAGGCGTGGTCGTCGACAAGCTTGAGGACGTCGGTCCGGCTCTGAAGAAGGCGATCGACGCGCAGATGAAGGACGGAAAGACGACCGTGATCGAGATCATGTGCACGCGCGAGCTCGGCGACCCGTTCCGGCGCGACGCGTTGGCCAAGCCGGTGCGCTTCCTCGATAAGTACAAGGACTACGTCTGAGCCATCCGAAGCTCGCCGCGCTCGTCGCGCGGGCGAAGGCCGAGGCGGCTCGCAGCCCGCTGGCCATCGGCATCGTCCATCCCTGCGACGCCGCCGCGCTGCAGGCGGCGCAGGCGATCGCCGCCGAGGGCGTCGCCCGGCCGCTGCTGATCGGTGTGCGCGAGCGCATCGCGCGCGCTGCCGACGCGGCCGGTATCGACGCGTCCGCCTTCGAACAGCACCACGTTGCCGCCAGCGCCGGCGGCGACGCCTCGGCCGACGCGCGTGCGGCCGCGGAGGCCGCCGTGGTCCTGGCTCGCGCCGATACGAACGGCGCGCGGATGAAGGGGTCGCTGCACACCGACGAGCTGATGTCCGCGGTGGTGCGCAACCACACCGGCCTTCGCGCCAGGCGGCGCATCAGCCACGTCTTCGTGTTCGATGCGCCGCGCTATCCCAAGCTCATCGCGCTGGCCGACTGCGTCGTCAACATCGCGCCCGACCTGCGGACCAAGCGCGACATCGTCTTCAACGCCTGCGAACTGCTGCGCAGCGCGCTCGGCATCGCCCGACCGAAAGTCGGCATCCTCGCGGCCGTCGAGACGGTGAATGCGCAGATCCAGGCGACCGTCGATGCCGCCGCGCTCGTCGAGGAGGGCCGGGCTGGCGCGTTCGGCGATGCGCTCGTCGAAGGTCCTCTCGGCTTCGACAATGCCATTTCAGCCGACGCAGCTCGGATCAAGGGCATCGCCTCGCAGGTGGCCGGCGATGCCGACCTGCTCGTCGTCCCCGATCTCAACGCCGGCAACCTGCTTTACAAGAGCTTCGTCTACATCGGCGGGGCGGAATGCGCCGGGCTCGTGCTCGGCGCGAAGGTGCCGATCGTGTTGACGTCGCGAGCGGATTCGCTGGTGGCGAGGGTCGCTTCGGTGGCGCTGGCGGCACTCGCGGGTTCGCAACCTCGATGACCCGGACCGCGCGCGGAATCGCCGGGTGAGGCCGGGGCCGGATGGCCCCGCTGGCGTGGGTGGCGGTGATCGGTGCCCGGATGGCGATATTGCGCGCGGCGCTCAAGGTCAGCGAGGCCGGCTGGGTCCACTGGATGGTCGCTCGCGCTCAATCCCCAGGTCACCAGGAACGCGAACACCGCGACGTAGAACGCCGTGGCCAACCCGACCCAGCGCTGGGGTCCCTTCAGGTGCAATGACGCCACGGCGAATCCGAACAGCGGCAGCACCTGTTCCGCGTGGATGCCGAGGAAGTGGGCTGGTCGCAGGTCGCCGCCCTTCAGGGCCCAACCGAAGAAGGGCAACGTCGCGCCGCCGTCCGGCGGTTGCCGCGCCGACAGCACGCCGCCGACGCCGGCCCCCAGGACAAAAGTGAGGACGAGGCCGATCAATACCGCCTGTCGATAGGCGACGGGAAGCGAGGGGTCGGGGTGGCGGTAGAGCTGCCACGCCAGCATCGGCTGCGTGGCCGTCAGCGTGACGGCGCCCAGGCCCATCAGCGAGTACATCGCCGCGTGCCAGGCGTCGCCGACGTTGTAGTGGGACGCCTCGCCCAGCCCTGCCTGAAACACGATGTAGGCGAGCTCGAAGCTGCCGGCACCGATCAGCAACCAGACGATGCGGTCGATGGAGCGGGCGGAGCGTTGCAACACCGGCAGATGGCCGACGAACCAGGCGGTCGTCAGTGCCAGCAGGGCAATGGCGCCGGCGAACTTCATCGGCTTCAGCCAGACATTGGCCCCACGCAGGACTCTGTCGTCCACTCCCCAGGCGAGAGCCAGCGGTGCGAGCAGGACGAGGAGGAGAGCGCCGTAGATTGCCAGGCGGGGTTCTCGGGCCAGCAGTTCGCGGGGCCAGTCGCGCGCTGCCACGAGCAGCGGTCTCGAGACCGGGGCGACCGACGCACGCGGCGCCAAGTGGTTCGTGGTCGGGGCCGAGGTGGTCAGGTTCAGGAGGTTCATCGCGATCTCCGCGTGCAGGGGTCTGTCGTGGAAAGACGGACGTGCTGTCGATTCAGATCGGCACGGGGTCGCGAGGGCGACGTCTCCACAGAAGGCGAACCCCGGCAAACGCCAGGAATCCGGACGGTCCGAAAAGGAAGGTCAAGGCGAGCAGCGGGAGCACCAGCGCGTGCGGCAGGTGGATTGCGGCGGCTCGTTCGGCGATCCAGGCACCGACGAACAGGTCGAAGGCGAGGTAGTGCAGCCAGCCGGCGACGAGCAATGGCGGTGAAGCGAAGAGGCGCTGGACGGCGGCTATCGAACCGAAGCCGCCGTCCCCCATGCCGTGGCTGGCGAACAGGGCTGCATAGCCCATGGCCAGCAACAATGGCAGCACGCGCCCCGCGACGAAGCGCACCCGCGGCGCCCAGGGGGCCGCAGCCGGTGACGCGGCGAGCGCCAGCCAGGCCAGCATCGCCAGCGAGCTGCCGAAGGAGAACAGACGCTCGGGATCGATCAGATACGTCAGGGACACGGCAACTCCTTGGCGGAACGATGTGGTCAGGCTTGAACCAAACACTGTCAAGATTATGTTAAGATATGATTTGATCAGTGTCAAGTTTTGATCGACTTCCCACCCACTCATCAGGTGCAATGCCGAAAACCCCCCGACGCGCCGCGGCTCCGTCCCGAGACGCGTATCACCACGGCGATCTGCGCGCGGCACTGATCGAGGCCAGCGAGGGCCTGCTCGCAGAGCGAGGCCTGGAGGGCTTCTCCCTGCGCGAGGTCGCCCGCCGCTCCGGGGTGTCGCCTGCTGCGCCGGCGCATCACTTCGGCGACATCGACGGGCTGCTGACTGCCGTCGCCACGCAGGCCTTCGACGGCTTGACGGCGGCGCTGCTGGCGGGCAACGCTCGCGGCGGCGACGATCCGGTAGCCCGGCTGCGCGAGCAGGGCGTTGGCTACGTCGGCTTCGCGCTGCAATATCCAGGGCGCTTCGGCCTGATGTTTCGGAGCACCTTGTGCAAGAGCGCGGAACTGGAGCGCAGCGCTCACGAGGCCTTCCTGGCTCTCGAGGGTGGCGTGCGCGCATTGATCGAGGTGCCGCCGGGGCCGCCGCTGACGCCGGCGCAGTGGCAGGTGCTGGTGTCCGTGTGGTCGGTGGTGCACGGCTTCGCACACCTCGCGCTGGCGGGGCAGTTCGACGCGATCGAGCCGCCGGGGGGGCGGGAGGCCCTGCTGCGCGAGACGGTGGCGCCGATGCTGGAACGCCAGCTGGCGGGCTTGCGCATTGCGCCCGATGCGAAGCCGCCGACGAGGCCGAAGAGACGCGCCCGACCCGAATCGCCTTGAGTGGCCGCAGCGATCCGGGTCCCCTGTCCAGGGGGCACCGCGGAGCGCTCGATTACGGGATGATCGAGCGGGTGCTAAGCTTCCCCGAACACCGAAAGACCGCCATGCCCGCACTCCTCCAAGACATCGATCCCGACGGCCTGCTCGAATACTCGGTCGTCTTCACCGACCGCGCGCTGAACCACATGTCGCGCCGCTTCCAGGGCGTGATGCGCGACATCTCCAGCACGTTGAAGGAGGTGTATCGCGCGCATTCGGCCATCGTGGTTCCGGGCAGCGGCACCTTCGGCATGGAAGCGGTCGCGCGGCAGTTCGCGACCGGAAAGCGCGTGCTCGTGATCCGCAACGGCTGGTTCAGCTTCCGCTGGACGGAGATCCTCGACATGGGCCAGATCCCGTCGCAGCAGTTCGTGCTCAAGGCGCGACCGGTCAAGCACGGTCGCCAGGCAGCCTTTGCGCCCCCGCCGGTGGAGGAGGTCGTGGCCGCGATCCGCGAGCACAAGCCTGCGGTGGTCTTCGCGCCGCACGTCGAGACCTCGTCGGGCATCCTGCTGCCCGATGCCTATCTGCGCACGGTCGCCGATGCGGTGCATGCGGGCGGCGGTCTCTTCGTGCTCGACTGCATCGCTTCGGGCGCGATGTGGGTCGACATGCAGGCGAGCGGCGTCGACGTGCTGATCAGCGCACCGCAGAAGGGCTGGAGCGGGTCGCCGTGTTGCGCGTTCGTGATGCTCGGCGAGCGCGCCCGCGCGGCGATCGACGCCACCCGCAGCACCAGCTACGCGGCTGACCTGAAGAAATGGCTGCAGATCATGGAAGCCTACGAAGGCGGGGGGCACGCCTATCACGCGACGATGCCCACCGACGCGCTGGCGAAGACCCGCGATGCGATGCTGGAGACCCGCGCCTACGGTTTCGAGAAGCTGCGCGCCGAACAGATCGAGCTCGGCAGCAAGGTCCGCAGGATGATGGTGGCCAACGGTCTGCCCAGCGTCGCCGCCGATGGCTTCCAGGCACCGGGCGTGGTCGTCAGCTACACCGACGACGAGGGCCTCAGCAGCGCCAAGGCGTTCATCGGCGAAGGGCTGCAGACCGCTGCCGGCGTGCCGCTGAAGTGCGACGAGCCGGCCGACTTCAGGACCTTCCGCGTCGGCCTGTTCGGCCTCGACAAGCTGCATCACACCGACCGCAGCGTCGCCCATCTGGAAGCGGCTCTAAAGCGCATCCTCGCGGGCAATCCCGCCGCCCGCGCCGCGGCCTGACCGGGGGCCCCCGTCGACGGGGCCACGGCCGTCGCCGCACGCCCTTCGCGGGTGTCGGCTCTGCGATAGACCACGCCCCTCCGCATGCGGCGGAGATCGTGGCTTCAGCGGCCTGCGTTGACGCTCAGCGTGCCCAGAGCCGGGCCGTGCTGGCGGCGGACGCGATCGCCGCGAACACCGCGCCCAGGCCGAGCGCCCAGGTCGGCCCCGCTCCGCCGGCCAGGCCGAAGCACAGCGCAACCAGCGCGGCGCCGGTGGTCTGGCCGATCAGCCGGGCGATCGCGATGACGCCGCTGGCACCGCCGCTGCGTTCCGGCGGCGCGCTGGCCATCAGTGCGCGCAGGTTGGGCGACTGGAAGAAGCCGAAGCCGGCGCCGCAGATCGTCATCCGCACGACGATGTCGGCGACCGACGGCGCGGCCGGCATCCAGGCGAGCGACGCCATGCCGACGCTGAGGACGGCGAGACCCGCGCCACCGAGGGCCCCCGGGGGGTAGCGGTCCGAGAGTCGTCCGGCCAGGGGCGCGGCAATCGCCACGACGATCGGCCAGGGCGAGATCAGGAAACCGGTCTCGACCGGATCGCGATGCAGCACGCCCTCGAAATAGAACGGCAGGGCGACGAAGGCCAGGCCCTGGGTCGTGAACGAACAGGTCGACGTCAGCGCCGAGAGCGCGAAGAGCGGCCGGCGCAGCAGGTCCACCGGCAGCATCGGCGCCGCGTCGCCGGCCTGACGGCGCAACAGCAATGCGCCCGCACCGAGCGCGGCGACCAGCGGCGTTGCCACCAGCGGCCAGGGCTCGCGTTGCGCCGCGGCGCTCAGGCCGAAGATGAGCGCGGCGAAGGTGGTCGCCGTGAGTACTGCCGTGACGGGATCGAAGCGCTGGCCGCGCGGTTGCGCATGCGGCAGCGCGTTGCGCGCGAGTGCATAGGCGAGGGCGCCGATCGGCACGTTGACGGCGAACAGCCATGGCCAGGAGGCCACCGCGAGCACCAGCGACGCGATCGTCGGGCCGGCCGAGAAGGCGACGCCGACCACCAGCGCGTTCAGTCCGACACCGCGGCCGAGGTGTTCGGCCGGGTAGATCATGCGCACCAGTGCGATGTTGACGGCCATCAGCGCACCGGCACCGATGCCTTGCAGCGCGCGCGCAACGGCCAGCGTCGCCAGCGTGTCCGCCAGTGCGCAGCCCAGCGAGGCGAGCACGAACAGCGCCATGCCGCCGATGTAGACGCGGCGGGCGCCGATCCTGTCGCCGAGGGCGGCGAAGGGCAGCAGCACCGCCACCACGGCGAGCTGGTAGGCGTTGACGACCCAGATCGAATCGGCCGGCGACGCGTTCACCGCCGCGGCGATCGCCGGCAGGGCGGTGTTGGCGATGGCGATGTCGAGCGACGTGAGCGCCGCGGCCAGGAAGATGGCGGCGAGGGCACGACGTTCGCGGGCGTCGAACCGGCGCGGCAGGGTCATGGAGGGCGAAGGAGGCGGGGCGATCCTAGCAGGCCCTGCGCCACCGGGATCGACGCCCTTACCGCGGCACGGCGCTGACTGCGGCTCTGCGGTTCGGAAGCCCGATTGGGGAATGTCTTAATGAGAATCATTCTTATTGACTGCTAGCATCGGGCCTCGCCATGCACCCGACTTTCAAAATCGCGAAAGGAACTCCGATGACCCGCACGCTCCCCACCCTCGCCACGCTGGCTGCCCTTGCTTGCAGCGCCACTGTTCACGCCCAGCATGCCGAGAAATGCGACCCGGTCCCGAAGGCCGAATGGAAGCCGCAGGCCGAGCTCGAGCGCAAGCTCACCGACCGGGGCTGGAAGATCAGCCGCGTCAAGATCGAGAACGGCTGCTACGAGGTCTACGGCCGCGACGAGAAGAACAACAAGGTCGAGACCTTCTTCCATCCGAAGACGCTCGAGGTGGTGACCGCACCCAATTGAGGCGGCGTTGATCCGCGTCTGGGATCCGGCGGTCCGCCTTCTCCACTGGGCACTCGCCGCTGCGGTCGGCTTCGGCTGGGCGACGACGGAATGGCTTGTCCGCTGGCATCAGGCGGTCGGCTATGCCGCGCTTACGCTGGTCTGCGCCCGCATCGCATGGGGATGCATCGGCCCGCGCCGCGCCCGCTTTGCTGACTTCATCCGCGGGCCGGCGACGACGCTTCGGCATGCGCGACTGCTGTTGCGGGGACGCGAGCCGCGGCATCTCGGCCACAACCCGCTCGGCGGCTGGATGATCCTCGGTCTGCTCGGCTGCGTCGTCGCGCTGGCGCTCACCGGCTGGCTCTACACCACCGACTGGCTCTGGGGCGACGCGACCGTCGAGGCGCTGCACACGGGTTTCGCGTGGAGCATCGTCGGCCTCGTCGCGCTGCACGTCGGCGGCGTGGTTCATGCGAGCCGGCGTCATCGCGAGAACCTGGTCGCGTCGATGTTCAGCGGCAAGAAGCGCCCCCCGGCCAAAGGCGATATCGACTGATCGTCGATCTGGGGCGGCAGGGGGCGGCAGGGACGGCAGGAGCAGGGGCGGCAGGGCAGCCCCGCGGCGTGCCGCAGAATCCGCAACACCATTGCGCCACGGAGAACCCCATGTCGACCTTCGCCCCGTACCGTCCGTCTCTGCGCCGCGCCGCTGGCGCGGCTTTGCGCACCTGCCTCCTCGGCGGCGCCTGGCTGGCCCTGCTCGTCTCCACGGCGCCCGCCCGGGCCGCCGACGAGATCAAGGCCGGCTCGCTCACCAACAGCCCGCCGATGATCTCCTATGCCTCGGACGGCACCACCCTGCAGGGCGCCATCGTCGACTTGGCCGCTGCCATGAGCAAGCCGCTGGGTCGCACGATCGTCTTCACGTCGATTCCATTCCCGGGCCTGCTGCCGGCGATGCAGGCCAAGAAGATCGACATCGTCTTCAGCATGATGAACGACACCCCCGAGCGCCAGAAGCTTCTCGACTTCGTCGACTTCTACGACCTCGGCACGAAGCTGCTGGTGAAGAAGGGCAACCCGGAGGGGGTGCAGGGCCTCGAATCGACGTGCGGCAAGACCGTTGCCACGGTGCAGGGATCGACGCAACTCGCGCTGGTCGCCGAGTACAGCGCGAAGTGCACCGCCGCGGGCAAGCCGGCCATCGAGAATCTTCAGTACGCGCAGCCCGCGGATGCGCGGATGCAGGTTCAGACCGGCCGGGTGGCGGCCTTCCTGGGCAACTCACCGGTGATGGTCTACCTCGCGGCCACCGCAGGGGACGGCAAGATATTCGACGTCGTGCGCGACAAGGAATACCAGCCGTTGCCGCTGGGCATCGGCGTCGCCAAGGAAGACACAGCCCTGCGCGATGCCCTGCAGAAGGCGCTGAACGCCCTCATCGCCGACGGCACCTACCGCAAGATCCTCGAGAAGCACGGCGTCGAGGCGGGGGCCCTCAAGACGGCGACGATCAACGGCGGACGCTGAGCCCGTGGACCGCGTCGTTCCACTGCGCCGTCCGGGGCTGTGGGCGAGCAGCGCCGTCGTGATCGCGCTGCTCGCCTGGGTCGCCATGTCGGTGTGGCGCAACCCGAACATCGCGCACGCCGTCATCCCGCAATACCAGTTCGCACCGGCCATCCTGGCGGGCCTTCGGACGACGGTGGTCCTTGCGGTGCTCGCTGCGGTCATCGGTCTCACGCTGGGAATCCTGCTCGCGGTGATGCGGCTGTCCGACAGCCACGTGCTGCGCCTGGCCAGCGCCCTCTACACCTGGCTGCTGCGCGGCACCCCGTTGCTGGTGCAGATCATCATCTGGGGCAATCTCGCGCTGCTGTTCGAGACTATCGGCCCGTTCAAGACCAACACGCTGCTGACCCCGTTCGTGGCCTCGGTCGTCGCCCTGGCCTTGAACGAGGCCGCCTACATGGCCGAGGTGGTGCGCGCCGGCATCCTCGCCGTCGACCGCGGCCAGTACGAAGCGGCGACCGCCCTGGGCATGCCGCGCCTGCTTGCCCTGCGGCGCATCATCCTGCCCCAGGCGATGCGCGTCATCATCCCGCCGGCGGGCAACCAGTTCATCTCGCTGCTGAAGGCGACCTCCCTGGTCTCGGTGATCGCCGGCGGCGACCTGCTGACGGCGGCTCAGAACATCGCTTCGGCCAACCTGCACTCGATCGAGTTGCTGCTGGTCGCGACGTTCTGGTACCTGACGCTCACCACGGTCAGCGGCCTGGGTCAGTACTACATCGAGCGCCGCCTCGGCCGTTCGGTGGCGAGATCCGATGGCCGGCGCTGAAGCGGTATCCGCGGCGTTCGCCGGGGGTCGTCCGATGGTGCGCGCGGTCGACGTCCACAAGCGCTTCGGCACGCTCGAAGTCCTCAAGGGCGTCGACATCGAGGTGGCGTCCGGCGAGGTGCTGTGCCTGATCGGGCCGTCGGGCTCGGGCAAGAGCACCTTCCTGCGCTGCGTCAACCACCTCGAGCAGATCCAGGCCGGACGCATCGAGGTCGACGGTGAACTGATCGGCTACCACGAGCGCGGCGGGCGCTTGCACGAGATGCCCGAGCACGACGTCTGTCGCCAGCGCGCGCAGATCGGCATGGTCTTCCAGCGCTTCAATCTCTTCGCGCACCAGACCGTCCTGCAGAACATCGTCGAGGCGCCGGTTCACGTCAAGGGCATCGGCGGGGCCGAGGCCACCGAGCGCGCGCTGGCGCTGCTCGAACGCGTCGGGCTGAGCGACAAGGCCGCGGCCTATCCGGCCCAGCTTTCGGGCGGACAGCAGCAGCGCGTGGCGATCGCGCGCGCGCTGGCCATGGGCCCGAAGCTGATGCTGTTCGACGAGCCGACCTCGGCCCTCGATCCCGAACTCGTCGACGAGGTTCTGGGCGTGATGCGCGGGCTGGTGGACGACGGCATGACGATGATCGTGGTCACGCACGAGATCGCCTTCGCACGCGACGCCGGCGATCGGGTCGCCTTCATGGACGGGGGCGTTATCGTCGAGTCCGGGTCGCCGCAAGAGGTGCTCGTGCGGCCGCGGCACGAACGCACCCGCGCTTTCCTGTCGCGTGTCCTCGGCGTTGGCCGGCCGGCGTGACCGCAGCGCATGTTTGCGCTCAAGCTCGTCCTCGTCGCCGCGTCGATCCTGCTCGCCTCGCTGGCGGCGCGCCGCTTCGGCCACGGCGTTTCCGGCACGCTCGGCGGCATGCCGATGATCGCCGGGCCGATCATGGGCTTCGTCCTGCTCGAGCAGCATGCCGAGCCGGCCCGGGCGATCGCGCTGGCCACCCTGGTGTGCGTTCCGGCGATGGTCCTGCACATGGTGACGTTCGCGCGGGCCTCGCGCCGATTTCCGTGGCCCGGGGCGCTGCTGGCGGCCAACCTGATGTTCGTGGCGGGAGGCTGGGTGCTTTCGGGCCTGGCCTTGCCGGCAGCGGCGACGTGCGCCCTGGCCCTGCTGGCGCCCCTCGTTGGCCTGGCGGCGATACGACCGCAGGCGGGCAGCGGTGGCGCGTGGGCCACCACGCCGATGGTGCGGATCCCGCGTGCGGAGCTCGGTTTGCGCGTCGTCGTGGCGATCGTCCTCGCCGCCGGCATCATCCAGGGCGCGGCGGTGTTGCCGGCGCTGGCCAGCGGCCTGCTGCTCGCCCTGCCGGTCAATGGCAACGTGCTGCCCTGCTTCACGCTTCCGCGCCATGGCGCGGAGGCGACGGCCGCGCTGCTGCGCGGCTTCCAGTGGGGCGTGTTCGGCTTCGTGGCCTTCTTCATCGCACTGGTCGTGCTGCTGCCAATCGTCGGCGCGGGAGGGGCCTACGCGCTGGCGTGGCTGGCGGCGCTGCTCGCGGCCTTGTCGGCCTACCTGGCGCGCTGGCACGCAGGGAGAGGGCGCCACGCCGCCTCCGCGACCTGAAGCCACGAGGTCCGCCCCCATGCAGCCGAGGTGATCTTCGCGACAGCTGGTTGCCCGTCGATGTCGCACGGAGTTGACGTCGCGCAGGAACGGACTGCCGGAACGCGGCGGGGGCGCGCAACCCGGTGGAAAATGAGTGCTTCCACCGTGGAGAAACACTCATGCTGATCTTCCGCCAGCTGTTCGATTCCACCTCGTCGACCTACAGCTACCTGCTCGGCGACAGCGACAGCGGCGAAGCGGTGCTGATCGATCCGGTGTTCGAGCAGATGCGGCGCGACCAGACCTTGATCCGCGAACTCGGCCTGCGCCTGGTGTGGACTCTCGAGACGCATGTGCATGCCGACCACGTGACCGGTGCCTGGCTGCACCGACAGCGCCTGGGCAGCGGCATCGCCTTGTCGGCCGACGGCGGTGCCAGCGGCGCCGACCGGCTGTTGCGCCATGGGGACCGCGTGGAATTCGGTTCGCGCCACCTGCAGGTGCGCGCCACGCCCGGCCATACCGACGGATGCCTCTCCTATGTGCTCGACGACGAGACGCGGGTCTTCACCGGCGACTGCCTCCTCATTCGGGGTTGCGGGCGCACCGATTTCCAGCAGGGCAGCAGTGCCGGCCTGTACCGCTCCGTGCACGCGCAGCTGTTCACGCTGCCGGCGCATTGCCTCGTCTATCCGGGGCACGACTACAACGGCATGAGCGTCAGCAGCATCGACGAGGAGCGGCGCAGCAACCCCCGGCTCGGCGGCGAGGTCGGCGAGGTCGATTTCGCCGGTTTCATGAATCACCTCGGCCTGCCGCATCCGAAGAAGATGGACATCGCGGTTCCGGCCAACCTGCGCTGCGGCGAGCCCGACGGCGATGAGCTGCCGACGGCCGAGCCGCAGTGGGCACGTCTGGACTACAGCTTCGCGGGCCTGTGGGACATCACCCCGACGGCGCTGGCCGAAGTGCTCGGCAAGGTACAGCTGGTCGACGTGCGCGAGCCGGCCGAGTTCAGCGCCGGGCTCGGCCACATCGATGGCGCCCGATTGATCCCGCTCGGGCAACTGGAGTCGCGTCTCGCCGAGCTGGCACCGGACCGGCCAGTGGTCACGGTGTGCCGATCCGGCGCCCGCTCGGCCCGGGCCGCGGCCATGCTCGGCAAGGTCGGCCTTCGCGATGTCGCGAACCTGGCCGGCGGAATGCTTCGCTGGCGTGCCGAAGGGGGTGCGGTGCTGGATTCGGGCGAGTGAGACCGCCGGGCTGGAGGTCGCGATGCGCGCTGGCGATGCGCGCGGAGGTCCGCATGCAGTTCTTCGGCGCTTCGATCGGCCCCGCCCTTCGCAACCTCTGATCAGCTCGTCGTAGCGCCGCCTTACGATCGCTTCATGCGAAGGCGCCCCGCCATCGCGGGGGAGGACCGGCATGGGAATGGCCAGCAGCTGGCTCGGACGATGGGCGCTCGCGCCCTTCACGAAAGCGTTGCCGCCGATCGGCGACACCGAGAGGGCTGCCCTCGAAGCCGGCACCGTGGGATTCGAAGGCCAGCTCTTCGCTGGCAGACCGGACTTCGACGCCTTGCGGGCCGTCGGCCCGAACCGGTTGACTGACGCGGAGCAGCACTTCCTCGACCATGACGTTGCCGAGCTGATCGCGATGCTCGACGACTTCGCGATCGACGAGGCCGGTGACCTGCCCCCTGCGGTCTGGCAGTTCCTGCGGGAACACAAGTTCTTCGGCATGATCATTCCGCGCGAGTTCGGCGGCCTCGGATTCGGGCACTTTGCCCACGCCGCAGTCGTCACCCGGATCGCGTCGACGAACGTCGCCGCGGCCGTGACCGTGATGGTGCCGAATTCGCTCGGACCCGCGGAACTGTTGCTCCATTACGGCAGCGAGACCCAGAAGCGGCACTACCTGCCGCGCTTGGCCGATGGCCGCGAGCTGCCGTGCTTCGGCCTGACCTCGCCCTACGCCGGGTCGGACGCGGCGTCGATTCCGGACCGCGGCGTGCTGACCGAGCGCCAGATCGACGGGCGCCCCGTGCGGGGCTTCCTCGTCAACTTCGACAAGCGCTACATCACGCTGGCGCCCGTGGCCACCGTGGTCGGGCTGGCATTCCACGCCATCGACCCCGGGCGCCCCGAGGGCGAGCAGGAACTCGGCATCACCTGCGCGCTGGTGCCGGTGCCGACCGCCGGCATGGACATCGGCAGGCGCCATCGACCGATGAACTCTTCTTTCATGAACGGTCCGGTCCGCGGCGAGGACGTGTTCGTGCCGATGGACTGGATCATCGGCGGCGAGTCGCAGGTCGGGCAGGGCTGGCGCATGCTGATGGAAAGCCTCGCCGCGGGGCGGGCCATCTCCCTGCCGGCGCTCGGCGCCTCGATGCAGCAGGTGGCGCTGAACGTGGTCGTCGGCTACGGTCGCATCCGCGAGCAGTTCGGTCTGCAGATCAGCCGGTTCCATGCCATCGCGGCGCTCATCGCGCGGATGGCGGTCGATCTCTATGCGACCGACGCGGCGCGACGCTACACCGCCGCCGCGCTCGACCAGGGCGAGCGGCCGAGCGTCGCCAGTGCGATCCTCAAGGTGCATCTCACCGAAGCCGGCCGCCGCGCCGTCACCCACGGCATGGACATCCTCGGCGGCAAGGGGATCAGTGCGGGGCCGAAGAACCTCCTCGGCGTGGCCTACCGGCACGCGCCGATCGCCATCACGGTGGAGGGCGCGAACATCCTGACCCGCGCGCTGATCATCTTCGGCCAGGGTGCCGTGCGCTGCCACCCCCATGTGCTCGCGGAAATGGCCGCCGTGGAGAAGCGCGACGCCGATGCGCTCGGGCATGCGCTGCTCGGCCACGGCGCGCACGTCTGGCGCAATCTCTGGGCGAGCCTCGCGTGGGCGCCCGTGCGCGGCCATCCTCCGGCCGACCTTGCAAAGGAGGCGCGGCTGATCGCGCGGGTCTCGGCCAAGTACGCGCTGACCGCCGACCTGGCGATGGGCCTGCTCGGCGGCAAGCTCAAGCGCATGGAACTGCTGTCTGCGCGGCTCGGCGACGTGTTGTCGCACCTCTACCTCGCCTCTGCGTGCCTGTGGCGCTACGAGGTCGAGGGCGATCCGAAGATGCTGCCGATCGCGCGTGCTGCGGTCCGCGTGCAACTCGACCTGGCTTCGGCCACGCTGCGCGACCTGTATGCGAACCTGCCGTCGCGCGCGCTGCGGATCGTCGCGCCGCTGCTGTTGCGCGGCACGCGCCACCTGGCGCCGTTGCGCGACCGCGACCTCATCGGCCAGGCCGAAGCGTTGCGCGAGGACCCCGCGCTCGTGCGGCGTCTGTGCCCGGATGTCGGCATGCCGGCCAGCGGCGGGCTGCGCGATCTGATGCAGGCACTCCAGCTCGCCGACACCGTGGGCGACGAGCTGCCCGAACTGAACAAGGTCCTGCGCCGAACGAATTCGCTCGAGGAAGCTGCGCAAGCTTCGCGCGATCCAGCGGCCGCACTCGCCTACCTGCGGGCGGCCGACCGCGTCATCCAGGTCGACGACTTCGCCGCAGTGCCTGACTGAGACGCGTCGGTGTTGCAGCCGCCCTCCTTTGGGGGTGTTGCCGCAGTGGCGACGCGTCGATACCGTGAGATCCATGGACGTCTCTCGGAAGACGTCGCCGTAGTTCTCCCTGACGTGACGGCGTCCGACCAAGCGGGGATCGTGTGCCGACAAACTTCGATTCGAACAAGCGTCCGCCGTCCACCTCGGCTTGCGCCTCCCGAGCGGCGTTCGGGCCTCTTTCCGGGTGGTTTGGCATCAAGCGCTCGACCCTCCCATCCGTCGGGCCATTCTGCTCTGCATGGCCTTCCTCGCGGTTGTCGCCTGGGTTCTGACGGCCCATCTGGAAGCCCGGGTTCGCGCGCTGCGGGCCAACATCAGCAAGGTCGATCGGCAGTTGAAGCCCGTCTTGCCGGAGGGCGTCGCGCATGCGGAGTCGCCACCGGCCGACATGACGATCGTCAATCGGCCAGCGACCACGACACAAGCGCTGATCGCCAGTCTGCAACGCGACTCCCTGGAGTCGTCTGTCGAACTGACGACCCTGCACGCGCAGCCGTCGGCAACTCAAGGCGCGCCAGACTCGTCAGAAGTCCTGCATCTCGGCCTCCACGGGACATACCCGAACGTCAAGCGGGTCCTGGCTGCAACCGCGGACCGGTATTCCGACTCGACGCTCGATCGCATCTCGTTGCGCAGAGGTGCCGCCGGGGCCGGTGTCGACGTGACACTGCTCGTGACCTTGGGTCGTCCGCCATTCGCCGCGGCGACGCAGGCCGGCCGCTGACAGGAAGGGGCTGAGATGCGTCGCGGCCTGCTGTTCTCACTTGGCGTTGCCGCGATGCTGGCGGCCGCGTCCGCATGGACGGATCGTCCCGTGCAGGCTGTTGCTGCGGTGAACGGGACCTCCGAGATGGTGGGCGTGCGAGGCACCACCACGCGGGAGACGACGGCAACCGCCAACCGGGGAGTGGCCGCGCCCGACGCCGGACGCGGACATGGGCTCGAAGACGCGAAGCGGGACATCTTCGCCCTGCGATCGGACCCGATGCCATCCCAGCCGCCGCCCGTCGTTCGACAGGTCACTCCGACGGTGCCATCCTCGGCCGGCAATCCAGGCCCCGCTCCCCGCACGGTCATTGCGGCGGCCGCCCCTTCGATAGGGCTTCGCTTCGTCGGCCGAATGGCGCCTGTCGAGGGCGGCCCACTGTTCTACATGGCACGCGGGGCCTCCGAGTTCGCGGTCGTCGCCGGTCAGAAAGTCGACGAGGGCTACACCGTGATGTCCGTGTCCGACGAGGCCGTCACGCTGGTCCACGAGATTACCGGTACGACAGCGACAGTCCCGATTCCCCGCGATTGAACGCAGTGAGACGCGGAGCCCATCATCGATGCAGCGAACGCGCAGGGTGGGACAACGACACCGAGACTCTCCCTCGGTCTGTCGCAGGTCGTCTTGTGCACCCTCCTTGCACTTGCTGGCTGTGTCCAGCAACGGATCCGCGACGAATCCCTGATCCAGATGCGTGCGGGTCACTACGAGCAGGCCACGATGGTCCTCGAGTCCGGGTTGCAGACCTACCCTGAAAGCGCACTGTTGCGAGCCGGACTGCTCGAGACCAAGGCGGAAGTGCTGGCGCGCGTGCTCGCCCAGGCCGGGTCTGCGCGTGCAGAAGGCCAGCTCGACGATGCCGAACGGGTCCTGATGCGTGCTTCGACCCTTCAGCCGAACGACCCGCGCATCGACGCCATGCGCAGCCAGATCGCCACCGACCGGCGGCAGGAGGCCGCGCTGGCTCGCGCCCGTGCGCTCGTCGATCAACGTCGTCTGGACGCGGCCTCTTCGACTGTTGTCGAAGCGCTGAAGGCGCAGCCGCGGCATCCGGAACTGCTGGCGTTGAAGCGACGCATCGAGGCCGAGCAACGCCAGACCCAGCTTCAGGCGTCGCAACTCGGCCTTGCCGAGACGCGACCCATCTCCATCGACTTCCGGGACGCGAACCTGCGCACCGTTCTCGATGCCGTGTCGAGGAACAGCGGCATCAATTTCGTCTTCGACAAGGACATTCGCAGCGACGTTCGCGTCACCGCCTATCTGCGGTCGGTACGGGTCGAGGACGCGGTCGAGCTGATCGTCAGCACGAACCAGCTGGCCAAGAAGGTGGTCGACAGCCGGACGATGCTGATCTACCCCAACACGCCGGACAAGCAGCGCGAGCACCAGGAGCAGGTCGTGCGCGTCTTCCACCTGTCGGGTGGCGACGCCAAGGGCGCAGCCGCGTTCCTGAAATCGATGCTGAAGATCCGCGACCCCTATGTCGACGAGCGCACCAACATGCTGGCGCTGCGCGAATCGGAGCCGAACGTGCAGATGGCCGAACGCCTTCTGATGCTCTACGACACTGCCGAGCCCGAGGTCCTGCTCGAAGTCGAGGTCATCGAGATCAATACCTCTCGTCTCACCGAACTGGGCGTGAAGTTTCCGGACTTCTTCGCCTTGACCTTGCTGCCGCCGATGGGCGCGGATCGACTGACTCTCGCCAACGTCCGCGGCGTGACCCGCGACCGTATCGGCCTGTCGATCGGCGGCGTCACCGTCAACCTCAAGCGCGAGACGGGCGATTTCAACATGCTTGCCAACCCGCGCATCCGGGTGCGCAGCAAGGAGAAGGCCCGCGTCCTCGTCGGCGACAAGATCCCGATCGTGACGACGACGCAGGGTTCGACCGGTTTCGTTTCCGACAGCGTCAGCTACATCGATGTCGGACTCAAGCTCGAGGTGGAGCCCACGGTCTACGTCGACGACGAGGTGGCGATCAGGATCGGACTCGAGGTCAGCTCGCTCGGCAGCGTCATCAAGACCGCATCCGGAACGCTCGCCTACCAGATCGGCACGCGCAACGCGTCGACCCTGCTGAGGTTGCGCGACGGTGAAACCCAGCTGCTTGCGGGGCTGATCAGCACGGCCGAGCGCAGCGACGCCAGCAAGGTACCCGGGCTGGGCGACCTGCCGTTGGCGGGCCGGCTGTTCTCCAGTCAGCTCGACAATGGGCAGCGGGTCGAGCTGGTGCTCTCGATCACCCCGCGCGTCCTTCGCAGTCTGAAACGACCGGACATCGCGGAATCTGAAATCTGGGTCGGGACGGAGGCGTCGCCGCGGCTGAGACCGGTCGGCGGCGTCGCAACGTCGGCTCAGGCCGGGGGCGATCTCGGCGGGGGCGGTGATTCATCGTCGGCAGCGTCCTCGGGCGGCGGCGGGGGCGGGGGCGTAGCGGCCCGTTCCTGGCCGCCGCAGAGCCCGGTGGTGGCGCCACCGGAGGCGTCGACATCGGCATCGCCGATCGCGTCGCTGAGCGGACCGCCGAGCGTGAAGGCCGGCGACACGTTCGACGTGCGGGTTGCCATTCAGTCTGACCAGCCCCTTCGGGGCTTGCCCGTCGAGCTCGGCTACAGCAAGGGCAAGCTCGAACTGGTCGCGATCGAGGAGGCCGAACTCTTCCGGCAGGGCGGTGCGCAGACCAGCTTCACCCAGACCATCGACGCCGGGAGCGCCCGCGCCAGCGCGGGCGTCCTCCGAACGACGCTGACCGGCGCTGTCGGCAAAGGCAATGTCCTCACCTTGCGCTTCAAGGCGCTCGCGGCGGGCCTCGCGGAGGTTGCACTGTTGAGCATGCGTCCGATCGGTCTGGCCGGGCCCGTTGCCGAGCCGGCGTCGCTGCCGCCATTGAAACTGGACATCCAGCAGGTTGCGGGGACTCGATGACGCGCCATCCGCGCTCCCGAGGCTACACGCTGGTCGAATTGCTGGCCGTGATGGCGGTTCTCGGCATCCTCGCGGCCGCGGCGTTGCCGATGGCGGAGATCGCGGTCCAGCGCGATCGGGAGCGCGAGTTGAAGCATGCGCTGTGGGAGATTCGCGATGCCATCGATGCTTACCGCCGCGCCACCGATGCCGGGGGGATCGCGGGGAAACCGGGAGAGACCGGCTATCCGGAGAGCCTCGAATCCCTGGTAAGCGGGTTGGCCGACCCCAAGGTAGCGGGGCGCACCCACCGCTTCCTGCGACGGATTCCGCGGGATCCGTTCGCGGTGGCGAGCGTCCCTGCCGCACAGACGTGGGCGCTGCGCAGCTACCAGTCCTCTGCCGAGCGACCGCGCCCGGGCGCCGACGTCTACGACGTGGCTTCCCGTTCGGAACGGATCGGCTTGAACGGCATCGCCCTGAAGGAGTGGTAGAGATGCCGCGTTTACGGCGCGCCGCCAGTGCATACACCTTGATCGAACTGCTGGTCGTCATGGCCGCCCTCGGTCTGTTGCTCTCGATCAGCGCGCCGCGCTACACCGAGCATGTCGACCGCGCGCGCGAGGCGGTGCTGCGACACAACCTCGCTGGCGTGCGCGACGCGATCGACAAGTTCCATGCCGATCGTGCACGCTTTCCGATCGATCTCGATGAACTGGTTCAGGCGCGATACCTGCGCCGGCTCCCGCTCGATCCGATCACCGAACGCGCCGATTCCTGGATCTTGGTCGCACCAACGGCTCCCGATTCCGGGGCCGTTGCAGATGTGCGGAGTGGGGCGGAGGGTTCAGCCCGCGACGGGACACGATATGCGGCCTGGTGACTGCGCGCGGCGATCCGCCCTCCGTCCCGCCGGTTGCCGGGCTCGGCGCGGACCCCCATCAGCATCTTCCGGTCCAGGGTTCACCTACGTGTGGATGCTCGCGGCCGTGGTCGTGTTCTCGCTCGGCCTGGCCACGGTCGCTCCCAGGTGGTCCGATGCCAGCCGGCGCGATCGCGAACAGGATCTCCTGCGCATCGGGTCCCTGTACGCCGCAGCCATTGCTGCCTATCACGCTGCCTCCCCGGGCTCGCTGAAGGCGTATCCGCCAGACCTCGACAGTCTCCTGGCCGATGGACGTCGCGTCGGAACGCTCCGGCATCTTCGCAAGCTCTACCCCGATCCGCTCGACCCCGCGAGGCCGTGGGGAATCGTGCGGGGTGCGGACGGCAGCGTTAGGGGGGTCTTCAGCCTTGGTACCGAAAAGCCGATGCACGTCGCGCCGTGGGAAATGTCCGGGCTTGCGCTACCGGCCGCGCGGGAATACTCCGAGTGGAAGTTCATCGCGAAGGTCGATCGATGAGCAGGCGTACCGCCCTGCGGATGCAGGCGCCGTCGGGGCTTCATTCTGGGCGGGGCTTCCAGGGCTTCACCTTGCTCGAACTGCTTGTCGTCATCCTGATCATCGGCTTGCTGACCGGCGTCGTCGCGCCCCGTTTTCTCGGCCAGGTCGGTCGTTCGGAGGTGACCGCCGCGCGCGCGCAGCTCGATGCGTTCGACAAGGCACTCCAGGGCTATCGAATCGACACCGGCCGCTTCCCTTCGACGGCCCAGGGCCTGCGTGCCCTGGTTTCGCAACCGGTGGACGAGTCACGCTGGCGCGGCCCGTACCTGCAGAGCGATGTTCCGCTGGATCCCTGGGGCACGCCCTATCAATATCGGGCACCGGGCTCGAATGGCCGGGATTACGACCTCCTGAGTCACGGCAAGGACCGGCTCCCGGGTGGCAGCGGCGACGCCGCCGACATCGTCCGCTGATGGGCCCGGGCCAAGGGACGCATCATGGCCATGTACGGGTTGCGCTACTACGATCCGGTGCAGCGAGCCGTTGTCGACTCGCGAGTCGAGGCTCCCTCGGAGCAAGCCCTTCGCACCGACTCCGCCGTCGCCGGAAGGATCGTCCTCCAGCTGCGCCACGACTCGAAGGCGTCGCTCGTGCTCGCTCCACGCCCGTCGCGCTTCGCAGTGGCCACCTGGTGTCGCGAGCTGGCCACCTTGCTGAAGGCCGGCATGACGGCGGTGGAGGCCCTCGAGACGCTGGCCGCCCAAGCTCGAGGAACAGAACGCGAGATCGTGCACACCGGGTTGCTTCGCTCGTTGCAGCAGGGGCACCGCCTGTCGCGTGCCATGCAGCGCTCCGGTGCGTTTCCGGCCGTCCTCATCGCCGGCGTCACGACCAGCGAGCGCACCGGAACGTTGACCGGCGCACTCGAGGATTACCTGCGTTACGACGAAATGGTCATGCGCCTGAGCCGCCAGGCGATCAGCGCGGCAATCTACCCGGCCGTCGTCGCGCTGTTGGGGTTTCTGGTGGCGTTGTTCCTGCTGCTCTATGTCATCCCGCGATTTTCTCGGATGTACGTCGACTTCCATGGCGCCGTCAGCGTGCCGACGCGCGTGTTGATGATGCTCAGCGAGGCCTTGCACGACCAAGTGCCCGTGGTGATGGCCGCAGGGGTCGGCCTTCTTCTCCTGGTGGCATGGATGTTCCGCAAAGGTCTTGCCTGGAAGATGATGGCGCGTCTCGTCGAGGTGATACCGCCGCTGCGCAATCAGTGGAATCACTTCCGCCGCGCCAAGCTCTATCAGGCTCTCGCGCTGATGTTTCGCGGCGGCTACACGCTCGACGAAGCACTGGCGGTGAGCGCGGAAATGGGTCTTGGAACGAGTGTCGACACCGGCATCGCGCGGGCGCGCGGCGAGATCGCCCAGGGCCGTGCGGTGGCGTCTGCATTCGGCGAAGCCGGACTCACCGATGAGGTCACGCGCCGCCTGCTGGGCGTGGGTGAGCGCAGTGGCAGCTTCGACACGGTGCTCCAGGCGATTGCCGACCGTTGCGCTGGCGAATTCGCGACCTTCGTGGAGCGAGCGATGCGAGTTGTCGAGCCGCTGCTGCTGTTGCTGGTCGCGCTGGTGGTCGGCGGCATCGTGGTCACGATGTACATGCCGATCTTCGATATTGCCAATGGCGTCCGCTGACTGCAGCCTCCATGATGCTCGCGCATGATTCTTCGCTTCGCGAAGCGGTGTCGACCGCTCGCGGACACTATCGCGCCGGCGGCCCAGCCATTCTCGACGTGTTGCTGAGCTTGCCGGGTTGGGACGTCTCCACCCTCGCTGAACGCCTCCCGGCCGAGGCCGGCGTCGGATTCTTCGACGCCGGCCCTGCCGAGCAGGCGGATTTTTCCGTCATCGATCGGGCGACCGCTCGCGGCTGGCGCTGTGCCATCGTGCCGCGCGAAGCCAGCGCTCCGCTGCTCGTTGCCGAAGACCCCTGGGACGAAGCGCTGTTGCGACGTGCCAGCCGGCGCCTCGGTGCGCGGGTAGCCCCCGCTGCGGCGACGCGGGCCGCCATCGATCGGCTCCTCGGTGACGAAGCCGGCACCGCCGCCGGCGATACGACCTGGGCGCGGTCATCATCCGCCGACAGTCCGGTCGTCGCCTTCGTCGACGCGGCCGTCGTCGCAGCGCTGCAGTGTGGCGCCAGTGACGTCCATTTCGAGTGCGACCGGTCGGGCGTCACCGTCAAGCATCGTCTCGACGGCGTGATCAGACGCCATTCGCGCCTGGAAGGACTCCAGTCGGCTCAGGAAGTCGTTTCGCGAATCAAGGTTCTGGCGCAACTCGATATCACCGAGTGCAGGTTGCCTCAGGACGGTCGGTTCCGCTTCAGCCGCGCGGGCGACAGCACCGATCTCCGGGTTTCGATCATGCCGAGCGCGTTCGGGGAGGATGCGGTTCTGCGTTTGCTCGACAAGGCGCAGCTGCGCAGCCGGTCGTCCGCTCTTTCACTCGACCTGCTCGGATTTCAGGAAGGCAATGCCATGCTGATTCGCGACATGGCGCGCGAGCCGAGCGGAATGCTGCTGGTCACCGGACCCACGGGAAGCGGCAAGACGACGACCCTCTACGCAGTGCTTTCCGAGATCAACACAGGGGCCGAGAAGATCATCACCATCGAGGACCCGGTGGAGTACGAGCTGCCCGGCGTCCTTCAGATTCCCGTCAATGAGCGCAAGGGCCTCACATTCGCGAGGGGGCTGCGATCCATCTTGCGGCATGACCCCGACCGGATCCTGGTCGGTGAGATCCGCGACGCCGAGACCGCCGAGATCGCGGTTCAGTCTTCCCTCACGGGACATCTGGTGTTCACGTCGGTGCACGCAAACGGCATCACTGACGTGATCGGTCGCTTCCGGCACTTCGGACTCGACATGTTCGGCTTCATGTCGTCGTTGAACGGCGTAGTCGTCCAGCGCCTGGTGAGGCGACTCTGCGAACACTGCGTTGCGGTGCGCGAGACGACCGAGCGCGAGCGTGATTGGCTCGCGATGGCGGGTCAGGCCGACCAGCACGGTGTGCCGCGAGCGGTCGGCTGCACGCACTGCGGCGCGACCGGGTATCGAGGTCGGTTCGTGGTTGCCGAGGTTCATCGGGTCGACGACACCTTGCGCGATGGCGTCACCGAGGGCGTACCGGTCTCTGCCCTGCGCCGCCATGCCGTCGAACGGGGAGTCGAATCGCTCGTGAGTCAAGCTGCATGGCATGTGGTTCGCGGGCATACCTCGGTCGAGGAGGTCCAGCGTGTCGTGGGCTGCCTCTGAGGTCATCCAGATCTATCTCGGGACAACGCGAGTGGCCGTTGCGGGCCATGACGCGTCGTCGCCCGCTGAGGAGCACTGGCTTGCAGCGGATTCGCCGCTGGACGGCCTTCGGAAGGTGTTGGTTCTGCTGGACGCCCGTCGCGCTGGATGGCGCCGTCCGCGCCTGGCGATCTCGCTGTCCGGTGCCCTCGCACCTCCATTCTTCCTCGAGCCCGTGTCGGGCCTGGTGCACATTCGCGAGGCGCAAGAGGTGGTCGCGCACATGGCGCTCGAGGCCACGGGGTTGGAAGGCCCGTGCGACGTCTGGCTCGACGCATGGGCCCCCCAACGTCCGTGCCTGTGCGTGGCAATGGATCGCTCCCTGCGGGGCGCCATCGAGTCCGCTTGCCGGCGCAGCGGCGCGAGACTGGTCGCCTTGCGGCCCTGGTGGACGCTGGCGTTCAACCACGCCCTCGATCGCGGTCGCGGGGCCGACGCGCTCGTGCTCGCCCACGATACCGACGCAGCGACCGTCCTCATTGGCGGCACCGGAGCCCTTATCTCTGCGGCGAGCCATTCGCCCGTGCCCGGGACGCTGGCGTTGCGCGACTTGACCGTTCGAGCCCTTCTGACGTCGAATCTCGATCCCGGGAGAGCCATCCGCGTGGCCATGCGCGAGCGTCACGGCGTCGCTGCGGAGCCTGCGCCCGATGGCCCGCCTTTCAGCTCGCCGCTGGAAGCGATCTCGTGAAACCCTTGAATGTCGACCTGCGCCGCCGGTCGACGCCGCGGGTCGTGCAGGGGCTTGTTCTCGTGGCCGGCACGGTCGGAACGCTGGCGCTGTGGGCCGGCGTCATCGACGCCACGAACCGCCTCGGGGAGTTGAATGCGCGCCGCGACGGATTGATGCGGGAGGTCGCCTCCAAGACTGCAGAGTCGCTACCTGCCTCGCGGGAGCCTTCGGCGGCGAAGCCTCACGAAAAGGCGAGGGTCGCATCCCCCTCCGACTGGCCGGCCATGCTGACGGCCCTCGAGACGGTCGACATGGCCGGGGTCGACCTGGTGACGGTCGAAATCGTGAGGGCCGAGCGTTCGATCCATGTGGACGCCGAATTCGTCGACTTTGCGACTCTGCTTCGTTACGTCGACGAACTCAATGCCGGCGAACCGCTGCCTCGTTGGGCGATCACGCAGGCGGTGATCGGGCCGGGCGGGGGCACGGGAACGCGCGCCGTTGCAGTGGCCGGGCTGGTTCGGGCGACATGGTAATGCCGGTCTCGGCCCGGGAGGCATTCAGCGAATGAAGACGCCGTAAGTCCCGATCGCGTGCAGCGTCTGTTGGCGGTCGTCCACGTGGCGCATGCGCCGCTCGAGGTCGTAGATGTCGGTCGATTGTGCGAGGTAGTCGGCGTCGCGATCCTGGGAATCGGTGACAGACATGGCGAACAGTCTGCCGAGTACGCGAAAGAATGGGCTCATGGTCAATCGAATCATGGTCATGCGTCCATGCTAAGGGATAACCCTTATTTCAGGTCATTCCCTCGGGCGCGGCCCTTCGATGTGCGGGGTATCGTTCCTCAACCCCCATTCCGAGCCCTGACCACCGATGACTCGACTTACCACTGCCCAGTTCGGCCTGGCCTATCTCGTCGCGCTCGTCGTCATGGGTGCCCTCGACGCCATCTGGCTGGGCTGGCTGGCCCGAGACTTCTACAAGCGTGAGATCGGCGACATGATGGTCGAGTCGGTGCGCGTCGTGCCGGCGGCGCTCTTCTACCTGCTCTATCCGCTCGGTCTGGTCTATCTCGCCCTGCAACCGGCTCCCGCCGGTTTCGGAGAGGCCGTGTTGCGGTGCGCAGTGGTCGGACTTGTCGCCTACGGTGCCTACGATCTCAGCAACCTGGCCACGCTGCGCGGATGGAGCACGCGGCTCGTCATGCTCGACATGGCCTGGGGCATGGTGGCGTCGGCCATTGCGGGAGCGGCTGCCTACTGGCTCGCGTTACGCGCGCGAGGCTGATCCCGCGACCGGAGGGTCAGGGTTTGCTCACGCGCCAGATCGTGTTGCCGACGTCGTCGGCCACGAGCAGGCCGCCGCGCTTGTCGATGGCGACGCCGACGGGCCGCCCGTACGCATCGCCATCGGGGCTGACGAAGCCTGTCAGCACGTCGATCGGCTCGCCCGAGGGACTCGCCCCCTGGAACGGAACGAAGATCACCTTGTACCCGCTGCGGGGCTTGCGATTCCACGAACCGTGCTGACCCACGAACATGCCGCCGGCGAAGGGGGCGGGCAGCGCGGCGCCGTCGGAAGCAGCCAGGCCGAGCGACGCCGTGTGCGGGCCGAGCGCATAGTCGGGCGCGATTGCCTTGGCGACGAGATCCGGGCGCTGCGGCTGGACGCGCTCGTCGACGTGCTGGCCGTAGTAGCTGTACGGCCAGCCGTAGAACGCGCCGTCGCGCACCGACGTCAGGTAATCGGGGACGAGATCGCTGCCGATCTCGTCACGCTCGTTGGCGACGGTCCAGAGCACCGCAGCCCCGTTGTCCGTCCGCCAGGCCATGCCGTTCGGATTGCGGATGCCGGAGGCGTAGATGCGATGCTGGCCACTGTGCGGATCGACTTCCCACACGGCAGCGCGTCCTTCTTCTGCCTCGATGCCGTTCTCGGCGACGTTGCTGTTCGAACCGACGGTCACGAACAGCTTGCCTCCGTCGGGCGTGGCGATGATGTTCTTGGTCCAGTGATGGTTGATCGGACCGGCAGGCAGGTCGACCACCTTCGTGCCAGCGACGCTGATCCGGGTCTCGCCGCTGACATAGGGGAAGCGCAACACCGCGTCGGTGTCGGCGACGTAGAGGTCGTTGCCGACCAGGGCCATGCCGAACGGCGAATGCAGGCCTTCGAGAAACACCGTGCGGGTCTCGGCGCTGCCGTCGCCGTCGGCATCGCGCAGCAGGGTGATGCGGTTCGCGCTGGGCGTCCCTGCGCCAGCCCGCTTCATCACCATCTTCATGATCCAGCCCTTGATGCCTTGTCCGTCCTCGGGTTTCGGCGGGGCATTCGTCTCGGCGACGAGCACGTCGCCGTTGGGAAGCACCAGCAACCAACGCGGATGATCGAGTTCACGCGCGAAGGCCGTGATCTGCAGACCCGGGGCCGGTGTCGGCGTGCCTCCGGGAGCCCAGCCCGTGGCGGGCGCGATGTTGACGGTCGGGATCAACGACTTGTTGGGTGGCGGGAGCTGCGGGTTCGGGCCCGTGCCGGCATCGACCGTCAGACGGGCGGTTTCGCCGCAGCCGGCGAGCGCGAGTGCGGTAACAAGCGCCAGCACGCGGACGCCTGAGGTGGAAGAGGTCATGGGGTCGGCGCCAGAGGATGTCGAGGGTGCAGAGTGCACCGATCGAGTCATTCTTCTGCTTCGGCGAGCAGGGCGCTGTCGGCTTCAGGCGCAGATCCCTGTCGGACTGGGCGCAGGGCAGCCGGGCGTTGGCTCCCCTCGCCACCGTTCGTGACGACGTTGCATCGCCGCCAATCCGCGCATCGAAACCCCGAACCCGGCTGTTTTTCACATCGGGCCCGCAGGGGCCGCTGCAACACTGGGCGGGTTCCACCGGAGTTCTCCATGCCGCGCATCTTCGACTTGTTCCGGAACCGCCCGTTCCAGCTCTACCTGCTGGGTCTGCTGTGCATCTTCGGCGGTGCCTGGGCCATGGCCGAGTACCGCTCGATGGTGCCGATGGCGCTGGCGTCGTCGGCCAGTCTGATCCTGAGTGCGCCGCTGCTGCGGCAGCTGTTGCTTCGCATGCGTCGTTGCCCGCGTACCGACGACCGCAAGCGCCTGTAGGACCGCGCCCACAGGGCATTCGTCGTCGGGCCGACCCCTGCGCGCGGCCGGTTCCGGTTCTGCGCGCTGATCGTTCGCGCCATCCTTTCGTGCAGTCCTCCGGCGCGATTGGCCGGGCGGCCGGCGGCGCGGCCCCTCCGGGATTCGCGCCGAGAAAGGGTCCCCCCATCAAGACCCGACTTTCATCCATCTCAGGAGCAGACACATGAACAACGACAAGCCGCTGGTGACAGGCCTCTTCCGTGATCGCGACAGTGCCGAGCGCGCCTACCAATCCGTCACGGATCGGGGTTACACGGGTGCCGACGTCAACCTCGCGATGTCCGACGACACCCGCAAGCGCTACTTCGCGGGCGACGTGCAGGGTCGCGAGACCGAACTGGGCAACAAGGCGGCCGAAGGCGCCGGCATCGGCGGCGCGATCGGCGGCAGTCTCGGCGCCATCGCCGCGGCGATCGCCGCGGTCGGCACGACCATCGCGTTGCCGGGGCTCGGCTTGGTGATCGCCGGCCCGCTCGCGGCTGCGATCGCCGGTGCCGGTGCCGGCGCCGCGACCGGCGGCATCGTCGGCGCATTGATCGGCTGGGGCATCCCGGAAGAGCGCGTCAAGCAGTACGACCAGGGCATCCGCGACGGCGGCATCCTGATGGCTGTGCGTCCGCGCAACGACGAAGACGCAGCGCACCTGGAAGGCGCCTGGCGCACCCATCGCGGCGAGCATGTCTATCGCTGATCGCAGCAGCCGTGAAGGCTGAAAGCGCGCCCTTCGGGGCGCGCTTTTTTTCGAACGGTGCGCCCGTCGAGTTCGACTCCTTCACCCCCAATGTTGCTGCAGTTCGTCGCGCAGCGTCGCATTGGCGACTCGGGCGCGATGATCGACAGCGACCGGGCGCCGCCCGCCGCGCCGTATGCTTGAGGTTGCGGCGGGCACGGAACCGCCGGAGACCGATACCGATGGCCCGCCTGCTCCAGAACGAAGTCGACCGCTACCGATCCGACGGCTGGGTCGTTCCGCGTTACCGCTTGCCGGCGTCGCGGGTGGCCGCCATGCGCGAGGCCCTCGATGCGCTGCTGCGCGACAACCCGGGCGTGCGTCCGGAAAAGCTGGTCTCCGCGCACATCGCCGGCGACAACGGCGAGGGCGTGCGCGGAAGTGCGAGTTTTTTCGACCTTGCCTGCGATCCCGAGATCGTCGAACTGGTTTCCGGCGTCATCGGCGACGACGTCGTGCTCTGGGGCTGCCATGTCTTCTGCAAGCCCGCCGGCGAGGGCTACGAGACGCCGTGGCATCAGGATGGCCACTATTGGCCGATCCGTCCGCTCGCAAACTGCACCGTCTGGGTGGCGCTCGAGGAATCGACCGTCGAGAACGGCTGCCTGCGGGTCATCCCCGGCTCGCATCGGGAGCGCCTGCTGCATCCACACCTGCACGAGGACCGCACGGACCTGACATTGAACCAGCGCATGGCCGACGACCGCTTCGACGCTGCGGACGCCGTGGACATCGAGCTCCAGGCCGGGCAGATGTCGCTGCACGACGTCTACATGATCCACGGCGCGGCCGCGAATCGTTCGACGAAGCGTCGCACCGGCGTCGCTCTGCGCTACATGCCGGCGACCTCGGTTTTCGAACGCGACCTGCGGCCGGCCGACGGCAAGACCGGCGTCGCCGTCGACTTCGCGCGGCGTCCATTGTGGCTGCTCAAGGGCGTCGACCGCAGCGGGCGCAACGACTTCGAGATCGGCCACCGCCGCCGCGGCTGATCGACCCGCGCGTCCGCGTCAGCGTCCGCGGCCGTCCTTCAGCGGGGCGATGCGGTTCAGCACCGTCCGACCGGTTGCGTGGTCGACGCGGTCGGCCACGAAATAGCCGTGGCGCTCGATCTGCGCCTTGTCATCCGGCTGCAACTGCGCCAGCAACGGCTCGACGTAGGCAGCGACGATCTTCCGGCTGTCCGGGTTCAGGCTGGCCATGAGGTCGCGACCGCCGGTGTCCGGCTGCTCGTCGGTGAAGAGATGCTCGTAGAGGCGAACCTCGGCCGGCACGGCGTCGTCGACACCGAGCCAGGTGATGGTGCCCTTGACCTTGACCGCGTCGGCGCCCGGCGTGCCGCTCTTGGTGTCCGGCACGACGCTCGCGAGCACGGCCGTGACCCGGCCTTCGGCATCCGTTTCCGCGCCTCGACATTCGATGACGCAGCCGTACTTCAGGCGCACGCGGTTGCCGGGGAAGAGCCGGAAGAAACCCTTCGGCGGCGTCTCGGCGTAGTCGTCGCGCTCGATCCAGACCTCGGGCCCGAGCAAAAAGCTGCGGGTCCCGAGCTCCGGTCGCTGCGGATGCACCGGGGCCCGGCAGGGCTCGCGGTGTGCCTCGCTGCCGAAGACCTCGGCCCAGTCGACGAGCTTGAGCCGGAGGGGATCGAGCACGGCCATCGCCCGCGGCGCCTTGCCCTCGAGATCGTCGCGCAAGGCGGCATCGAGGCTGGCGTAGTCGGTCCAGCCGCCGGCCTTGCTGGTGCCGGCGCGTTCGCACATCAGACGAATCGATTCCGGGGTGTAGCCGCGCCGCCGCAGGCCGGCGATCGTCGGCATCCGCGGGTCGTCCCAGCCATCGACGAACCTCTCGTCGACCAGCGCCTTCAGCTTGCGCTTGCTGGTGATGACGTGGGTGACGTTGAGGCGCGCGAACTCGTACTGGTGCGGCCGCGGGCGGTCCAGGAGGCCGAGGTCGCAGAGCGTCTCGAGCAGCCAGTCGTAGAACGGCCGCTGGTCCTCGAACTCGAGCGTGCAGATGCTGTGGGTGATGCCCTCGAGCGCGTCCTCGATCGGATGCGCGTAGGTGTACATGGGGTAAATGCACCAGGCGTCGCCCGTGTTGTGGTGGGTCGCGCGCTTGATGCGGTAGAGCGCCGGATCGCGCAGGTTGATGTTCGGGCTCGCCATGTCGATATTCGCCCGCAGCACGGCCGCGCCATCGGCGAGCTGGCCGGCGCGCATCGCCCGGAACCGCTCGAGGTTCTCGGCGGGTGAGCGCCCGCGAAACGGACTGGCGGTGCCGGCATGGCCGAAGTCGCCGCGCGTCGCGCGCATCTCCTCGGCCGTCTGCTCGTCGACGTAGGCGTGTCCGGCCTCGATCAGTGCCTCCGCGGCGCGGTACATGAAATCGAAATAGTCGCTCGCGTAGAAGAGGTGGCTGACCCCGTCGACCCGCCAGTCGTAGCCGAGCCACCGCACCGCATCGAGGATGCTGTCGACGTACTCCTGTTCCTCCTTCTCGGGATTGGTGTCGTCGAAACGCATGTGACAGATCCCGCCGTACTCCGCCGCGAGCCCGAAGTTCAGGGTGATGCTCTTGGCGTGGCCGATGTGCAGGTAGCCGTTGGGTTCGGGCGGGAAGCGCGTGCGGATGCGAGCGGGATCGACGCCGCCCGCGGCGTGATGCGCAGCATCGCCCGGCGAGCCGCCGAAGCGTCGGCCGGTGTAGGTGCCCTCGGCCAGATCGCGCTCGATGACGTGGCGCAGGAAATTGCTGGCCTTCGGGGCATCGGGACTTGGATTCATCGGCGGTCGGCAGGGAGTCTGCAATCGATTCTAGGGCGCGGGTTCTCTCGGTCCCGGATGCCAACCGATACGTTTGCTTTACCTTGGGAAACGTCGAATGGTCAACCCGGCATGCACACTGAAGCGTTCTAGGTGCATGCACGCCGCGTCGCGTGCTCGTCAATGGAAGGAACCGAACATGAAGCGCTCCCTGATCCTCGGTCTTGCCGCCGGTGCCGCCCTGCTGGGCGCCAGTGCTGCTCAAGCGGCCAATGTCCAGTGGTCCGTCGGCATCAACCTGCCGCCGGTCGCCACCGTCATCAGTGGCGGTCCGGCCTATTATCCGCAGCCCGTTTACTACCCGGAAGCGCCGTACTATGCGCCGCCTCCGGTTGTCTATCGCGCCCCGCCTGTGGTCTACCGCCCGCCCGTGGTGGTCTATCGCGAGACGCGCCCGTATTACGGGGCACCGGTTTACGTCGGGCGCGGAGCGCGCGACGTCCGCTGGCTCCCGCCCGGCCACCGCGGAGACTTCCGCGACAACGACCGCTGGCAGCGGGGCGGACGAGATCACGATCGTGGCGACCATGACCGCGGCCAACGCGGCCGCCACGACTGAATCGTCGATGCCAGCGACCGGAGTTCCGACGAGAGTCGGACCTACCCGGTGGCTCTGCTGCCTCTACGCGCGAAAAAGCAACTGAAGCAGGCGGTAGTCGGCAGCTGATCGTCCCGATGGAGTCTGCCGTGAGATGCCGACTACGTCGGACGTAGGCGGCGACCCACAGTGGCAACGGCCCCGGTCCGATTCATCAAATCGGGACCTTGGGAGAGGATCCAACCCTGTCCGCCGAAATGCGCGAGCACCCTCGTCGCGGAGCCCCACCAGGAGACAACCATGATCAGGTCCACCACATCCCTCGTCTGCGCCGCCGCGATCGCCGCGCTCGGCGCCTGCTCGTCGACGCCGATGCGCGGCGACGCCTACCAATCGTCTGCCCCCGTCTACAACCAGGCGCCGCCTGCCTATCGGCATGCGCCGGCCCGTGCCGAGTTCGGCACGGTGCGCAACATCGAACTCGTGCCGATGCAGGCGCGCACCAGCGGCGGGGGCGCGGTCCTCGGTGCCGTGCTGGGCGCGGTGGTCGGCAACCAGATCGGCAGCGGCAATGGCCGCGCCGCGGCGACCGTGGCCGGAGCGGTGGGCGGCGGCTTCGCCGGGAACGCCATCGAGAAGCGCACGCGCCGCGAAGACGAGGTCTTCCGCGTGTCGGTGCGCTTCGACGACGGCTCGAGCCGCGAGTTCGACTTCCAGCGGGTCGACGACCTGCGCGTCGGTGACCGCGTGAAGTGGGACAACGGTCAGCTTCAGCGGCTGTAACGCAGCCTCGGGCCCGAGGCCGGGATGAGCGCAGAGCTCGAGGCCTAGGCCCCGGGCTCTTTGCTCCGCAGTCGATCGACCTCGCGTTCCACCATCCGGCGGTGGACGCCTTCGCCGCGCAAGCTGGCGAAAGTCACCAGCCCGTGGATCGCCAGTCCGAGCCCCCACCCCCACAAGGGGAAGTGTGACCATCGCGTTCCGCCGATGACACCGTTGAGCGTGTAGAGCCCCAGATTCACGATGACGAACACCGTCGCGTGTATGTAGAAGCCGAGCTTCCTGCCGACGCGGCGGCGCGCCCGAGCATCGAGCGAATGGCGGTCGACCTTGGGTTCCATCGGCATTCCTCCCGGGGCCTACATGGCCTTGAACAAAGGGGCGTAGAGGCGGCTGACGCTCAACCGCTCCGGGCGCCCGCGCAGCGTCAGCGTGATCTTGCCGGCCTCGTCGCGCAGCGCCGCGGCGATCGCGTCGGCGCGCACCACGGTACCGCGGTGGACCTGCCAGAAACGCGTCGGGTCGAGTTGCGGAATCAATTCCTTCAGCGCGGTGCGGATCAGCAGTTCGCGGTCGGCGGTGAGCACCCGCACGTACTTGTCCGCGGCTTCGAAGCAGATGACCTCTTCCACAGGGACCAGCTGGATGGTGTTGCCGACACCCGCTTGAATGACTCGCAGGGGTGGCGCGGGCGACGCCGTTGCGCCCGCGAGCCCCGGCTGGGCGAGCAGGCTGCGCAGCTGGCCGAGCGCCTCGTCCCAGTTTTGCGGCGCCGACGCCGCCGGCGCCGCCGCCTGACGCACCAGCAAGGCCGAGGCTCGCCCGCAGGTCTGCGCCAGCCGGGCGCCGTCGACGGGCTTGAGCAGGTAGTCGACCGCGGCGTGGGCGAAGGCCTCGAGTGCGTACTGGTCGTAGGCGGTGACAAAGACGATCAGCGGTGCCGCAACCTCATCGGGCCAGTCTTCGGCGATCGCCTGGGCGGCTTCGAGACCCGACATCCCCGGCATGCGGATGTCGAGGAACAGCACTTGCGGTCGGTGGGCGAGCGCGGCCTCGACCGCGGCCGCGCCATGGCCCACGTTGGCCACGACACGCAGCTCGGGCCAGGCACGCGCAAGCTCGGCCTGCAGCGAAGCGGCGAGCAGTGGCTCGTCCTCGGCGATCAGGGCGGTCGCGGCGATCATGCGGCGGTCTCCGGCGGCACCGTTGGCAGGCGGATCGTCGCGCAGGCTCCGCCGGCTGTCTCGTCGACGAGCTCTAGCGACGCTGTCGCGCCGTAGATCGTGGCAAGACGGCGCCGCACCTGGTCGAGGCCGAAGTGCGAGCCCCCGGCGGCTTGCGGGCCGCCTAGTCCGACGCCACTGTCGCGCACTCGCAGAACCAGCGTTTCTCCGACCTGCTCGGCGCTGACCTCGAGTCGCCCGCCTTCCACGTGGGGCTCCAGGCCGTGCTTGATGGCGTTCTCGACCAGCGGCTGCAGCAGGAGCGGCGGAACCCGCAGCTCGGCCAGCTCGGCAGGCAGGTCGATCCGCGGCTGCAGCCGGTCTCCCATCCGGACCTGCATCAGTTGCAGGTAGTCGGAGACGCGTGCGAACTCCTCGGCCAGCGTATGCCAGGGCTCGCGTGATGCGTCGAGCGTCGCGCGCAGGTAGGCCACGAGATGGTCGAGCATGGTCTGCGCGCGCTGCGCGTCCGTGGCGACGAGCACGCGCAGGTTGGCGAGGGTGTTGAAGAGCATGTGCGGCTCGAGCTGGGATTCGAGTAGCTTGAGCCGGGCGTCGGCAGCGTCGCGCTGGGCGTTGGCAATCTGCCGCAGGCGGCGCTGGTCCTTGCCCCGCGACAGGAAGAAGTAGGAGATCGCGGCGGTGATCGCGATGCTGACGATCAGGTAGCTGGTGAAGGCGCGGGCCGACTGGCGCCACAGGTCGAAGGTCGAGCAGCCGCAATAGCGATCGCCGATCCAGGTGCCGACGACGTAGCCGACACCGACGCCGCCGACCATGAGGGCAACGGCGCGCCAGCCGGTCGGCCAGTGGCTCTCGGGATCGAGTTTCAACAGGCGTCGGCCGAAGTCGATGCTGCACCAGATCGACAGGCCGATCGCCTCGGCGTAGACCAGCTGCTGCAGCCAGTCGCCACCGCGGACCATGCCGACCATCTGCATCGGCCAGCCGTCCCCCGGCTGCGCCGTGGTGCCGCCGCGGGCGATGCCCAGAGCCAGGGCGACGGCCAGGGAGAAGCCCGCCACCGTCGCGCCGCGGCGCAGGTAGCCGCGGAAACTGTCGTTCAGGCTGTTCATCGCGCCGCCTGCCCGGCCGGCAGCGTGTCGACCACCGCCGAAGGTAGGAGCGGAGGCGTCGCTTTCGCGGCCGAGTCGCCGCTCGGCCGCGCAGGGGCATGGGGTGCGCCGGCCGCACGGGCCCGCAGCTCGGCCGTGGTGCTGCCGGGACCGTCGGCGCGCCAGCCGGGCGGCATCAGCAGGTATCCGGCGACGGCGCGCAGGCTGCGTGCCGCCACGAGGTCCCGGACGAGACGCGACCACTCGTGGAACTCGATTTTCAGCGGGTTGTTGCCGCGAAGCGGCTCGACCAGGCCGTATTGACAGGGCAGGTCCTCGCGCTCGGGCCGGTAGGTGCCGAAGAGACGGTCGAAGACGATCAGCACGCCGCCGTAGTTGGCGTCGAGGTACTCGAGGTTGGCGGCATGGTGGACACGGTGTGCCGACGGGGTGTTGAGAACATGCTCCAGCCAGCCGAGCCTTGGTATCCATGCCGCATGGATCCAGAACTGGTAGAGCAGGTTGAGGGCCAGGACTTCGAACACGATGCGGGGCGGAAAGCCGATCCAGATCAGCGGCAGGTAGAACACCGAACTGCCGGCGATCCTGCTGAACGCACCGATGCGGTATGCCGCCGCCAGGTTCAGGTCGTTGGAGGAATGGTGGACGGCGTGGTTGCACCAGAACCAGCGCACCCGGTGGGCCGCGCGGTGGAACCAGTAGTAGCAGAACTCCTGGCCGACGAACAGCGCCAGCAGCGGAGCCCAGCCGTCGAGTGCGATCGTGCCGAGGCGGTGCTGGTGCGCCAGCAGGATCAGCGGCGTCGCGATCGAGACCGGGACGAGGATCTGCAAGGCGATGCGCGCGAACAGGTCCAGCAGCGACACCCCGGCCGAGCGCCAGTCGTAGGCCCGAAGCCGGGCGAGCACCAGCGCTTCGAGCAGCGATGCGGCGAGCACGGTCGGCAACGCGACGAAAAGCAGGAACCGGTCGAGGCCGTTCATGGCGGGCAGCGCGGCAAGGGTGGCTGGAAGTCTAGGGCCTGGCGGCGCTCAGGCCGTCGCCAGCGCGGTGTGGCGACTGCCGGTGCGCAGGATGCGCAGGGCGCGTGCCGCGAACAGCCCGGAAATCGCGCCGTAGAGCAACGCCATCGAACCGCTGAACAACGGGTCGGCGGCCCAATCGTGATGGAACACCAGCGTCACCGCGACGGCGTAGCGCAGGGCAAAGACGGCCATCATCGCAACCAGTGGCCAGGGGCTGCCGCGCAACGCGTACCGCCCTGCGGAGTCGATGCCGACGGCTCGCGGCCAGCGCAGCCAGCGGTTGGCGACCAGCGCCGCGCCGACGCCAAGGGCCCAGGCCGCCACAATCCCGGCCGTGACCCCAAAGGCGTGAGTGGCGCCCCAGAGCGAATAGACACCGAGAGCGACTGGCGCGATCGCCAGCCGCGAGCGGGGCACGGCGTGGTCGCGCCACTGCAGCAGGCCGGCGGCGACGAGCGCGGCGAGGATGACCCAGACATAGGCCGGGGTGTGGCGCAGGATCTCGAGGATGACGGTCGTGAGCGGAAGGTTCGAGGGCATGGTCTGTTCTCCATCCGATGGCGATGGCAGGACTCTGCCGACGCTGTGCCCGATCGGCCAGGGGGCTGCGACGAAACGCCCAAGCGCAGCGCGAAGCGTGGCGGCAGGTGCGCCAGCCGCGTCCGAAGCGGGCCTCCAGGCGGCGGAGGCAGGCCGCAAGGCGTCAGAGGCGGGCTTCCAGGCGCCGAGGGCGGCGCAACGGGCCGATCAGAGTGCGTTGAGGCGGCGCCGGATGGTCTCGATGCGGTCGCGGTTCGTGCCGAGGTCCTTGCTGCCGAGGCGCGATGCCGAGCGGACCTCGATCACCTGATCGACCGGGTTGAACCAGAACTCGACGTCATCGACGAATTTCATCACGGGCGTCGTGAACTCGGCATACAGGTAGTCCGGGGCGCTCTGCACGACTTCGGCGCCCATGTCCTCGGCGATGCCCTTGAGCTTGGCGATCGTGGCCGGGCCGCTGCCCTTGAGCTTGTAGGGCGACACGCTCGCATAGGCCCGCATCGTGTGCTCGGGGTAGAGCCCGGCCTGGCTCGAGACGCTGTTCGGCGTGGTCGACGGAGGCTGGAGTCGGCCGTCGCGTACGCCGAGCTGGGTGGGCGGATGCCCCTTCAGCAGACCCGCCTGGCCGATCGCGACCGCGCCCAGCGCCACCACCAGCAGAACGATGACGAACCATTTGACGACGAACATGGCGACTCCGGGTGGGGCGGTAGGTGACAGGGAATTGTGCGCGTCCGCGCGGGGGCCGAGGCTATAGTGGCCGGCGCCGTCCTGCAAAGGTCTTCCGGGGAAGAATGCGTGAATGTCGACGAGAGTGCGCTGCCGATGCGTTTGAGCGAATCCTGGCGCCGCTGGCGCGCATGGCCGATCCGGATCGGCCTGCTGGTCGTGCTGGCGGCCTGTTCGAGCACGCCGCTGCGGCCGCTGCCGCGTCCGGTGCCGGTGGCTTCGCCGCCGCCCCCCGCTGCAGTGGCACCGGCCCCGGTCATGCCCGCACCCTCGGCCGGCTCGGCGGCCTCGGCGCCGGTGGCCCAGGCGCAGCCGGTCCCGTCCGCGGCACTGCCCGAGCCGGTGCCGCTGGCGCCAGCCGCACCCCCGCCGTACGGCCCCGCCGTCGCCGCTCGCTTCGCCGATCCGCAGGTCGATTTCCACACGCCGGCGTTCGCACCCGATCACCCCGGCTTCACCAGCAACGCGGAACTGCACGCGGCCATGGTCGACCTGGTCCGTGCCAGCGGTCAGCGGCTCGGCGGCACCGAGATCAAGCTGTTGCTGCTGGGCACGTCGCAGAACGGCACGCCGCTCGAAGCGCTGCTGTTCACCCGCGGGCAACCCGCAGCCGTGCTGCCGTTGCCGGGTTCGGTGCTGTCGGGGGCGATGCCGGCGCGGCCGACGGTCCTGCTCGTCGGCCAGCAGCATGGCGACGAGCCCGCCGGCAGTGAAGCGCTGCTCGTCATCGCCCAGGAACTGGCCCACGGCCGCCTCGAGGCGCTGCTCGACCGGATCAACGTCGTCGTCATGCCCCGCGCGAATCCGGACGGCGCCGAGGCGAACCGCCGGGCGACGGCCAACGGCATCGATGCCAACCGCGATCACCTGTTGTTGAAGACTCCCGAGGCCCAGGCGCTGGCGCGGCTGGCGCGCGAGTTCGTGCCGCTCGTCGTCGTCGACGCCCACGAATACACCGTCGTCGGGCGTTACCTCGAGAAGTTCGGCGCCGTTCAACGGTTCGACGCGCTGCTGCAGTACGCGATGACCGCCAACATGCCGCCGTTCGTGACCCGCGCCGCCGAGGAATGGTTTCGCGCGCCAGCCGTCGCCCGCCTGAAGCAGCAGGGGCTGACTTCGGAGTGGTACTACACGACCTCCACCGACATCGCCGACAAGAAGATCTCGATGGGCGGCACGCAGCCGGACACCGGACGCAATGTGTTCGGGTTGACGAACGCCATCAGCATCCTGGTGGAGACGCGGGGGGTCGGCATCGGGCGCCTGCACCTCAAGCGCCGCGTCCAGACCCATGTCGTCGCCGCCTCCAGCATTCTCGAAAGCGCGGCGTCGCGCGCCGGCGATCTCGTCAAGCTGCGTCAGTTCGTCGACCAGGAGGTGAGTGCGCTGGCCTGCCAGGGCGAGGTCGTCGTCGAGGCTGCGCCGACGCCGAGCGAATATCGCCTGCTGATGATCGACCCGGTGACGGGTGCCGACAAGCCGGTCAATGTCACCTGGGACTCGGCCCTCGAGTTGCGGGCATTGAAGAGCCGGCCGCGACCGTGCGGCTACTGGCTTGCCGAAAGCGAGGCCGACGCGGTGCAGCACCTGCGTGCACTCGGCGTTCAGGTCGAGCGTGTCGAGGCGCTCGGCGAGGCGCGTGGCGAGGTCTATCGCGAGCTCGGCCGCGAGGTCGGTGCGCGCCAGGACGTGCGGGGCGTCCTCTTCGACGGGGGCGGCGTGATCCGCGCCAAGGTCGAGACGGTGCCGGCGCTGATCGACATGAAGATCGGCAGCTACTACGTCCCGCTCGACCAGCCGCTCGCCAACCTCGCTGTCGCCGCGCTCGAACCGGACACGCAGAACAGCTTCTTCGCCAATCACATCGTCGGCGCGGTCACCGCGCAGGCACGACTGCTGCAACGCCCGGCCGTGCAGATGGCGCCCGTGCCGTGATCGACGCAACGGATCGCTGTAAGGCCGGCGCGGGGCAGGCCGACTGATCGACGGGATCGTGTCGCGGTCCCGTTCCACACGATCACACCAGCGGAGGTCCAGGCATGCAGATAGCCACGGCAGCGGGAACGGGCGAGGCCGAGCCGACGGGACGCGTCGCAGCCGAGCCGGCGGGGCGAGTGGCAGCCGAGTCCGAGGACCGGCGTTTCTACCGGCACCGGCTGCCGATCCGCGTCATGCACTGGATCAACGTGGTCTGCATGACGATCCTGCTGATGAGCGGGCTCAACATCTTCAACGCCCACCCCGCGCTGTACTGGGGCCGCGAGTCGACTTTTGCCGACCCCTGGGTCTCGATCGGCGGGCGCGACACGCCGCAGGGTCCGATTGGGGTGACCCGCATCGCCGGCAGCGAATTCACCACCACCGGCGTGCTCGGCCTGTCGGCCGTGGACGGACGGCCCACCGTGCGCGCCTTCCCGTCCTGGGCGACCATCCCCGGCCCCCAGTGGCTGGCGATGGCACGCCACTGGCACTTCTTCTTCGCCTGGATCTTCGTGGTCAACGGCGTGCTGTACATCCTCTACACGCTGTTCAGCCGGCATCTGGTTCGCGACCTCGTGCCGACGCGCGAGGAGTTACGCAACATCGGTCGCTCGATCCGCGATCACCTGCTGTTTCGGCATCCGACGGGCGCGGCGGCGCGGCGCTACAACGTGCTGCAGAACCTCGCCTACCTGGTGGTCGTCTTCGGCCTGCTGCCGCTGATCGTCTTCGCCGGCCTGGCGATGTCGCCACGGCTGGACACCGTCTTCACCGGCTGGGTCGAGCTCCTCGGCGGCCGCCAATCGGCGCGCACGCTCCACTTCCTGGCGGCCTTCGGCTTGCTGCTGTTCGTCGTCGTCCACGTCTTCGAAGTCCTGGTCGGCGGCGTGTGGAACCAGTTGCGGTCGATGGTCACCGGCTGGTACACGGTCCCGGCCGACAAGCCGCGAAAGGTCGAGCCATGAAGAAGACGTACCCGCTGATCATGAAGAAGACGTACCCGCTGATGCGCGCGCGCCAGCGCGACCGGCGCAGCCTCCTGCGTGGTGCGGTCGCGGCGGCGGGCGCGGCGATGCTGACCGGCTGCGACCGGCTGTCGCAGAACCCCGACTTCGTGGCGGCTCTCAAGAGCGCCGAGGGCCTCAGCCGGGCGGCGCAGAAGATCGTCGCGCCGCGCCCGGCCCTGGCACAGGAGTTCGCGCCGGCGGACGTTGCCCAGACGTTCCGCAGCAACGGCACTCTCGAGCCAAGGGATGCGGACTACGCCGCCCTGCGCCGCGACGGCTTCGCCGCTTATCGCCTGGCCATCGGCGGGCTGGTCGAGCAGCCGGCGGCCTTCAGCCTCGACGAGTTGCGGGCGCTGCCGGCGCGCACCCAGATCACGCGTCACGATTGCGTCGAGGGCTGGAGCTGCATCGGCAAGTGGAAGGGCGTGGTGTTGTCCTCGCTGCTCGAGCGGGTGCGGCCGTTGCCTCAGGCGAAATTCGTGCTGTTCCGCTGCTACGACTCGATGGACGGTCCGAGCGCGGACGGTCGCGATTCGCGCTACTACGAGAGCATCGATCTCGACGACGCCCTTCATCCGCAGACCATCCTGGCCTACGAGCTCAACGATCAGGCGCTGCCAGTCAGCAACGGCGCGCCGCTGCGCTGCCGGGTCGAGCGCCAGCTCGGCTACAAGCAGGCCAAGTACGTCCGCAGCATCGAACTGGTCGCGAGCTTCGCTGCGATCCGCGGCGGCAAGGGCGGTTATTGGGAAGACGAAGGCTACGAGTGGTACGCGGGCATCTGAGGCGCCGCGTGCACGGGATCTGAACGCGGGCTCGGGGGATCAGCGCCGCTTCGCGCCGCCGAGGATGGAGCCGAGTACGCCGCGGATGATCTCGCGGCCCACGCTCGAGCCGATCGAACGGACCGCCGACCGTGCCGCGGACTCGGCCAGTCCCTCGTGGCGTCCGCCGCGCGGGCCGGTGCTTCCGAAGATCGCGTCGCGCAGGCCCCCGAGGATGCCGCCGTCGGCCGGTGCAGTCGGAGAGGAGGCGCTTCCGGCCGGGGCTGTGGTGCCGACGGGGGGGCCCTTCGCCGGGCTCGCGGCGACGCGGCTCTGCAGCTTTTCATAGGCCGATTCGCGGTCGACGAATTTTTCGTAGACCCCGGCGACGAGCGAGCGGGCGATCACCGCCTGGCGCTGCGCGGCGTCGATCGGACCGATCTGGCTGCCCGGCGGGATCACGAAGGCGCGCTCGGTCACGCTCGGCCGGCCCTTGGCATCGAGCAGGCTGACGAGAGCCTCGCCGACGGCCAGTTCGGTGATCGCACTCTCGACGTCGAGACCCGGGTTCGCGCGCATCGTGCTCGCCGCTGCCTTGACGGCTTTCTGGTCGCGCGGGGTGAAGGCGCGCAGCGCGTGCTGGATGCGGTTGCCGAGCTGCGCCAGGACGCTGTCGGGAATGTCGAGTGGGTTCTGCGTCACGAAGTAGACGCCGACGCCCTTGCTGCGGACGAGCCGCACGACGAGCTCGATGCGCTCGACCAGCGCCTTCGGGGCATCTGTGAACAGCAGATGGGCCTCGTCGAAGAAGAACACCAGCTTGGGCTTGTCGAGGTCGCCGACTTCGGGGAGTCGTTCGAACAGCTCGGACAGCAGCCACAGCAGGAAGGTGGCGTAGAGCCGCGGGCTGTTGAGGAGCTGCTCGGCGACGAGGATGTTGACGACGCCGCCGCCATCGACCGTCTGCAGGAAGTCGTCGATGTCGAGCATCGGCTCGCCGAAGAAGCGGTCGCCCCCCTGGCTGTCGATCTGCAGCAGCCCGCGCTGGATCGCACCGATGCTGGCGGCGCTGACGTTGCCGTAAGCGGTCTGGTAGTCGGCGGCGTTGTCGCCGACGTGCTGCAGCATCGCCCGCAGGTCCTTCAGGTCGAGCAGCAGCAGGCCGTTGTCGTCGGCGATCTTGAAGACGAGCTGCAGCACGCCTTGCTGCGTCTCGTTCAGTCCCAGCATGCGGGCCAGCAGCAGCGGCCCCATGTCGCTGACGGTCGCGCGCACCGGGTGGCCCGCGGCGCCCTTCGGCCCCGCCAGGACGTCCCACAGCGTCGCCGGACAGGCCTTCGGTGGGGTCGGCGTGATGCCGCGCTCGGCGAGGATCGCGGCGATCTTCGGGCTCAAAGTGCCGCGTTGGGTGATGCCGGTCAGGTCGCCCTTGACGTCCGCCATGAAGACCGGCACGCCGAGCCGGCTGAAGCCCTCGGCCAGCGTCTGCAGCGAGACGGTCTTGCCGGTCCCGGTGGCCCCGGCGATCAGGCCGTGGCGGTTGGCCATTTCCGGCAGCAGGCAGCATTCGGTGGCGCCTCGTCGGGCGATCAGGATCGGCTCGGCCATGCTGGGGCGCCCCAAGTAAAATTACAGTCTACTCAAACACGTACCCGAGCCCGCCCCAGCGGCTCTCGCGGCAGAGGAGCCTCATGGCCGGTCATTCCAAGTGGGCCAACATCCAGCATCGCAAGGGCCGCCAGGACGAGAAGCGCGGCAAGGTCTGGACCCGCATCATCCGCGAGATCGTCGTGGCAGCGCGCCAGAGCGGCGGTGATCTGGCCATGAATCCGCGCCTGCGTCTGGCGGTGGAAAAGGCCAAGGCCGCGAACATGCCAGCCGACACCATCAAGAAGAACGTCGACAAGGCCACCGGTGCTCTCGAAGGCGTGCACTACGAGGAAGTCCGCTACGAGGGTTACGGCATCGGCGGCGCGGCGATCATCGTCGACTGCATGACCGACAACCGGGTGCGCACGGTGGCCGAGGTCCGGCACGCCTTCAGCAAGTACGGCGGCAATCTCGGCACCGACGGATCCGTGGCGTTTCAGTTCCGCAACTGCGGTCAGCTCGTGTTCGCACCGGGGACAGACGAGGACAAGCTGATGGAAGCCGCCCTCGATGCCGGCGCCGACGACGTCGTCGTGGGTGAGGATGGCGCCATCGAGGTTCTGACGGCGCCGGGCGCCTTCGAGGCCGTGAAGGCCGGGCTCGAAGGCGCGGGCTTTTCTCCCGAGCTCGCCGAGGTGACGATGCGCCCCGAGAACAGCGTCGAGTTGACCGGCGACGATGCCCAGCGGATGCAGAAGCTGCTCGACGTGATCGAGGACCTCGACGACGTCCAGGCCCTCTTCCACAACGCCGAGATCGCGGCGTGACGGCGCGGGGCGGTCCGGCGCGATGAAGGTCCTCGTCATCGGAGGCGGCGGGCGCGAGCACGCGCTTGCCTGGAAGCTGGCGCAGTCGCCCAAGGTGCAGACGGTGTTCGTCGCGCCCGGCAACGCCGGGACCGGCAGCGACCCGCTGCTGCGCAACGTCGCCATCGCCGATCTCGAGGCGCTGGCCGATTTCGCCCAGGCGGAGAAGGTCGCCCTGACCGTGGTCGGTCCCGAGGCGGCGCTCGCCGATGGCGCGGTCGACATCTTCCGCGACCGCGGCCTGCGGATCTTCGGGCCGACGCGTGCGGCCGCGCAGCTCGAGAGCTCCAAGGCCTTCGCCAAGGAATTCATGAAGCGCCACCGGATCCCGACGGCCGGCTTCGAGACCTTCGTCGACGCCGCGGCCGCGCACGCCCATGTCGACGCCCGCGGCGCGCCGATCGTCGTCAAGGCCGATGGCCTCGCGGCGGGCAAGGGCGTGGTCGTGGCGATGACGGCGGCAGAAGCGCACGCCGCGATCGACGCGATGTTGCCGACGCGCGGCGACGGCGGCCGCAGCCGAGTCGTCATCGAGGACTATCTCGACGGCGAGGAGGCGAGCTTCATCGTCGTCTGCGACGGCCGCCATGTCGTCCCGCTGGCCACCAGCCAGGACCACAAGCGCCTGCTCGACGGCGACGCCGGCCCGAACACCGGCGGCATGGGCGCGTATTCGCCGGCTCCGGTGGTGACCCCGAATGTGCATGCGCGGGTAATGCAGGAGATCATCCTGCCGGCCATCGCCGGCATGGCCGCGGACGGCGTGCCGTTCAGCGGCTTTCTCTATGCGGGCCTGATGATCGATGCCGAGGGTCAGCCGCGCACCGTCGAGTTCAACTGCCGGCTCGGCGATCCGGAGGCCCAGGTCCTGATGCTGCGCCTCAAGAGCGACCTCTTCGACGTCCTGATGCAGGCGACCGCCGGTCCCCAGGAGCCCGGACTGGAAGCGGTCGAGCTGCAATGGGACCGGCGCACGGCGCTGGGCGTCGTGATGGCCGCGCACGGCTATCCGGCCAGCCCGCGCTCCGGCGACCGGCTCGACGCTCTGCCGCCGCCGAGTCCCGACGCGATGGTGTTCCATGCCGGCACGGTGTCGAGGGACGGCCGTGTCGTGACCCAGGGGGGGCGCGTGCTCTGCGTGACGGTTCTCGGCGATTCCGTGAAACTCGCGCAGCAGCGCGCGTACCAGGTGCTCGACGGCATCCGCTTCGACGGCGCGCAGGCGCGGCGCGACATCGGTCATCGTGCGATCAAGCGCTGAGAGCGGCGGTTCGCCGGCGATCGCCGCGGCGGTCCGCACGTACCTGCTCGACCTGCAGGCACGGATCGTCACGGCCTTCGAGGCCGAGGGGGGTGATGCCTTCGGTGCCGACGCCTGGACCCGACCGTCAGGCGGCAAGCTCGAGGGTGACGGCAATTCGCGTCTGGTCGAAGGCGGCAGCCTGCTGGAGCGCGGTGGCTGCGGCTTCTCGCATGTCCGCGGGAGGGCATTGCCGGGTTCCGCGACGCAGCACCGGGCCGACCTGGTCGACGCGCCGTTCGAGGCCATGGGCGTGTCGCTGGTCATGCATCCGCGCAACCCCTACGTACCGACGGTCCACATGAACGTGCGCATGCTCGCCGCGCATCCGCCGGGGCGCGACGCGGTGGTCTGGTTCGGCGGCGGCATGGACCTCACGCCGTACTACGGCTTCGAGGACGACGCGCGCCATTTCCATCGCGTCAACCGGCAAGCCCTGCAGCCGTTCGGTGCCGAGCGCTATCCGCGCTACAAGCAGTGGTGCGACGAGTACTTCTTCCTCAAGCACCGCCAGGAGCCGCGCGGCATCGGGGGCGTCTTCTTCGACGATGTCGGCGAGCCGGACGTCGAGACCGCCTTCGCGATGACGCGCGCCGTCGGCGATGCCTTCCTGCCCGCCTACCTGCCGATCGTCGCGGCGCGGCGCGGAATGACCTACGGTGCAAGCGAGCGTGACTTCCAGGCTTACCGGCGCGGCCGCTACGTCGAATTCAACCTGGTCTACGACCGTGGCACGTTGTTCGGCCTGCAGTCGGGGGGTCGCACCGAAAGCATCCTGATGTCGATGCCGCCGCTGGCTGCGTGGCGCTACGACTGGCATCCGGCGCCGGGATCGCCCGAGGCGCGGCTCTACAGCGACTTCCTGCGGCCGCGCGACTGGGCCGACGAGGTGGCGGATTGAAGCGGGTCGGGATCTTCGGCGGCAGCTTCGACCCGGTGCACAACGCCCACGTGGCGCTCGCCAGGGTCGCGCTCGCCGAACTCGGGCTGGACGAGATCCGCTGGGTGCCGGTCTGGCAGGCCTGGCAGAAGTCGCGCCAGCTCGTGCCTGCGGCCGACCGCGAGGCCATGGTCCGGCTGGCGATCGCGGGCGAGCCCCGCTTCGTGCTGGAACGTTGCGAGCTGCGGCGCCGCGGCATCAGCTACACCCTCGACACGGTGCGCGAACTGCGTGCCGCCGAACCCGAGATCGAGTGGTACCTCATCCTCGGCCAGGACCAGTATGCCGGCCTGCACACCTGGCGCGACTGGCGTGAGCTCGTCGGCATGGTCACGCTGGTCATCGCGCCGCGCCCGGGGGCTGCGGCCGTGGACTCGCAGATCGCCAGTACCCCGCATCGCCGCATCGCGCTGCCGCTGATGGATGAGTCCTCGACCGACATCCGCGACCTGCTCGCCAGGGGGCAATCGATCGAGACCCTGGTCCCCCCCGGGGTGGCAAGCTATATTGCCCGACACCACCTCTACCAGCCGGACGTCGACGCCGTCGACGGCGGCGCCCCATCCAGGAGCTGAATGGACATCCGCAAACTGCAACGCGTCATCGTCGACGGTCTCGAAGACGTGAAGGCCCAGAACATCCTCGTCTTCAACACCGAGCACCTCTCGGCCCTGTTCGAACGGGTGATCATCGCCTCGGGCACGAGCAATCGGCAGACGAAGTCGCTGGCGGCGAGCGTGCGCGATGCGGTGAAGGCGGCGGGCGCACCGCCACCGCGCGTCGAGGGCGAGGCCAACGGCGAGTGGATCATCGTCGACTGCGGCGCTGCGGTCGTCCACGTGATGCAACCGTCGTTTCGCGACTACTACCACCTCGAGGAGCTGTGGGGCGAAAAGCCGGTGAAGGTCAAGCTCGGCGCCGTGACGTCGACCCGCACCGCCGGCCCCGATGTGCCCGCCCCGGCAGCGGCCGCTTCACGCAAGAAGGCCGGTGCCAAGCCGACCCGCAGCCGTGCTCCTGCCCCCGCGGCGGGAGCACCGGCGCGCGCCGGCACCCCTGCCAGGCCTCCCGCGAAGAAAGCCGCCGCGAAGAAGGCCGTCGCGAAGAAGACAGCGCTGACCGGCGCACGCCCGGCCACCCGCAAGGGCCCTGCCGCCAAGCCGGCCAGCCGTGCCCGCACCGAAACCGCGCCCTCGTCACGCGGTGCGGCGGCCAAGAGGGCGGTGACGCGCACGGTCGGTGTCAAGCGCGCTCCGGCGAAGGCTCCGCCCCGCTCTGCATCTTCGCGATCCGCACCCGCGGTGAAGAAGTCCGCGCCGCGCAAGGCTCCGACGCGACGCTGACGCGCCGCCGCCCGCGGCATGAAGCTCCTGCTGATCGCCGTCGGCCTGCGCCAGCCGGCGTGGGCCGACGCGGCCTATGCCGACTACGCGAAGCGCTTTCCGCCGGAGATGCGCCTCGAGCTCAAGGCGGTGAAGGCCGAGACGCGCGGCGCGAAGACCGGTCCCCAGCTGATGGCCGCAGAAGCCGCGCGCATCGAGGCAGCGGCGCCGCGTGGCGTGCGCCGGATCGTCCTCGACGAACGCGGCACAGGGCTGGCGACGGCCGATCTCGCGCAGCGCATGAAAGCCTGGCTGAACGATGGCCGCGACGTCGCTTTTTTCATCGGCGGACCGGACGGCCTCGATCCGGCGCTCAAGGCGAGTGCCGACGAGGCGCTGCGACTCTCGGAGCTGACCTTGCCGCACGCCTTCGTCCGTGTCCTGCTCGCGGAGGCGCTGTACCGCGCGTGGACCGTGCTCGTGAACCACCCGTACCACCGTGAGTGACGCCGGCGCGGCACGTGCCGGCTTCGTCTACCTGGCGTCGCAGAGTCCGCGCCGGGCCCAGCTGCTCGACCAGATCGGCGTCGCCCACGAATTGCTGCTTGCCGACGCGAACGAGGATGTCGAAGCGCTCGAGGCCGGCCGTGCCGGCGAGGCGCCGCGCGACTACGTCGAACGTGTCACCCGTGCCAAGCTCGCGGCGGCCTGCGCACGCCGGCGCGAGCGCGGTCTTCCGCCCGCGCCCATCCTGTGCGCCGACACGACTGTCGTCCTCGGCCGGCGCATCCTCGGCAAGCCGGCCGACGCGGCCGACGCGGTGGCGACGCTGCAGCGCCTTTCGGGACGCAGCCATCGCGTCCTCACGGCGGTGGCGGTGGCCTCCGGCGAGGCGCGCTGGTTCGCGTCGAGCGCGTCGAGCGTGCGCTTCGGCGTCATCGATCCAGTGGCGATCGAACGCTACGTCGCCAGCGGCGAACCCTTCGGGAAGGCCGGCGCGTACGCCATCCAGAGCGCCGCTGCGGCCTGGGTCGAGCGTATTGCCGGAAGCTACTCCGGTATCATGGGCTTGCCCCTGTACGAGACGGCACAACTGCTGAAAAGAGCAGGCGTCGGCTTCTGACGCAGCATCAGGAACTGAACCGTCCATGCAAGACATCCTGATCAACTGGTCGCCGCAGGAAACGCGCGTTGCCGTCGTCGAGAACGGCGCAGTGCAGGAACTCCACATCGAGCGCTCCGCCGAGCGTGGCCTCGTCGGCAACATCTACGCCGGGCGCGTCGCCCGTGTCCTTCCCGGCATGCAGTCGGCCTTCATCGACATCGGCCTGGAACGCGCGGCGTTCCTGCATGTCGCCGATGTCCAGGTCAACGGCGTCACACCGCGCTCGGAACACAATGGCAACGGCACGCCGCAGATACCCATCGAGCGTCTCGTCTTCGAGGGCCAGACGCTGACGGTTCAGGTCATCAAGGACCCGATCGGCACCAAGGGCGCACGCCTCTCGACTCAGGTCAGCATCGCCGGCCGGTTGCTCGTTTTCCTGCCGCAGGACGACCACATCGGCATCTCGCAGAAGATCGGTTCGCAGGAGCTGCGCGAGCAGTTGCGTGCGCGGATGACGACGCTGACCCAGCCGGCCGAGGGCGCAGCGGCCGAGGGCGGCGGCTACATCCTGCGCACCAACGCGGCAGAGGCGAGTGACGCCGAGCTCGCCGACGACATCCGTTACCTGAGGAAGACCTGGCACGCCGTCCGCGAGCGCGGCTTCAAGTCGCCGCCGGGAACCCTGCTGCACCAGGACCTGAGCCTGGCGGAGCGAGTGCTGCGCGACCTCGCCGACGAAGGGACGCAGACGATCCGCATCGACTCGAAGCTGCAGTTCGAGGTGCTGGCGCAATTCGGCCGCGAGTTCACCCCGACCTCGGTCGCGCGGCTCCAGCTCTACGCCGGCGAACGGCCGATCTTCGATCTCTTCAACATCGACGAGGAGATCGCGCGCGCGCTCGAGCGTCGGGTCGAGCTGAAGTCCGGCGGCTACCTGATCGTCGACCAGACCGAGGCGCTGACCACGGTCGACGTCAACACCGGTGGCTTCGTCGGCGCGCGCAACTTCGACGACACCATCTTCAAGACCAACCTCGAGGCGGCCGGCGCGATCGCGCGGCAGCTGCGGTTGCGCAACCTCGGCGGCATCATCATCGTCGACTTCATCGACATGACGCGGGAAGACCACCAGGGCGCGGTGCTGGCCGAGTTCAGGAAGCAGCTCGCGCGCGACCGCACCAAGGTCACCGTCAGCGGCTTCACCCAGCTCGGCCTGGTCGAGATGACCCGCAAGCGTACGCGCGAGTCGCTGGCCCACCTGTTGTGCGAGCCGTGCCCGACCTGTCAGGGCCGCGGCCAGGTCAAGACCGCGCGCAGCGTCTGCTACGACATCCTGCGCGAGATCCTGCGCGAGGCACGCCAGTTCAACCCGAAGGAGTTCCGCGTGATCGCCTCGGCCACCGTCGTGGAGATGCTGCTCGACGAAGAAGGCCAGCACCTGGCCGGCCTCTCGGATTTCATCGGCAAGCCGATCTCGCTGACGGCCGAGCCGCTCGGCTCCCCGGAGCAGTACGACATCGTGCTGCTGTGACGGTGGCCGTTCGACCCTAGTCATTTCGCCATGCACGCGGACGGCCTCCGGCGCATCCTCGTCGTCTGCACGCGGCAGATCGGTGACGTGCTCCTGACGACGCCGCTGATCGAGACCGCGCGGCGCCGCTGGCCGCAGGCGCGGATCGACGTCCTCGGCTTTGCCGGCACGCTCGAGATCCTGCGCGGCCATGCCGACATCGGTGAGCTGATCGAAGTTCCCGCCGGCGCCGGCTGGCTGCAGTCGCTGACGCTGATCCGCCGCCTCTGGCGCCGTTATGACCTGGCGCTGGTGGCGCAGTACAGCGACCGCGCCCACCTCTACGGCTTCGTCGCCGCCGCCCGCCGCAGCGGCCAGGTGCCGGTGCAGCGCGGCACCTCGTGGTGGAAGCGCCTGCTGCTCGAGCACGCCGTCGAGATCGGCTTCGACCGCACCCATGCGGTCATCGAGAAGCTCGCGCTGCTGGCACCGTGGGCCGCGCCGCCGAACGCCGTCGAGGTTCGACCGCCGCCGGCGCGCGCGCTGCCCGAGGCGATCGCCGCGCGGCTGCCGCGACGCTATGTCGTGTTGCACGTGCCGACGCTGGTGCGCTACAAGCTCTGGCCAATCCATCATCAGATCGAACTGGTGCGCGGCCTTCTCGACGACGGCATCGGCGTGGTGCTGAGCGGTGGTCCGTCGACGGCCGATCGCGCGCGCACCGCCGAAGTCGCGCAGGGGGTGGCAGTGGCATCGGACGCGCACGGCTTCGTGTCGGCGCCAGACGCGCCGCTGCTCGACGTTGCCGGGCAGCTCGACTTCGGCCAGCTCGTCACGCTGCTGCGAGGCGCCGCGCTCTACGTTGGCCCCGACACCTCGATCACCCACCTCGCGGCGGCCTGCGGCACGCCGCTGGTGGCGCTCTACGGGCCGGTCGATCCACGCATCTTCGGTCCCTGGCCGCAGGGGCATCCGGCGACCCAGCCTTATGTCCGCCACGCGCTGCGCCAGCGGCCGCCGACGCCACACGGCGGCGGCGTCGTGCTGCTGCAGGGCGACCCGGCGTGCGTGCCGTGCAACCAGGCCGGCTGCGAGCGCCACAATGAGAGCCGCAGCGACTGCCTCGAGACCATGGCCGCCGCGCGCGTGCTGGCCGAGGCGCGTGCGCTGCTCGCCGGGCTCGCGGTGCCGCCGGTCGCGGCGGCCGTGGTCGGCTTGCCGGTGAGTCGTCGTTCCCTTGTTCCTGATTCCAGCGGAGCCTCCCGATGAAAGCAGTGATCCTCGCCGGCGGCTACGGCAGCCGCATCTCGGAGGAGACCAACCTCAAGCCCAAGCCGATGATCGAGATCGGCGGCAAGCCGATCCTGTGGCACATCCTGAAGATCTACGCGGCGGGCGGCGTCAACGAGTTCGTGATCTGCTGCGGCTACAAGGGCTACGTGATCAAGGAGTACTTCGCCAACTACTTTTTGCACATGTCCGACGTCACCTTCGACCTGGCCGACAACCGCATGGAAGTGCACCACCGCCAGGCCGAGCCGTGGCGGGTGACGCTCGTCAACACCGGCGAGGATTCGATGACCGGCGGGCGCCTGAAGCGCGTGGCCGACTACGTCCGCGACGAGGAAGCGTTCTGCTTCACCTACGGCGACGGCGTCGCCGACGTTGACATCGCCGCGTCGATCGCCTTTCATCGCGCCCACGGCAAGCTCGCGACGATCACCGCGGTGCAGCCGCCCGGACGCTACGGCGCGCTCGCGACCGACGGCCCGGCGGTGAGCGGTTTCACCGAGAAGCCGCGGGGCGACGGCGGCCTGATCAACGGCGGCTTTTTCGTGCTGTCGCCGCGCTGCCTCGACTACATCGAGGGCGACGCCACCAGCTGGGAAGGCGAACCGTTGACGCGCCTGGCAGCCGATGGCGAACTGATGGCCTGGACTCACACCGGCTTCTGGCAGCCGATGGACACGCTGCGCGAGAAGAACCTGCTCGAGGAGTTGTGGCAAAGCGGCCGGGCGCCGTGGAAGACGTGGTGATGCGCAACCCCGACCCGGCGTTCTGGCGCGGCCGGCGCGTGCTGCTCACCGGCCACACCGGCTTCAAGGGCGCGTGGCTGGTGCAGTGGCTGCATCGGCTCGGCGCCGTCGTCACCGGGGCGGCCCTGGCGCCGACGACGACGCCGAACCTGTTCGACGGCGCCCGCGTGGCCGAGCTGTGCGACAGCCGGCTCTGTGATATTCGTGACGCGGCGGCAGTGGCGGCGCTCGTCCGGGAGAGCCGACCCGAGATCGTGCTGCACCTGGCCGCGCAGTCGCTGGTGCGCGCCGGCTACCGCGACCCGCTGGCCACCCATGCCGTCAACGTGATGGGCACTGCCCACGTGCTGGACGCGCTGCGCGAGCAGGGGGGGGTGCGCGTGGTGGTCGTCGTCACCACCGACAAGGTCTATCGCAACCTCGAGCACGCGTTCCCTTACCGCGAGACCGATGCGCTCGGCGGCCACGATCCCTACAGCGCGAGCAAGGCCGCCGCGGAGATCGTCGTCGTGAGCTATCGCGACGCCTTCCTGGCCGCGCGCGGCGTCGCCGTCGCCACCGCGCGCGCCGGCAACGTCATCGGCGGCGGCGACTGGGCCGAGGACCGGCTGATCCCCGATGCCGTTCGCGCCTGGGAGCGGGGGGCGACCCTTCAGGTGCGGCGACCGGATGCGGTGCGGCCGTGGCAGCACGTGGTGGAGCCGCTCGCGGCGTACCTGCGATTGGTCGAGGCCCTGTGGCACGAACCCGCCCTCGCGGGGGCGTACAACTTCGGGCCACCGACGGACGAGGCCGCAACGGTCGGCCGTGTCGTTTGCCTGGCCCGCGAGGCCTATGGTCGCGGCGAGTGGGCTGGCGGCGACGGTGCGGAAGGTCCGCACGAAGCCGGCTGGCTCGCGCTCGAGATCGCGAAGGCGCGCACGACGCTCGACGTGGAGCCGCGCTGGGCGCTGACCGAGGCGGTGCAGCGCTCGATGCGCTGGTACCGCGCTCTCGCCGACGGCGCCGACGCGCGGGCGCTGTGCGCGACCGACATCGCCGATCACGAGGCCGCAGCATGAGCGGTGCGGAACGAGTCGGCGCAACCGGAGCCGGCGTCGAGATCGGGACCGGGACTGAACTGGCAATCGCGGCTGGGAGCGGAGACACCGCAGCGCGCCGATTCGTGATCGAAGCGACGGGGCTCGCCGGCGTCATGCGCGTCACGCGCCAGCCGCGCGGCGATGCGCGCGGTTCGCTGACGCGGCTGTTCTGCGCCGAGGAGCTGGGCGCCGCCGGCTGGGCCGGGCCGGTCGCGCAGATGAACCTCACCGTGACGGTCCGGCGCGGCACCGTGCGCGGGCTGCACTTCCAGCACCCGCCGCATGCCGAGGTGAAACTGGTGAGCTGCCTGCGCGGCGAAGTCTGGGACGTCGTGGTCGATCTCCGCCACGGCTCGCCGACCTTCCTGCAGTGGCATGCCGAGCGGCTCTCGGCGGACAACGGCGTGGCGTTGCTGATCCCGCAGGGCTGCGCCCATGGCCTGCAGGCGCTGACCGACAATGTCGAGATGCTGTACTGCCACTCGACAGCTCACGTCGCCGCGGCCGATGCCGGCCTGAACCCGCTCGATCCGCGCATCGCGATCACCTGGCCGCTGCCGCCCGAGGGCCTGTCGGCGCGGGACGCGAGCCAGCCGATGATCGACGCGTCCTATCCCGGAGTCGCCGTTTGAAGTGTCGCCACTGTGGCACCGCGCTGGCGCTGCCTTTTCTCGACCTCGGCAGCGCGCCGCCCTCCAACGCCTACCTGAGCGAGGCGGCGCTGCGCGCGCCCGAGGTCTGGTACCCGCTGCGGCTCCTCGTCTGCGAGTCGTGCTGGCTGGTGCAGACCGAGGACCATGCCGGGCGCGAAGCCCTCTTCACCGACGACTACGCTTATTTCAGCTCGTTCTCGACTTCGTGGCTCGCGCACAGCCGGGCCTATGTGGAGGCGATGCGTGAGCGGTTCGCGCTGACGCCGCAAAGCCTCGTTGCCGAAATCGCGGCGAACGACGGCTATCTCCTGCAGTACGTGCGCGACGCCGGCATTCCCTGCTACGGCGTCGAGCCTACCGCCGGCACGGCGGCTGCGGCGCGCGCCAAGGGCATCGAGATCGTCGAGCGCTTCTTCGGCGTAGGCCTCGCCGACGAACTCGTCGCCCAGGGACGCGCGGTGGACCTCGTCGCCGCCAACAACGTGCTGGCTCATGTGCCCGACATCAACGACTTCGTCGCCGGCTTCGCCGGGCTGCTCAAGCCCGCGGGCGTGGCGACGTTCGAGTTTCCGCACCTGCTGCGCATGGTGCGTGAGAACCAGTTCGACACCGCCTACCACGAGCACTACTCCTACCTGTCGCTGACAGCCGTCGAGCGCGTCTTCGCCGCGAACGGCCTGGCGGTGTTCGACGTCGAGGAGCTGCCGACGCACGGCGGCAGCTTGCGCGTGTATGCCCAGCGCAGCGCCGGCGGTGACCGGCCGCGCGCCGCGCGTGTCGATGCACTCGCACGCCAGGAGCTCGATGCGGGCATGGCGTCGGCCGCGTTCTACGCCGGCTTCCAGGCCGAGGCCGATCGCGTGAAGAACGATTTCCACGCCTTTCTGATCGAGGCGAAGCGGGCCGGCAAGAGCGTGGCCGCCTACGGCGCTGCCGCCAAGGGCAATACCTTGATGAACTACGCCGGCGTCCGCCCCGACCTCGTCGCCTTCGTCGTCGATCGCAACCCCGCCAAGCAGAGCCGATTCATGCCGGGCAGCCGCATCCCGATCGTCGACGAGGCGCGCCTCCTGGCACTGCGCCCCGACTACGTCGTGCTGCTGCCGTGGAACCTGCGCACCGAGCTGACGACGCAGCTTGCCGCCGTGCGGAGCTGGGGCGGGCGTTTCGTCACCGCGGTGCCGCGACTGGAGGTCGCATGACCACGCCGACGCGCATTCCGTACACCCGACCGTCGATCACCGAGCTCGAGGTCGGCTACGCGACCGACGCGACCCGCAACGGCTGGGGCGAGCACTGCTACGACTACCTGAACCGCTTCGAGGCCCGGTTCCGCGACTATCTCGGCGTGCGCCACGCGATCGCCACCTCGAGCTGCACAGGGGCGCTGCACATGGGTCTGGCCGCGCTCGGCATCGGTCCGGGCGACGAGGTCATCCTCGCCGACACCAACTGGGTCGCTTCGGTGGCCCCAGTGGTCCACCTCGGCGCCGAGCCGGTGTTCGTCGACATCCTGGCCGACAGCTGGTGCCTCGACCCGGACCAGGTCGAGGCCGCGATCACGCCGCGCACCAAGGCGATCCTGGCGGTGCATCTCTACGGCAACCTCTGCGCAATGGACCGGCTGCTGGCGATCGGCCGCGAGCGCGGCATCCCCGTCGTCGAAGACGCCGCCGAGGCGATCGGTGCGGTCTGGCACGGCAAGCGTGCCGGCAGCATGGGTGCCTTCGGCGCCTTCTCGTTCCACGGCACGAAGACGCTGACGACCGGCGAGGGCGGCATGTTCGTCACCGACGACGACGCGCTCCACGAGCGCGTGCTGACGCTGTCCAACCACGGCCGCGCCCGCGGGCAGAAGCGCCAGTTCTGGCCCGACGTCGTCGGCTACAAGTACAAGATGTCGAACGTGCAGGCGGCGATCGGCTGCGGCCAGCTCGAGCGCATCGCCGTCCTCGAATCTCGCAAGCACGCGATCCTGCAGCGCTACCGCGCGCTGCTCGCCGGCTGCCCGGGCGTGTCGATGAACCCGGAGGCTCCCGGCACGCGCAATGGCGCCTGGATGCCGACAGTGGTCTTCGCGCCCGAGACCGGGGTGACACGCGAGCGGTTGCAGGCGGCGTTCGCCGCGCTCGACATCGATGCCCGCGTCTTCTTCCATCCTCTCTCGAGCCTGCCGATGTTCGCGCCGCGACCGGGCGGCAAGCTGGCGGCCGACATTCCGCGGCGCGCGATCAACCTGCCGAGCTTCCATGACATGACCGACGACGAGCAGCGGCGCGTCGTCGCGCCGCTGCGGGAGCTGCTCGGTGCCTAGCAGGCCGACACCCGACGCGGCCGACGTGCGCTATGCGATCTGGGGCAGCTCCGGCCATGCGAAGGTGCTGGCCAGCCTGATCCGCGCACTCGGTGGCCGACTCATCGCGACCTTCGACAACGATCCGGCGGCGCAGGCGCTGTCGGGTGTGCCGCTCTACATCGGCGAAGCCGGCTTCGCGCAGTGGGCCGATGCCACGGCGGCGCTCGCCGAGGTTCGGGGCCTGGCCGCGATCGGCGGCCATCGGGGTGCCGACCGCCTGGCGATCCAGCAGCTGTTCGTGCGCCGCGGCATGGCGCTGGCCCCGCTGGTCCATCCCGACGCATCCGTCTGCCAGAGCGCCCGGCTCGGCGCCGGCACGCAGGTGCTGGCACGGGCCGTCGTCGCCGCCGACGCGGTGCTCGGCGCCGCCTGCATCGTCAACCACGCAGCCAGCGTCGACCACGAGTGCGTCGTCGGCGACGGCGTGCACGTTGCACCGGGAGCGACCGTCTGCGGCTGCGTCAGGATCGGCGCGCGGGCGATGATCGGAGCCGGTGCGGTCGTGCTGCCGCGGCTTGCGGTCGGCGCGGGCGCGCTGGTCGGCGCCGGCGCGGTGGTGACTCGCGACGTTCCGGCCGGCGCGGTGGTGCGCGGAAATCCGGCACGAATCAACACGAGGACATGAAGATGACGCCCTACGAACAGTTCATGCAGGAAGGCCGCGAAGAGATCGCCGCACAGGGCGCCGACGAGGCGTTGCGCGCGGCGTCGCGGCAGTGGGTCAACCTCGCGAACCGGCGCAAGTATTCGTACCACTTCGAGTGGCTCGGTCGCCCCATCATCCAGTACCCGCAGGACATCGTCGCGATGCAGGAGCTGATCTGGGCGGTTCAGCCGGACCTGATCGTCGAGACTGGCATCGCCCATGGCGGCTCGCTGGTGTTCTCGGCCTCGATGCTCGAGGTCAACGCGGCTTGTGGCGGCCCGGCCGATGCCCGCGTCGTCGGCGTCGACATCGACATCCGCGCCCACAACCGCGACGCGATCGTCGCCCATCCGCTGGCGCGACGCATCACCATGATCCAGGGGTCGAGCGTGGCGCCCGACGTGGTCGCACAGGTCGCGGCGCTGGCGGCAGGCAGGCAACGTGTGCTGGTCTCGCTCGACAGCAACCACACGCACGCGCACGTCCTCGCCGAGCTCGAAGCCTACGCGCCGATGACGTCGGTCGGCAGCTACTGCGTCGTCTTCGACACCGTCATCGAGGACATGCCGGCGGAGATGTTCCCCGACCGCCCCTGGGGCCCGGGCGACAACCCGAAGACGGCCGTCTTCGACTACCTCAAGCGCCACCCCGAATTCGAGATCCGCAAGGACATCGACCACAAGCTGCTGGTCAGCGTCGCCCCGGACGGCTATTTGAAGCGCGTTCGCTGAGGTGGCCGTAGCATGCCTGATTCAGGACTGGTCTATGCATGTGTCACCCATGTACCTTTGTGGTTGGAGCCGCCCAGCTGGGTGACACCCATCTACCTCGGCGAAGCCCAGGCGGCTGGACTTTGGAATCTGCGTGACCTCGCACCGGATTGGGAAGCGCATCATCCCGTCCTGGGAGGAACGGCAGGCAGTTTCGCTATCAAGAACTACCTTCTTCGGCATCGGCCCGATGCCACGCGAATCGGCATTTGCCAGTATCGAAAGTTCGTTTCTCCGCGCCGAATCGTGCGTGCCCCGGCACCAAACTACCGCGTCATGGATCTGGTCCCCTTGGACGCGCTCCGCGGCGGCGCGTTGGGAGACTTTCTCGATCCGGGTGATCGAAGTTTTCTCCTGTGCGCTCCATTGCACTTCACGCGCTTGTTCTGGCATCGGCGGGGCTATCTTCGCGACTACGTGGGAGCACATCACGTCGAGGATTTGCTTCGCTTCTGCGCCGAGGCTGTGGAACAGGGCGTGATTGCGTCGCGGGAGGTAGAGCCCTTCCTGAAGGAGGACGTGTTCATCCCAGGGGGAGTTGAACTCGGCGTCTATCCGGTGGACTTCTGGTTGGCCAGCATTGGTGCGGTCGAGCAGGTCGTGCGAGCTTGCGTTCAGCGTTACACGCGACTGCGCTCGGGATACCAGACTCGCGCATGGGCGTTCTGCGCGGAGCGTCTGGGGAGTTGGCTTCTTCTGAAGCGCTTGCGCATCGACAGTTCGACGAACGTGCTCTATCGCCATACGCCTGGCTGGACAGAACGAATATGGACCCGGAACTGCGTGGGTCAGCTCAACTTGATCACGCGCGAAGAGAGTCGATACATCGTCGGTACATGACGGCGAATAGGGACACCTGACCTCACAGGTGCCGAGTCGCTTCCCACCCACCGCGGATGCGTTGCATGTGCAGCGCGTAACCGCGCTGCGCCATCTCGTCCTCTGCCCAGCGCTGCGCCGAATCGCGGCGTTCGCGCTTGAAGCGCTTGCGCTCGAGCCAGCCCATGCCGAGCTTGCGGTAGAAGTGGTCGCGGTCGCCGAGGTCGCTCTGCCCGGTCTCGAGCTTGATCGCCTTCTGCGTGATCGACCCGAAGTGATGCAGCAGGGCGTCGCCGACGGTACCGACCGGAATGGCGTTGCGGCCGCATCGCACCAGGAATTCGACGTCCTCGCGGCCGCCGAGCTGGCGGTCGGTGTCGGGAAAGCCGATGGTTTCGAAGACGCGGCGTCGGACGGCGAAGCCGACGCCGTGGAACCAACCACGGCGCAGCGTGCCTGCCATGCGCTCGCAGAAGGCGGCGGCATGCGCGGGAAAGTCGTAGTCGAGGGCGCCCTCTGCGAGCGCCGGGCTGACGACATCGAGGCCGTGGCGCTCGGCGGCGTCGAGCGTGCGGTCCATCGCCTGGTCGGAAACGATCACGTCGTTGTTCAGCAGCACGGCCCACTCGGCATCGGCGAGCAGCGCGCCCTGGGTCCAGGCGCCGCCGCAGCCGAGGTTGACCGGATTGCGCAGCGACGGGATCTCCGGATGCGCCGCCAGCCAGACCGGGGTGTCGTCCGTGCTGCCGTTGTCGATGACGAGCAGCGCTTCGGCCGGCGTGCCGCTCGCTTGCAGACTGGCGACGCACTGGCGGCTGTAGTCGAGCTGGTTCAGGACCGGGATGACGACGCGGTAGCGCACGACCTCAGGCGCCCTTGGCCTTCTTGTCCGCCCGGGGCAGCCGGCCGAGCAGGTAGAACTCGTCGTTCGGCCGCATCGAGGTGGCGTTGGCCATCCGGTTCGAAAGCCCGAAGAGCGCGGTGATGGCGGCGATGTCCCAGGCATCCTCGTCGTCGAAGCCGTGTTCGCGCAAGGCGGCGAAGTCGGCATCGCCGATGGCGGCCGAATCGAGGCAGACCTTCATGGCGAAGTCGAGCATCGCCTTTTGCCGCGGGCCGATGTCGGCCTTGCGGTAATTCACCGCCACCTGGTCCGCGACGAGCGGGTTCTTCTCGTAGATGCGCAGGATCGCGCCGTGGGCGACGACGCAGTAGAGGCAGTTGTTCGCGCCGCTGGTGGCGACGACGATCATCTCCTTCTCGGCCTTGCTGAGGCCTGAATCCTTCAGCATCAGCGCGTCGTGGTAGGCGAAGAAGGCGCGGAACTCGGCCGGGCGGTGCGAGAACGCCAGGAACACGTTCGGCACGAAGCCCGATTTCTCCTGCACCTCGACGATGCGCTGGCGCAGGTCTTCCGGCAGGTCGACGAGCGGCGGGACGGGGTAGCGGCTGATCGGCTGGCTCATGATGACCTCGCGGGGTTGCGGTGCAGCGGCTTTCGGACAGCGAACGACGGCCTGCGATGCAGGCGGCGCGGCGGCCGGCCCGGCGTGCCGAGGTCAGGCGGCGATGTCGCTGAACTGCAGAGCATGCAGTTTGGCATAGAGGCCGCCGCGGCCGAGCAGGTCGGCATGCGATCCCTGCTGGACGACACGGCCGGCCTCGAGGACGACGATGCGGTCGGCGCGCTCGATCGTCGACAGGCGGTGAGCGATGACGATGCTGGTGCGGCCGCGCATCAGGCCGACCAGCGCCTGCTGCACCAGGCGTTCCGATTCGGAGTCGAGCGCGGAGGTCGCCTCGTCGAGCAGCAGGATCGGTGCGTCCTTGTAGATCGCCCGCGCGATGGCCAGGCGCTGACGCTGGCCGCCCGACATCTGGCTGCCGTTGTGGCCGATCGGCGAGTCGATGCCCTGGGGCAGGCCGCGCACGAAGTCCAGCAGGTTGGCGCCGCGCAGCGCCTCCTCGACGCGCGTCCGGTCGGGTACGGCGCCGAGCGCCACGTTGGCAGCGACGCTGTCGTTGAACAGCACCACGTCCTGGCTGACGAGCGCGAACTGGCGCCGCAGCGCGTCGATGTCCCAGTCGGCCAGTGGCCGGCCGTCGAGGAGCACCTGCCCGGCGCTCGGATCGAGGAAGCGCGGGAGCAGGTTGACGAGCGTCGACTTGCCGGCGCCGGATGGTCCGACCAACGCCACCGCCTCTCCGACCTTCAACTCGAGCGAGACGTCGTCGAGTGCCGGGGCACCGTCGCCGGCGTAGCGCATCGAGACGCCGCGCAGTTCGAGCGCGCCCTTGGCGCGTCCGCCGTCGAAGCTGCCGCCGCGTTCGACCGGTGTGTCCTCGATCAGGTTGGTGCCGCGCTCCAGGGCGACGAGCCCGCGCGTGATCGGCCCTGCCACCTCGGACAGGTGCTTGATCGGCGCGATCAGCATCAGCATGGCCGTCACGAACGCGGCGAATCCGCCCACCGATCCACCCTGCGCGCTGCTCTGCCAGAGCGCCGCCACCAGCACAGCGGAAAACGCGCAGGCCGCCAGCACCTGGGTGATCGGCGTCATCGCCGCGCTGGCGACGACGCCCTTGATGGCCAGGCGGCGGAGCGATTCGCTCAGCTTCCGGAAGCGCTCGGCCTGCGAACTCGCCGCGCCGTGCAGCCGCACCATGCGCCAGGCCAGGACGTTTTCCTCGACTACGTAGGCGAGCTCGTCGATCGCCTTCTGGCTTTGCAGCGACAGCCGGTGCAGGCGACGACTCAGTGTGCGCATGACGATGGCGACGGCCGGGAACAGCACCGCCACGAAGATCGTCAGCTGCCAGTTGAGAAACAGCAGGTAGACCAGCAGGGCCACCAGCGCCATCGAGTCCTTCACCAGCGTCAGCAGCGAGCCGACCAGCGTGACCGCGCCGTTCTGGACCTCGTAGCTGAGGGTGTTGGTCAGGCTCGACGCGGTGTTGCGGGAGAACAGCGCCGGTTCGGCGGTCATCAGGCGCTCGAACATCGTCGAGCGCATCTGCAGGATCGCCCGGTTCGCCGACCAGGTGAGGCCGTACTGGGCGACGAAGCCGGCCAAGCCGCGAACGACGAAGAGTCCGATCACCGCGAGCGGCACCAGCCACAGGTTGAGGGTTCCGGCCTTGAAGCCGCTGTCGAGCAGCGGCTTGAGCAGGGCGGGGATCATCGGCTCCGTCGCCGCCGCAACCGCGGCGCCGACGACGACCAGCACGAAACCGCGGCGCGTGCCGGCAAAGTACGGCGCGAGGCGGCGGAGGCGTTGCTTGAACGTCGGGCTCGGTCCGGTCATGGCTGGCCCGATTATCCGCTGCGCACCCTGCCTACAATGCGAGCGGCGCTTCCCAGCGCAAGCCACCGGCCGATGATCGAACCCCCCCAGACTTCCGAGCCGAACCGCCCGCCGCGCGTTTCCGTCTACATCATCGCGTTCAACGAGGCGCAGAAGATCCGTGAGGCGATCTCCAGCGTGCTCTGGGCCGACGAGATCGTCGTCGCCGATTCGAACAGCACCGACGGCACGGTGCAGATCGCCGAGTCCCTCGGCGCACGCGTCGTGCAGGTCGACTTCAAGGGGTTCGGCGACCTGCGCAACCAGGCCATCGAGGCCTGCCGCGGCGACTGGATCTTCAGCCTGGACTCCGACGAGCGCTGCACGCCGGAGGTGCGCGATGAGATCCTGGCCGTCATCGACGCCGCCGACGCCGTGGATGTCTATCGCGTGCCGCGGCGCAACTGGTTCATGGGACGCTGGATTCGGCATTCGGGCTGGTACCCGAACTTCCGCCAGCCTCAGCTCTTTCGGCGCGGCACGATGGCCTACACCCTGGAGCCGGTCCACGAGGGCTACCGGCTCCTCACCGCCAAGCCGCTCGGCGAGTTGCGTCATGCGATCTGGCAGTTCCCGTTCGCCGATCTCGGCGAAGTCGTGGCCAAGCTCAATCGCTACTCGACCCTGGGGGCGGCCAAGGTGGCCCCGGGGCGGGCTTCGATGGGGCGGGCACTGGCCAGCGCCAGCTGGGCCTTCGTCAAGCACCTCGTCTTCAAGCGCGGCCTGCTGGACGGCTGGGCCGGCTTCGTCATCGCCCTGGCCTACTTCGAGCAGACCTTCTACCGCTATGCCAAGCGCCACGAGCAGGACTCGGCATGGCGCTTGCCTGCACAGGCTCCAGTCCGCCGTGCCGGCCAATCAGATTGAACCCACGTCGCGGAAAAGGATCAGCCATTCACATGTTGCAAAGAAGAACCGTCCTGGCCGCTGCCGCCGGAGCCTTCGCCGTGCCCGCCTGGGCTCAGTTCCGGGTCGAGATCTCAGGGGTCGGGGCGACCCAGCTGCCGATCGCGGTCGTCAAGTTCCGCGACGAGGACCGGGCTCCGCAGCCGGTGTCCGCCATCGTTCGGGCCGACCTAGAGCGCAGCGGGGTTTTCCGCCTCGTGGAAGCCGGTGGCGCGCTCGACGAGACCTCGCAGCCGGCGATGTCCGACTGGCGTGGCCGCGCCGCTGACGCACTCGTCGCCGGCTCCGTCACGCGCCTCGCCGATGGCCGCTTCGACCTGCGCTTCAAGCTGTGGGACGTGGTCAAGGGCGGCGAGCTCGGCGGCCAGAGCAGTGCCGTGCCGGCGGCCGACCTGCGCCTGGCGGCACACCGCATCGCCGACTACATCTACGAGAAGCTGACCGGCGACAAGGGCGTCTTCTCGACCCGCATCGCCTACGTGACCAAGGGCGGCGGCCGCTTCACCCTGCGCGTGGCCGATGCCGACGGCGAAGGCGGCCAGGTGGCGCTGAACAGTGCCGAGCCGATCATCTCGCCGGCGTGGTCGCCGAACGGTCGCGAACTCGCCTACGTCTCCTTCGAAAGCCAGAAGGCGGTCGTCTACACCCAGGACGTCGCCTCCGGCAGCCGCCGCGCCGTCGCCAACTTCCGCGGTTCGAACAGCGCGCCGGCGTGGTCCCCGGACGGACAGTCGCTGGCGGTGACGCTCTCTCGCGATTCTGGTTCGCAGCTCTTCCTGATCGGCCGCAACGGCGAGACCCCACGACGCCTGACGACCAGTCAGGCCATCGACACCGAACCGGTGTTCGCACCGGACGGACGCACGATCTATTTCGTCTCCGACCGCGGTGGCAGTCCGCAGATCTACCGCATCGCCAGCGGCGGCGGCGCGGTCGAGCGCGTCACCTTCGGCGGCAGCTACAACATCAGCCCGGCGATCAGCCCCGACGGTCGCACGCTCGCCTTCATCTCGCGTTCCGGCAATGCCTTTCGCCTGCACACGCAGGAGCTGACTGCCGGCGCGGCTGCGGTCGCGATCACCGACACCAGCGACGACGAGAGCCCGAGCTTCGCACCGAACGGCCGCCTCGTCATGTACGCGACCCGCGCGCAGGGTCGCGAGGTGTTGATGACCACCACCCTCGATGGCAAGATCAAGGCTCGTCTCGCGTCAGCGGCCAGCGAAGTCCGCGAGCCGGCGTGGGGGCCTTATGGTCGGTAGCCAGGCCGCCGCTTCGCCGCTCAGCGGACGAGCGCGCCATCCCTCGACCGCGCAACATTTCACCGAAGGAGTAACAGCATGAACATTTCCAATTCCCTCAAACTCGCCACGATCGCCGCCGCGCTGGCCCTGGCCGGTTGCTCGAGCACCAAGCTCGACGGCGACGCGCCGGTCGAAAGCCGTGCGACCACGGGCGCGAACACCGGTGCGGGCGCCGGCAGTGGCGCCGGCGCGAATGCCGGCGGCACCGCGCAGAGCCAGGTCGCGTCCGTGGACCTGACCCGCAGCGGCAGCAGCGCGATGATGTCGAACCTGCCGAAGGTCGTTTATTTCGACTTCGACAGCTACGTCGTCAAGGACGATTACCGCCCGGTCGTCGACGCCAACGCCAAGGCCCTTTCCAGTGACCGCAAGCGTCACCTCACTGTCGAGGGCCACACCGACGAGCGCGGAGGCCATGAATACAACCTCGCCCTCGGCCAGAAGCGTGCCGAAGCGGTGGTGAAGTCGCTCGAACTGCTGGGCGCCAACGACAGCCAGCTCGAGGCGGTGAGCTTCGGCAAGGAGCGTCCGGCGGTGCAGGGCAGCGACGAGTCGGCGTGGGCCAAGAATCGCCGCGCCGAACTCGTGCCGCGTTGATGATGCGCGCCGCACTTCACGGGCTGCGGCGGCCGGCGGTGCGGGCGCTGCTGGTGGCGGCCTTCGCTGCGCCGGCGGCGCACGCCGGAATCTTCGATGACGACGAGGCGCGCCGCGCGATCCTCGACCTGCGCCAGAAGCTCGAGCAGAGCAACGAGCAGCAGCGTGCCCGCCAGGCCGAGCAGATCGCCCAGTTCGGCGAGCAGCTCAACCAGCTCAAGCGCAGTCTGCTCGAGCTGAATAACCAGATCGAGCTGCAGCGCGGCGACATGGCCAAGCTGCGGGGCCAGAACGAACAGCTCTCCCGCGACATCGCCGAGGTGCAGCGCAAGCAGGCCGACATCCAGCAGGGTGTGGAAGACCGGATCCGCAAGATCGAGCCGCAGAAGGTCACGCTCGACGACAAGGAGTTCCTCGCCGATCCGGACGAGAAGCGCCAGTACGACGAAGGCATCGCGGCGGTGCGGCGCGGCGAGTTCGAGCGCGCGGCCACCTCGCTCGGCCTGCTGCTGAGGCGCTGGCCGGCCAGCGGCTACCGCGAATCGGCGCTGTTCTGGCTCGGCAACGCGCAGTACGGCAAGCGCGACTACAAGGAAGCGATCAGCTCGTTCCGGACCCTCGTCAACACCGCGCCGGACAATCCGAAGGCGCCCGAGGCACTGCTGGCGATCGCCAACTGTCAGGCCGAGTTGAAGGACCCGAAGGCCGCCAAGCGCACGATCGAGGAACTGGTGAAGGCCTATCCGAAGACCGAGGCGGCGCAGGCGGGCCGCGAACGGCTGGTGTCGATGAAATAGGAGCCACCCGCGCCGCTAAAATGCGCGGATGCAGGAAGTCGACATGAGCAGCCTGGCGACCCAGGTGCTCTGGGCCGCGTTCGGCCTTTCCGTGGTGCTGGGCGCGATCATGCAGCGGACCCACTTCTGCACGATGGGCGCGGTCTCCGACATCGTCAACATGGGCGATTGGGCGCGCATGCGAATGTGGGTCCTGGCGATCGGCGTCGCCATGATCGGCTTCAATGCGATGGTCGCGCTCGGCTGGCTGGACGCGTCGAATTCCATCTACGCGGGGCCTCGATTCATCTGGCTGTCGGCACTCGTCGGCGGCGCGATGTTCGGTTTCGGCATGGTCCTCGCATCGGGTTGCGGCAGCAAGACGCTGGTGCGCATCGGCAGCGGCAATCTCAAGTCCGCCGTCGTCTTCATGGTCCTCGGTCTGGCGGCGTTCGCCACCTTGAAGGGCATCACCGCGGTCGCGCGCGTCGAGACGGTCGACCGCATCGCGACGACGTTCGCCACCGCCACCGACCTGCCGACCCTCGCCGCGGCAGCGACGGGCATGTCCAAGGGCGTGTTGGCCGCGCTGATCGGCTTCGTGCTCGGTGGCGCGCTCGTCGCCTGGGCGTTGGCGCGGCCGGAAGGGCGCTCGGCCGACAACATCCTCGGCGGCCTCGGCGTCGGTGCCGTGATCGCCGCCACGTGGTGGGTCTCGGGCCGTCTCGGCCACGTGGCCGAAGATCCGAACACGCTGCAGGAAGCATTCCTGGCGACCAACTCGCAGCGCATGGAGTCGCTGAGCTTCGTGGCCCCGTTCGCCTACACGCTCGACTGGTTCCTGTACTTCAGCGACAAGTCCAAGCTGCTGACGATCGGCATCGTCTCGGTGTTCGGCGTGGTCGCAGGGGCTTCGATCTACGCCATCGCGACAAAAAGCTTCCGTTGGGAGGGGTTCCGCAATGCCGGCGACACCGGCAACCACCTGGTCGGCGGCGCGCTGATGGGCATCGGCGGCGTCACCGCGTTGGGTTGCACGGTCGGCCAGGGCCTCTCCGGCTTGTCGACCCTGAGCCTCACGAGCTTCGTCGCGATCGCGGCGATCCTGGCCGGCGCGGTGGCGGCATTGCGATTCCAGATCTGGCGCGTCGAGCGCGCCGCGTGAGCGGCGAGATGCGGACGGTCGCAGCGTCGCCGGGTTCGTCCGCCCCGTCGACAGCGGTGGCGGCCGCGCCGCCTGCGCCGCCGGCGCCGTCTGCGCCGTCTGCGCCGTCCGCGGCACCGATGCCGGACGACACCGATCTCGAACGCCGCTTCGGCGGCCTGCGCCGTCTCTACGGTGATGCTGACTATGCGCGCATCCGCGCGGCCCACGTGGTCGTCGTCGGCGTCGGTGGCGTCGGCTCCTGGACGGCGGAGGCGCTGGCGCGCAGTGGCATCGGCGCGCTGACGCTGGTCGACCTCGACCACGTCTCCGAGTCGAACATCAACCGCCAGGTGCAGGCACTCGGCGCCACGCTCGGGCAGGCGAAGGTCGAGGCGCTGCGCGCGCGCATTGCCGACATCCACCCGGGCTGCGCAGTCACCGCCGTCGACGCCTTCGTCGAGGAAGGCAACTGGCCCGCACTGCTGCCCGAGCGCCCCGTCGACGCCGTCGTCGACGCCTGCGACCAGGGTCGCGCCAAGGCCGTCCTGGCGGCGTGGGCGCTGGCTCCCGGCGCGCCTCCGCTCGTCATCGTCGGTGCCGCCGGCGGCAAGCGCGCGGCGCAGGCCGTCGCCGTCGAGGATCTGGGCCTGCTGACCCACGACCCGATGCTCGCCGCGCTGCGTCAGCGTCTGCGCAAGCACCACGGTGCCGCACGCACGGGACGGATCGGCCTGACCTGCGTGTACTCGCGCGAGCCCGTCCGCGGTCCGCTGCAGGACGCCGGCGCCCCCGTCGACAGCGACGGCAGCCTCAACTGCAGCGGCTACGGCTCCAGCGTCGCGGTCACCGCGACCTTCGGCATGGTCGCGGCCGGCGCCGCGCTAGAATCGCTGCTGGCTGCGCAGGGCAGGGCAGACAATTCCGGGCAGATATAATTGTGGGCTTGCCGGGTTGTTAGCTCAGTTGGTAGAGCAGCGGACTTTTAATCCGTAGGTCGTGGGTTCGAGCCCCGCACAACCCACCATCCAACGACCGGCAACGCAAGACAAGTTTCGGGCTCTTAGCTCAGTTGGTAGAG